>NZ_AJLL01000010.1 GCF_000317225.1 Fischerella thermalis PCC 7521
GAGGGGTGTCCGATAGGACGGGGTGAGGTTAATTTAAAGTCAGACGAGTGGAAAAAAACTTAACTATATTAGAAAAAGTAAATACGGACAAAACTTTTTTACCAATGACAAATGATAACCCTAACTAGTAGAGACATGCCATGGCACGTCTCTACATTCGTGCCCACCTAATTTATTATTGAAAGGTTAATGATTGATATTATTCCAGAAAGTAAGAAAGAAATCTTAGCAATTCGCCAATTAATCACAGAAGCTTTTGAGCAAGCTAAGGTAGCTGAACTTGTAGATATTATTCGGAAATCGGAGAATTTTATACCTGAACTATCATTAGTAGCAGTAGAAAAAGAAGAAGTATTAGGACACATTCTTTTTAGTCAGATTATCATTAAAACACCCAATCAAACTATTCCAGCACTAGCACTAGCACCTTTAGCAGTAAAACCATCACACCAGCACCAAGGTATTGGTAGCAGATTGGTGCAAGTGGGTTTGTCAAAATGTCGCGAATTAGATCATGCGATTGTTATTGTTGTTGGCGATCCACGTTATTATCAACGCTTTGGTTTCAAAACAGCAGGGAACTTTGGCTTACAATCATCATTATCTCTTCCTGATGAAGTTTTTATGGCGTTAGAGTTGCAACCTGCTGCTTTGAAAAATATTAGTGGTACTGTGCTATATCCTGCGTATTTTCAAAATCTTTAATTAGTAAAGATAAATCTAAGTTCAAACCTCAAAAAAGAACCTATTTTCTTTACATTTTTAATTTACTAGCCCCAAGTCCTAATCTCTGCTGTTGTGTGGTGGAGCGTATGCAGCAGATAATAGCTAAAACTTAATTTTTACAGACTTGGACGCCAAAAAACACACTGCTTTTGGTGTTCGGAAAGATTTGCTTTTGCTGCTAGTGATAGTAAGTCTTCCCAAGGCAGGGATGACTTGCAATAGAATGGATATGTAGGTTGTCTACTTGTATAGTCAAAAAAGATTGTGAATCTATCTTGATCTATAGGAATTTTCCCCCTGTGAAAAACTTTGGAAGTAGCTGCAAAAACTACTGTACCAGCCGAACCAGTACATGATTTCCAAAAAGATGGGGATAAAACATTTTGCAATCTTTTTTCTTGAATGTAACCATGTTTATATCTTAAAGAATGAGCTACAGTCGAAGTTAAAGATTGTGGAATATATTGAAAAGAACCACTATTTTCATCTACATCATTTAAATACACGATTATCTTGAGAATTTTTCTGTCTTCTACGTCTATATGCCACAGTCTAGATTTTCGCTCAACAGAGTTAGCAAGATCTCTGCGAAAATATGCTCCATGGTAGGCTACAGGTAGACCAATATAATTCTCAACTATATCGAGTAAACGTTTTTCCAGCCCCCATATAAATATTTCTGGATGCTGCATCATTTGTTCAGAATTAGCATGAACAACATATTCATGTTCTTCTGCACACACACTCTTTGCTACTTCTGGTATCAACTTTTGTGCAGCCAAAAACATTTTCCCTGTCTGTGGAATAGATAAAGCTTCTAGTGAAGTTACTACTACTCCTTCACGTCTGATAGATTCAACTAAACTAAAATCAGCTACTGAAAGAACAGGTAAATTTACTGAGTGCTGCTTAACAGCAGCTTCATAAGTCTGCTCAGCTTGATTTTGCAAGAACGAAATTTGATACAAATTCTTTAAAACGTGATTTCGTAGCTTTTTAACAAAAGTACTCATATTTTCAGTTAATTTTTTTGATGAAACAGTGAGTAATGCATAATGTTTTTTTGTGAAGGTTGTCACCAGGCAAAGCATAAGCATTTTTTTTAGTTCAATACCTACTTTATAGGCTGGTGTTTATTTTTTCGTTCTACTTAGTTTTGATGTATTGTAAGTAGTATTAAGTGTACTTGTCTAATCAATCATAATGGTTTTCATGAAAAATTTATCGTTACTTTACAAAAATGAACTAGGTGATTACCGTATCATGTAAAGATGAGTATTAGTATCTGCAAAATTAATATTGTGAACTAAAGTTTTAGAAAGATTTTATACTCATCAATGCATATTTAAGTGTACGGTTAATATCATGCTAACTGCTGTCATAGGTGTTAATTTTTCCAGGAGAAATAGCAATTAAATTCATTAGAAAGAGAAAATTAATACGTATGGATTTGAGTTCAGATTCAGTCTGTAGTTTGGTATATCCTACAGGAAGAGTAGTATAAATTCCTGATTTACCCCTAAAACTTTGTTTTTGGCAGTTATACGGCAAAAAATGCGGCTAACAATCATTGTCATTGTGCTATTGGTACTGACTGCATGTACTACCAGCGTACTTACACCACCTCATGAGTTAGTGGAAAAAGCGATCGCACTTCAGTTGGAGAAAACCCAACAGCAACTCAACCAACAGTTGGATCTTGATTTTCAGGGATTTCAAATTAACCACCTGTCAATTACCCAAGAAAAACCTTTGACTATTGAAAATCTGATTACCTACCAAGTTCGTGGAAGCTACGATTTCACCTTCAAGCTACCGAAACGAAAATTAACACAACTAAACAAACCGTTTGAAGTGTATCTGCAACTGCAAAAAGAGGGTAAGACGTGGCGGTTACTACTTCCAGAACAGAGTCGTAAAGATACTGAAGCCGTTTGGCACAGTTATCTGATTGAGTAGTGTTTCGGTAAAGCATCGGAATAATATATTTTTTAACGCAAAGGAACGCAAAGGTTCACGCAGAGGGACGCAGAGTTGAGATATGTTTTGGAAGAAAAGTTTTTTTATCTTTTGGGGTAGAAGGGGTACGCACAGATAAATTTTAAGTTAACAAAAGGTTATTAATGAGTAATCTGATTTTGAGCAGTACCTGAAAAATTTCATCACACATTCTTTATTTATCGGTTCTTTTACCTTTACGCATAACTTTAATTTTGCCTAATATCAAGTTCGGCTAATTGCTTACGATATTATGCTTAGTTGTTGGGCATTGAGCATTGAGCATTGGGCATGGGAAAATGATTAGTCAGTATCTTTATTACCTATTACCAATTACCCATTACCAATTACCAGCCTACGCAACAGTATAAGTATTCAAGTGAACATGATATAACTACTTGGTGTGATAATTTCTAAAATTTGAAGTTAAACCTAAAGGCTGATGGATTAAGTATGAAACCTGATTAATCTTTTATATGATTGGTGTTTGTTTCAGAGTAAGTTTTCAGATGGCATCTACATTTGATTGGGAACAAATTAATCTACGGAAGTTGTGGAGAGTATCACGGGGTTAATTTTTTTCACCCGTAATTATTCCTCTAGCTGCTGGGATTAAGTGCGATCGCTTTACGGCAATTGTTGGTTAAAGGGTTGCAAATCGATGAAATACCTTGGTATACGTTGGCTTGCTATGCTTTTGATTCTTTTGTCAAGTTAAATTCCACAAATGAATCACAAAGTAAAAATTAAGAAGAAATCTTCAATATTTTTTTGCTAATAGCTAACTTATTGGTTATAAAAATCATGCTGTTGAAAGTTCTCTTTATACTTGTGAAGTAGCAGGAGTGAGTATTTCTGTGGTTAAAATTATTCACAATCAAGTCAAAGGCAGAGCTAGATATAAAGTTAAAGAACTTTACCGCTCAGAATCTCTCAAAAAATATCTTGAGCGATCGCTATCAGAAATGTCAGGAATTAATTACGTATCTGCCAATCCATTGACTAGCAATATTCTGGTTATTTTTGAAAAAGAATATAGTGCTGACAAGGTAGCATTATTAATTGAGCAAAATATTTCCCAATATCAAAAATTAGCTAATAAATCATTAGAAAAATATTCATCGAAAACTAAAAAAGAATTAACAAAAGCAACACAAAAGCCAATTGTTAATGCCCAAGCACAAAGAATAAAGAACTGGCATCTCATGGAAACAGATGCTGTTCTAACTGCATTTAATACTTCAAAACAGTCAGGATTATCTAGTAAGTCTGCTGCTGAAAATTTAAATAAATATGGTCCGAATTTTTTAGCAACAGCAAAAACTCGTTCTGATTTGAGTATTTTGATTGACCAATTCAAGTCTTTGCCAGTTGCTTTGTTGGGGGTTGCTGCGGGTGTTTCTGTTTTCACCGGAGGACTGATTGATGCCTTAGTGATTCTGGGTGTTGTTGGTTTGAATGCTGCGATTGGTTATAGAACAGAAAGTCAGTCAGAAAGAATTATTCACTCTCTCGGCAGTCATCAGGAGACCTCGACTTGGGTAATTAGAAATGGTAAGCAAATCGAAATTCCCATAGAAGATGTTGTTATTGGCGATATTTTAGTTCTGAAAACTGGTGGTTACATAGCAGCAGATGCCCGGTTGCTAGAGGCAGAAAATCTCAGTGTTGATGAGTCGGCTTTGACTGGGGAAAGCATACCTGTAACTAAATCAACATCATCCTTAACAGGTGAAGATATTCCTTTGGCAGATCGTACAAACATGGTCTACAAGGGAACTCTGGTAACTGGTGGTCAAGGCTTGGCTGTGGTAGTAGCAACAGCCAAATTTACGGAGATGGGCAAGATTCAACAATTGGTAGGCGAAGCAACTACAACCGAAACTCCCTTAACCAGACAACTCAATCAAGTAGGTAGCCAACTAGTAGCAATTGGTATGGGAATTTGTGGTCTGGTTTTTGGCATTGGGGTATTGCGGGGATACGGTTTGCTGCAAATGCTGCAATCATCTATATCCCTAGCGGTTGCTGCCGTTCCGGAAGGATTACCCACCATTGCCACTACAACCTTGGCTTTGGGCATCCAAGATATGCGCCAGCGTAATGTCCTCGTCCGCAGTCTCAGCGCTGTAGAAGCTTTGGGTTCGGTGCAAACGATTTGCTTGGATAAAACCGGAACAATTACAGAGAACCGCATGTCTGTCGTCGAAGTGCATACAGACAGCCAACAAATTAATGTGTCTGAGGGAGAATTTATTGCCAACGGCGAGAATATCAACCCCTATGCTTGTGATCAACTATTAAAACTGATTCATGTATCGGTTCTCTGCAATGAAAGTGAAGTGAACCAAGACCAAGACGGCGAGTATAGCATCAAAGGATCAGCAACAGAAAATGCCTTGATTCACATGGCGATCGCTGCTGGGGTAAATGTCACCCAACTCAGACAAAAGTATAAGTTGCTGCAAACTAATCTGCGTTCAGAGAACCGGAATATTATGAGTACGGTTCACACAACTGAGAATCACCATAACTTGGTAGCTGTGAAAGGTAGTCCCGGAGAAGTTGCCCAGATCTGCAAATTTTGGTTCAAAGACGGAGAAATCACAACTTTAACAGAACAAGACAGGCGGGCAATAGAAATAGAAAATGACCGCATGGCAGGAAAAGCACTGAGAGTGCTGGGTATAGCTTATACAATTCTCGATGAAAACAACAACAGGCAAAATCCGGAGCAAGACCTGACATGGCTTGGTCTTGTGGGTATGGCAGATCCAGTTCGCAAAGGTGTCAAAGAGTTAATAGCTCAATTCCACGAGGCTGGTATTGATACGGTGATGATTACCGGGGATCAAAGTCCTACTGCCTATGCGATCGCTAAGGAATTAGAATTAAGCCGAGAATCACAACTAGAAATTCTTGATTCTACCGACCTCAATAATCTTACCCCAGAAGCACTGACAGCACTCGCTGATAAAGTAGATGTCTTTGCCCGCATCAGTCCCAGCAATAAACTGCAAATCGTCCAAGCATTACAAAGCGCCGGACAAGTAGTGGCGATGACAGGCGATGGTATTAATGATGCCCCAGCCTTGAAAGCAGCCCAAGTCGGTGTAGCAATGGGCAAAGGCGGAACAGATGTAGCGCGTGAAGTTGCAGATATCGTCCTGGAAGATGACAGGCTAGAAACAATGATTGTTGCCGTTAGTCAGGGTAGGACAATTTACAACAACATCAGAAAATCGGTGCATTTCCTGCTTGCTACCAACATCAGCGAAATCATTGTCATGACAACCGCCACCGCCGTCGGTATTGGTGAACCACTGAACGCCATACAACTGCTTTGGCTGAATTTAGTCACCGATATTTTCCCTGGTCTTTCTCTCGCCTTGGAAGCACCAGAACCAGATGTTCTGAGTCAGCCTCCCCGCAACCCAGAGGAACCAATCGTTAAGCATTCCGATTTTGGCAGAATCGCTTTTGAGGCTGGAAGCATATCCCTCAGCACTCTAACAGCTTATGGATACGGCATCCGCAAATATGGCATTAGTCCCCAAGCCAGCACCATTGCCTTTATGAGTCTGACATCAGCCCAACTATTACATACAATTAGCTGCCGTTCGGAAAAACACAGCATATTTAATTCAGAAAAAATCCCCAATAATCCTTATTTAAATGCTGCCATTGTCGGTTCTTTTGCGATCCAACTTCTGGCGATTGCTCTTCCACCATTGCGGAGTCTTTTGAAGCTTACGCCTATTAATATTGTGGATGGTCTTGTAATTGGTGCTAGTGCTTTGTTGCCCTTGTTGGTAAATGAAAGTACGAAGAATATGAGCTTAGGTGAAAATCACAACACGCTGCCTTACCTGCACAAACACAGCTTGCCTAAATAAGCTTTTATACTCTTAGTCAGCCTGCGCGGACTTTGTTTTTTTAGCTGCGACTTCTAGTCGCCAGGAACTATGAAAAAAGACTTCATGTTTACATCAGAATCTGTAACAGAGGGACATCCTGATAAACTTTGTGATCAAATTAGCGATGCGATCGTAGACCGTTTTCTTCAGCAAGACCCTTATGCGCGGATCATTACAGAATGTGCTGTATCTACGGGTATTGTGTTTATTGCAGGTAGATTTGAACCTAGTGCCAACGTAGATTTTACTAATGTTGCCAGAAAAGTAATTGATCAGGTAGGCTACGAACATACAGAATTTAATGGCAGAACTTGCAGTATTTTGACTAGTCTTTCGGAATTGCCAGTAGATCAGACTTATTCTTTTCGTGAACAGGAATTATCTGATGAACAGATAGAGCAAATTCCTGTGAAAAATCAAGCTACAGTTTTTGGTTTTGCCTGCAATCAAACTTCTGTTTTAATGCCTTTACCAATTTGGTTAGCTCATAAACTGGCAAAGCAAATTAGTGAAGTCAGACGTGAAAATATACTCTCTTATCTCACTCCCGATGGTAAAACTCAGGTAGGAGTTGAATATCGCAATCGCCGGCCTTATAGAATTCATAGCCTCACAGTTATTGCCAGCCAAAATAAAGCTAAATATCCTGATTTACAACAACTTCGTGAGGATATTTACGAAACAGTAATTAAACCAGTATTTGAAACTGAAGAAATTAAACCAGATGAAAAAACAAGGATATTTATCAATCCTGATGGGCAATTTATTAGAGGTGGCCCTGCTGCTCATTCTGGGTTAACAGGCAGAAAAAATGCCATAGATACTTATGGAGAATATGCACAGCATAGTGGTTCTGCTCTGAGCGGCAAAGATCCAATTAGAATAGATAGAGTCGGGGCTTATGCTGCCCGTTATGCAGCTAAAAATGTTGTAGCAGCAGGTCTTGCTGATGAATGTGAGGTGCAGTTAAGTTATTCAATCGGGATTTCTCGACCAGTTAGCATTCAGGTAGAAACTTTTGGCACAGGCAAAATTCCAGATGAAGAAATTACACAACTGCTAGAAAAACATTTTGATTTTCGTTTAGCAGGAATTGTTAAAGAATTTAATTTGAGATTTTTACCTTCGATGCATAAAGGTGGTTTTTACAGAAAATTAGCTGTTTATGGTCATGTAGGTAGAAATGATTTGGAACTACCTTGGGAAAAAATAGATAAGGTTGGTGTGTTTTAAAAGTTCATAGTCCAGAGTCAATAGTCCATAGTCCATAATCCATAGTAGTAACTATTAACGATTGACTATTGACCATTGACAAACTTAAGCAGGTTGTTGCTCTTTTTGACGATAAATATAATCGCAATATACTGCCCAAGTAGCGCCAAATAAACCTGTTAAAGAACCTGCGATCGCTGCTGCAATACCCCAACCGGCTGGCCCAAACCAGTCTGTAATTTCACACAATATTGCTGTGGTTGCTTTGGAAACAATATAAGCTGTTCCTACTGCTGCTACTGTTACTAAACCTAACTCTGCCAACATGTCTATTAATTGTTTGTTGGATAATTCTTCCTGAAAATAGATTTTCCAGATCGAAGTGTACATGGCAATATCAGAGGTCGTTAAGACAACCTGCTTCGGAACTTCTACGCCAGGAGTCGGCGCAGCTGAAATACCACCACCACCAATGGCGCAAGCAGCGATCGCAATCGCTACATCTAATCTTTTTTTGCCCAAACTACTCACCGCATGATCTCCTGTAAATTTTGTCTAGTTTCTAGAGTAGATAAAAACAAGTTTGAGTCCCCCAGATCCCCGACTTTTCTAAAAAATTGGCAATCTTGAAGAGATTAGAATTTGAATATATCTTGAATATATCAACGACTATCCACCTATTTGCGACATGGTACGAGTATAGGCGCCTGTTGTGCCTGAATCACGTGACTTAAAGTTGATTTCTGGCTTAATGGCTAGTAACTCTCTCACCTTTTGCCGAAGTTCAGTGGTACTAACTCCAGTTCGTAAAGCTGTTTTTAAATCTATTTGCCCAGTTTCATTTAATAAACACGGACGTAACCAACCATCAGCAGAAAGACGCATCCGATTACAACGATCGCAAAAACACTCGGACATCTGACTGATAAAACCCAACGTCCCCTTTGCTCCCGGAATTTGAAATATATCGGCTGGACCGCTACCA
The DNA here is from genome assembly GCF_000317225.1 of Fischerella thermalis PCC 7521. Lineage (GTDB taxonomy): Bacteria > Cyanobacteriota > Cyanobacteriia > Cyanobacteriales > Nostocaceae > Fischerella > Fischerella thermalis. The sequence continues at coordinate 8,839 of NZ_AJLL01000010.1, forward strand.
CGAACTTGTGATTCTGTCAATCCCCAGCGTGCGTGGATGCGTTGCCTGAGTTCGGCAGAAGATATCCAACCGCGATCGCCAAATAATGACAGATTACCAATTGGCATAAACTCGATAAAGCGGACATGCCATTGTTTGTCAATGGTCAATGCTGCTAGATCCAAAATTTCCTGGTCGTTAACATCAGGGATAACCACAACATTTATTTTCAACGGGTCAAATCCGACACTATAAGCCGCTTGAATTCCATTCCACACATCTTGCCAACGAGAACGACCACGATTGCCAATAATTTGGTCAAAAACCTCAGGATCGAGAGAATCCAAGCTAATATTAATCCGCCGTAATCCAGCATGGTAGAGACTTTGCGCCATCGGGGCGAGTAAAAAGCCGTTGGTTGTCATCGAGAGGTCTTGTGTTTCCCGAAAAGAAGCGATCGCCCTCACCAATTCCACCACACGCGGACGTAACAAAGGTTCTCCCCCTGTTAAACGAAACCGGGTAAATCCTACAGGTATAAAAACTTTTTGAATGAGGGTGAGCAATTCCTCATCAGTCAATAAATCTTGCTTGAGGATATAGTCTAGTTCTGTCCCCTCTGGCATACAGTATTGACAGCGGAAATTACAGCGATCAATTAAACTAATCCGGAGGTAATCAACCTGGTTCATGATTTAATAGAGTTATCTGATTGTCTCTATAAATAAAGACACAACTTTGTCAAGATAAAATTTCTAGTTATTTTGTAAATTTTACTGACTTTCTTTTAAGCTAGCTTGAATTTGACTAGTTTGCTAATTGAGCTTTGCTCAATAAAAATACTAATTATGCGAACACCGCATACTTTTGCCTATATTCTTCTAAACAAACGTGTATTTAATCTGGCATGATCGTTCCATTAGTTTCTGATTTTTTATTGAATATGTAGAGACCCGGTTTCCTTATAGGAACCGGGTTTATTGTCCCCCATTTGTGATTTTGCAACTTCAACCAATGTCAGCACCTCTTACTCCTCCAACCACCAAGCCTCGCCGTCCGCATTTTTCCTCTGGCCCGTGTGCCAAACGTCCTGGCTGGTCTGTTTCTGCTCTACAAGATGCTTATGTAGGGCGCTCTCACCGTTCTGAGGGTGGGAAAGCAAAGCTCAAAGAAGTCATAGAGCTATCTAAGAAAATTTTGGGTGTACCCGCAGATTATCGTCTGGGTATCGTCCCTGCTTCCGATACAGGTGCAGTGGAAATGGCTCTGTGGTCAATGCTGGGAAAACTGCCCCTAGATATTTTGGCATGGGAGAGCTTTGGTCAGGAATGGGTAAAAGATGTGGTGGATGAACTCCAGTTACCCGATACTCGCATTCTGAAAGCACCTTACGGAAGTTTACCGGATTTAGAGCAAGTGGATTTTAGCCACGACGTAGTATTTTTGTGGAATGGAACAACTTCCGGTGTTCGTGTCCCAAATGGCGATTGGATTGCTAGCGATCGCACTGGGTTAACCATCTGCGATGCTACATCAGCAGTTTTCGCGATGGATATACCTTGGGATAAGTTAGATGTAGTCACTTATTCTTGGCAAAAAGTCTTGGGTGGAGAAGCGCAGCATGGCGTCATCGTCCTTTCACCCCGCGCTGTGGAACGTTTGGAAACCTACAAGCCACCCCGTCCCTTACCAAAGTTATTTCGCTTGGCGCAAAAAGGCAAATTAATTGAAGGTGTCTTTCAGGGAGATACCATCAACACACCATCAATGTTATGTGTAGAAGATGCACTAGATGGGCTGAAATGGGCAGAAAGCATTGGCGGACTTCCTGGTTTGATTAGCCGCAGCCAAGCTAACCTCGCAGCCATTGCCAAATGGGTAGAGCAAAGTAGCTGGGCAGAATTTTTAGCCCAAAAGCCGGAAACTCGCTCTTGTACATCAATTTGTCTCAAGATTGTTGATCCTTGGTTTACAGACTTAAGTCCAGAAGCACAAGGACAATGTGCAAAAAAAATAGCTAAAATCCTGGAAAAACAAGAAGTAGCTTATGATATCGCTGCCTATCGATCTGCACCTCCTGGAATCAGAATCTGGGGTGGTGCAACAGTCGAAACCACAGATATTGAAGCTTTGCTACCGTGGTTAGATTGGGCGTATGCGAATGTAAAAGCAGAAATGAAAGTAGCAGCATCATAACCCAGAGCTTTACTAGGAAGACCTGGTAGAGCAAACAAGGGGAGACACAGAAATTCTCTGTGTCTCTCTGTAAATAGTACTTTAGAATATTGGACACCTGAAGGGCTGAAAAGTTGGAATTTTCGTAACTGTCAGTAGAAAATCTCTATGCAAGAAATGCGATCGCTACAAACAACCCCTAAAACAATTAATGCGAACTAGCGATCGCACCTCCTGTAATCAAAAAAATATGCGGTGTGATGTACAGCCATAACAAGCAACACTTAGTGTTCGCAGATTGTGTAATAATAAACCGATCGCATACACTATTACGTTCCCAACCGTGCAAGCAACCGATAATTTTGATGACTTAGCCGCAGCCTTACAACAGCCGGCAGATTTGGATTTTGAGATACCTGATCCAGAGGATGAAGCAATTCCGGAGCAGGAATTTCAACAGCAGGTAGATATAGCTTGGCAAGTGTGCGATCGCTTTGATTTGCAAACAGAAATTTGGCGGGGGCGAATTTTAAGAGCAGTTCGAGATCGCGAGAAAAAGGGGGGAGACGGAAGGGGTGCGGGATTTCTCAAATGGCTCAAAGAGCGGGAAATCAGTAAAAGCCAGGCTTATGCTTGGATTCAGCTTGCCAATAGTGCTGATACGCTTTTAGAAGAAGGCAAGCTAGATCCAAGTGCGATTAAGAATTTTAGTAAACGCGCCTTTGTAGAAACCGCCAAATCAGCGCCTGAAGTGCAAATCATGGTGAGTGAAGCAGCACAAAAAGGCGATCGCATCACCAGAAGAGAAGTACGTCAACTCACTGATGAATGGACAGCGATGTCGTCAGAATTGTTACCCGAACCAGTCAAGCAAAAAGCAGCAGAAAATGTTCTTCCTCCCCGTTATATTGCACCTCTGGTCAAGGAAATGGAAAAACTGCCAGAATCGCATCAAAAAAGCTTACAGAAGGAAATCGCTCAAAATCCCGACCTCGATACTCTCAAACAGGTAACTTCAGAAGCGCGGAGTCTGGCAAAATATCTCAAAGCTGCTGCTCAAGTCCAAGCGTTGAACGAACAAGAAGTTGACATCGAAACCGCACTCATAGAAGCACAAAGAGTCGGTTGTTTAAGCATTGCTGCTGACTTAGTAAATCAAGCGTCCCAGTTAGAACAAACCATCGGTAAATTGTACATGACTTGGAAACGCATCGGTAATTTAGCAGACAGATTATACGTAGATACTGGTGCAAGTACACCAGAGTTGCGATCACTCTTGGATTGCTTAGAACCCCTTGGTAGTGAAGTGATGGAATTAAAACTTGGTGGTGCAGGGGAACGTACTATTCGCCTGCAAATTCAGGAAACAAGTTAGTTGGTTGTTGATTGTTGGTTGTTAGTTGTTAGTGGTTAATGGTTATTCCCATACTCCACCCTTACGGGAAGCCTATGAGTGCGTCTACACACTCTCCCCATCGCCCCATCTTCCCATCTTCCTCAAAGCGCGTGTTGCTTCAATTCACTCAAAGAAACATATTCTAAAGCTGACGCATGGGTTGCTGACAAAACTACGGGTGGTGCAACTCCAGCGTCTAGGGCTTCTTTCCAGCGAGAAGCACACAAACACCAGCGATCGCCTGGTTTTAAACCCGGAAAATCAAACGCAGGAACGGGTGTACTTAAATCATTTCCTCTGGACTTAGTGAATGCCAAGAATTCTTCAGTCACTTGGGCGCAAACTACATGGACGCCCACATCACCTGCACCTGTGCTGCATAGTCCATCACGATAAAAGCCTGTCATTGGTGAGGTACAACAAACTTCTAAAGGTTCTCCAAGAACGTTTTTAGCCTGGGTCATGGCAATAATTTATTAATCACTTCCTTTAAGATAGTATCTTCTCAACAGGGAAGTCATCTCTTTACTCTACCCCGATCAAGGTATAAGTGTTGAAAATTTTTTCTTAGTGTCTTTGTGTCTTTGTGGTGAAAAATTAATTTTTGAAACACCAAGACACTAAGACACAAAGAGGAAAATAGTCTTAGGGCTACTTTTGAATGTTAGAGAGCGTTCGTAATTTAACGTGGTTGGATAAGTATATTATTAGACTAAACAATCAACTTGCCCGCAAGTAAATTGCGCTCTTATAGCCGAAGTCTACTTAAAGTATACTGAATGAATAAGCCTTTCAACCTACTCTATCTCACGTTAATTTAAACAATTAATTTCGCGTAACAAATCTCCTAGTAGTCCGCGATCGCGAATTACGACTAAATCAGGATCATTCTTTAATGATTCCTGAAAATTTGGATTGATGAGTAGGGTTGACTCTAGGTATTCCATCGCCAGGGAAATATCCCCAATTCTGGCTGCACAACAGGCGCAATTATACCAGGCATACTCATCATTGGGTTTGATTTCGATGGCTTTTTGATAGTTCTTCAAGGCTGCCGCAAAGTCTTCTGTGTATCTGAAAGTATCTGCTAACTTGTAATAAGACCAAAAATCTTGTGGATGAATGGCTTGGGCTTGTTCATAACTGTTAATGGCATTTTCGTAGCGTTTTAAATGCCTACAAGCATCTCCACGACGTAACCACGCCCAGTAATCATTTGGACGGATTGATAGAGCCTGATCATAGTCAGAAATTGCGTCTTCATAGCGTTTTAAGTGCCTTTTGGCATCTCCACGCCGAAAATAAGCCCAGTAGTCATTTGGGCGAATTGCTAAAGCTTGATTGAGAGTTGCGATCGCATCTTCAAATTGATCTAAATCTTCTATTAATATGCAAGCTTGATTGTAATAAGCCCAGTAATCATTTGGGCGTAGTGCGGATGCCTCTTTAAAACTAGCTACTGCGGTTTCATACTCACCTAATTCTCGTAAAGCACAACCTTTGTTATACCAGATCCAGTATGCATTCGGGCTATTGATTAAAGCTCTGTCATAACATGCAACTGCTTCTGCATAACACTCTTGATCATCAAATCGTTTACCCTGTCGATACCAATATCTGCTGTCTTCTGTAATCAGCAGTGGAATATCTGCTTTAGCCCCTGCTACTTGACTCATAATTTTTGCCCCAACCAAACAGTTACTACTGCTACAGACACACACTCTCTTTTATATTAAGGCGTTAGGGCATAATTGGGTAGCGGGAGTGTGGGGGAGTGTGAGACACGGGAGAAATGCTTCCTAGTCCTCCTAGTCGTCCCCCTTGTCCCTGATCCCCGTTGTCCCTTATCCCCAGAGGGAACCCCACCTTCCCCTATCCCCGATTTCCGATCACCAACTCATTCAACTTGGCGTGTAAATCACTCCAATGCACGCCTGCTAAACTGGGTAGGACAATGTGAGCAGCACCAACTCGTGAAGCGGGACCGAGTCCGATTGCCCACATCCCACCAGCTAAAGCTGCCTCAATGCCTGCTTCTGCGTCTTCCACAACTACAGACTGGGCTGGTTCAAGTCCTAATTGTTTGGCAGCATACAAAAATAGGTCAGGGGCTGGTTTGGGGCGTTGTACACTATAACCATCAGCGATCGCATCTATGCGGTTGGCAATACCCAGTTTTTCGATCACAGTTCGAGCATTTTTACTGGCTGAGCCGAGGGCAATTTTAATTCCTGCTTGTTTTAATTCATCAAGTAAAGTGACTACACCAGGTAACAAATCTTGTGGTGAGATGTTCTGGATAGATTCTACATAATAACGATTCTTCCGATCCATCATCTCTTGCAATTGTGCTTCTGAGTACTTTCTATCTCCGACTATATACAGAAGTGACTCCCGACGAGATACACCACGTAAAGCTTCGTTAGCGTCACGGCTGAAGGGTAATCCTTCTTCATCTGCCAGTTTTTGCCAAGCAAGATAATGATATTCAGCTGTATCTGTTAATACGCCATCTAGATCAAAGATAAAACCTCGGATATCTGGTGACATGGTTGTTGGTGGTTGTTTGTTGGTTGTTATCCATTTTCCTTGTCCCCTTATCTCCTTGTCCCCAGTTCGCAAGTCAAACTCATGCCATTTACCACGCCACATTAACTTGAACTTCAGGCGTGTCCATCCAGGAGGTAGGTGGGGATGGGCTATGGGTTCACTGTTTCCCATTTGAATACCACCAAAACCTAAAACTACTGCTTGCCAAATGCCACCAGCACTAGCCCCATGAATACCTTCATGGGCATTACCTCGGACATCTTCTAAATCGACTAATGCTGCTTGCATAAATCTTTCGTAGGCTTCTGCTGTTTTGCCCAAGTCTGAGGCCAGGATGGCATGAATTGCCGGGCCGAGGGAGGAACCATAACTGATATCAGTACGGGGTGCGTAATAATCCCAGTTGGCTTGCAAAGTGTGGGGGTTGTAGGGAGATTCCTGTGATTGTCGCATCAGGTACAACAACATTAACACATCGGGTTGCTTGAGTACCTGCCGTTTGTTGCCTTCCTCGATACCTAAGATCGCTTGGATGGATTTGGTGCGTGGTTCGTAGTCTTCTAGATTAATATCTTGCAACTGGAAAAATCCCTCAAATTGCTCAATTAGCCCATTTGACTCGTCGTAGGGAATCCAGATGTTGGTAATAATATCACTCCAACGCGATCGCCTGCCGGCACTTAGTTGCAGTTTATCTTTTAGTTCTGTGGCTTTGCCGGGGAAATTTTTGTCTAGCCAGTCATATATATAAAGTGCTTTTTCTAGATGCCATTGCACTAGTCGGTTGGTAAAGGCGTTGTTGTGGACGAATTCATGATATTCGTCAGCACCAATCACATCCCGAATTTCGTACCGTTCGTGTTTGGTGTTGTACTCTACCCGACTACCCCAGAATACTGCTGTATCGAGAATGATCTCAGCGCCGTAGTCTCGCATCCACTCGTCGTCGTTGGTAGCCTGCCAGTAGTACCATATGGCATAAGCCACATCGGCGCTAATATGAATTTCGCGATCGCGACACCAAATCCGAATATCCTCTCCGTAAGGATCGTTAGGGGGTAACCATCGAGGTGTTACTTCATCACCACTATCAGCACTTTCCCAAGCATACATTGCTCCTTTATACCCGTAATGTACTGCCTTCCGCCGCGCTCCCGGCAAGGTGTGATAGCGATAAGTTAATAAATTACGTGCTAGTTCTGGTTGGGTGTAGATAAAGAAAGGAAGTATAAAAATTTCTGTGTCCCAGAAAATATGACCGCGATAACCAAACCCCGAAAGTGTTTTAGCTGGGATACTGACTTTATCATTATTGCGTGGGGCAGCGATCAGTAACTGAAAGAGGTTGTAACGTACAGCTAACTGGGCTGTAATATCTCCCTCAATCACTATGTCACTTTTTTGCCAAGCTTCTTCCCAAGCTTGGGTATGGGCTGTTAATAAGAATGAGTATTCAGGCAATTGAGCGAGTTTTTCACAAGCAGCTGTGACTGGGTTTTCCCGGTGTTGAGAGGTAAAAACTGTCACAAATTTATCTACTGTCACAGTTTGTCCAGGGGACGCGAGGAAGGATGCACTGAGTGTAGGATAACCAGGTGGACTTGTGACTTGCAGCGAAGCATCTACCCCAAGGATTTTGATTCCAGTAGCGATCCCTAGCTGGATACGGGAAGAACGGGTGCGCAGGTTTAACCATATTCCTGCTTCTGTCTTTCCTTGATCTAACCATTCCCAGTGGTTAAAACCCTGATTTTCTGGGTAGCCGTTAATACTAGCTTGTACCTCGATCGCACCTGCAAAATCAACTGGGGTGAGTTGACAACGCAAGACAAGAACGTGTTCATCTGCGAGGCTGGCAAATCTTTCAAAATGGATGTCTATTGTCTTGCCATTGGGACTGCGCCAACGTACGCTACGGTTGAGAATTCCCCGACGCAAGTCTAAGATTCGTTCATAACTTAATATCTCGCCTTTTTCCAGACGGAAGCGATCGCCATCAATGGTGATTGTAAATGGCAACCAGTCAGGACAGTTGGCTAGTTCGGTATAGACAATCGGAACTTCATCGTAAACACCGTGGATAAAGGTAGCTGGTAAGGCATAAGAATAGCCTTCTTCAAAGCTACCCCGTGTTCCCAAATAACCATTACCGATGGTAAAAACTGTTTCTCGGTAGCGAAACTGTTCGGGTTCAAGCTGGGTTTCCCTGACAGTCCAATCTGTATAGGTGAGGTGCTGGTAACGTCCTGTTGTATCCATCGTCGCTGCTGTTACTTAGGAGACTGAGGGGTGGGCAGAACAAAAACTGTTGGTAGTTGGTAGTTGTTAGTTTTTGGTTGCAAACAACTAACAACCAGCAACAAATAACTATTTATCGTTGCATATGTTCTTCCAGGATTTTTTCGGCTCTGGGTTTAAAGACCAGATGATATAAAGTATCCACGTAGCGTAGTAATGCTTCACGGTTTTCTTTATTCAAAAAGTCCCAGAATCTATAAATTTTAGCGAGTAATAACAATTGTTTGGTATGCATTTGCCAATTATATTTGTTACGGACTCGCTGGATGACCCGTTCTGAAATTTCGTGCCAGTGTTCGGGGTGAGTATTGCACTGGTCAAGAAATTGCAGAATTTTTTGAGCTGTACCTTCTAAGTCTGTGGGGTTGATATGAAATTTACACTCTCCATCATCAATTAATTCTGCTGCACCACCAAATTCAGTAGCAAAGGTGGGTAAACCAGAACTCATTGCTTCCAGGATCGGTCTGCCAAAGGCTTCAAAGCGGGCAAAATGGACAAAAATACCCTGACGCTCTGCTATTACTCGGTAAATTTCCCCAAGTTCAGGTTTAGGAAGGCGCATTCCCACCCAGCGAATTTGGCTCTGGAGATTGTACTGATTAATTAAGTTGTGGATTCTTTCCAGTTCTGTTGCTTCTTCTGAATTAGTAGCTTCAGATAAATGCAATTTATTGGTAACAATAATCAAGTTACATTGCTTCTGCAAAGCCTGACTTTTACCAAAGCATTCTACCAAACCAGAAAGATTCTTCACTGGGGTGATATGAGCGATCGCACAGATTGGCCGTTTGTTAGGGTCATCTAAATGACCAAATACTTGTGGATCTGAACTACTAAAAAGTAGCTCGTTAACCTTTTTACGTAGACTTTCATCACGTTTTTCTATTTGGTTGTAGGGGAAAAAGATATTTTCATCTACTCCCGGTGGCACCAAATTGAACTTGGAACTAAATAAATTAATGCCATCAACTACGTGATATAGCTGAGGCATGGAAAATGTTTTATACGATTCGTATTGCCCAAGAGTGTCTGGTGTGCCAACAATTTCTTGATAAGACGAGGTAATAATAAAGTCTGCCGCATTCATGCTGATCAGATCAGCAGTAAATTGAGCTGAAAAGTGATACTGTTGTTCTAGTTCTTGCCAGTAGAGGTTACTAAATAAATGTTTGGGTTTTTCTAAGGAATGGGCGATATTGCATTGCGTTACCTTTAAGCTACGTGCCAGCAAAAAGGCAACTAAATTACCATCACTGTAGTTACCAATTATTAAATCAGGACGGTCCCCTAATTGAGCTAGGAGTTCTTTTTCAGCATCAACAGCAAATGTTTCTAGATATGGCCAAATCTCATATTTAGAAATCCAGTTTTGCGTGACTTTGGGATTAAATTCTCGGAAAGGAACACGCAATATCCAGGCGTTTTCGGTTCCCTCTACTTTTTCCAAGCGGAGGTTACACTGGGTTCCTTCACAGTTGGGGATGAGACGAGTGAGAATAATTACTTGCGGTTGAATATCTAGTGAATCGAGTCCTGCTAATTTAATTTCTTCACGAATTTGATGTTCTAAACTCCGGGCTTGTTCCAGGACGTAGACGACTTGACCCAGAGTTTCCGGTCTACCTACAGAATCATCTTGACCGATCCAGCCGTGGATGGAAACGAGAACAACGCGAAAAACTGCGGGAATACGAGCTACAAAGGCTTCAAGGATTGCTGGTTCTGGAGTCTCAATCAGCCGATCAAATAGTTCCAGAGTTTCACGCACTCGGGAGGCGGTGTTACCCCAACCTGGTTCTAAGCCAAGGGCTTGTAGTTGTTCGTGAAACTTTTCGTAGGGTTCTTCCGGTGGTCTTTCACCGATGATTTTGATGGCTTGTTTAATTTCTTTGTATAGTTGTATGCCTGATTTGATGCGATCGCCAATCAGTAACTGTTTATGATCATATTCTAATCGGTGTAATGTATCGTATAATACATCTAACCAATACTCGCGATCACTTAACACTTGACTGCACAGATAACGATTGAGGAAGGCTAGACCTTGACCAATGTTTCTGGGGTCATCTATTGATGGAATACCTCTATCAAAAGCATGAAAGTTGATTTCGAGAATTGGAGATTGGTAGCGATTGACAAAGCGATCACACACATCAAGCAGTGCTTGTGCTGTTTGCAGTTCAAAGTTACTCGTGTCTGCTGATAACAAACGCCAAACTTCTTGACTACCTATCCTGGGTCGCACCAGCAACCAAATATCATCTCCTTCCAAGATTATTTCATGAGTATAGTGAATAAGTGTTCCTAAGGAAGAAGAATGAAAAAAGTAGGCAGGCTTTTGGAATTGGTGACAGTAGTCAGCAAAAGCGTGCAGAATTTCATTTCTCAGGAAATAACGTTTACCCGAGGCGCTTAACTTGGAGATTAATTGACGCAGAATCGTTTTTTCGTCACTACTTAAAACAGTTTGAATCAGTTCATACATGGCAAATACCTGCACTCGAGCTTGCCTACGACCTCATTGATTTCTCCTCGACAAATTTCAAGGGGCAGGCTTGAAAAGCTTTATCTACTTTCTAAGGTTAGCGCATTATTTGTCTATATTCCTGTAAATAGCTAAAAATGGAGTCCACTAGCGGTATGTCTGAAGAACCCAATTAATCTAGATACAATTGAGTAAATAAAAAACGCGTATGAATCGAGAAAAGTATTCTATTTGAAGTTTTGATTGACAGGACTTCTTATTTTTTCTTTTTAATTTTTATTAATTTGACTCATTCATACTTTATTTTTAAGTTTTAATTTTTACCACTTGCGGACTAGATTGTGTGATATTAAATTTTTTTAAAAACAATCAATACTTAATAAAATAAGTATGTAGAAATACAGTTTTATATTGATGTCATATTAGAATTGAGCTAAAAATCATCACACAGGCACTATCTAATACAAATATATATGTAGAGTTTGGATAAACATAATGAATAAAAGAATTCTTGCTGTTTTGGTAATTGCGGTAGCTGTGGCTGGCTTGTCTACCAAGGTTCAAGCTCAATCATCGAGTTCTCATCAACAGGGGTATACCTTATCTGGTGATTCGCTGACTGGAATCACTGATCGAACAGCTGAGAATGACTTTGCAATATTTTTTGACCAACAACAAAATTTAGCTGGTCAAATTAACAACAATACGAATACTGGGCAGGCTGTTCAACAAATCAACAATCCCGTGCAGTTACAGAGAATTCTCAAACCGCGATCGCAGACAAGTGGTTCAGAGCTAATCTTACAACCTGCCCAGTCTAATACTAACGGTAATGACGGATTGCAGTTACAGGTGGATGTGCGGGAGTAAATGAATTGTTGCGAAAACAGAATGAATTATTCAGGTTGATTTTCTCTTACCCATCACTAGCAATCGTAAATTTACAATCTTACGTGTTTAAATTTTTTATTGTCAGAAAATTAATCCATTCTTATCAAGATTTTAAAAGCAAATTAACAAAAGGTTAAGGTGATAAAAATGACAGTAATTATTGGCTTTTCCATTTTGTGCTTTCTTTGGATTATTGGCTTGACACTTTTAGCAGAGTTTTTCTTCTACGAAGAAGAACAACAGTTCTAGTAGTGTTCAATGTTAGTGTTCGCTCTAAGTAGTGTCACAAGAGGTATTTTTAACACGGATGTACTGATTTAGTATCTGTTTATCCCTATAACCGTGCTACCTGTGTCGCGCTGTGAGGAGAGAAAGTTTCCCTCATCCATTGTTGGAAGCAGCAGCAGCAAAAAGAGATTCCCCCTCCCCTCTTTTTTTGCTCTGTATCCCTCCTCACATACCCAGCTTTAAAACTTGCAAACACGGGTTTAGATGAGGTTTGAAAAGTACTTGTCGATATACAAAGCAATTAGATATTCCCCTAACTTTCCTTCAAAAAAGCTTAGGGGGATAAACCAAAATTTTTAATATTTCTCAAACTTCATCTGAGGAAACAACAAATCTTTTGATTTAAAGTTATTTAGTAAGCACCAGTCTTGTGCAGAACTACATTCACCGTTTGAAGTAAGATCTTTAAATCTAGCCAGACTGACCAATTTTCAATGTAAGCGAGATCTAGTTTGACAGCATCTTCAAAGTTGTCGATATCAGAACGCCCAGAGACTTGCCATAATCCAGTGATACCAGGAAGAACTTCTTGTCGGATAAAGTGCTTTGTTTTAAACTTTTCGACATCTCTCATAGGAAGGGGTCGAGGACCGACAAGGCTCATTTCTCCCAGAAAAACATTAAATAGTTGTGGTAATTCGTCCAGACTGTAACGACGCAAGAATTTACCAACTCGGGTGATGCGGGGATCATCCTTCATTTTGAAAAGTACACCATCTTTAATTTCATTCTTGGCTTCTAAAGTTGCTTGTAACTTTTCTGCATTAGTAACCATTGTCCGGAATTTCCAAATTTTAAACTTCCGGCTATGTAAGCCAATGCGCTCTTGTCTAAAGAAGACTGGTCCAGGAGAATCTAATTTAATTAATATGGCAATTAACACGTAAATGGGAAAGAGTAGCAACAGCAAAATTACAGAACAACAAAGGTCAAAACACCGTTTTACCCAAAAATCACTACCCGTAATAATGGGTGCTGGAATTGTCATACAGGGAACTTCACCAATCATCCAAAAAATAGATTTAGGATGACGCACTTCGCTGTCGGTTGGTAGGATTCGCAAGGTAATACCAGCTGTATGGAAATTCCAGCAAACATATAAACGATTTTTTATCGCACTCCAAGAAACAAAAGCCTCTACTATTCCCTGCTGACGCAGATATTCAAAAGTTGACTCTCGATTACATAAATCCAAGCAGCTAGAGTCAGCAATACCTTGGATTGTGTAGCAATTTTCTTTTTCTATAATTCTGATGTGATTTTCTTTGTCTTCTTTTTCTGTAATTAAAAATATGGGATGACGAATCGCTCCTTTTTGACGCAATAATTTAGTAGTAACATCAAATAAATAGCGGTCAATACAGATAAACAGCAGAGATGACAACCAGAAAATCAAAAAAGTTGAACGGGAGACATAGTGATTTGGTTCGTAGAGAAAAGCGATAAATAAAAGTAATACCTGTGACAGAGTTATGGCTTTGACTAATCCAGGATAGTTGCGACGTTGAATACCTGCTTTGTATAGACCTTTGGTGGCAATCATGCCTATTACCAAAACCAGAGTTAGTATTATAAAAGAAGGTTTTTGTGTCCAAGGAGAATTTAATGGTGTTCCATAAATTATGGCTAAGCTCCATGCTGAGATTAGGGCGGTAATGTCAAGAGAAATTAGTGTTACGACTCGCCAAAGTCTGATAGCTAGTCCTCTCTGTATCCTCGTAGCTTTTGCGGAGCGTAAGTCTGGTTTGAAGCTAACTACTGGCACGAAAGATTTAGTAGTCATAGCTGCTTTTCCTCCTCATAATTGATTAGACCACTCTGAATATAAAATTTAGGATTTTTGACTTAAAAAATGAAACTAGGAATAGACTCACTCATTGACTTGTTATGTCGAACCTAACTTTAAATTTTTGAAAATTTGATTTTATTTAGCGTTTTGATGCTTGATCGAAAGCCCTTGCGATCGCATTCCATGCCAACTTGGGTTTGAGGTTTGAGTCAAAGGGCAAAGGACGTACTGGCGCATCATCCTTGCGGGGAGCATATTGTGCAAGCCAAGTGTGGCTATCACTCAATCCCCAATTTAATACTGCAATCACAGCTTTTTCATCTAGAACCGCTGAAAGATAGTCTTCATAAGCAGCAGCCACAATGCGATCGCGAGTTTTTAAATCTTTGGGTAAATTTTGATCTCTCACATCTAGTTCAGTAACCAAAATTTTCAGATCAAGACTTGCAACATCAGCTAAAAATTTCCGTAATTTTTTAGGATTGAAACGAGTTTCGTGACCATATAGATGTGATTGAATACCAAAACCATGAATTGGCGTTCCTCTGGACTTTAAACGCTCTAGCAGTTTCAAAATTGCACCTCTTTTTGCTTCATGTTTGGGGATGTCATATTCTAATTCGGTATCGTTATAGACAAGCATGGCTTTTGGATCTTGTTCAGCAGCAATCCTAAAAGCAAGCTCTATGTAATTTGGTCCAAGAAACTCTAGCCAAGGTGAGTTTCGTAAGCCGTCAGAGCGTTTGTGATCTATTTTTGTTGCTTCATTGACCACATCCCAAGAATGGATTTGTCCGGCATAATGTTTTGTAACCGTTGTAATGTGTTCTACCAAAAATTTTTCTGCATTCTGGCGGTTAACAACTTCCTCAAACCATTCAGGTAAAGCTTCATGCCAGACTAAAGTGTGTCCTCGGAAAAGTATCCCATGAGTGCGGGCAAATTTAGCTAACCAATCACCAGCAGTAAAGTCAAATCTATTAGGAGTAGGGCGTAAAAAATTCCACTTGAGTTCCCATTCTGGGACTAAAATTCCACACTGTTGAACAAAACTACTTGCTAATTTTGGATTTGATTCCAAAAGATCCCGTCTTGTTGCTGCTCCATAAATGATTCCCTTAGCCGACGCACGCTTTTTTAAAGGCGTATAGGTAGTTAGTTTAAAGTTTCTTTTTGAGTTATCGAGCGATTGGATCTGGTGACTTTCGTATCCAGCCTTAGCTGTTGCGATCGCTCCTATGCTTGTCAGAGTACCTAAACTTAGCCATAAGGCTTGTCGCCTAGTTACTAATCTTCTATTTGGCATTGAGAATCTCCCGTAAGAATAGTCCAGCTACGAACCAAGGTTCTACTAGGTAACGTCTCCAAAGCCTTTTCGGCTCACTAAATAGGCGATACAACCATTCCAAACCCATCTTTCCCATCCAGCGAGGTGGAGTCGGAATAGCTCCAGCAACATAATCCATACAAGCGCCACTAGTCAAGATAGCATTGGTATGAATATGCTCTAGGTTGTCTAAAATCCAGTATTCTTGACGTGGCATACCCATTCCCACCATCAACACATGAGGTTGGTAAGTATTAATTGCAGCCAAGGTTTCAAGATTTTGCTGACTTCCTTTATTTATATAGCCGTGGTGAACAGCAATTTCTAAACCTGGAAACTTCTCACGTAAAATCTTAGCTCCTCGTTCTGCAACTCCTGGCTTAGATCCTAAATAAAACACACGCCAGCTTTGATTAGCTGCTTCTGCCATTAGAGACCACACCCAGTCAGCATAAGTGACTCTTTGCTCTCGCTTGAGTGGAAAACCTAACAGCTTTCCCAAGAAAACCAATGGCATACCATCTATATGGGCGTAATTGGCCTTTGCATAGAAAGCTCGCATTTTTGCGTCGTGATGGTAAAGATAAAGGCTATGCAAGTTATGATTGGCAATAATCCATTTTTTATTTCTTTGTATAGATTCTGTAACTAATGAATTGAGTTCTGAAATAGAAAGTGGATCTAATTGTACACCTAGAAATTTGTAGGGCAATTGCTTCATGATTACCTCTATAAATATTTACTCGCTATCTAAAATTAGAAGTATATCAAAATATATTTTTATTATAAATAATAACAAAAACTGATTATTTGTGTTTAAAAATAAGCCATTTTGACTGACAAATACAATAGATTAAAGTCATTTTTTGAAATATTTCTCCGGAAAGTGCTGCCAAAAATTAGTGAAAAATCCTTGGGTAGATAACCATTCTTTCCATAGCCTCCGACATTCATACTGTAAATCTACAAATTCTTGAGGTGAAAGATTGTTGTGAAATTCCAGAACTCTTCGTGCAATCTGCGGTAAATCTTTACTATCTATCCAAACACAATACTTTTTCCAGTCAATTTTGAAGTCATAAGGTAAAACACAATCAGTATCGACGAAGATAGGAATGCGTCCACAGCATAATGTTTCAAAAAGTCGTATAGAAAAGTTTCCTCGACCACGACAGCAGAGAATATAATCGCTCTCAATAATGTTACGTAAATATTCCATACGGAATTTTAGCTTTTGCTCTAGGTCATTAGCTTCAAAGAATGCCATATTTTCTCGAACTACAAAGTTTGTCTCAATTTCTGGACTTTTGCTGAGATACTTCATAGCCTCCATTCGTAGGCTATGTCCTTTATATGGTGAAAATGATGTTCCACCGTTTTTCAAAACTACACCCTTATGGACAATTTCCTTAAGCTTAACTTTCCAATTAGTTTTATAAGCATAACCATTAAACCCAACGACGGGCTTTGCTTTTTTTTGGCGAATGGGAAGCTCATTTTCGTGATAATGCTCAATCAAGTCTTCATAAACTGCATTCATGGCGAAGTCACCAGAACGCCTTTGAGAAGCTAATAGCGATTGACGGAAGACAAAAGCGTCTTTAATTGGAATTTCTTCATGGGAACAATCGCTAGCAAAAAAGACAATCAAGGGCTTTTTTGCTTGCTTTACCATTTCTGCAAACTGAATACCTAAAGACATGACCGAGCTATTAATTTTGGCAGTCCATGTATTTCCTCTAACATCTAACCAGTCGAAAGGCAAAATGGCAAAGTCTGCTTTTTCTAGTGAGGTTATTTCAAATAAAGAATGACTAATTTTGGCATAATGAACTATAGACTTTGACCAAGGAGATACATCATTGTCCGCAGGAGAAGACCAAAAGGGTTGAAGTATAGTGACAGGGCGTGAAGCTTTGGGCAGGTAATGTAAATCTGAGAATATCTTTAGCTTCATAACTACTTCTATTTTTTCAGTCGATTTATATTTCAGAATGAATTAATCACATTTTCAAAAATAAAGCCGTGAAGTAATTAAATTTAATTACGTCACAGCCTCAACATTCATCTTATTACCGTCTTTGTAGAATGGTGTAACATTCCTTAGTAAGAAAAGCTAAAAATGTTGCCAAAAGTTGTTAAAGAATCCTTCATAAGATAACCAATCTTTCCATATCTGCCGACAATCGTATTGCAGTTCTACAAATTGTTCAGGTGAAAGATTATTATGAAACTCTGCTACTTTTTCAGCAATTTGCGGCAAGTCTTTACTGTCTACCCAAACACAATATTTTTTCCAATCAATTTTGAAGTCATAAGGTAAAACACAATCAGTATCGACAAAGATAGGAATGCGTCCACAACACAATGTTTCGTAGAATCTGAGAGAGAAGTTTCCTCGACCACGACAACAAAGAATATAGTTACTCTCCACCATATTTTGCACGTATTCGAGACGCACTTTTAGTTTTTCCTCAGGTTCTTTAGCTTCAAAGAACGCCATTTTGTCGCGAATTTTAAAATTAGTCTCAACTAAAGGGCTATTGCTAAGATACTTCAAAGCTTGATTTCGCAAGCGATGTCCTTCGTAGGGTGGAAAAGTTTCTCCGTTAGTGGCCAGCATTGCTCCTTGACGAATTAAGTCCTTAAGCTTTATTGACCAATTACCTTGATCGGCACAACCATCAAATCCCACAATAGGCTTTTCTTGCTTTTGGCGTATGGTCAGCTGGTTTTTGAGATAATATTCTACTAAGTCTTCATATAATGCAGTCATGACAAATTCCTTGGACTGCCTTCTAGCACCTATGAGGGACTGACGAAAAATAAAAGCATCCTGAATGGGAATATGTTCATGGGAGCGATCGCCACAATAAAAAATAATAATTGGCTTACGAGCTTCCTTTACCATTTGGACGAAATCAATCGCTAAAGCATATGCTGATTTATTTCTCTTCGCTGTCCATGTGTTTCCAGAAACCTCTAACCAATCAAAAGGTAAAACAGCAAAATCTGCTTCTTTTAACGAAGTGATTTCAAACAAAGAGTTACTTATCTTTGCATAATTAGTAATTAATTTATCCCAAGGGGGAATATAATAGCCTCCCCTTTCTATTTGAAAATTTTTTGTATATTCTGGCCAAAAAGGTTGGATGAGAGAAACAGGATAAACTCCTTCAGGAAGATATTCCGGATCTGAAAATATCTTTATTTTCATCCTATTGTTTTATTAATTTTATAGTTCTTGCACAATTAAGTAACCATATTTTAAGACTTCTAATATTCCCATTTATAAAGTTTATACAATCTTATCAAGCAACTAGCCTTTTATTTAGCTATGTTGAATTTATCTCTGGTTGCTTCCAAAATTTCAGCAACTGCTCTTGCTCTTGCTGACCACGAATATTTTTCTTTAATTAGAGTATATGCAGCTTCTGTAAGTGGTTGATATTTCTCCATGTTGGATGTTGCATCTAGTATCGCATCAGCCACCTCTCCAGTCGAGAATCCTGTTACAATCAAATGCTTTTGATTACAGAATTCTTCTAGTCCCCTCAAACCCTCTGGAGTTGATACAACTAATTTTTTGCTAGCGAAAAAATCTAATGCTTTATTGCGAGCGCCACCTGCAACAGCTTGTTTAGGAAATGGTAGCAATCCTATATCTGCATACTTAATATAATTAACAAAATCTTTTCGCTCTGGTAAAAAACCAACAAAAGTAATATTTGCTGGTAATGGTTGGTCAACATCACTCACATCACGACCAATCACCACAAAGTGAACCTTTTGCTCATGAGATTCCAGGTGTTTGGCAATTTCGATCGCCATCGATACAGACATATCGTTACTCGGAAATTGAAAAGTTTTAGGAGCAACAACAACTACTATCTTGGCTGGCCGCTTTTGTTGGTATGGATCAGTAGTATCAGAAAATTGATCGTTGATTAAGTCTTCAGCAACTCCATTGCCTATACAGTAAATCTTACTGGGTTGTCTACCATACCATTGCTGGATCAGTTTGGGAGTTGATTCACCTGCGGCAATAATAGGATTACCAGAAAATATCAACACTCCCTGAGCAATATATGTCTTAATTAATTGCAAAAATTCCTTCAAAGGATTAGGAACAGAAGATAAGCGACTCCAGTATTCATAGGCAGAAAAAGTGTGAAAATCCAAGACAAGAGAGCAATTTTTCTGCTTTGTGGTAGTCAATGCAATCAAAGATGTTATTCCAGGTAGTGTTTCTTGTGCATATACAACATCAGGATGAAACTCTTCTATGCATTTTTTAATTGTCTTGACATACAAAGGAATACTTCTTGAGCCAATAGAGACTGAAGGTGCGTAGTTAACTGCTGAACAATCTAAGCCAACTTGATAAAGCTCAAACTCTTTACTAAGATATTGTCCAAGGTAAAATGGTCTTGTAAACGCACCAAAAGGCTGACTAGAATCAAGAGTGGAAACAATTAATAAGCGTTTACTCATAATTTTATGGTTGATAGATTTGCTCAGCTAATCCAATACCCCTGAGTCTTAATTGATTGAATTTTTATAGAGTTGTGAATATTGTTAACCATGAGAGCAAATCTTTTTAGATTTTCGGTTGAACTTCTTCACAAAAAGCAGGAGATGCAGTTAAATCTCTGTAAC
This sequence comes from Fischerella thermalis PCC 7521, assembly GCF_000317225.1. Lineage (GTDB taxonomy): Bacteria > Cyanobacteriota > Cyanobacteriia > Cyanobacteriales > Nostocaceae > Fischerella > Fischerella thermalis. Next base: position 28,679 of record NZ_AJLL01000010.1, read on the forward strand.
CAATAACAGCACGTAGATATGGTAAGAACCAATAAATAAACCAAAATGGGCCAGAATGTCGTTTGGTAAAAACAGTCCATGCTTTAATTGGATAACCCTTAGGTTGGAGCAGTTTTGTTAAGCGTTTATGAACCGGAAGCTTGGTATCGACCCAACTCCCGCTAACAGAATTTTTAGAGCAAGTACCTATGTACCCAGGTGCTATCCATACTGAACATCCCAACTTCCGCGCTCTGAGTCCATAATCTATATCTCCTAGTGTATGGATGAAAGCAGAATCCAAATTACCTACTTTTTGGGCAACAGAATTAGGAATAAGTACACAATTGCCAAACATCGTATCGCACTGTTGAAGTTCCTCTGTTGGCTCTACAAACTCATACTTATTTGAGTACCAACGCTTTGAACGCATAGCACCACCATAAGTTGCTTTACCTGTTAATGGATCTCGAGTCGAGCCAACAATTATGGCATCAGGATGACCTTGTTGTGTAAGCTCATAATGATTAGTAATTAACTTAGTCAGGGCATTAGGATCAAGTAAGGTGTCGTCATTCAACCAAAGATAGTAATCGTAACCCTCTTGGAGAGCTGCGGCAAATGCTAAGCGCATTCCACCTACCCAAAACAAATTTCCATTGCCTTTTATAATTTTTACTGAAGAATACTGTTGTTTGACTGCATCCGATGTACCATCAGAACAACCATCATCAACCAAATAAACATCAAAAGTCACATTTTGTTGATAAAGTTTTTGCAAACATGTCAAGGTTGTATCTCGCCTGTTGTAACAGGTAATTAACACAGCCAGTTTTGTATACTCTATTTCACGTATCATAATGTATTTATTATTCTGATGATTGCTAATAAAGAATGCTAGCTAAAGTAGCAATTATGCTTGATTTAAAGAACTAATTAACTGAACTCGTTTGATTTGCTTGTACTCAACTGCTGATGAAAAGGCTATTGATACATAAATAATCCAGAATACGCTGTTAGTTGACATAAATGTAATCACTTCACTAGTATTAACTAGGACATTAATTCCCAAAAACATAAACATCCAAAAGGTTTCTATTTTTCTAGTCATAAACAAGATATTGACTACCCTGTATATTACTGTCAATAAATGAAATACAAAAAGTGATAACCCCAAAAAACCCAGTTGCACAAATAGGTCAATAAAGCCATTGTGAGCCTGAAACGGACTGTCAGGATCTATATCTTCATACCGTAGCCACGTATTACGGATGACATCATAAGAAGCATCACTAGTCCAAAACGCATTATAACCATAACCTAAAAAAGGACGTTTTAAACCTTCCTGTATAGTTGATACCCACAGTGGAATACGTCCGTTAAACTCAATGTCCTTGCCTAAATAATTAACTACTATTGATTCTAAATTTACTAAAATCAAAGCAGATATAATAGTGAATATCAGTACTGCGAGCAATAGAATAAAAAATCTATTTTTTCTTTGTTTCACAATTATGTAAATTGGAAAAGCAAAGATAGGATAAAGAAAAACTATTAATCCTGTTTTACTATTAGAAAGGACAAGCAGAATTAATGAAACTAACAGTAAAATAAAAGCGAACCAGCGATTACAACGTTTGTCTAAAATATTAATCAAAAAAATTGAGGCTAAAAAACCCATGAAGCGACCCATGTGTTGCTTGTGAGCATATATACCTCTCCAAGATACAACTCCATTGACAACATGAGTGCCAACAGAAGGTACAGCGAAGCCAACAATTGTACATAAAAATATAGATATAATTCCTACCCAAGACAACAAATTTATCTGCTCTCTTGGTGTGTATCGCGAAGCCAAATATAGACCAAATATAGTTGAACGTACTAAAGCTCTGACTTGTTCTACTGTATCACCTAGACTGTAAGACCAGAAAACTGAAAATACACCAATTATAGTCAACAATATTAGAGTTTTGTCTGTGGTAGCAACATATGCAATACGCTGCCATTGCACACTAACTAAAAGAATTACAATTCCATAACTCAAGATATTTGTAAGAGTTCTGACTGCATCTGGTACTACTACTGTTTCAGCAAAGAAAAGCAAGAAAATAACGCTTGCTATTTCTAGCTTTAATAGCAGAGAAGTCAATAATTTGTTTTTCAATTGATAAACTCCGACTGTTGTCGTTAGATTACACAAATTTCACGATTTACACATTTTTATATTTTATTTAAGCATGTGAAAAGACCAGTTATTTCATAGTGCTTTTATGTTTAAGTTTTTGACTCAGTTTTCATAATTTTTTTCTTAATAACCGACTTTATAGTTGTCAATAAATTGCCATACTCAAAGAAGGTTTTTTGCATGAATCTGTCAGATTTTAAATCACGAATTATGTATGGTGGATGTTTTAGAGGAAAACTAATTGGTTCTGTGGGCATATTAGCATAAGTCTTCACAAACCTACCCTTGGTATGTTTTGTATGAGTTGCATTATTGCCAAAACCAATATTAGAAATCAGATTATTATTTGGGACAATACTTAGTTGGTTTTGAAGCCAGCAATTAAAAGTCCATTGATAATCCCATACAGTATTAATACGACCGTCGTATGTATCCTGAAAGATTTGTTGCCAAAACTTAACAGATTTTGAGTCTATGAGTATATCATCCAGGAATCGACTTTCTTTAATTTCTGGCCAGAGTTTCATGTCAAAATCAAAGTTTTGCCATGCTCGTCTCCAAGTTGCCCAACCCCAACAGCGATTATAAATAGAGAAATAATAGCTATAGTCTGTTCTTTTTCGTCCTAATTGTACATTTTGACCAATAATTGTACAAATTCTTTGATCGTATCTATATCTCTCAAGCAAGGTTTCACAAAATTGAAAAAAGGTAGAATGAGGCAAACAATCATCTTCTAAAACTATTGCCTCTTCCACTTGATTGAATACCCAATCTAAACCACTAGGAAGACGCTTTGCACAGCCGATATTCACCTCAGAATAATTTTTGATAACTTCACATTCCCAATCAACACGGTCAATAATTGCACGAGTAGCTTTGCATTTTTCTGATTCATCAGCACGGTCTTCCCTGGGGCCATCTGCTATGACAAATAGTTTTGGTGGTTTCGCTTGGCGAATTGCTTCAAACACACGTTCGGTGGTATGTGGGCGTTTGAAGATAATAAAAGCTACTGGAGTTTTCAGACGAAAATCAGACATTATAACTCTCCCCAAAGTTTTTATCTGAATCTATTTGGATATAGAAGTACAATATTATTTTAATTATTTTAAACCTTCAAAATAAAAATAACTAAACCATAGGCATTTTCATCCCTTAAATATGCATTTAAAATACGAATGACTATCTAATTAAGCTCATTTTTTCTAAATACTCTGGTGTAATTCAATAATCTTTTAAACAAGCTTGGTAATACAAGTGCTTTTGTTTGTTGAATAAAAATGATTCTTGTTTGTGGTAAAAGTAGATATGAAAAATATGAAGCTACACATTGAGCAACTAGTGAAGCCATCGCTGCTCCAACACCACCATAACTTTTAATTAAGAAGTAGTTCAAAACTATATTTATGACTGCACCGTTAGCACTGGTTATAAATGCAAAGGGCATTAAGTTTTCTGCTGTTGTCCATAGACTACTTACCAAGCCCAAGGAAACGAATATTCCAGTCCAAATATGGATCACAAGTATAGCACCTGCGTCTGAATATTCTTGACCATACATCAAATTGACAATTTGATGAGATAGTAATGACACAATTACACCAACTGCCAAAGATAGTATCGTGAGAAAGTCCAAAACTTTTTGTATCTGCTCATAGTATGACTGTTGACTTTCTTGTCTGGCTTTCACAATTGATGGGAATACTGAATTTGTTATGGCCATTGGTATGAAATACCAAAGCTCTGATATTTTTACTGCTGCTGAGTAGATTCCTACTGCTTTATCACCAATCATTTGACCTAACATTAACTGATCCGTTCGCATATAAATCATGATGACAAAACTCGAAAGAATCAGCGTCCAACTATCTTTAAGTAGTTCTATTGCATATTTCCAGCTAAAATGCCATGCTTGTATAAAATAGCCTTTTATACGGTACGCAACTACAAGCCCTAAAGCACTCAAAGCAGTTTCAGCTGCATAAGCCCAAGCAAACATAAGCAATGGAGCTTGGATTTGGATTAATACAATCCGCATACTACTAGCTAACACCAAACCTATGTTCTTAGACCAAACCGTATATTTTGACTGAATTTGGGATTGGAACCAATAATCGATTACATAATAAGATTCAAAAAACGTTCCTACAGTAATGATTCCAACCAGTTGGTGGGTAAGAGTCTCAGTAGGACGAAGGATGATAATTGTTGCAATTGACACAAATATGATTGTAGCTTGGGCAAAGACCTTCAGGAAGAAGGCTGTACCCAATATTTCATCTTTACTATTTGGTTGGCGGACAATGTTACGAATAACAATGTTATCAAGCCCGAGATTGGCAACTGTGTTGAATATTGCAGTAAAAGCGATCGCATAGTTGAAAATACCAAAATTTTTTGGACCGAGGTAGCGAGCTACCCATACTCCTACTAATAGTCCTGTACCCATTCGCAGGACTCTATCAGCTAACAGCCAACCTGTATTACCAATAATCTTTTGTAGGTTAGGACTGAGTTTATGGGTAATTTTTTCTATTTTTTTGAGCATTTTTATGCTTTTCTAACACTGTAAGCCAATACCTCAAAAGCGATCGCACCTCTAATTAAGTATTGCAAAAAGAACTTTATCGATGATTTCTTACCAAAATAGATTTTCTAGACACACCCGTTGACTCCACTGAATCTTTTGCATAATAGAAATAGCTATCTGGTTCGCGCTTCACACTTACGCCATTCATCACCATACCTAATACTGTTTGACCTGACTGAGTTAAAAACTCTTTAGCTGCATTAGCACTTGCATAGTCAACTACTTCTGGACGCACCACCAGCAAAATGCCGTCAGCTAATTTACCCAAAACTGCTGCATCTGCTGTCCCTGCTAGAGGTGGAGCATCAAAAATCACACAATCATATTTTTGGGTAAAGCTAGCAACTAACGTAGCCATACGGTCAGAGTCTAACAAAGCAACTGGATTGGGAGGTATCACTCCAGAAGTCAGAACATGTAAATTAGGCATTACTTCGTGAACAATTGTCTCCAAGGGCACTTGGTCAACAATGATATTGCTTAAGCCCTGATTATTACTTAGTTGCCAAATATGATGCTGAATGGGATGACGCATATCAGCATCTACCAACAGCACCCGACGTTCCACTTGTGCCATAGCGACAGCTAAGTTAGCAGAAACCTCTGATTTTCCTTCTTTAGGAATGGAACTAGTAACTGTAATTGCTTTTAGCTGCTTATATGAAAGAAATTTCAAGTTTGCTTGCAGCATTTGATAGGCGTCCCCAACCGGGAAATGAGGAATGTCCCTACCAACCACTCTAGGAATTGGTCTATCTAACCCTTGTACTGAATAGCTGTTTTTATTATTCCTACTTACATTAGGAATCACCCCTAGTAATGTGTACTGGAACAGTTCTCTAGCTTCTTTAACAGTCTTGATAGAGCGGTCTATCAAATCAACAGCAAGGGCAGCAATTATTCCTAGCATTATACCTAAAACTCCTCCACCTGCTGCAATCAAAGCTTTTCTAGTACCACTTGGCTCATCTGGTACTAATGCAGGGGAAATGATCCGGGCATTACTAACATTCTGGTTTTCTGCTACGTTAATTTCCTGTATTCTTGTCAATAGAGTTTCATAAGTTGTTTGAGCCGCTTTCAGTTTTCGCTCTAGCTCCCGCTGAGTTTGTTCTAACTTAGGTAGAATGTTGGCGCGTTGTTTGTAAACAGACCACGTATTAGTTAACTCAGCGATTCGTCTTTCCAAACCGACACGTTCTTTATCTGTATTGGCTAAATCTTCAATCAGCTTTTGTCGCACCTCTCCCATCTGCAAATTTGCTGTAGAGATTTGCTGATTATTGCCACCTACCTGCTGTATTCGCTGTTGTAGTAAGCTTCTGAGAGCAGAAACTTTTTCTTCCAAATTAGCAACTGTGGGATGTCCGGGTTGATAACGGGTTCGTGCTACTGTCAATTCCGACTGTGCTTCCTGAAGTTCAGTCAGTACTTTTTGAGTTCCAGGTACTTGACTCAAATCTACTGCCGATACAGCTTCTTGTGAATTGACCCTAGCCTGAGTTTGTAATTTCTCCAAACGAGCATTAACATCAACAAGTTGGGCTTGTGCTTGGGCAATTTCATCTTCCAACCTGGAAATTGTATTAACTGCTGCGGTTGCTTCTTCTTGCAGGACAATTATCTTATTTCTCTCTTTGAATCTACGTAAGGCTAATTCTGCTTTTTGAACGGCTTCTTCAGTTTTGGGTAATTGCTGCAACATAAATTTGCCAGCAGAGATTGCTTCTTCTCTGTTGGCCTGGATGTTCTGCTTGGTATATTCTTCAACTATTTTATTGATGACTTTTGCAGCTAATTGGGGATCTTGATGTGTATAGGAAACTTCCAGAACGTCTGTACCTTTGACACCCTCTACCTTTAATTTTTTCTGAAGATCCTCGACTTTTAGAGGTTCACCTTCATCATTTTTGAGACTAAGGGATGTAATGGTTGCTTGAAGGACAGGAACAGATGTAACGATCTTTGCCTGCGTGTCTACAGGGCTGTTATTCTGCACTAATGATTCCAGTCGTCCTAAATCTTCTCCTAATCCTGTGAGTGAGGAGGTGCGACTTGTCTTAATCAACAGACTTGCTTGCGCTGTGTATGTAGGTTTAATTGATAATGCATACAGCAATGCAAGGGTGAAGACTACTCCAAAAACACCTACTGCCGTCATCCAACGTCGTTGCAGGACAAGCAAGTATTTTTGAAAATCTATCTCTTCAACATGAAATTCTGATTCCTTCATGGCAGATATTGACCTTAACTAATCACACATTCATTTAGATCTGCAAGTCACTTATACCAAATTTCTATAAAACTGCATATAATTACACAAGTTAGCTTCTGTACAGGTTCAAAAATAATTATTGATATTAACTGATAAATCCGAAATCCTTGCTGGATTTACAACCAACCATTCTTGCATGTCTGCGAGTAAATTCTCCTACAGAGGGATTTCCTTCAGGGTAAATTACACCGATTGCTTGTTGCCAAAGTTCTGGAGATGCTACGAATACTTCATAAATCCGCTCACGCTTTTTAAGGTGATACCACTTTGTTTGTTGGCACTGATCACACCAGAATGCTTCTAACCATTCTCCTTCTAAGGGTACTGCTGTTTTATTCGCTACTAAAAACAGTGCGGTTTGCCGTCCTATTCCTCGCTGCTGGAGTTGCCCTGGACGATCAGCAAATAATTGATACTTTTGACTGACACTATCGAGATAGCATCCATGAATTGGACAATAGATGGCTCGCCGCTTTGAACGCTTGCGATTTCGATCACATCTTCTTTGCACTTTGACCTCCCTTATTGGGTAAATGCACAGCAGAGCAAGAAGTTGGAACTGGAGGAACTGAGATCAAGTTAGACCGTCTAAGTTCATATCCACTTTGGTTTCAGTGTTTAGTTTAAATTTACTTTAGTTAGTCGATTATTTAATCATTTTTTTATAAAGATTCTGCAAAGTATTTTCCTTAAAAATACAAATCAAACACATAGTAATTATCTCTTTTGTCCACAAATTCAAAATGAAATCTGGCGATGAGCGATCGCTAAATCTCCTTAGATCATGAAAAGCTTAGGCAATTTCTTTAATTGTAGTTACAATTTCTCTGCTAATTCAGCCATCTTTCTAAGATCTACAAATAAATCATTCAGCAAGATGGTTTAGTTGGAGGGACTGAGATCAAAATCGACCATCGAAGCCCTACTCCCTAAAATCAAAATCATTTATTCAATTTTTTTGATTATCCCTTCACGGGATTAAAGTCGCACTGTTTTTGGCATGGAATGCAAATCGTGCCACTTCCCTTGGTCTTTGAGCTTAAAACTGTGTCATTACAACAGTAAAATTCAAAAATTCTAATATCTATAACTCGGCAGATGCTTTGATCATTTCATAAGTTGTTGTGTCTAATATGTTTCACTCCTCTAGGTTTACAAGTAAAAATTTTTACATTGTTTTGCTTTTATATAGCATAGATATATCAAATCTTGCAGCGACCGCAAAATTAGATTTAAGTATGAGAATCTTGGTCAAGTAATAGAATTTTTGTATAGCTACCTCGACTTTTGATAACTTCATTGTTTACAGGTAATTAATGTTACTTTCAGTATACAGTGATTCGATTTTTTCATAACATCTACGTTTGGATTTTACATCTTGGAGTATACAGCATATGTATACAAAAAATATTAAAACATTATACAGAATTATTTAAAACCAGTACAATTTATGCCTCTAGGTATATTCATAGATATTATTTTACCATAGTTAATTATAACTATATTATTTAGAACTAGTATAATCTACGCCTCTAAGTATATTCATAGGCATGATTTTACCAACGTCAATTATTAGGAGCTTTGTGGAAGATCACAGATGAAATGTAATAGCATAATATATGCTCAATTAGCAAAAGTGACGCTTCAGCAAATTTGAAAGAGAGTATGTTTTGACACTAGCAGATATGTAAAAAGAAATAGACATAACCTATATCAATATTAATTTGAAAAATTTATTGGGTAAATTGTTACCTTAATGTTAAAAGTTTTAATTAACTTAAATTTTTATACATCTAGACTAGTATAAAAGTTTATACCGAGAGAAATGTTATTGATGTATCTATCTTCTATCCTAAGTAAGATAAAAGATTTTAATCATTGAGCAGATCAAAACCTTACCTGAGGCAAACATCTACAGAGTTTCATGAATTGGCGATATAGCTTCAGCAAGAAACAAATAATTTGAAAATAAGTGAAATATCTGTATAATGTTCAAGAATATTCAAATATTTGAATTTCATTTGCGATTGAAGACTAAATTTAGGCATCTGCCATTATTCAGTTGCTCTTGATTGATGTAACTGTAAACGTAACTTTTCATGCTCAGTTACGTAAAGGGTTTGAATTACCTCAACTGAAAAATTTGAATCTTTAGCTACCTGAAGTTAAGGTGTAAAGTCTACCAAGTTTCATCAAAAATTCATTTCGATAACCACACTAGATAGTGGTCTAGGTTTAAGATTTGCGATCGCCATTGCTATATGTGCAAATGTGATTCGTTTATCTTGTGAACCTAGCGAAATGAAGAAATTTCCTATGGGACAATGTACTCATTTTGTCCAGTAATAATAGGCATAGGGACTTACACTGATCCGTGACGTAATTTCTAGATGTGACGGGTCTAATACAACTTCAAGGTTTTTGCTAAAGGGACACTACTATCTTCCTCTTACACACCTTGGGAGTTAAATAATGGCTAATACTTACTATGTTAACGCTGAGACAGGTAATGATAGTAACAATGGCTTAAGTGAAAAGGATGCTTTTAAAACTTTGCAAGAAGGGGCAGATCGGCTAGAACCAGGTGATACCCTCTACGTCATGGATGGGACTTACACCACCGATTCTGATCGAGCACTTTTATCAATTTCCAGGAAAAATGGCTCACAGGACAATTGGATAACCATTAAAGCTTATCCAGGACATACACCAAAGCTGAAAGTTAAGGACACCGATTATGGGATTCACATTTCTGGTTCATCCTACATACGCGTTGAAGGACTGGACTTAGAAGGTGGTAAGAATGAAGTGACGCTAGATTATGCCAAAAAAGAGCAATACAACATCAAAAATCCCTTAACTAATAGTTCTGGGATTGCAATTACCCCATCCTATGATGGGTCTGGGATAGATGGTTACTCTCACCACATTGTCATCGCCGACAACAATGTCCGTGACTTTCCAGCTACAGGCATTTCCGCAGAAAAGGCAGACTACATCACCATCGAGAATAACACCGTTTCTGGAAACTCCTGGTATTCACCTCTAGGGACTAGTGGAATTAGCGTTATTTACAACCACAACACGGACAATAACACCAATGACTACAAGTTCATCATTCAAGGTAATACAGTTTATGATAACAAAAATCTGATTCCGTGGATTGAGGTAGGCAAAATCAGTGAAGGAAACGGCATTATCCTCGATAGCACAGATGGTAAAAATTCTGGTGAGGTCTATAAAGGAAAGACATTAGTTGCCAATAACATTGTCTATAACAATGGTTCATCGGGAATCAATGCCTACCACTATTCTAATGTAGACATCATCAACAACACTACTTACCAAAATGCTACTAATATGGATCCGGGTGGTGAGATTGCAGTAGGTAAAGCAAAAAATGTGCGTGTTTACAACAACATCATGTACGCCAGATCTGATCGCCGTCCCAATAGCCTCTTTGAATCTGAAAACGTGGTTTTTGATCGCAACCTGCTTTACAACTATGACGATTATTATGAATTCAAGGCTTCAGATGATCCAAATGCTAAGGGATTGGAAAATATCTTGGGTTACGATCCACAATTTGTAGACCCTTCCCAGGGTAATTTTACACTCAAATCTGACAGCCCCGCGATTGATGCTGGTTCTGGTGCTTTCAATAGCATCACAACTTTGAAGAAGGATCTACAAGGTAACACTCGTCCCCAAGATGGTGATGGTAATGGCAGTGCGATCGCTGATATTGGTGCTTTAGAAGTAGTGGTGTCAAACTCTAGCGACAATAGCGAAGTCAAGGGTGTCAGTAATGCTTCTCCCATCCCCAAGGAAACAAATAATGACAATCTTGTTACTACTTCAGAAACGGATAAAATCTTAACTCAACAAGCAGAGAAACCCCTGAAGCGGGATGTGAATGCTGATATCCTCACAGGTGGATCTGATGCAGATAAGTTTCTCTATGCTGGTAGAAATCAACAAGAGACATTTGCGCAATCAACAGTAAATGCGCCTGATCAAATCACCAACTTTAACCCTATTGAAGGCGATCGCATCCAGATAGATAAAGACGGCAAATTATCTACCCAAGAAAGACTTAAAGGAGCAAACCTATACAATGCAGGTTTGGTGAAAGGGAATAATCTGTCTGCTGCGATTCAAGCAGCCTATAAAGATAAAGACCAGCAAACTCAAGGTGATCAGGTATTGAATAAAGACGAATCTGTTTTATTCAAATGGCGAGGTGGTACCTATTTAGCCATGAATGATCAGAATAAATCCTTTGACCCAAATACTGATTTTGTTCTGAATGTGAGCGGTATAAAAATGCCAGGCAAGGATATAGTAGCAGGAGTTCTCCGGGCCAAGAATTATATTTGCTAGAAAGTTTTCCAGACTCTGCTGAGAAATATCAGGTTTCCTTAAACACTAATATTATCCCTTTGGGTAGGTAATAGGTAATCGGTAATGGGAAAGACTTGATATAACCAGCACCCCAAAGGCGCGATCGTGCGCCCCTTCTCAGGTGTACACAAGTTATATTTACCCCCCTTAATCCCCCCTAATATCGGGGGGAAACAATAAATCCAGTTCCCTCCCCGTAAACGGGGAGGGTTAGGGTGGGATCTAATCTATTTAAGTACAAAGTGCTGTATGTCACGCTTTCGGCTTATAAGTCGAAGTTACGTGTAACTCCTTGAGTTGCTTGGCGTCCACACCCGAAGGCGCATCTGTCATCAAGCAACGTGCTTGCTGTGTCTTCGGAAACGCCATGACATCTCGAATTGATTCTTCTGCTGCTAACAACATCACCAATCGGTCTAAACCGTAAGCAATACCACCATGAGGTGGTGTACCGTACTCAAATGCTTCTAAGAGGAAACCAAATTTATTCTGTGCTTCCTCACTAGAAAGTCCGATCGCATCAAAAACTTGTTGTTGAATTTCCCGTTGGTAAATCCGCAAGCTACCGCCGCCAACTTCAAAGCCGTTGAATACCAAATCATAAGCTTGGGCGCGTGCTGTTTTCAAGTCGTCCAAGTCATCAGGATGGGGTGCAGTGAACGGGTGATGGAGTGCTTCCAGGCGCTTTTCCTCTGCATTCCACTCAAACATCGGAAATTCTGTAATCCAGAGTAAATTGATTTTATCTGGATCGATGAGTCCGAATTCTCTGGCAATGACTTGCCGTAATCTATCTAGAGTTTTATTAACAGTAGCAGCGTCCCCAGCACCAAATAATAATAGATGACCGGGTTTGGCACCTGTGCGACGCAAAATCTCCTGTTTTTGTTCCTCTGTGAGGTTATCTTTAATCGCCCCAATTGTATCGATTTCGCCGTTATCTCTGACACGGATGTAAGCTAGACCTTTGGCACCGGCTTCACTAGCCTCTTTGAATAAGTCGCCACCTGGTTTAATCCGCACATTAGAAATGGCTTCGTTACCATTGGGAATGGGCAGAATCTTGACGATCCCGCCGCTAGTGACAGCATCCCGAAAAACTTTGAAACCGCAATCTTTGATCACATCAGAAACATTAACTAATTCCAATCCGTAACGGGTATCAGGCTTATCACTACCGTAGCGTTCCATCGCCTCAGCATAGGTAAGACGTGGGAAGGGACGTTGTAACTCAATTCCTTTAATTGTTTTGAAGACATGACAAACTAAATTTTCATTGAGTTCGATAATTTCTTCTTGGGACATGAAACTCATTTCCATGTCCAACTGCGTAAATTCCGGTTGTCTATCAGCACGCAAATCTTCGTCGCGGAAGCAACGGGCAATTTGATAGTATCTGTCAAAGCCGGATACCATCAACAACTGTTTAAACAATTGCGGAGATTGGGGTAAAGCAAACCACTCACCAGGGTTGACACGACTGGGAACTAAATAATCCCGCGCACCTTCTGGGGTGGAACGGGTAAGTATAGGGGTTTCAACTTCTACAAAACCTTCTATATCTTCCAAATAACGACGCATCGCTTTCACAACTTGATAGCGCAATTGTAAATTACGCGTCATTTGGGCGCGTCGCAAATCTAAGTAACGATACTTCAACCGCAAGTCTTCTCGTACTGGATCTGTCTCGCTGCTAGAAACCTGAAAGGGTAATTGCTTACGCACAGCGTTAAGCAACTCTATGTTATCTGCGTAAATTTCAATTTCACCTGTAGGTATGCGGCTATTGAGAGATTCCTCTGGACGTTGCGATACCCTACCTATGACTTTAATTACGTACTCATTTCTTAAGGTATTCGCTTGTTCATAGGAATCTGGGGTACGTTGTGGATCGCTAACGATTTGCACAATCCCAGAGCGATCGCGTAAATCTAAAAATATTACACCCCCATGATCGCGGCGACGGTCTACCCATCCGTACAAGGTGACAATTTCTCCAATATGTTTTGTTCGGAGTTCGCCGCAATAGTAAGTTCGCATAGTTGTTAGTTCTTAATTACCAAGCTAGACAATATTAAGTAAAAGTCAAACCTTCTAATTATCTAGCATCATTTGCAATTGTTGTGATTCCGGTAAAAAAAAGATGAAATTTTTTGAAAAAACTAGGGGCAGGTTTTCCCACCCGCCCCTCAAGGGTAACAAATACTTACTAGATATAGGGCGATTAAACAGACTAACTAAAAAATTGCATGTAACCAAACTCTGCGTCCCTTTGAGTTCTCCTTTGCGATCCTTTGCGTTTCAAAACACTACAAATGAGTACAAACCAGTACTAATATTAGGAACGTGGGGCATTAAAAGCATCCCAAGCAGCTTTAGCAGCGTCTTGACAGCGAGAGCCAAATTCTTCTAGTTGTTTGAGCAATAAATGCCAGTTTTTCTCAGCTTCTTGCTGCAATACCAACCAAGAATGTTCAATGCGATCGCGCTCAATCAGTTTATCACCTTCAATTGCTTGGCGTGCCTGACGTACCGCATTCAGATAAGTTTCGCGAGTGAGAGTTCCTGCGGATTCTGCTTCGGCTTGGGCGCGTCTTTTGATGGCTTCAATTAATGCTTTGGTTTCACCCTTAACTTCGTCAGTCTCGCCAGCCATTTCATTTTCTACTATTTCTTCGGTTTGAGAACTGACTTGTACAACAACCAAGTTTTCTTCATTGTTAGGATTATAAGTCATTTGCGCTTCTCCTTATATCTTGTGATCAGGGATTGGGGAGATGGGGTGATGGGGAGATGGGGTGAGTGATCTAAAAGACTCTTTGTGGTGAATTTTGTTGTTGTTCTAATCGCAGTAATGCTTCCACCCGTACTTCTGTAGGTGGGTGACTAGAGAACAAATTGCTCATAAACTGCCCTGAGAAAGCATTTGTAATCAACAGTGGCTCAAAAGCAGGGTTAGCATTGAGAGGTATTTGTCGTGCCGTCGCATCTAAACGTTGCAGCGCTCGGGCTAAAGCGCGGGGATTGCCTGTAATTTTAGCAGAACCAGCATCTGCTGCAAATTCTCGGGTGCGGGAGATAGCCAGCTGTATCACTGTTGCCGCAATCGGGGCAAGTATCACTGTTAATAATAACCCCAAAGGATTAGGCCCGTTGCGATCATCCCGTGAATAGGGTGAAAACCAAAGGCTGTAGCTCAGCATTTGAGCTAAGAAAGATATTGCACCTGCGATCGTTGCAGCAACGGCTTGGGTAAGAGTGTCACGGTTGGCAATATGAGTGAGTTCGTGAGCAATCACACCTTCGAGTTCGTCTTCTGGTAATATCTGCAAAATACCTTCAGTGACAGCAATGGCAGAATGTTGTGGATCGCGCCCTGTTGCAAAAGCGTTAGGATTTTGGGAAGGAACGACATATATACTGGGCATTGGCAGATTCGCCCGTTGGGACAATCTTTCTACCATCGCATATAGCCCTGGTGCTGCTTGTGGTGATACAGGTTGCGCGCCATAAGCAGCTAGCGCAATTTTATCTGATTGATACCAGGAAAATAAGTTGGTAACTGCTGCTATAACAATACCTACAATTACACCTGTACTACCACCAATTACCCAATAACTAATCGTAATTAAAAGACCGCTTAATAAAGCAAGCAAAGCGGCTGTTTTCACTTGATTTATCATAGTTATTTACTCTTGATTACAACTACATAACATTAGCTCGAGCCGCAATTTGATCTTATCGATATCAACACAGATTTTTCAGGTAGAAATATAGCTCCTGTTTTGTACGGTTTTCTCTCCTATTATTAAAGGTTGTTGAGTAATTTATACAACTTTTGATATGAAGCATATATCTTTCCGAGAAAGGAAAAATAATATTTTCAAATAAAGCGCATCTATCAAAAGTAAGAAAATTTATAAAACGGTAGAATTTATGTGACACTTGGCACAAGCGAATGTATAGCTGTGCGAAATATCATGATGTGTAATTGCGCTTTACTAATAGTGTCGGTAGAATTTCTGGAAAACTAAATATTGGTCATTAACAATACTTCAAAAGACTAGTAATCTATCACACCAGTTTTGCATGATTAGCCGAGACAATATTAAAAGGTAAAAGTTGAGAGAGACCGCTGAACCTTCCACTGTTTCTCTTACCCTTTACCATTCGGTGACTCGAAGTTGATACAAATGTTTTCTAGTATACAAACTTTGAGTAATTTTACTCTATAGCACTGTTCTTCTGTAAGGATAACCCCATGAGGGAAAATACGAAAAACATTGGAGTTTTGCACAAAGTTGGAAAAACTTTGCACGAATTGGCAGAGTTCATTTTTAATCCCTGGTTAAATAGCACATCTGTTCACCCCTTAGAACGAAGATTACAACTGTTAGAACGCCGGGTATATCAGGGAATGCTGGACAAGGAAGAGTCTCAAGACTTAGTGATGCATGACTTGCAGCAACAGATAGATTGTTTGCAAGAGAGTACAAATTCTCGGCTAGAAAACATAATTAACTACGAACTGCGTCACCAAGTACTAGAAGTGCTGAAAGAACAGGCGCATATCATTAACCAAATCATTAAACCAGCTGTTGAAGATGTAATCTATGAATTAGAGCATAAAAAGCAGTATTCTCAACCCAGTATCAACACTGCTGAAATTGAAAAAAAACAAGACAAACTCCGTCAGTCTTTGGCACATATTGAAAATTTGAATGCATCTATTCCCCATATAGAAGCACAAAGAGCAGCCTGTATTGAAGCGGGGCGATGGCTATTGTCTCGGCGATTAGAATTGGCGCAAGCAGTAACAAGTAAATTATTGAGTCCACAGCATCCGCAAGCAGAAGAGTTTTGCCGGAATATCTGCAAATATATCAAACTACTTGGCTGCTGCATGGAAAACGAGATTGAACCACGTCTGTTGTATAAAAAAGTTATTACTCATCAACAGCCACCAGTTCAGACATATGTGAAAGCATTTCAGCTCATTAAAACCAGATACATCTATGATTGGGAATCTTCACAGCAAGTATCAAGTCAAGCCGCAGAAGAATTAAGAGGTTACTTTAACTACCTACTTCACTATTTAATGACTGCCTTAGTCTGAGTCAAGAGCATTCTTGATTTCTGTCTCAATCACAGTAATAACTCGCTGTTTATAATTCTCTGCTTGCAACAAAATCTTCACTGTATTCTCAATTAACTTGCCTTGTCGCCAGCATTGCTCCTCCTCTAACTGCATTGCAAGATTTTGCAGCACCTGAATCATAGCAGTATTATATTCCTGAGCACGCTGGTTTAAAAATAGATGTTTCATACAGCAAGTGAGATTTAGCACATTTCATATTTCTCTAGGTTAGGCAGGAAACCAGGAAGATAAAGATAAAAGTTTTCTGATCCACTGGAATATTTATAATGTCGCGTAGGCTGGTAATTGGTAATTGGTAATTGGTAATTGGTAATTGGTAATTGGTAATTTATAACCAAGGGAATTAGGAGAAATTGCGATGTTGATGGGAGATACCGATACCGAAATCAGACAATTTTAGCTAACCGCAAAAGCAAGCAAAACTAAAGCGCTAACAAATATAGTTGCAACTGCACCATTGCAGGGTATTCAGCGTAGTAAATCTGGGGTTCAGTTGCGTAGTTATTCAAAATACCTTCTTCATTAACTGTGGTGTAGTTGTGTAAAGAAATATAACTATTTTGTTACAAAAAATCAACAGGACTTGACATTGAAAGGCTGATAGCCGCGATAAGAGCGACTTATCAATAATTTTTCGGATGCTTGACAACAAAAGGATTTTTTGGAGCTAAACGTGAGTATTTGGAGTGGTATTACCAAATAAAAGAGTGGTAAAGCTGAAGTCGGTTATTTACTTTATATTGAGCAGCAAGATTAAAATCGAGATGAAGAAACATTTCGTAGCTCAAGGACATGAAACGGATCGTCTTAGTAGCAGGGTTTGAATCTTTCAACGCCGACTTGTATCGCAAAGCGGCTGATATGGCGATCGCTAGTTGTCCAGAGTTGGATATCAGGGTTTTTAGCGATCGCGACATTACCAGTAAGCGCCAAGAAGTAGAAGCCGCACTTGGTAATGCTGACGTATTTTTTGGTAGCTTGCTGTTTGATTACGATCAGGTGTTATGGTTACGCGATCGCATTGCGAATATTCCCATCCGCCTTGTTTTCGAGTCTGCATTGGAATTGATGAGTTTTACCAAGTTGGGTGCGTTTGCCATTGGTGACAAACCCAAAGGAATGCCCAAACCAGTAAAATTCATCCTCGACAAATTTAGCCAAGGACGAGAAGAAGATAGACTCGCAGGTTACATCAGCTTTTTGAAAATCGGGCCAAAACTGTTAAAGTTCGTACCAGTACAGAAAGTCCAAGACTTACGCAACTGGCTAATTATCTATGGTTACTGGAACGCAGGCGGGCCGGAAAACGTTGCTGCCCTATTCTGGACACTAGCAGAAAAATACTTGGGGTTAAAAGTTGGTGACATTCCCCCACCCATCGAAACCCCCAACATAGGATTACTCCACCCGGATTATCAGGGATATTTTACATCTCCCCGTGAGTATTTGGAGTGGTATTGCAAAAGACAGGGAGAACTTCCCGATGGGGAGGTGGGGAGATTGGCAGATGGGGAGAAACCTTTGTCTCAATTATCCCATCTTCCTGTAGTGGGAATTTTACTCTACCGCAAACATGTCATCACCAAACAACCCTATATTAATCAACTAATTCGCCGTTTTGAGAAAGCTGGATTAATCCCCTTACCGATATTTATCAACGGTGTGGAAGGACACGTTGCTGTCCGTGACTGGATGACAAGTGATTACGAAACTCAGCAACGCCAACAGGGTAATATCGAAACTCCATCTTTGTCTGAGGAAGCAGTCAAAGTAGATGCGATCGTCTCGACAATTGGTTTTCCTTTGGTGGGTGGTCCTGCTGGTTCAATGGAAGCTGGACGGCAAATCGAAGTAGCAAAACGCATCCTGACTGCCAAGAATGTTCCGTATTTTGTTGCCGCACCTTTATTAATTCAAGATATTTATTCCTGGACACGTCAAGGAATTGGTGGATTACAGAGTGTAGTTTTATACGCACTTCCAGAACTAGATGGAGCGATCGATATTGTTCCCCTTGGTGGTTTGGTGGGAGAAAAAATCTATCTAGTTCCCGAAAGAGTACAACGCTTAATTGGCAGAGTCAAAAGCTGGATTAAACTGCGGCAAAAACCCGCATTTGCAAGAAAAATTGCCATTATTCTCTATGGATTTCCACCTGGTTATGGTGCAGTGGGAACTGCCGCCTTATTGAATGTACCTCGTAGTCTGCGGAAATTTCTGCAAGCGCTGAAAGACCAAGGTTACACCGTCGGAGATTTGCCAGCAGATGCAGAAGAATTGATTCGGCAGGTGAAAGAAGCAGATGAGTCTTTTGGCGATGCGGAGAATTCTTCTATCACCCTATCCCGTCCTCATGTCCCCGCGTCTGTGAATGCTAAAACCCTAGAAAAATGGTTGGGATATCTCCGCACTTCCCGAATTGAAAAGCAATGGAAATCCCTTACGGGTACTGGGATTAAAACCTATGGCGATGAATTTCATATTGGCGGTGTGCAATTAGGAAATGTCTGGATTGGTGTCCAACCACCCTTGGGGATACAAGGCGACCCGATGCGGTTAATGTTTGAACGAGATTTAACGCCTCATCCCCAGTATGCTGCTTTCTACAAATGGCTGCAAAATGAGTTCCAAGCTGATGCTGTAGTTCACTTTGGTATGCACGGCACGGTGGAATGGTTGCCGGGTTCGCCTTTGGGTAATACGGGGTATTCTTGGTCAGATATTTTGTTGGGAGATTTGCCTAATTTGTATATATATGCGGCGAATAATCCTTCGGAATCGATTTTGGCGAAGCGTCGCGGTTACGGGGTACTAATTTCTCACAATGTACCACCTTATGGTCGTGCAGGTTTGTATAAGGAATTGGTGGTATTGCGGGATTTGATTGCGGAGTATCGCGAAGATCCACAGAAGAATTATGCTCTCAAGGAAGCGATTTGTAAAAAGGTTGTTGATACTGGTTTAGATGCAGATTGCCCGTTTGAGGATGCGAAACGTCTGGGGATTCCTTTTACGCCAGAGAATGTGCGGATGTTTAGCGCCCATGCTTTTAATGATTATTTGGTGAAGTTGTACGAGTATTTGCAGGTTTTGGAGAGTAGGTTGTTTTCTTCTGGGTTGCATACGTTGGGTGAAGCGCCGGATGAGGAGGGGATGGCGGCGTATTTGCAGGCTTATTTTGGAAATGAACCGCCAAGGCGCGAAGATCGCCAAGAGGAGGAGAGGCTGGTTCGAGAGTTGTTGATGCAGACAACTGATGAGTTGATGAATTTGTTACGGGGTTTGAATGGGGAGTATATTCCGCCTGCGCCTGGTGGCGATTTGTTACGGGATGGGCCTGGTGTGTTGCCTACGGGTAGGAATATTCATGCTTTAGATCCTTATAGGATGCCTTCTCCGGCGGCGTATGAGAGGGGAAGGGAAATTGGTCAACAAATTATTGCCCAGCATTTGCAGGAACATGGTAAGTATCCGGAGACTGTGGCGGTGATGTTATGGGGTTTGGATGCGATTAAAACTAAGGGTGAATCTCTGGGGATTTTGTTGGAGTTGGTGGGGGCGGAACCTGTGAAAGAGGGGACGGGACGGATTGTGCGTTATGAGTTGAAGCCTTTGGCAGAAGTGGGACATCCCCGAATTGATGTGTTGGGGAATTTGTCGGGTATTTTCCGGGATAGTTTTGTGAATGTGATTGAGTTGTTGGATGATTTATTTCAACGGGCGGCTGAGGCTGAGGAACCGGAAGACCAGAATTTTATTAGAAAACATGCTTTGGCTTTGAAAGCGCAGGGTGTGGAGAATGCATCAGCTAGGTTATTTTCTAACCCGGCGGGTGATTTTGGTTCAATGGTGAATGAGCGTGTGACTGATGGAAATTGGGAATCTGGCGACGAGTTGGCAAATACTTGGCAAAGTCGCAATGTGTTTAGTTATGGCAGGCAAGATCGGGGTCAAGCAAGACCGGAAGTATTAACGCAGTTGTTAAAAACGAGCGATCGCATTGTGCAAGAAATTGATTCGGTAGAATATGGTTTAACTGATATTCAGGAATATTACGCCAATACGGGTGGTTTGAAGAAGGCGGCGGAAAAAGTCGGTGGTAAGAAAGTGACGGCTAGTTTTGTCGAAAGTTTCTCGAAAGATACCACACCCCGCAAATTAGATGATTTGTTGCGGATGGAGTATCGCACTAAGTTGCTTAACCCCAAGTGGGCAGAAGCAATGGTCAATCAAGGTTCTGGCGGTGCGTTTGAAGTTTCCCAACGGATGACAGCGTTGATTGGTTGGGGCGGTACTACAGATTTTACTGATGATTGGGTATACGATCAGGCAGCAGATACTTATGCTTTAGATCCAGAAATGGCAGAGAAATTGCGAAAAGCCAACCCGGAAGCCTTTAGGAATATTGTCGGTAGAATGTTGGAAGCCCACGGGCGGGGTTTTTGGCAAGCTAACGAGGACAAGTTACAAAAGTTACGGGAATTATATGAGTTGACAGATGAAGAGTTAGAAGGAGTAACAGTTTGAAAGTCCACAACACGTGAAAGTTCCGGGAGCTTGGTAGCCCCTCGGTTTTAACCAGGGTGCGACCCGTGCAGATTTATCTGCATTTAATGTCTTTCGTGATGTGGGTCATTTATATAAGCCATTACTTTACTTGTGCTGACTTTTCCTATGGTAGTTAAACAATCATCTCTTACACAGATTTAAAGGCGCCAAAAAACACCTAGCGCCTTTCTTAAACTTACTAACCACAACTCAACCACCAACGAAAAATCTATCTGCGTTCATCGGTGTCCATCGGTGTTCGATTTCTCAAAATATTTTCGTCGGCAGAGTGATTTCATACAACCAGGAAAATAAGTGATATCATGTCCGTTTAAAGACTTATCATATCTGTGAAGGCCGGTAATTGGTAATTGGTAATTGGTAATGGGAAAAATCAATGCCCAATGCCCAACTGCATCACAATAATATCGTAAGTAATTAGCCGGACTTGATATGATATTTCCAAAAGGCAACAAATGACATTGGCTGGAGTAAAAATCATACTGGTAGAACCAGCTGGCCCCTTGAACGTGGGGTCTGTAGCACGGGTGATGAAAAATTTCGATCTCAATCAACTAGTGTTAGTCAATCCCCAATGTGACCCTTGGGGAACACAAGCAAGACAGATGGCAGTTCATGCCCAAGATATTTTAGATGGGTTGGTATCAGTGGAGACATTACCCGCAGCCTTGCAGGGATGTAAAAGAGCGATCGCTACAACTGGTGTTATTCATGATTGGGATGCACCTCTAGAAAGCCCTCGGACAGCACTACCTTGGTTATTAGAAGAAATTGGACAACCCGCAGCGCTAATTTTTGGCAGAGAAGACCGCGGGTTAACTAATCAAGAATTAAACTATGCTCAACGATTTGTTCATATTCCCACTAGTTCTAGCTATTCCTCATTGAATTTAGCTACAGCTGTGGCCATTTGTTGTTATGAATTGTCACAAATTCAGGACATAGAACAGAAGAGTAAAGGGGAAGAGGTAAAGGAGAATGGGTCTTCTGAAAATACATCTGATTCCGAAATTGCATCTATAGAGCTTATGGAAGGATACTATCAGCAATTAGAATCCCTACTGTTAAAGATTGGCTATCTTTATCCCCATACAGTGGCTAGTCGGATGGAAAAATTCCGGCAACTTTATAACCGCGCTCAACTACAAAACCGTGAAGTTGCTATGTTAAGAGGTATCTTACGACAAGTAGAATGGGCGCTCTCAAGTCATAAAAATCATGAAAACTTGTGATTTTTAAGTACTATATACGCAATTACCCCACAATTACTAATTATGCCTTAAACTAAACACAAAAACATGTCTCACAACAGAGGAGGACACAATTAGTTAGTACTTTCTGGTAGACCAGTGTCCGTATATACTTATTTTTTGGTGAAAATTGGGAGTAAAGTTTGACTTGGAATCGACAGAACAATTTATATCTGTCTATCTCTGGTAACTGGTCATGTTAAACATCACACAACCAGGACATGAAAATTCTTACCCCTTCTGCCGTCTGCCTTATTTTCAAGATAAAGAATAAATAAATACTCTGCCCTACTTAGTTAAACTTTCATCGCTAATTGCTAGATTATACACTTCCTATCATCATCATAAAATCTTATGGAAACCAGAACACAAATACCAGGTTTCTCACGACCTCAACCTGTTAGCGGACGCCAAAAACCTCCCCGGAAAGTGCAGAAGTCGAGCCAGCAACAACGTCCCTCTGCTGTCGGGACAAAGCTGACACGTGTCAAAGCTAGTTCTACTACTACCACTGCGACTGTGGCAAAAAAACGACCCAGTATAGTAGTACCAGCAGCCATCAAACCTCTGCCTGCGAAACCGGGACAAATTCCACCTTTTAAGCCAAGCAATGCCAAAGTCAAAACTGTAAAATCCCCCAAGCAGGTACCGCCTAAAAAAGTCAGAACATCCCGAAAAACAAGGTTAAAGCCTATGGCTAGAACCATGCTCTACGCCTTACGGTTATTAATAGTGGGAATTGGTATTGGTGCGATCGTGGGAACTGTTTTGTCGGCACTAGATCCTGCTAATCAAATGACCACAACAGAGACATCTCCTCAGGATGCCAAATCAGGGCAAGGACAAATCCAGACTATCCCCACTCCCACACCTGCTGCTGTTTTATCTCTATCACAGGAAATTACTTCCTTAAAAACTAATTTGCAAAGCTTAACGTCTGCTAACGCAAATCTCACACCAGGAGTTTTCGTAGTCGATTTGGACAATGGTAGTTATGTAGATATCAATGCCTCTGCCAGTTTTCCCGCAGCCAGCACTATTAAAATCCCTATCCTAGTAGCTTTTTTCCAGGATGTCGATGCAGGTAAAATCCGCCTGGATGAAATGCTGACTATGCAGAAAGAAATGATGGTTGGCGGCTCTGGAGATATGCAGTATAAACCCGTCGGCACTCAATTTAAGGCGCTGGAAGTTGCTACTAAGATGATGACTGTCAGTGATAATACAGCAACAAATATGCTCATAGCCCGGATGGGTGGAATTGAAGCTTTAAATCAGCGTTTCCGGAGTTGGGGTTTAAATACTACAGTCATACGTAATCAACTGCCTGATTTGCAAGGTACAAACACAACCAGTCCCAAAGAATTGGGAACCTTGATGGCGATGGTTAGTCAAGGCAATTTGTTGAACATGGCATCGCGCGATCGCATCTTGGATATTATGCGTAATACTGTCAGAAACCATCTGTTACCAACTGGGTTGGAACAAGGTGCAACCATTGCCCATAAAACCGGTGATATTGGCACTATGTTGGCAGATGCAGGTCTAGTAGACCTCCCCACTGGCAAGCGTTACATAGTTACGGTCATGGTACAACGCCCCAATAACGACCCCCGTGCCGAAAAACTCATTGCGTCTATATCCAAGGCTACGTACCAACAATTTACCCAAACAGCCCCCACTATACAAACTCCTGCACCAACACCTGCACCAAGTATTACTCCAAACCCAGCCCCGACAACCAGCTATCAGCCACAGGTGATAACTCCTGCACCCCTACCAACAAATACTCAACCCACAATCAACTATCAGCAGTATCCTCTGATCAGTCCGCCTCTGCCGAACAGTATGAGCAATCCTCTACCTGCAACTGGTTATCAATACCAACCACCCCTAACCAATCAGCCACAGTATTATTATCCTCCTTACACCTATCCCAGGTAATAGATCATGGCATCTACAACACCCACGATTCAATTTTTTAGTGGTATTTACGAAGAACTAGGTAACGTCAGCTTGCGACGTGGTCGTTCTGGCAAACGTATTATCTTGATGACATTTAACAAGTTGCAAGCCTTAGAAGGATTCAATAGCTTCACAAAACAATCCTTAAATACCATGCTGTTAAGTGACGAAGAAGGCAAAATCAGTATCACACCTGCGTCTGTGCAATTTATTTTTGGGGGTGCAGAAGGTGATGAGTTACAGAGGGTAGAGTGCAAATTGGAAATTGAACAAGACGATCATTGGGAAAGAGTGATGAGATTTATGCATCGCTACGCTCAGGCCAATGGTATGGCCTATGGCGAATCTTAATTTTGATAGTGATTAGATACGGAGATTTCCCCTCAGCGTTGGGCAACATTAGAAGGAGAACTGCTACCGACATTAGAGGAAATTGCCCAACAGGAAAGACAAAGAGCAGAACAAGCAGAGTCTAGGTTATCTACAAATATCGCTCTAATAACCCAATCACCACCTCTGGCTGCTCTAGATGTGGTAGCACTCCCGTATTTGGAATGACATGAAAATCTCGAATTGCCGTGGAATTCAATTTTGCCAATCGTTGCCCTAATTTCACAGTGGTAAATTGTGCCTCTTTGCCCCAAAAAATTACTGTGGGAATATTTAGCTGTTGAATATACAAACTTAAATCAAAATAAAGGTCGCCCCGCAAAAATGCCAAAGCTGCAAATTTGGCATTTGGCTGTTGAGCAGAAAATAAATATGCCTCTACTATTTCGGGTGAAACTCGTTCTGGTTTGGCAAACAAAAAACTTCGCAAAAAGTTATTTACTGCAATTTCATTCTCAGCACCCAGAGCGTAAATTAAATTATCCAACAGTGGAGTGTTAATCACCTGAAGCGGTAGCCTGCGTCCTGCACCTTGCCCAAAGTCATCAAAACCAGAAGGACAGACTAAATACAACTCTTGAAATAAAAAAGGTTGAGCAATAGCCAGTCGAATCATCAAAGCAGCAGTTAAGGAAGACGCCACCACTTTTACAGGTGGGCAACAAGTATGTCTGATAAATTCTGTGATCGTTGTTAAATAATCATTAATTCGATAATCCCGTACTGGATGAGTAGAATCTCCCCAACCAATTAAGTCTGGCGCGAGTATGCGGTGAGAAGCTGCAAAAGCAGGATAAACTTTTGACCATTCATAAGCAGAAGACCCACCACCAAAACAGTGAAGAAATATTAGTGGTGGTAAATCTTCGGTCTCGACATCACACCAAGGTGCAGCAGTTTGGGTGTAGTAAACCATTGACCCTAAAGAGGTGTTAATTGTTTTATGCCCGAAGCCTGGAGGTTGAAACTGAAGCATATTCATCAGTTATTAGTCATTGGTCATTAGTCAATGGTATTCTTTACAATTAACCATTCCTTTTTATTACCCTTTATCTTTTCCATTCTCGCTTTTCCCTTATTATTTCCGCTAGTAAACATTTTGTCATCGTGTGGCAAGATGAATAAAAACACTCCATCAGCCCACCATGTTAGGAAAGCTACTAGACGGTCGTTACAGAGTTATCCAAGTCCTGAGTGCCGGAGGATTTGGTGAAACTTATATTGCTGAAGATACCCGCCGACCAGGAAACCCTAAATGCGTTCTTAAGCTGCTGAAGCCTGCGAGTTCCGAACCTTATTATTTGCAAACTGCCAGACGCTTATTTAATAGTGAGGCTGAGATACTTGAACAACTGGGAAATCATGACCAAATTCCTCGTCTGTTAGCTTATTTTGAAGCCAGCGAAGAATTTTGCTTAGTGCAAGAGTTGATTGTTGGACACCCACTCAGTGCAGAAATGCGAAGTGGTCAACCTTGGACAGAAAGCCAAGTTATTCAGATGTTACAGGATGTTTTGGGAGTGTTGGAATTTGTTCACGGATACAATGTGATTCATCGTGATATCAAGCCTGATAATTTAATTAGACGTGATTCGGACGGGAAATTAGTTTTAATTGACTTTGGTGCTGTGAAACAAATGCGATCGCAACTCGCAGCTTCTCCTAGTCAAATGACTGCGACTGTTGCAATTGGCACTCCTGGTTATATGCCGGCAGAACAGGCCCAAGGCAGACCACGCCCAAATAGTGATATTTATGCTATTGGGATCATTGCCATCCAAGCACTAACGGGAATGTTACCAACTCAGTTGCAAGAAAATCCTGAAACTGGGGAAATTCTCTGGCCCAACCAAGCCAAAGCTTCCCCCAGACTCATAGCCATTTTACAGAAAATGGTGCGCTACCACTACCGCGATCGCTATCAATCTGCGACAGAAGTCTTGCAGGATCTTCAGCAGTTACAACATCCGTTTCCATCAACACAACCACAAATTTCATCTGCCAACGCCCAATCAACTATGCCGCAGATGATGAATATGTACCCACAAACATCAGTACCTCCTTCTGATGTCACTGACTACTCCACACCTTCTTCTCAAGTTACACCGCCACCCCTTTGGATCAACAAAACTCTTTCTGTAGCTAGATTCTTACCTTTTGTCGGTGCGGCAGGATTATTTTTATTTAAAGCACCCACCTGGATTATCTTGTTAGGTATTGGTTTAGCAACTTTTGGAGTTGGTTTGTTCTTCCTGCGTTCTTCATATCCAAGATTAGCAAAAGATTACGACGCTGTTTTTGCCGTAGTTTTCTGTTTGTGTGGCATACTGCTGCTATTTCAAGAATATCAATCCTATGGCAATCAAGAAATACCAATTACCCAGTTTTTACTAGCAGGAGCAGGTATATTTTCTGCTGCGGAGTGTATTCGTTCACGTGGCATCAATAAATAATCAGTAGTTAGTAGTTGGTAGTTAGTAGTTAATTTTGTTGTATTTTCAGTTTGTTACTGATAGACAAGCCAAATACTCGACTACCTTCTAATAACCTAAATTAAAACTAATGAATAAAAATCTATTCAAACCCATACTAACTACTAACCACTCACCACTAACCACTCATTAACTTATAGATAAATGTTTAAAAACCCACTTAATCTAATTGGCACAATTTTAATTATTGCAGCCCTTGCTTTGTCGGCTATGCCTTTTGTACGTCCCAATTTATTTCGTCGTCAAGATATAGTATTAATAATAGTGTTTTTTATTGCTGGTTTTATTCTGTATTTTACAGACAGATGGTATGGCAAAGAATTAATCCAGTTTAATTTAATCCTTCTGACCATATCCGCTATTTTTTACACTGTTGAAAGTATCCGATTACGAAGTAAAAATCCACAACAGTAAGGATACAATTATGGCAAATAAAAATCGCTCTCAATGGGACTTAGGAAGATTTATCGAAACCCTTACTTATTTTGAAGTTGTACCTTTGATCAACTGGATACAAGATTTATTCCAAGGTCGTACCAAGGATAATCAAAATCAACCAAACGGAGCAAAGCAAGTGGGTGTAATACTAGTAGCAGGTGCAACGGGTGGTGTTGGGAAGCGAGTAGTACGGCGACTAGCGGAACGAGGTTATCGAGTGCGATCGCTTGTACGTGATATTGAGAGAGGGCGGTCAATTCTTGGTGATAATACTGAATTAGTAGTTGCAGATATTACTAATCCAGAAACGTTAACACCCCTAGTAATGGCTAACATCCAAGCCATCATTTGTTGTACAGCAGTGCGGGTGCAGCCAAAAGAAGGAGATACACCAGAACGAGAAAAATACTATCAAGGTGTGAAATTTTATCAGCCAGAAATAGTCGGCGACACTCCAGAAAATGTGGAGTATCGAGGCGTGAAAAACTTGGTAGAAGCAGCTGCGAAATATCTACCTGCTTCCGGAGAAAAAATATTATTTGATTTCACCAACCCATCCACAGAAATGAAAAATATCTGGGGTGCAGTAGATGATGTAGTCATGGGTGGAGTCAGTGAAAGTAATATTCAATTAGTAGAAGGTACAGCTCTATTTGCTGGTAATGTTTCCACTGCTAACTCTGGTGGCTTTGCTTCTGTCAGAACTAAAAATTTCTCTCCTGCTTTTAATTTATCTGGCTACGAAGGTATAAAATTACGTGTGAGAGGCGATGGCAAGCGTTATAAATTCTTTCTCCGTGCAGACACAAAATGGGATGGTATTGGTTACAGTTATTCCTTTGACACCATAGCAAATACTTGGATAGATGTTCGCATCCCGTTTGCGGATTTAGTTCCTGTCTTTAGGGCAAAAACTTTACAAGATTGTCCACCAATTGCCACGAATCAAATTTCCTCATTCCAGTTAATGTTGAGCAAGTTTGAATATGATGGTGAATTAAATCCACAATTTTCTCCTGGTGGTTTTGCCTTACAAGTTGAATCAATCAAAGCTTACGGAGGAGAAACTTTACCACAATTTATTCTTGTTAGTTCCGCAGGGGTGACTCGTCCAGGACGTCCAGGAATTAATTTGGAGGAAGAACCACCAGCAGTCAGATTAAACGATCAATTGGGAGGTATTCTGACTTGGAAATTAAAAGGCGAAGACAGTTTACGGGCAAGTGGGATTCCCTATACAATTATTAGACCTTGTGCATTGACCGAAGAAGCAGGTGGCAAATCACTGATATTTGAGCAAGGCGACAATATTAGGGGAAAAATTAGTCGCGAAGATGTGGCAGAAATTTGTTTGCAAGCGCTACAACAACCGCAGGCGTGTAACATTACTTTTGAAGTCAAAGAGGGAGAAGATCGCGCTAATTCTATAGAGTGGCAAAAATTATTTGCACAACTACAACCTGATTCAGCAAGTCAAAGGCAGCTATAGCAATTCTATTTGATTTGTGACAATGAAAAGACTTAACTCTTGGCGTTCTTGGCGTCTTGGCGGTTTATTCTCCATCTTTAATCTTATACAACGCCAGCTCCCGGACTTTTTTAAAAAAGTCGGAGAGCTTATTTGTTATCAATTAATCTGCAATCAGTTCAACAGCATCTCTTCCATCTATATCTTGTAAATAAACCTTGACAATTTCTTCTTTGGCAGTAGGTAGCTGCTTACCAACAAAATCTGGATGTATTGGAACCTCACGATGACCTCTATCTACGAGTACAGCTAGACGAATTACCTCTGGTCTGCCATACTCATTGACAGCATTTAAAGCAGCACGAACTGTTCTTCCCTTAAAGATCACATCATCCACAAGTACAACAATCTTATCTGTCAAATCAAAAGATATCTCGGTCTTTGCTGGAGTTCGTAGCCCTATTTGGTCGAGGTCGTCGCGATAAAATGTAATATCCAAGGCCCCTACTGGTACAGATAGACCTTCTAGTGCTTCAATTTGACGTGCCAGTAGTTGTGCTAAGGGTACTCCTCTGGTATATATACCAATTAGTACTAACTGAGATAAATCGCGCGTCTTTTCCACAATTTGAGAAGCAAGACGATTTACAGTTCGACGAAGTTCCTCAGATGAGAGAATCTCAACTACTTTAGCTTTGGTAGAAACGGTAGAAATAGTCATATACCAGTATCCCCTGAGCGATTTTTATCCTAAACAACCGAGTCATAGGGAATCAGGAATTAATCAGAAGTAATCAAGCTATCAATTTCCAACTCCCTACTTTCATGATTACCTGTTTATGGCAAATAACAACAGAGTCATTACCCCTAACCATAACAAAAAGCAACATCGAGTTATTTGCAATGCTTGCTCAATACTAGCCGGGGTGATTGGATAAGTAGCATCTCCCAACAAAGGTTTATGTTTAGCCACGCCACGATACCAATTAGTTCCTCCGAGCTGTACACCCAAGGTAGCAGCATAAGCACACTCACTCCAACCAGAATTGGGACTAGGATCATTAGGTGCATCGCGCTGACAAATGTGGATTACATGCAAAGGTTTACCCGACAGCAGTGCTATGGTTATTACTGTTAATCGACAAGGAATCAAAGTTAAACCATCTTCTAAGCGTGCACTAAACCAGCCTAAATAGGTATAGGGTGCATGTCGATAACCCACCATTGAATCTAGGGTACTGCTGGCTTTATATGCCAAAGCCAAGGGAACTGGGCCAATAAATGGTAAAAATGTACCAACTATTGCATAAAAAAGAGGAGCCGTGACTGCATCAGTTGCATTTTCTGTAACTGTTTCCAGAACTGCTCGTAAAATTTCTGATTCTGTGAGATGTTCTGTATCTCGACCAACATAGTTACTCAGGGTACAACGAGCATCCTGGATTTTTCCTAATGTTAAAAGTTGTAAAACTGTTTGGGCTGCGGCTCGCAAACTTTTAGCAGCAAAACAACTAGCTAGGAGAATAATTTCTATGGCAATTCCCAACAACGGGTGTAGGGATTTAGTAGTTTGTATTATTAAATAGCCAACAATCCCACTACCAATGACCAAGAAAATACCTAATAATATTCCTGCTAAACGTTGTGTGAGAGGATTGTGACAATATTTTAAAGCAAATTTGCTGAAGCGAGAAATTATCCACCCCATTACTCGTACAGGATGAGGCCATCCCCAAGGATCGCCAATGATATAGTCTAAATAAGCTGCAAGGATTAAAACAATCACAGAATTCATTTGTCATTTGTTATGTTGTATGTTGTTTTGTGTTCCAACCAACAACCAACAACCAACGAATAACTAATGACTAAATAATAAAACTGGCTTCTTCACCAAGGGAGGCTTGCCAACTGCGAGCATCGTAATAAAGGTCTGCCAAAGTAATACTGTACAATGCTTCTTTCAATTTTTGGTGCAGCCTTTGCCAAAGAGTAAATGTTACCCAATCTTCTGCTTGTCCTGGGGAAGCTTGATGATGAGGTAAAGGTTCTATTGTTTCACCAACTGCTTCTAATATTTCGCCTAAAGATATTTGTGCTGGTTTCCTTGCTAGTTGGTATCCGCCGATGCTACCGCGAATAGATTTTACTAACCCAGCACGACGCATTTCTATTAGCAGTTTTTCTAGGTAAGGAGCTGGGATATCTTGACGAGAGGCGATCGCTTTCGTGGAAACAGGCCCATAATTCGGTTGTAAACTCAAATCTAGCAAAGCTTTGACACTGTAATGTCCTTTGGTAGTTAGTTTCATTTTCGTAAAGTTTTTATTTGTTGTTTGTTGTTTGGTGTTTCAACCAACCACCAACCAATAACTAAGGATCAGTTTTACTTATCGTTCTGTGTGCCAATAATCAAACAAGTGTAAGTAGACTAATTTTAGCTATGCTTTAGGAAACTTAAACAAACATAGATTACAGTGTAGCAGTCTTTCATAAACTAGAGATATTTATCAGCTTCAGCCATATTATTTAAATTAGATTGCATAGTAAATATTAATAGACCTGCAAAAATTTGCTGAATTGTGTAATATACTTTGCGGTAGCTGATATAAAAATAAAAGGATTGTGTTATCACTTCCTCAAGGTCAGCTAAAATAAAATCGATTCAACTCACTCAATCGTTCGTTCATTTTCGCTCTAAGTTGATGGCTAAACAGAAAAAAATTGAACCCCTAACCGGCGAAGAGTTGCTCAAGAAAGTCAAAGAACTAGAAAATCTGAGCAAAGAAGAAAAAGCTAAACAGTGTGGCTACTATACTGTGACTAAAAATGGTATAGAGCGCGTCAACATGATGAAATTCTTGAATGCTCTCATTGATGCTGAAGGCATTCAGT
Source organism: Fischerella thermalis PCC 7521 (assembly GCF_000317225.1). Taxonomy (GTDB): domain Bacteria; phylum Cyanobacteriota; class Cyanobacteriia; order Cyanobacteriales; family Nostocaceae; genus Fischerella; species Fischerella thermalis. The sequence goes on from NZ_AJLL01000010.1 coordinate 60,740, forward strand.
TAGATAGCGCACCTAGCGCAAATGGTCGTGGTGGACGCAGTGCTAGCTACAGAATTAGTGTGCAGTCTAACGGTAACTTACTAATAGGTTCTGCTTACACAAAACAGATGAATCTCAAACCCGGAGATGAGTTTATCATTACTTTGGGTAAAAAACACATTCGTCTGAGACAGATAGACTCAGATGAAAGAGAAGAGGTCGAAGTTCTAGAAGCAACAGCATAATATAGTTAATGGTCAAAAGTCCAAATTCAATAGTCATAGTCAATCATATTGACCATTGACTATTGATCATTGACTAATAACTAATGACTAGTGACTACATCTGTTATTGTTACCGATGGTAGATAGTGACAGAGAGCTTTACGGGTGACTGCCACATTACAGGTTAAAGCAATTTGTTCCCGTTCTAGTAATCCTAAAATTTGTTCGGGGTTATCTGACGCTACTACTGGTAACTGATGCAAGCCGCGAAGAGACATGCGATCTAAGGCTTCAGATAAGGGTTCATCTTGATGAGCATAGAGAATATCAGTGGTACAAATATCAATTAGGGTTTGATTGGATAGATTACCTTGATTTGCAGTAGATGAATCTGGGTAATTTTGCCAAGCAGAAAGGGTACGGTTGATATCTTCTAAAGAGAGGATACCAACTAATTGCCCTAGTTCATTTACTACTAAAGCACTGCGGGTGCGATCGCGTGTCATTTCTAAAGCTGCTTCGATCACTGTCATGGTTGCTGGCAGTTTTTTCGGACAAGGATGCATAGCTTCTTGAACAAGAATTTGCTGTAAAATTTCTGCTTGCTCGTCTTTTAATTCCGAAAGACCTATTTGTTGAAGATTGGAGTTGGAGTTTGAATTGGGCTTTATCCGCTCCACTAGCCAAACACTTAAACCGACAGCCGCCATTAACGGTAACACAATGCGGTAGTCCCGCGTTAATTCAAATAACAATAAAATTGCTGTTAATGGCGCTCTGACACTAGCAGCAAGTACGGCAGCCATTCCTACCGTTGCATAAGCAGGGGGGGCTGCCATAAAACCACTGATTGCAGGTGCTACATTTGCCAAAATTTTTGCATAGGCAGAACCTAAAGAAGCACCCAAAAACATTGCTGGTGCAAATACACCACCAACAAAACCACTGCCAACACTAATTGCTGTGATAACCAGCTTTACTAGCAACAACAAAATTAACAGCTGCAATGAAAACTCCACATCTTGCAGCATCGCTTCTACTGTTTCATAACCAATACCTAAAATTTGCGGTAAATATAAAGCGGTAACACCAACAATCAGTCCACCGATAATAGGATGAATAGGTAATGGTATTTTTCCCAATATAGAAAAACCAGGAGCTTTACCTGCAAAGCAAGCTTTTGCCAGGCGAATTAATTGCGTATAAGTCAAAGACACCAAACTCGCCCATAAACCCAAACCAAGATAGAGTGGTAATTCTAATGGACTACGGACTTGGTAAACAGGTAAGGCAAAAGCCGGTTGTCCTCCCAAACCAATATGAGAAATTAACGCTGCGACTACTGCTGCTAGTAGCACTACACTTACCGCAGAAGTAGCGAATGATGTTGCTCCCAATACAACTTCTAATGCAAAAAAAACACCTGCGATCGGGGCATTAAATCCAGCTGCTAAACCAGCAGCTGCACCAGCACCTAATAATAGACGCTGACGTTCTTGTGATACTTGTAACACCACAGACAGCAGCATCCCAAAATTGGCACCAATTTCTACACTAGGGCCTTCTGGCCCCAAAGAAGCACCACTTCCCAAGGAGACAGCTGCTGCTAACATTTTGGTGACTGGACGCAACTGTCGTTTGATTTCTCCCTTTTGAGAAGCAGCAATCAATGATGAAAGTCCAGGGCCAAAGTCTTGGGTTCGCCAGCGCATTAAACCAACAATTAGTCCACCTAAAATAGGAACGCAAGCTAAAGTCCAAGCACCCCAAACACCGATCACACTCATTAGATTTTCCAGCATCAAATGATGGATCAGCCCGATTAAATAATGAAAAGTTACCACACCCATACCACTACCACTGCCAATAAGCAAGGCCAGAAGTAACACAACTGTTTCTGGGGATGGTTGAAAACGATTAACTAAATAGGTTAAACGGAAGGAAGGGAAACCAAAGGTGGGTTTTTCAGTCACCTTCCTGAGTTCTGTCGGAGGCAGGAGAGTCATTGAGTGAGGAGTAAATCTAATAAAAAATTTAAATTTTTATGTCTTACTTTTCATTGTGAGTGATCATTTAGCAACCAGACAAGTCACGAAATGGGGTCAAGCAAAAAGGAAAAAGATTAAAAGTACAAATAATGACTTTTACCATTCCCCCTTCACCTTTACCCTACTACTGGAAAAAGTCAATTTGGGCAGAGTATCTACATATGTTTGAGAAATTTACAAAGCTTTGGTTAAAAATTTTTTAGTGTGCAACATTAATGTGGCGATAATGCTTAAATGAGAGAGAATTATGGTCGGGGAAATCTACACACTTTTTCAGCAGGAATTCAATATAGCTATTGTTATGAAGACAGTAAGTGGACTAAGCGGACGAGGTAGATGAATACACACACTTTTGATAATCATTATTTAACTTGCCCCATTTGCCAGAATTCTACGCCTACCCCAGTTAAAAGTTATGTTGGATTGTTTAGCTGCCCGTATTGTCACCAAAGGCTAGTTGTTTGTAAAAGTGGTCACTATGTCCGTGATCCGTTCATCTTAAGACAGATAATGGTTTCCTCGACATTACGCCGCCAAAGCCGACCTATAGCCAGGATCATTCGGGATTTTTTTGTCTTCAAAAGTCCTTTGCTTGCTGTGGTTGTAGGAAGCGCTATTGTTTTTGGTATGATTTCTATGTATCAGCAAAATCGTAACAGTGACACCTCGTCACCAAAAATAGAAATAGAGGAGGGAAGAAAACCCCAGTGAATGATGTCCCTGGGATGGATATCCTCTTCCACAGTTTTCAGTATTAATATATCAAAAAATATACTTGATGATTGTTGGTAGTTGGTTGTTGATTGTTGTTTGGAAAAACCCTACTCTACAACAAGCTTATGAGTGCGTCTACGTAACGGGAACTGCCTTTGGTAGTGGGCTGGACTCACCAACACCAAACAACAACCAACCAACAAACAACTATTTAATATCTTTTGTCACTAGTTTCCACCCTTCTGCTTGGTCAATAACCTTGAGTGAATCAAGTTGAAGAGCATAAACGGCGGACTTGTCAAGCAATAAATAAGGTTGTTTTTGATTGTGCCAATAATCTTGCAGTTCTTTAAAAGAAGCAGGAACAATATTGCGATCGCTATAAAAATTCAATGAGGGACGGTGTTCAGGGTTAGATGTATAAATTTTTGCGCCGGATGGTGTTCCTTCGCGGATCATGTTGGCCACTGGTTGAACTGGATAACGTTCTGCCAATTCCCAAACCCAGTAATTAGATTTCATAAATAAGAATAGCGAAACATAAGACCCCCAAAACAAAACTTTGAGAAATTGGCGATCACCTCGTTCTGCCAAAATCGCTGCGAGAGCCATTGTCATCGCTGCTGCTGCAAAAATCAGCTGTAACTGTAATTCAGATTTTGCTGTTGGTACGAAACTGAAATAAATACTACCAGCAGTCGCGACCAAAGCTAGCAAAGTTAAACTTACTACCCAAAATCGTGGGTAAGACGATAGCACAGGTAAATCTTCAATTTCCCCTAGTTTCGCTCCGATTACCAAGGCGAGACTAGGATAAATAGGAAATACATACCAAGGAAGTTTTGTTTCCATCAGAGAAATAGTAACTAAATAAACTCCCATCCATACCAACACAAGTTTTGCCCAACTGAGGTTACGGTTTTCTCTGGCTAAATGCAAGCTGGACGGTAAAAAAATTAACCACGGCCAAGTATATTTAAGAATTTCCAATAGATAATACCAGGGTGGGCCGGAATGGCCTTCAACCGATGACCAAATGCGATTGAGAGATTGGCTGAACATACCAACATTGGTAAAGGTGCGACCATACTCCCACCATTGAGCTAGATACCAAAAAGCCACGGGTAAACTACCTATGAGCATTCCTACCCACATATAACCACTAGTCAGCAGTCGTGGTGTATCCCAAAACAGAAATGCGACTACGACAGCAGCTAACAGTAGACCTAACATACCTTTAGTGAGGCAGATTAAGCCGAAAGCGATACCCACACCAAGGCAATAACGTAAATCGCGGCGCGATCGCAACACACACAACATCATTAATATAAAAAAACATACCACTGCCCCATCCAACATGGCTAAGCGCCCATGACGCACCACTGGCAGCATTGTTAAGTAAACTAGAGCGCTATAAACAGCACAAGAACGTTGACGAAATATTTCTCTACCCACACAATACAGCAATGGTACTGATAGTGCTGTTAAAATTGATCCTGGTAAGCGCGCTGTCCACTCGTTTACGCCACCCAAGGAGTAAGCCCCAGCAATCAGCAAATGCATTAACGGTGGTTTGTTGTGGTACGGTTCACCTCCCAGGGTTGGGTAAAGCCAACTCATTGAGCCAGCAGGGGCGTGCAAAATCTCTTTGGCAACCTGTGCCACGGTTCCTTCATCCCAATCTCGTAGCGGTAATCCGCCTAGATTTATGGTAAAAAGTAATACAGCTGCTACCAGCAGCACTATTATCCATGTCCAATCAATCCATTTGTTTAGCGATCGATATTGCTTTTCTAGACGACCCCAAGTAAAGCTTCCTTCTTGCATATTCTAGGATAATAATTTGACTTGCTGGTTCGATGAAAAAAAGACGTTCGTGCATCTTGATGTGTTGCCATTTCGCAACAAATAGAGTCTGAAGTTCCTCCTTGTTTTTAAATTAACTCAATTTTTGCTAATTAATCATAATATTTTTTGACAACTTTTCTGACGTTACTCTTAAATTGATTTCAAGAGCATTGATTGAAAAAAATTGACACGAAAAACACTAACTATAAATCTTGATTTGGTGAGCGTGGAGAAAATAAATGAATCTACCTTTTATTTTAGATGTAGCAATTGGTTTAATCTTTATTTACTTAATTTTGAGTTTATTAGCCTCAGAAATACAAGAACTAATTGCTACTGTGTTTCAATGGCGTGCTGAACACTTAAAAAAATCAATTGAAATTTTATTAGCGGGCGATGTTGAAAGTGCAGAAGAAGCTCATGTCATCCAACTTGCAAATAGAATATATGATAATCCCTTGGTTAAAAATATTAATCAAGAAGCAAAAGGATTATTTGTCACCATACCTCGTAAGATTACTTGGGCAATTGGTTCACTGTATCGGATGGTGAAAAAACCTAGACCCGGGACAGATAAAAGCACAAGTATTTTTGGAGAAAAGAAACATAGTGGTCCTTCTTATATTCCTGCTGATATTTTTGCAACAACTCTTGTGGAAACACTACAAATACCAGCATTGGTGCAAAAATTAACAGAATCCAGGTTGAAAAAATTTAAAGAAGAAAGACTAGCTGAAATCGAAGAAATTATTATTAAATTACAAGAACAAACAAGTGGTGATGAAAACCTTGCCAATTTTTTCAGTAATATTTATAAGGAATTTGCGGAACTCCGTTCAGAATTTGAAAAAACTTGTTGGAACTTTCAGCAAGAAAAAGCTAGCCTGCAAACAAGCCTCAATCGGATGGCAGAAAGTTTTGATAGATATATAGAATCTTTTCAAGCAGAGATGCCTGAGGATGAATTATGTGGCAAGGCGTTACGAAGACTAAAGTTTTTAAAAAAAGATATTTTTGATGATATTGAGCAAGCAATATTACTAGGAGGATTACAACCAAATATTAACGAAGTCGTACAAACAATAGATCAAACTAGTGATATATATAAAGAAATCAAAGCAGCAATCCAGGATCAAAACAGCGAAACTCACCAGGGAATTAAGAATGCATTCCAGACAATTGAAACTGCGGCCATTGAAAATTTACCACCATCTGTTGTTCAAAATCTTGCCGTTTTAGCAAAGCGCGCTCAAGCAAGAGCTAAAAACACAGAAGAAGGAATGAAAGCATTGCGTTTAGAAATTGAAAATACATTTGATAGTTCAATGGAAAGAGCATCTGGAGTATATAAACGTAATGCTAAAGGAGCAGCGATTTTAATAGGTTTAGCGATCGCTATCACTGCAAATGCAGATGCAATTCATATGATAAGCAGGTTATCGAAAGATTCTGCCCTACGGGATACTATTACCAATAGTGCTGGAGAAATAGTACTAAGGAATAGTACAGTTGATTTAGATCAACTTAGGCAAGAAGCAGACGAAGTTTTAACAAATATTTCTTTACCACTTGGTTGGGGTGATGCTAACTTAGAGCAACAAATTAGATGGACACGCCAATCAAAAACTACTTTCCCCTATCTCAAAATTTTAGCTTTGATTCCTGGCTGGTTACTTAGTGGTATTGCTATTGCAATGGGTGCGCCATTTTGGTTTGATTTACTGAATAAAATTGTGAATGTGCGTAATTCAGGAAAACGTCCTAATCATTATGTAAGAAATGTGGACGAGAAGGAAGAAGAGTAGGGAAGTTAAGTTTTTTAATTGTTTTTTTAAACGCAGAGTTGCTTTGTGGAGAGTTTGACAGGATTTTAGTTGGATTATTTATAATACCCCGGTTTGAAAGCTGGGGTTTTTTTTGTAATCCCAAAAGTATATCAACGGCTTGTAAAAGGGTTATCTTGTCCGCCATAATAATGCAGGTTAAATTTTTAAATTTTGGACTTACCAAAATGAAAAAAAGAAGCAACATTCTTCCTGTGGTGTGTTTAATCTTTGTGAGTTTATGGTTGAGGTTAATTAATTTAGGTTACTCGAATTATCAAGGTGATGAAATTAAAGCACTTTATAGACCACAAGTAGGGCAAAATATGATTGATTTTTTACTCAATCAAAGAAAAGGACCAATTCAATTTTTGATTACATATATTATGAGTATTTTTAATCCTGAGTATGATAATGAATTTCTACTTAGGCTACCTTTTGCCATAGCGGGTATATTGGCCATTTATTTTTTTTACAAGTTTATCAAACTAGAATTTAATAAGAGAATAGCTCTTTATTCATCTTTATTTATTGCAATTAATGGATTATTTGTAGCTTTGACAAGAATTGTTCAGTATCAATCATTTGTAATCTTATTTTCTGTGTTGACTTTATATCTAATCAGTTTGTCCACAAAGTTTACAAAATGGAGAATTTATGGTTTGTATTTAGGTATGTTCTGCTGGGGAATTTCTATTCTTGCACACTACGATGGTATATTTATTACACCATTTGTAATTTACTTTATTTATAGATGGTATCTTGATTGTAAGCCTTCCCATAAAAATAAGCAACTGCTGTATTTACTTTTAGCAGGGACTATTTTTTTAATATCAATATCTATATTTTATCTACCCTTCTTTTTCTCCGTCTCAGAATCTACTAAGGCTTACTGGTTGGAAAGAATAAGTAAGCAATCGGTTAGTTCTACCCGAACATTTATGACTTATAATCCCTTATATCTTATATATTTATATGCTGTTTTGGGTTTATTAGGTCTATTGAAAATTAAACAAAATCTTCCAGTAGTCTTGTGGTTATTGTTTCCTCTCTTAGTTTTGGAAACTCTAGTTAGTAATCCTGGTACGCATATCTATACCTATATTTTGCCTTTCTCTGTTTTAATGGCTTTTGGGCTGGAAGTTTTTCAAAGTTTTATCTACAATAAATTTCCTGTAAAATCTCAATATATTAAGAATTTTTGCATAACGTTGGTATATGTGCCCTCCTTTTTACTATCTCATGTATTATTTATAGATAACAATAAAGAATATCCTTGGGAAAATAAAAGGATCTTATTTTTAGAAATAAAAAGACAAAGTAGACAAAGTTTATTTGGATTTCCCTATTATAGGCATTGGGAAAAAGTAGGCTCATTTTTAGAAAATACGGGCAGAAATGGTTACTTTATTACTAATGAAAAGCCAAGTATCACACGATATTATATTCCGACAAATTATAAAAATATAGAATTACATCCATATAATGACAAAGTTCCTGGTGATATCTACATAATATTTATACAAAATCCTCAAAATGGTAACAAAAAAATATTAGATAAAGACCAAAGTTATTGGCAAGAACGATATCAGCCTGTACAAACTTTTTCTAATTATGGAAGAGTTGTTACAACAATTTATCGCTTATCATCTGCCGATTGGCAAAAAATAGTCAATCAGTAGTAGTGGTTAGTAGTTAGTGGTTTCCTCATACTCCACCCTACGGGAAACCGCGTAAAGCGGGTCTACACACCTCTCCATCACCCCATCACCCCATCTGCATCACTTCACCACTTCAACTTCACCAATCACTTGTCCCTTGTTGAAGGAGAACCCCTCCACCTGTAGCTGATAGTGTTGCGGTGATGTACTGGGAGAAAATTTCAGCTTGTGGACATCTCGTATTGTTGTACCTGCGGTGATGTTTTCTGGAAACACGTACCCATCTATTAGGGGTGTGCTGGAAAAATAAGAAATATGATTTTGGCGATCGCGCAAACTTATTTTAATGGAAACATCTGCTGGCGGTGGTGCAAAAAATTGCCAGTAGAATGTGACTATCAATTCATCATCGGCAGATATTTTAGTTTTATTTAAGTCGTAACCTAACAAGCGTACTTGTTCGCCAAAAGACAAAGATAGGGGAAATTGGATGCGCTTTACATCTTCAGCTAAAGCTAATGGTCCAGGATAAACCCATGCGTAGTCAATATTTTGCAGCCGTACGGTATACAAAGGTTGCTGCTTAGCAAAGTAAGCCAACATCTTGGGTTCTGGCAATTGACGTTGCAATTGATTCTTGTAGAATACTACTCGATTAGCCCGTGTCCAAGGTTGAATTCCAGAGGGAATACGCTTGTCTATTGGTAAAACTGGACCGTGGAAATAACTAGAAAAATAGCGACTATACCAACTCGCTACTTTAATTTCCTTCACATTGGGAGACTGGTTCAACCATTGGGCGGCTTGTTCCAAACCCTCCCCTTGACCAATCATAAATATATTTTGGGCTGCCACAGCACCGCCAAACAAAGGATTGTAATAAGTCAAGTAGTGGGGATGGTAGGGGAAAACTAAAACTAGTTGCAACGCAAAGATCATTAGACAACCCCACTTCCTACTCTTTTCCATTGAAACAGAGAGTTTATTTAGCCAAACTGTCACCCCAGCAATGATTTCCAACCAACCAACCGCCGCAAGTATCGCCAACATTGGTAAACAAAGATTGATGTAACGGTCGATTTTGTTGTCACTGGCTGACAATATCAGTATCACCCAGACAGCAATTAAAGCGATCGCAGCGATCGCAGGTATATTTTTTTGCCGACGCCGTAGCTTAGGTATCAGCAATACTAGACTTGTAGCCACCAAACCGACTTGTAATATTGGTGAGAGACGATATACCAACACTAGGGGATAAAATAAAATTCCTGGGGAGTGGGTAAGTTGTCCTAAGAAAAACAGAAATCCCCGATCTGACTCTTGCAAAACACCATCACGTATCCTGTCAAGAACATATCCAGGTGAAACCCACATGGCAGGAAAAATCAGGATAAATGTAACTAAAATTGTCGCCAGCCAAAGTTGAAAACCTCGCAACTGCTGTTTCCAACCTCTTGAAAGAAAAGCTTCTTGCCAAATTCCTAACTCAATCAATCCGATAATAATTGCAATTGCAGGTAATAAAAACAACGCTGTGATTTTCGCCGCTGTCGCTAGTCCTAGAAATACCCCCGAAGCTAAAACAAATTTCCGTTTCCCATCTTTTTGCAAATAAAGTAGAAATAACAGCACAGCCAAAATAGCAAAATCAGCCTGTAGCGCATCAGTAGTAATAAAACGCTGATATGCCAAAAAGAACGGTTCTAATAATAAAATAATAATCGTGTACAAAGCGATCGCTTGCCCTAACAACCGCCTTATAAGTAAATATATACACACCATACAAGCAGAAGTCACCACTGCTTGTACTAAACGAGGAATAATATACAAATTAATCGGAAATTGTTCTAAATTCAGACAACCCCCAACATCCAGAGGTAAATCCACGCCCAGAAAACCAGGAAAAAAATTGTTTAGCCAACAATTCACCAACATCCCACTACCAGTTAGCCACATATTGGGAACCCCTGGATGATGCTTGAGAATTGTATGAGTTAAATCTCCCTCAAACAAACGTCTAATAAACTGACTACCACGATAAATCCATAATCCCTCATCAGTATTAAGAGAAGCAGTAATTGCTAAAGTACGTGACACCAGTGAAATTAGGAAGATGACAAGCGACATTGTTATTTGTTGGTGGTTGGTAGTTGTTGGTTAGTGGTTATTTAACACTAATCGCCATCTACGTTAGATTAACTGCTTTGATAGTTTAAAGCTATAGTAGAAATCATAAAAGATATCCATTGGAGGGGGTGAGTGGAACGGGGATGAGGGAATAGTGCAGATATTTCTTAATGGTCTCAAAGCCGACTTATTATATAGAGAATAAAATGGTGCGATCGCATCGAATCAAACTATGTTGCCAATGCAAGCAACCTGCATCAGTTCTTTATCGTATCAAACACAAAGAAGGCGGTGAATGGGTGTTTGTTTGTCCTGAATGTTGGTTTTCTGTGAGTGCAAATAACCCATTTTATGTTTATGGTGGGACATGGAAGGCTAATAAAAAGCGGTAGTAGAGGTTTGTAATTTAGTCCAAGAGAGGAGAAAAAACGAACACAGATGGACACAGATTAACACAGATGAATATTGATAAAATTACTATATTTCTAACGTTCATATATCTCTAAAGGTAAAGCATCGGGGTCTTGAAAAAAAGTAAATTTCTTCCCTGTAATCTCATCAGTTCTAATCTCTTCAACTTCAACACCCTTAGCTTTTAACTCACTGACAACTTCATCAATATTCTCCACTTGAAAAGCTAAATGTCTTAAACCACAAGCCTCCGGCTGACTAACTCTTTGCGGAGGATTCGGAAAAGAAAATAACTCAATTTGATCATTCTCCCCCACCCGTAAATCTAACTTATAAGAATTCCTCTCCCTCCGAAAACTCTCATTAATAATAGAAAAACCTAAAACTTCCGTATAAAACCTCTTAGAACATTCATAATCAGAACAAATAATCGCCACATGATCAAACCCTGTACTCTTCATCCTCTTCTCTTTGCGTCCTTGGCGTCTTGGCGGTTAAATACTCTTCAAAAAATTGGGTAGGCAAAAAGCCCACCCCCATAAACAACTAATCCTGCAAAACCGTCTTCGAGACAATCCTGGTTTTCTTGCGATCGCTTTCCGATAACTCTTCCCCAGATTGTAACCTGGTCGCAGAAGTTTGTAACACCGTCGCTGCACCCACATCTCCCATTTGCAAAGCCGTTTTAGCGGCAGTTTGCAACATTGTTGCAGCCCCAGCGCGATCGCCTTGTTGTAATTTTGCCTCAGCCAACTGTGTTTGCCGATACTTAGCTAATGCCAAAATATGCTGTTGTACCTCTGGATTCGCTTCACCTTGATAAGCTGGAACCACACTCACCTCTACAGGTATATTTTCTGAAAGTAACCCAGTCTGATTTTGTGCGGGATCATCATAGCGTACCTGCACACGAGCAATTATATGTTTACCAGCAGGGAACTGTCCCAAATACATGTTGGCTAAAACCACTCTTTCTGTGTCCTTCATCAAGTCTCCCAAACGCACAGCAAAACGCCCATCAGCTTCTTGTTGTACTGGTAATTCAATCGTATCTGGAGACACTTGAGCTACAGGTTTGAGTTCTGCTAGCCGCACTTTTGGCATGAAAGAAAACAGCAAATAAGCATTAGTTAATGCCACAGCTTGAACCCGATTAAAAAGGCGGGCAAACTCATCTACAGCCTGTTCTGGACGTTGAATATAAGATAAAGTTCCACCACCAGCATCGGCAATTTTTTCCAGAATATCTTGGTTCCAATTGTCACCAAATCCCAAAGTATTCAAAGTTAAATTGTAGCCTGCGGCTAACTGAGCAAATTTCAAACAACGTTTGTTGTCTCCATGTTCATTTTCGCCATCTGTTAATAAAAAGGCTTGAGAAACAGTTTCTTTTTTGCCCTTTGCTAGTTCCTCAATACCCAAACGTAATCCTTCATCAATTGCAGTACCACCATCCGCAGCCAGGCGATTTATTTTCTGTTTAATAGCCTCCCGATCACTAACAATTTGATTAGGTACTAATACTTTAGCGCGGTGATCAAAAACAACCACACTCAGGCGATCGCCCTCCTTAAGGCGATCAACAATTTGGTTAGCCGCTTTCTTGACAGTTTCTAGCGGTCGCCCACTCATCGAACCACTATGATCAAGGATTAGGCATAAATTCAGTGGTACATTACGATCACTAGCTTCTGCGATCGCAGATAGCGAAATTGCCAACTGACGTTGGCTGTTCATTTGATTGGCATCCAAATTGCCATCATTTAGTGTCGGCAGCAAACTAACCTTCATAACCTCAGGTTTCCATCCAGGATATACATATTTATAAATAACTTCAGGGGACAATATCCCCTCTACGGAAAAGATATTTAGCAAAATAGTTATTTGTTAGTGTTTGGTAGTTGGTGGTCATTCCAAACAACAATAAGGACTAATAACTAACTTAGTGAGAAATCCACACCTCCAACAAGGCTAGCATCGCGTTAGGATGTATTACAGTTAACGGCATTATTTCAAGCAACAGTTCCTATGGACGTTTCTCCCATCAAGGCTGTGCAAGCCCCCTACTACGGCGATAACTTCTACCGCACGCCGCCACCAGATTTGCCCTCTCTACTATTAAAGGAGCGAATTGTCTACCTGGGAACTCCCCTATTTGCAGAGGTGACAAAACTCATCATTGCCGAACTGCTGTATTTGCAGTCTGAAGACCCAGATAAGCCTATTAAAATTTACATTAATTCTACGGGTACTTCCGATGGTAGTTCCGGTCAAATGGCACGGCTATTTGGTTTTGAAACCGAAGCTTTCGCCATCTATGACACGATGAAGTACATTAAGCCCCCTATCCATACTATCTGTATCGGTAAAGCAGTCGGTATGGCAGCGGTACTTCTGAGTGCTGGTACTAAAGGTTGTCGTGCTAGTTTGGCCCATTCCAGCATTGTCTTACACCAGCCCAGAAGCTATGCCCAAGGACAAGCAACGGATATTCAGATCCAGGCTAAAGAGGTCATCACAAATAAAGAGGCAATGGTAGACATTCTTTCACGTAACACGGGACAACCCAAAGAAAAAATCGTGAAGGATATGGATCGCCACTTTTATATGACTCCCCAGCAAGCTGTGGAATATGGGTTGATAGACCGAGTTTTTGAAAAATCCGAAATCACTACCACCCCAGCAACAACTGCTGGAATTCTCTAAATAGTCTAAATAGTTGTTTGTTCTTCCCAATCAACCACCAACAACTAACCAATTTTGCGGTTTGTTCTTCCCAATCAACCACCAACCACCAACAACTAACCAATTAATATTGACAAACGGAGTAAAATATGCCGATTGGCTATCCAAGTGTCCCCTACAGATTGCCGGGTGAACAATTCACGCAGTGGATTCACATTTACAGTCGTCTTGCCCGCGATCGCATCATCTTTTTAGGGGAAGAAATTGATGATAAACTCGCCAATGAGATTATCGCCATCATGTTATATCTGGATTCCGAAGATCCAGGCAAAGATATTTATTTATATATAAATTCTCCTGGTGGTGCGATCGACTCTGGCTTGGCAGTTTACGACACTATGCAACACATTAAATCTGATGTGGTGACAATTTGCGTAGGTTTAGCTGCTTCCATGGGTTCTTTTCTCCTGGCAGGTGGTACAAAAGGCAAACGCCTAGCTTTACCCCACTCCCGGATCATGATTCACCAACCCTTGCTTCCTGGTGGTATGCGCGGACAAGCAAGTGATATTGAAATTGAAGCTAGAGAAATTCTGCGTATCCGTCGGCAGATGAACGAAATTTACGCTCAAAATACTGGTCAACCGATAGAGAAAATCGAAAAAGACTCCGAAAGAGACTTTTTCATGTCCGCTGCGGAAGCAAAAGAATATGGCTTAATCGACAAAGTGATTGAGGAACGCCCGAATTAGGGACTAGGGACACGGGAAGGAGGACAAGGAGAATTAGTTACTATACTATTCTCCCCATCTCCCCACCTCCCCATCTCCCCTTCCCTAAAAATGGCAATTTGGTCTTTATGATTGGGTACTTCCAGGATTAAGCTATATGCTGATAGCTGATACTAATGCTTCTTGTAGATCACGATGGATCTTGGAGATTGCTACCGTTTATTGGGTTTAAGGTCGGGTGCTTCTTTTGCTGACATTAAAGCGTCTTATCGACGATTGGCGCAGCAGTATCATCCCGATATCAATCCAGATGACAACAAAGCCAAAGATAAGTTTATTGCCTTGACTGAGGCATACAGGTTACTATTGCAGGTGGTAAATCCACAGGAAATAGCGCCCCAGCCCACTCAGACAGCAACTGTAACTCGCCCAGAACCTACTGTTACAGAAAAGCCGAAAACCACACCAAAAACTAAACCGACGCCACAACCGCCTCAAGTGTCGGAAAAAGAACAACAATTGAAGTGGCAAACTTACGAACAATTGCAAATATTTTTGAAACAAAGAAGGTTTCCGCAAGCGATCGCCTTAGCAGAAGCTTTAGCTGCACGTTTACCAGAAGATGCAGAAGTACGTCAATGGCAAGCGATCGCTTATCAAATTTGGGGAAGGGTGTTAATCAAAGAAAATCAGCCACTCAAAGCCAAAATATATTTGAAAAAAGCCCTCAAAACAGACCCCCACAATAAAGCTTTGTGGAATGAGGTGCAGCGTGATTTCCAAAAATTAGAGTAGATTTTTTGAGGTTTCCTTCACCTTCGCCAAAGCATCTTCAGCAGCAGCCTTCTCTGCATCTTTTTTGCTGCGTCCCCTACCTACTCCATAAACTTTTTCACCCACAAATACCTTAGCAACGAACTCAGGCGCGTGTGAATAACCCCCTACCTGTTCTGTCACATACTTAGGTGGAGTAGGGGTAATGTTCTTTTGCACCCATTCTTGAAAGCGATTTTTCGAGTCAACACTAGCACGAATTTCAACAATATTTTCTGGTACAGCATCAAACAGTGGTTCTACAACTTTCCGAATCGCCTCGATGTCAGAATTATTATCTAAATAGTAAGCACCAACTACCGCTTCAAAGGTACTACTGAGTAAATTCGGATTTTGAAAACCGCCATCGAGAATTGCACCTTTACCTAACCGCATTCGTAAATCTAAACCTACCTCGATCGCAAACTTGGCTAGTTGCTTCTCATCTACTAACGCTGATCGCCGCCTAGTTAATTCATCTTCTCCCTTTTCAGGATAACGGCGATAAAGATACTCACCACTGAGGAAATTGAGTAAAGCGTCACCAAGAAATTCCAAGCGTTCGTTGTGTTCGCCCTGTGTTGGGTTTTCATGGACGTAGGAACGATGGGTTAAGGCGCAGCGTAGAAGTTTATCATTGTTAAATATGAGTAGTTTGTGCATTTTTATGGTTTATCTTGTTGCGAAAATTGATTGTTGGGAAAAAATTATCAAAAGTCCCTTTTTTGAAGGACATTTAGGGGGAGGGAAAATAGCTTGGATGTTACAAAGAAGCTTTTTCAGATAAACTATTAACTCAAAAACTATTTCAGGCAGCCAATTCATCTAATTCTATTAAAAACAACTCCTGATTTTGCCTTCGGACTTTACCATCTTTCACCGCAGCATCAATAAAACAACTAAAGCTTTTAAATTTTTTGCCATCTGGTGTACGGATAGAAGAAATTCCGTGATAGTTCTTGCAAAACTGGCGCATTAAATTGTCAATATAGCTAAATCTTGCACATTTTCCTTGACTTGAAGCTCTTTTTATAGCTTCTATCAACAAATCTAAAGCTTCGTTGTAATTAACACAAACATCAACAGAATTTATCTCAGTCTGATTTGTATTGACAGGTAATTCACATAAATCATCTACAAAAAAAGTTTCGTCAGCAAGTTCTTTCAATTGCTTTTTTAAATTACCTTTTCTAGCTATAACGATAACTTTTTTGCCCAATTGTCTTAAAACAGAAACAGAATTAGCAAAATCCCCATCTCCTGAAACAAGGATGACTATATTTGGTGATTGATGTTTATGAACATCATCAATTAGATCAGATTTGATCTGATTGTCTGCACTGTTCTTTAAAACGCAAGGTACATCAATACAACTAAAGCCTAAATTTTGTAAGTTTTTCTTCTCGGCAGCCTGGTGTAAAACAAGTGAATTATAGTAGACTTTTTTATCAACAATCTGTCCTTGAGATTTGACAAAAGCCAGCAATAAATTCACTAGCTCTTGATTTAAAAAAACATTCTGCAAATCCCAGTAAATAGATACTAAAATTTCTTGCTGTTTTTGTTGTGTTTTCAACATGAAACTGTCTCCAGTTTTATATTTTTAATAGACAGTATTCATAAATCACACCCTAGCAGCATGTAGACTTACACCAGGAATTCATACCTAATAAGTACTTTCCTTTTGTAAAGCTCTTTATTCCAAAGATTATTGGTTTCAGTCTCAGAAATAAAATTATTAGTTTCCTGTAAAACATCAAGTCAACCAACTCGATAAACATTCATGGATATCAGTCGTAATGCTGACAATCAATTTGATGATTTGACCTCACATCAAGCCGAATGCTCAGCGAACGGGTTGACCGGAAATTTTGCAGGAAACAAACAATGTTACTACTGAGACAGCAACCAAAACTTGCTTTTTGGAGTTTATGATTATTTTTCTGTCTCTATTTAAAAATAAAACACAGCCAATGCTGGATGTCAAGAGATTTACCCATAAATCATAGCAAATTTATCAGTTAGCTTTAAGATATAACTCTATCGAAAAGGAGATCCAATATGAACCAGACAGCAAGCGATGCTCCGAAGGAGCCGCTACGCGAACGCGTGCACTGGACTACCACAGACATAGACCTCCTACCAGCTTGATGAGTCTTTGCATGTCGTGATTGAGTCTTTAAGTCTCCTGCGCGAGTATTTATAACTTCGTGAATGAGTATTTTTCGCCCGTGCGTGAGTATTAAAACGCAGAGGGACGCAAAGGTAGGCGTAGAGGAAGGCGGAGCTTTTGGCCCTCATCGCCCCAATTACTTCCACAATTATTCTAATCTCCCCACCTCCCCACCTCCCCCACATGTCTCAGATTTGGTAAGCTAAAAACCTAGATAAACTATTATAAAAACTATGCCTGCGCCTACTATCACTCCTACAACTACCACCTTTCCCTTGGCCGCTGTTGTCGGTCAAGAAGCTATCAAACTAGCTTTACTCTTAGCAGCAGTCGATCCGGGGTTGGGGGGAGTAGCGATCGCAGGTCGTCGCGGTACGGCAAAATCTGTTATGGCGCGTGCGATCCACGCCCTACTACCACCCATTGAAGTTGTCAAAGGTTCAATTAGCAATTGCGACCCCAATCACCCAGAAGAATGGGATGATAAATTACTGGCAGAGTACCCCTCCCTCACCCTCCCAGTTGACGGGATAGAAACCGAAGTTATTCCTGCACCCTTCGTCCAAATTCCTCTGGGAGTTACAGAAGACAGACTCATCGGTTCTGTGGATGTGGAACAATCTGTGAAAAAAGGGGAAACGGTTTTTCAACCAGGACTACTCGCCGCCGCTCACCGAGGCGTCTTGTATGTCGATGAAATCAATTTATTAGATGACCAAATTAGCAACCAACTTTTAACAGTATTATCCGAGGGACGCAACCAAATTGAGCGGGAAGGTATAAGTTTTCAACATCCCTGTAAACCATTATTTATTGCCACTTACAACCCAGAAGAAGGGGCGTTACGAGAACATTTACTCGATAGAATTGCCATTGTTCTTTCTGCTGATGGTGTCTTAGGTTTAGATCAAAGAGTGCAAGCAGTCGAAGTTGCGATCGCCTACTCCAAATCTCCCCAAGAATTTCTCCAGCAATACAGCGAAGATATCGACGCCCTTAAAACCCAAATTATCTTTGCGCGGGAATGGCTAAAAGATGTCTGCATTACCCACGACCAAATCACCTACTTGGTAGAAGAAGCGATTCGCGGCGGTGTCCAGGGACATCGGGCGGAATTATTCGCTGTCCGTGTCGCCAAAGCCTCAGCAGCGTTGGATGGACGCACTCAAGTTAATGCTGATGATTTGCGTCGCGCAGTGGAATTAGTCATAGTCCCACGCGCAACTCAGATCCAGACGCCCCCACCCGACCAACAGCAGCCCCCACCACCGCCACCGCCACCCCAAGACGAACAAGAACCCGACGACGAAAATCAAGAACAAGAAGAAGAGGAAGATAACGAAGAACAACAAGAACCCCCCAGCATTCCCGAAGAATTTATCTTTGACCCGGAAGGAGTTGTTCTTGATCAAAGTGTGCTTTATTTTGCTCAGATGGCACAGCGACACGGTAAATCTGGTAGTCGTAGCTTAATCTTCTCGGAAGACCGGGGACGTTACATTAAACCAATGCTACCCAAAGGCAAAGTCCGTCGCATTGCTGTAGATGCCACAATGAGAGCCGCAGCACCGTATCAAAA
Organism: Fischerella thermalis PCC 7521; assembly: GCF_000317225.1. Lineage (GTDB taxonomy): Bacteria > Cyanobacteriota > Cyanobacteriia > Cyanobacteriales > Nostocaceae > Fischerella > Fischerella thermalis. The sequence continues at coordinate 79,556 of NZ_AJLL01000010.1, forward strand.
AGCACGACGCGCTCATCATCAAGGAGATACACAAAAGCGGGTATATATTGAACAAGGTGATATTCGTTCCAAGCGCTTGGCTCGCAAAGCCGGAGCATTGGTAATATTCATCGTCGATGCTTCTGGTTCGATGGCATTAAATCGAATGCAATCTGCCAAAGGTGCGGTGATGCAACTATTGACAGAAGCATACCAAAATCGTGATCAAGTAGCCTTAATTCCTTTCCGGGGAGAGCAAGCAGAAGTATTATTACCACCGACACGTTCGATCGCCTTAGCCCGAAACCGCCTGGAAAGATTACCCTGTGGTGGCGGTTCCCCGCTAGCACATGGTTTGACGCAAGCCGTCCGCGTCGGCTTGAATGCCCAAATGAGTGGAGATATTGGGCAAGTCGTACTCGTGGCAATTACTGATGGGCGAGGTAACATTCCTTTATCGCGTTCTTTGGGCGAACCGCAAGAACCGGGAGAAAAGCCAGATATCAAAGCCGAATTGTTGGATATTGCTGCGAGAATCCGCGCTTTAGGAATGCAATTGTTGGTGATTGATACCGAAAGTAAATTTGTTTCCACTGGCTTTGCTAAAGAAATAGCCAAAACAGCGGGAGGTAAATATTATCACTTGCCCAAAGCTACAGATAAAGCGATCGCAGCCATGACTAAAGGAGCGATCGCCGATATTAGAAAGTAGTAAACTGCTTTTCTTTGTGTCTTGGTGTCTTAGTGGTTCAATTTTTTACACCACCAAGGCACAAAGTCACCAAGTAGGAAATCTAAAAACTAAAGTTCACAGCAATAAGCCCAAACTCCTATCCAAGTTAGCTTTCAGCTAACTTAGGGTTTTTGCCCTAAATTTATTTGAGGGTGAGATTATGGGCTACTTTTTTATCCATCAATTTAAAGTTGATAAACAGCTACCTTGGTCTTCCTAAAGTAGTTACATACAAAACTGCTTCTTCCGCAGGAATACCTAAAACATCATTTACTAAGTCATCAAAGAAACCACCAATACCGCTAACGCCTAAGCCGAGGCGAATGGCTGCTAAATTGAGTCTTTGTCCTAAATGACCAGCATCCATATGTAAGTAACGATAAACGCGATCGCCATACTGGGCAATGGCTGCTTTGAGATCGGCTGTATGAAATAATACCACTGCTGCATCTCGTCCTAAATCTTGTCCTAAACAGAGGAAGTGTAACTCACGCCGGAAATTTTTGAAGCGAATTTGACGTAATTCTTGTGCTTTGGGTGCGTAATAATAACAACCAGACTCTAGTCCATTAACTCCAGAAACAGCAATAAATGTTTCAATTAAATTGAGATCAAAGTAGTCTGGAGAAATATCAAAGCCTTGGTCGATATAATTTTGAGGTTGGTAAGTAAAATCGAGTAAGGCTTTTAATTCGTCAAATGTTAAATCTTCACCCGTATAAGCACGAGTAGAACGACGCTTGAGAATCGTACTTTCTAAATCTATTAGCTTTTCACCCCAGTTCACTGGTGCTGTTACAGTAGAAATTTTTTGACAAAAAGGAAAATTGTATTTATCCTCTAATGATTTTTCTTGCTTAACCTCAGGTAAATTGAGCTTACCAGCAGTTCCTGGTTGGATTTGGGTTGCTTGATGGAAATATTTTAGTAACTCGCCATCGGGAATTTTAGGATAATTAGTTTCTGTAGCAGAAGGTAAAGCAGTTCGCCATGTTGGTAAGTTCTGCTGAATATCTAGCATATCTGCTAAAGGCAGAACTGCGATCGCTCCTTCTTGTAGAGAATCAATATAAAGCAACTCGTTTACCGCCTCATCCACAAAGCCACCAATTAAGTGAGGACGATAGTCAGTAATATTACCAGCTAACTCGATATTACCTAATAAATGTCCTGTGTCTAAAAAAATACGACGGTATGCCCTATCCTCATAGCGCCATGCAGAACGATAAAAAACCGCAGTAATAATAATTGCCAGTTGAGTACTCTCTAAAGCAGGATGCCACAAACAAGCTTCTTGCAAAGCTTGCCAAACGTCACTGTCCCAAAAATGCATCAAGGAATGGCTCCGACACTGATAGTTATACAGTCCTGGAGGTAACAACGATGTACCACGAGAAACTACATACACTTCCGCCGGATATAACCCACCAGCACTAGGCGCAGCACGGAGATATACTGCGCTTCCCATTGAAGGTATTCTCGCAGTTAATCCATAACTGCAAAACAAAAGCTGTGATAATCTTTGCCACCATTGTGCTTGTGGATTATTGGTAAAAGCTTCTGGCTGATTTTGAATATAGGGCTTAAGGTCAAAGGTAGAACCTATTTTATACTCTTTAAACGGCACTGGTTGCTTTGCCCAATCTAAACCCCTACTTTTAAAAGCAATAGTTTGAGGCTCATACTTAGTACGTTCGTGGTAGTGCTGAGCAATAGAAGATTGGCGTAGTTCTGGCATAAGAATTGAAATATGTTTCTGCTACAATCTTGGCATTTCTGAGTACTCACATTTCGTTATAAATTGTACAAACCTATTACTAGTCTTTGAAGTTTTTGTATGATTGGCATGAATAACACATGATCTTTACAAACATAAAATTTTTAATGTCAAAATTGAAACAAGCTTTTCTTCCAAGAATTTAACATGAATGTATGTATCACTTAAATTAAGTATCAAGCTAATTGATTGTGTAGAATAGGAAATTATATACCTTATTTTTGGTATACGCAGTTCATGACGGCTACTTATTTTTTAATCAATTTATTAATTTTATTTTGCATTTTGTCTCGTAATGCTTGTGCTTGTTGATAACTTGCTGCACGTTTATTAACTGAACTATTTTTATCATTTTGTTGTAGATGAGTTGTTTCTAAAGGTTGAATAAAGTAACGTAAATGACTTTTAGCTGCCCAAACACCCATAGATGGAAACAGAATGAATGCCAACATCAAAGGCGATAAAGGTAAAAATGGTAATTTGAATAATCTCTGTAGTTTTTGCAGGTTAGTAGACCAAGGATGCAGATTTTCATTGCCAATACAAATAACAGGTAAAATCGGAATTTGCAAATGTTGGCTCAATTGTATAAAACTCACATCAAATTTTTCTAATTTATAACGTTTTTGCCAGCCTTTTCTTGGCCCGCGTAAGCCTTCTGGTGCATATAAAAGAATTGTTTGATCTTGCAAAGCTGTGGTAAATTCATTTAGCTCCGCTCTCACACCACCCAAAACTGTTGACCATCCAGGCGGCAACCACCAAATCATCCAATCATGATCAAATAGAGATATACCAGCTAAAGTTTTTAAGATCCATCCTCGCTCTTTACCTAATAAATAACACAAGGATAAAAAATCCCAAGGAAAACACATTCCTGCATGATTCATGGCTACCAGAATTGGTTTTGTATTTGGTAAGTTTTCTAATTGATATAATTCACCACGAAAATAATGTTCAACGATAGGAGCCAAGATTTCCTGGCTAAAAAGCTGTTGATAATTAGGATCAAATTCACTAACTTCTTGTCGTGGTGTTCGACATCCAAGACGCAACCAACGAATAAATATTGCTAAATAGAAACCACCAGGAATTAAAAATAAGATGTATTCTAGCCAATTCCAACCATCAGGATCGCAATGGTAATGCTGCCAATGGCGATTAAATAAAATTAGCCAACCGGGAGGATACCATAAGCAAAACCAGTCAAACCAACTAAATGTATATCTATTACTAGAAGGAGTTTCAATTGATGAGTTAATTATATTTTCTTGATTTTGATTAATCACAGTTAACAATAAACTGAAAATTGTACTGATTTAGTATATTAAGTTTTAAACTTTGTTAATTACATCTTTCTTGAGACATAAAACAAAAAGTTTGTAGTGGGTATTTAAGCATTGACTACAAACTTTAAATAATTATTATTTTTTTGTTTTTAGCTGATTTCTGCGAGCAATTTTACTACTCGTTCTTTGACTTGATCGCGGACACGGCGAAAGGTTTCGATTGTTCCTCCTTCTGGGTCTTCTAATTGCCAGTCTTCAAATACTTCTCTAATCACCCACTCCTCCGGCAAATTCACTCCACAGCCACACAAAGAAATCACAACATCGTAATCTTCTGGATTAAAATCACTGAGAGGTTTAGAAGTTTGATTACTAATATCAATGCCAATTTCTGACATGACTTGCACTGTCATTGGATCGACATGAGAACCTTCTAAACCTGAGCTTGTGACTGAAACTTTTTCTTGCCCTAATGTACGAGTAAATCCTTCTGCCATTTGGGAGCGACGAGAATTTTTTTTGCAAACAAACATTATTTTTTTCATGGTTTTATTGATTGTTAATTGTTGATCATTGGTATATTTGAAACTCTTAACAATGACAAATGACGACCCCCTACTAATTAGCTTTATTTGTGCGGACTTACTTACTGGTGAAAACTTTTATGAACTGCAATGAGAGTTCATCTCCAAAGTATTATTTGCTAAGCTGATAACTTCTTTGGCGGCTTTTTCCTTGCGTTCGCTGTAGCGGTCTGTGAGGTAATCTACTTTGTCACGTAATAGCAGGGTGAATTTATAGAGTTCTTCCATCACATCTACTACGCGATCGCGATAAGATGAATCTTTCATCGTGCCATCTTCGTTAAACTCTTGGTAAGCTTTAGCAACAGAAGACTGGTTCGGAATTGTAAACATCCGCAGCGCCTCGTGGTTTAAAGCTTTTAGCAATCCAAAATCCTAAATCTAAAATCCAAAATGGTATAGCTTCCCCAGTAAATTCTCAATTAAAAGGATTAATACAACGTGGATCTGGCAATGTTGCTTTTTCTGGTTCTCGTGGAAACCAACCTGCGGTGCGCTTACAAAACTCAACCAGCATCAACATCACCGGTACTTCGATTAAAACTCCTACCACTGTGGCAAGTGCAGCACCTGAGTTTAAACCAAATAGCATAACAGCAGTAGCAATGGCTACTTCAAAATGATTACTAGCCCCAATTAATGCAGCAGGTGCAGCATCTTCATAAGATAAATTCATTTTCAAAGCCGCTACATAACCAATTAGGAAAATGAAATTTGTTTGGATAAATAAAGGTACGGCTATTAACAAGATGTGCAAGGGATTGTTAACTATTAATTCTCCCTTGAAGGCAAACAGCAATACTAAAGTCAGTAGTAGGGCGGTAATGGCAACTGGAGTGAGATACTTTAAAAATTTTCGTTCAAACCACTCTCTACCTTTATATTTTAAAATCCAGTAACGGCTGTACATTCCCGCTACTAACGGTAAGCCTACATAAATCACCACTGACAATACAATTGTTTGCCAAGGTACTGTTAAATCATTTGCTGCTAGTAACCATCTACCCAACGGTGCATACAAAAACAACATTGCGAGGGAATTCACCGCCACCATCACTAGCGTATGTCCCTGATTACCGTAGGAAAGATATCCCCACATCAGCACCATCGCAGTACAAGGGGCAATTCCTAATAAAATTGTGCCAGCAATGTAGGAATTCGCTAATGTTACTTCACTACCACGAATGATCTCAGTCCCTGCTATCAAAGGACGAAATAACCATCCTAAGAAAAACTGGGCAAATGCCACCATTGTAAATGGCTTAATTAACCAGTTCACTACTAAGGTGAGAATAACAGGTTTGGGCGCACGGATGGCATTAGCAGCTTGGGTGAAGTCTATCTTCACCATGATGGGGTACATCATGAAAAATAAACAAACTGCAATGGGAATGGATACTTGATACACACTCATTGCATCTAGTGCGATCGCAATCCCCGGAAATAATCTACCCAGAGCAATTCCTGCCAAAATACACAAAACTACCCAAACTGTGAGGTATTTTTCAAAAAAACTGAGATTACTCCCTGCTTGCACACGCACTGTACTAGCTTGCGAACGATTTGTTCCCATCAGTATCACTCTCCAATAAAGTGCTAATTCTTAAAACTTGGCTTGTTTTCTTAACAACTCCCCAATGCTGAGGTTCATCTCTGCTTCCCCTTCAGAAACTGTTCCTACCTTGCCTCTGGTAAAGTGAACTTTATCGGAGAAGTTGGCGCAGATGTATTGAATTTTGTCGTGCAACTAGTAGCCAATACCAACATCCCAAGCGCGATCGCTAATTTCTCTCCTGTCGCGCTCATGTTTCACCTCGTAGCTTCTTGTGATAGTTATACTTCCTATCATTTCAAAAAAAGTTGATTTATCAATGATAACTAGACTACATTTTACAAAATATATCAATTTTTATTGATATGTTTTGCAGAAAAATTATCAAACACAGGCAGTCCCAATGAAAAAACTTCACGAGAACTGCCTCGAACTCGGACACAGGGATGTCCGATTTTCCCCTGTTCCCTACTTACAAGCAAACGTTGCAGAATCTTTCAGAACAGTATAGACTTCCCACTCATCACCATCTGGATCTGTAACCCAAATTTTATCTTGCAAGGCATAGCAGCAAGTTGTGTTGTTTTCAGACCTGACCGTCAGATTGGCTTGCTGCAAGCGATCGCTTGCTTGTTCAACCTGTGCTGATGACTCCACTTCAATTCCCAAATGGTTCAATTTGCCAGTAGCTGAAGGATTTTCAAACAACACTAATTTTAAAGGTGGTTCAGCAATTGCAAAGTTAGCGTACCCTGGACGGCGCTTTGCTGGTTCCGTTCCAAATAGTTTGCTGTAGAAATCCACAGCTGTATCAATGTTACTCACATTTAGCGCTAGTTGCAGACGAGGCATAATTCAGTAACTCCTTATATTGATTTGCGTCAATATTTATCTATATCAATATACTATTCATGTATATTGATATATGTCAATATAAAAAGTATGAAGTTATCTAAACCTGTCATATCCTGTTGCTCTCCCTTGCTTACTGGTCGTCTCACTCCTGATGAGGCGATGCATCTAGCCTCAATTTTCCGTATCTTGGGCGAACCTGTCCGGTTACAAATGCTGAATTTGATAGCAGCACAGCCAAATCGAGAGGTTTGTGCTTGTGAGTTAGCTTCCCCGTTAGGAATTTCGCAACCGACAGTGAGTCATCACCTCAAAGTCATGTATGAGGCGGGTTTACTGGCAAAAGAGCGACGCCGGAATTTGATCTACTACCGGATTTTGCCAGAGAAGCTAACAGTGTTGCGGGAGGCACTATCTTAACAGAAAAAACAAGGCAGTCCCGATGAAAAAATTTCACCGCCAGGCATGAAAAAACCTCACCCCCTTCCCCTCTCCGCGAGCTCGGAGAGGGGTGTCCTCTCTTGACGGGGTGAGGTTACTTTCAAGGAGGCAGAAGGCAAGAGAGTTTGACTTGTTTTTTCATTTGTAACGGGTGGTACGCTCTGCCTGTGGGGTTCTAATCTGGGTTCCCTACGAGAATAAAACTTGACAGAATACTATTTGGCAAGTCAAATTGGCTGGATAAACCAATTTCTAGTTTTATCCTCTCCTTCTCTTCCTCTGCGGTTTTTTATTTAACTCCTCAAAGTTAGGTCAACAGACCCCTAAGATTGGTCTTAACAACGACGTGCTGGCAATATCTGCTGCAAACGACTGTAATTTGCTAAATACTCTTCTAACACAGCGAACTGAGGCAAATTGAGACTGTAATAAATCCAACGTCCTTCCTGACGAGAGAGGACTAAATCTGCTTCCTTGAGAGTCTTGAGGTGAAAGGATAGCTTGGATTGACTTACCCCCAAAGCATCGCACAAATCACATACACACAGTTCACGATTTCGTAGCAATTCCAACACCTTTATCCGCAATGGTTCGGATAAAGCATGAAAGCCAGAAATAATCGTATTAGGGATAGCAGAGGGGGTTTGCATTAATCACAAGCAGGTTATAGGTATGCCTTTTCTATTTTGAACTAGAAACGACAGCCTCGGCTTGATAACGGATATTAGCTTGTTGGAATCTGCGTAAGACTTCACCTAAGCGATCGCAATCTGCAATTAAACTAATTCGCACGTACCCTTCACCACCACTACCAAAAGCATTACCAGGAGTGACAACTACACCAGTTTGTTGTAAAATCCACAAGGCAAAGTCTGTGGAACTCATTCCCTCAGAACAAGGAACCCACAAATACATCGTTGCTTTGGTTTTAGGGATATTCCAACCTAATTCTGTCAAACCTTGAATGAGAAAATCACGGCGGGTACGGTAGCGAGTTTGAACTTCTTGTAAATAAGAATCTGGTAGTTGTAAAGCAGTTTCGGCAGCTGCTTGCAAGGCTGCGAAAATACCGTAATCCAGGTTAGTTTTCAGTGTCCGCAAACCTTGAATGACATGGCGATTGCCCACCACAAACCCCACACGCCAACCCGCCATATTGTAGGTTTTAGACATAGTGTGGAACTCCACGCCAATATCTTTCGCACCAGAAATTTCTAACAAGCTGGTTGGTTGGTAACCATCAAAAGCTAACTCGGCATAACACAAATCATGTACCAAAAGAATTTCGTATTTTCTGGCAAAGGCAACGATTTCTTCAAAAAATTCGCGAGGTGCAGTTGCGGCGGTGGGGTTGCTGGGGTAATTAAAATAAAGTATTTTTGCCTGTTGAGCAACAGTGTCAGGAATTGCTGTCAAATCTATTAACCAATCATTTTCTGGTTTGAGAACCAAACTGTGGACATTTCCCCCAGCAATCACCGGGCCCCGAAAATGAACCGGATAGGAGGGTGAAGGTACTAATACCACATCACCGGGATTGATGTATGCCAATGCCAAATGCGCTAATCCTTCCTTGGAACCCAGTAGTGGTAAAGCTTCGCTGTCTGAATCTAAAACAACTCCATAACGACGTTGATACCAACTAGTGATCGCACGGCGGAAACTTGCAGTCCCTTCAAAAGGAGGATAGCCGTGATTACTGGGATTATGCAAAGCAGTGACAGCAGCTTCTATAACTGGCTGCGGTGTTGCGCCATCTGGGTTGCCCATGCCCAAATCAATTAAATCCAGCCCTTGTTCCCGCGCTTTATTTTTGAGTTCATCCAAACGGGCAAATGGATAGGCTGGTAATTTTTGTATGCGTTCGGCTGGGGCGATCCAATGCAAGTTCATTGATGTAGTTCCGATGCAGTTAATTGATTAGTTAGTGGTTGTTGGTTGTTGGTGGTTAGTGGTTAGTGGTTAGTGGTTAATGGTTAGTGGTTAAGGGTTATTTACTACTCCTCATACTCCTAATACTTCCCCATCTGCCAATCTCCCCATCCCCCATCTCCCCGATCCCCAATTCAGTGTTCAACTTGTTCATTCATTTCTCTCGTTGAGACACGATGAATAGAGTCTTTGTTATCTACTGGTGCAGTGGTAGAAACCATTGCCGCCATCAATTGCTCCAATGTGACTTTGAACGGCAGCCTATGAATGTCAGAATTGGGAGCGAGGGCAATTTCTGCGGCTTTTTGCAACTCGCCCAAAGTGACACAATCCAAGCCTAGATCACTGAATGTCTGCGGCAGTCCAATTTCGCCATAAAATTTTAATAATTGTTGCCGTGCTGCTGCTGCTAGTTGATTGCCTTGGATCATTTCTTCTAAACGCAGTTGCACTAAAATACCATAAGCAACTTTTTCACCGTGAATACTGCCACTTTTGCAAATATGCGTTAAACCATTGTGTACAGCATGAGCGGCGACAGTGCGACATTGAGCGCCACCGACACCACCAATCACCCCAGCTAATAAAACAGTGGCGTCTACGACTTGCTGCCAAACTTCGCTTCCGGGTTGTTGGAGAGCAGCAGCAGACTTTTGCAAGAGGATATCTCGCAATACCCGTGCTTGTTGCACAGCGGCAATAATTAAAGTTTGGTCTGAGTTTCCACTACTAACTGAAGCTTCATACCACTTTGCGATCGCATCTCCAATACCCGCTACTAGAGTGCGTTGTGGTGCAGTCAGAATCAAATCATAATCAAGAATCAATAAATCAGGACAGCGATCCAACGCCACATCATATAAAAAAGCCCCCTGTTCAGAATATACGTTGGACAGGGCAGTCCAAGCGGCACAGGTAGCTGCTGAAGTTGGAATTGTTACCACTGGTAAATGTAACTGATGCGCGAGCAATTTTGCTGTATCCAGCGCTTTTCCGCCACCTATGCCGATAATTACATCAGCTTGATGTTCCTTTGCAGCTTTTCTTAAAGATTTTAAGCTCGCTTCGCTACAGTCTGGAGTATACTCAGCAAGGGCAAATTGTAACTGCTGATGTTCTAACAGTGGTTGCAGATGGGACTGGATGGCTTTTTGGGTGTGATTCCCAGTTACAATCAATGGACGATGACCTAGGCGGGTAATTTCGTTGGATACCTGTGTCAAGATTTGAGAGCCACGAATCACTTTTGCTGGCGCTACCGTTAGCAGCATTAACAAAGCAGGAGTTTGAGTAGACAACTTTTCTGAAAAATGAATAGGCATATAACTAATGAATTAACAGTAACATTTCTAGATATTTTGGAAAACTTTTAAATATAAAACACTGCTCATAATCTTTCAAACTGCCTACTACCGTAAAGGCAGGTTTTACAACCTGCCCTAATTAAAAGTTTTGTAGCAGTTTTGGTGGGTAGATTAATATCTTAACCAAATAATAATCAATTATGTATTATAAGACACAAAAAAATACCATTTTTAAAGAAGATTCAGCACCGCCTTGGGTAGACAGTTTGATAGAGGGTATTAGTACCCCACTTGAGTGATGCAAGTTGATGCTTAAAAAATTACACTGTAATAAACACCGCTCCCAAGGAGTAGGAACATGCAATTGACAAGTGATAGCGGCAACAGCATACCAAACATATTACAGCCCAAGCTAAATAAACCAGAGTTACAATTAGGTTCCAATGGTGCAGCGGTGGAGGAGCTACAAAAACTTTTAACTAATTTAAATATTTACACTGGTAAAATTGACGGCATTTTTGAAGAAAATACACAAGAAAGCGTCAAACAATTTCAGCGCCGAGTTTTTTTGCCAGAAAATGGCATTGTTGACGATAATACTTGGCAAGCATTATACACAGGTAGACCAGTGAATTTACCGGAATTGAAAAAAGGCAGCCGGGGAGAATTAGTGAAGAAGGTGCAACGTATTCTGAAATCTACTCAAGACTATATAGGCTACGTTGACGGTGAGTTTGGAGAAATTACAGAGTCAGCCGTGCAAAGCTGGCAAGTACGTAATAATCTCCCTGACACCGGCATTATTGATGAAGCTACTTGGCGAACTTTAAGCCAAATTCCACAATAGATAGTGGTTGGTTGTTGGTTGTTGGTTGTTAGTGGTTATTGGTTTATTAACCCATCTCCCTTATCTGCCCATCTTATGATCAGGTATTAGATTTTGGCAGTTGGGCAAATTTATCCTGGTAAATGTCGATTGCCATTTGGGGATCTTCACGACTAGCAAGCGATCGCTTGATTTGACCTAAATAAAGTGGTATTGACACTCCTGGTTCCGGATGTATGATTGTACGGGCGCGAATAGTCAACTGATTATCACCAGGTCTCCCTAAGCGACCATAAGAGTATAAATCACTGGCTGCTTGACGTAAAGTAGCTTCTAATTGCGTGGGACTAATCTGAGGGGGGATAGCAATTACAGTTTGTGTTGAACCATTATCGTACACCAAATTGTACCGTACTGCTCCCGGAATGACTGTGCGTGTTAAAGGTGCTAGGGAAAGAGAAAATAAACCAACTGTCAGCACCAGCATAAAGCCTGTTGTACCCACTAGCCGAAAGCGCAGGCCCCATTTAAAAATAAAACCCAAAACTGTCAAAGCAGCAAAGACCAAGGTGGCAATACCTGACCATTGGGCGTATTGGATAAAATCAGCTTGTGAGAACATAGATATAACTTCAAAAACTAAGGTAGGAAATCTAAAAGCCTACTAGTTACACCCAGAAATTCTACACAATTTCTGGGTGTTACGTTTGCAGTGAAGTGGAATCGGGAGTGTGGAAGTGTGGGAGTGTGGGGAGAAAATGACTATTGACCATTGACTATTAACTATTGACTATGAACAGGTTGCATCTTTATCGACAGCAGTTTCCAGCTTTAGAGAATAAAACTTATTTTAACTACGGTGGTCAAGGCCCGATGCCCCAAGTGGCAATGGATGCGATTACTCAAGCTCAAGTTCATATACAGGAAATCGGGCCTTTTGGTACTGAGGTAGGTAGTTGGATTGATGAGGAAACAAAAGCTATTAAAGTGGCGATCGCTGCTGAGTTACATGTGCCTCCCGCAACCATTACAATTACTGAGAATGTCACCGTTGGTTGCAATATTGCTATGTGGGGTATCGACTGGAACCCAGGAGATCACTTGTTATTAACAGATTGTGAACATCCAGGTATTGTGGCTATAGCGCAAGAAATCGGACGCAGATTCGCAGTTGAAGTTACCATTTGTCCTTTGATGGCAACGTTAAATCAGGGTGATCCAGTAGCAGTTATTGACCAACACTTACGCTCAAATACCCGTTTGCTAGTTTTAAGTCATATCCTCTGGAATACTGGTCAAGTTTTACCACTTGACAAAATATCCAAATTATGCATAGATAATCAAACTAGACTTTTAGTAGACGCTGCCCAGTCTGTTGGTTCATTGCCATTAAATTTAACTGAATTAGAGGTAGATTTTTATGCATTCACTGGTCACAAGTGGTTATGCGGGCCTGGCGGTGTGGGCGGTTTATACGTGCGACCAGAAGTGAGAGATAGTTTAAAACCCACATTTATCGGTTGGCGTAGCATTATCACAGACAGTCAAGGTCAGCCTGTAGATTGGCATTCAGACGGAAAACGTTATGAAGTTGCTACTTCTAACTATCCGCTTTACGCAGGGTTGAAGCAAGCGATCGCTATTCATCAGCAATGGGGAACAGCAGAGGAACGCTATCAGCAAATTTGTAATCACAGCGAATATCTATGGCGACGCTTAGGAGCGCTACCCAATATTATTCCTTTGCGCACTTCACCTCCTGAGAGTGGTTTAGTCTCGTTTCAACTAACGCAAAAGACTCCCCAAGCCCATCGACAATTAGTAGAGTTCTTACAATCAAGAAAAATATTCACTCGCACAATTGCTGACCCCAGTTGTGTACGTGCTTGCGTCCACTACTTTACACTTGAGTTGGAAATCGACCAACTAATTGAAGGAATTGAGGAATGGTTAGTGGTTAGTGGTTAGTGGTTAGTGGTTGTTGGTTAGTGCGTAGAGACGCGATTAATCGCGTCTGTACAATAGTGGTTATTTACTACTCCACCCTTACGGGAAGCCGCTACCGCGTCTACACACCCCTCACACTCCTCACACCCCTCACACCCCTCACACCCCTCACACTCCTCACACCCCTCATACTCCCCCTACCTCCCTTGTCCCAGATCCCCAATCCCCAATCTTCGATGAAACGTCCAATTTTATACATAGCAATTACCAATCACGGTTTTGGTCATGCGACTCGCTGCGCAGCGGTTGCAGCCACTATCCAAAAGTTATGTCCAGACATCTTACTAATTATTGTGTCAACTGCTCCACGGTGGTTACTAGAGTCTTACATTGAAGGTGATTTTATTCATCGTCCCCGTGGATTTGATGTAGGTGTGGTGCAAAAAGATAGCTTGGCTATGGATAAAGCAACGACATTAGAAAAGTTGCTAGAGATTAAAAAGAATCAAAACTCTATTATTGCTTCGGAAGTCAACTTTATTCGCCAAAATCGTGTGCAGTTAATTCTGGCAGATATTCCCTTTTTAGCGACAAAATTTGCCAAAGCTGCTGGTGTTCCCTGCTGGATGATGAGTAATTTCGGCTTTGATTTTATTTATCGGAGTTGGGGTGAGATCTTTAGTGAGGTTGCTGATTGGATTAGTGATTGCTATGGTCAGTGCGATCGCTTATTTCGTCTTCCTTTTTATGAACCAATGGAAGCATTCAGCAATATTACTGATGTTGGTTTAACAGGTGGCTCTCCCCATTACTCTGACGAGCAAATTCGAGCTATTTGGGGGATTACTGCACCTAAAGAAAAAACTATCTTACTTACTTTTGGTGGTTTGGGTTTACAACAAATTCCTTATAAGCATCTGCAAAAATTTCCAGACTGGCAATTTATTACCTTTGACCAATCTGCTCCAGACTTGCCCAATATCATAAAAATTAACGATCATAAATACCGCCCTGTGGATTTTATGCCTATTTGTGGGCGAGTTGTTTCTAAGCCTGGTTTCAGTACTTTTGCAGAAGCCACTCGCTTAGGTGTACCGATTGTATCTATTACCCGTGATGATTTTGCAGAAGCAGCTTTTCTGTTAGCAGGAATTTCTCAGTACAATCAGCATCAAATCCTGACGCCATCAGAATTTTTTGATGGTAATTGGGATTTCTTACTGCAACCACTGCAACAACCACTTTCTTCAGAACCCATTGCAAAGGATGGTAATGAAGCAATTGCCCATGAGGTTTTAAGTTTTTTGGTGGTTGATGGTTAATTGTTGATGGTTAGTAACCAATTACCCATTACCCATTACCAATTACCCATTACCAATTACCCATTACCCATTACCCATTACCAATTACCCATTACCAATTACCAATTACCCATTACCAATTACCCATTACCCATTACCAATTACCCATTACCCATTACCCATTACCAATTAATATTAAAAATCCTCCGCTCTTACAGGGCAGAGGAGTTTTATTCGTAGATGTCCCTGATGAATCTGTTGATGCCAAAAGTGAGCATAATCACTCACTAATTACCCCCAGTTTAACTAGCGGGCAACAACAGAACAACCGTAATTTCCACTATTATGTAACAATGCGCAGATACTCAATAAGTAATTACCGTATTCATGTCTAGTTTCTAAAAGTCTTTAATCAGAACTTGAGGAAAATTATGAATGATAAATTAGAGTTAGCAGATTATTGTTCCTCTAGTACAAGCCGAGAATTCATAATTTCAAATGGCTCACTACCAAAAGTTGCTGAGAATTTCCACCACCGGCAAATCTTTGCACAACATCACCGCGAAAATTGAAGCTATAGTCGCAGAGTCAGGAGTTGAAACAGGACTTTGCACTTTGTTTTTGCGCCATACTTCTGCCAGTTTGCTGATTCAAGAAAACGCTGATCCAGATGTACTTAGAGATTTAGCAAATTTTATGGCAAAACTTGTGCCAGAATCAGCTCAGTATATTCACGATACTGAAGGTCCAGACGATATGCCAGCACATATACGTACCGCCCTTACTCACACATCAGAAACCATCCCCATTAACCGAGGACACTTAGTTTTAGGAACTTGGCAAGGGATTTACATTTGGGAACATCGCCAACATAGTCACAATAGGGAATTAGTAGTTCATATTTCTGGGTAGCTAAGTGATTGGGGAGGTGGGGGAGTATGAGGAGTGTGAGGAGAATAAATAGTAACTTTTGACCAATGATTAATGACCATTGACCATTGACAAATGAAAATCGCTGATTTAATAGCTTGGTTTGAAGAATGGGCAAATCCAGCTTGGCAAGAAAGCTGGGATAATTGTGGTTGGCAGATTGAACCGGGTGTGTTACAGGAACAAGCAAGGGTTCTAGTTTGTCTGACGCCGACTTTGGCGGTAATGGAGGAAGCGATCGCCTATCAAAAAGCTGGTATCTCTGTAAATCTAATTTTTGCCCACCATCCCCTCATCTTTAATCCGCCAAAGTCTTTGTGCAGTGGGAACCCCATTGCGGAAATGGCGCGGTTAGCTTTTACCCACAATATTGGTATTTACACTGCCCACACTAATTTTGATCAAGTTCAAGATGGTACTGCTGATGTTTTGGCGCAAATCTTGGAACTGGAACAAGTTTCTCCAATAGTACCTACACAAGCAGGTTTGGGTTATGGGCGTGTTGGTGTTTTGCAACCTGCTTTAGTATTGCAGGATTTACTCACAAAAATTCAATCTCGACTAAATCCTCCCTCTCTAATTGTTTCTCCCACAGCAGATTTGCAGCAAAAAATTGACAAAGTAGCGGTCTTAGGGGGTTCGGGAGCAAGTTTTATCTCGGCTGTCGTTAAAACTGGTGCTCAAGTCTATCTCACTTCTGATTGTAAGTTTCATCAGTTTCAAGAAAGCCGCGATCGCGGTCTAATTTTAGTTGATGCTGGTCATTATGCTACCGAACGTCCTGCTTGCGATCGTCTGGTGCATAAGTTCCGTAACTTAAATCTTGATTGGGTACAATTAAGTCAACAAGATGAGGATTTCCGCTTGTTTATTCGATGAACTACGTGTAACCTTATCCGTTCATCACACCCTCAGGATGTATACAATTAAGAGTTTTGAATATTTTAGTAGTTTAATAAAGTCTTTACCATAGCATTAATACTTATTTCTTAGTATTATAAATTACCAAGATAGAAGGAATATATGTCAAATATGGGAAAATTTTAATCAGACTAACATATATAAAACGCCTGTCTTAGAAGCGGCAAGCAATGGGTAGAGAATAGCTGTGATTAAAATCACATCAAAGCTCAACTGCAATCACTTATATTTGCTGATCTGTATCAACTCAATAAAAATGAATTTATTCCACAGTAGAAGAAATAATCGCCAAATTATGCTCTAATCACAATGATCCGCGCACTTATTGAATCTGCCTTTGAAACAGGATATCTTAGTGTTGAATCCGAGGGTCTTCTTCATCAAATGCTGGCGACAAAAAGCTATCAGCCAGAGGATTTAGCCGCCCTTTCAACATTATTAGATGCTGTTCGCGCAGGTCGTATTAAGCGAGAAGCTTCTTCAAATTTGGTCATGGAATGCCCCAAATACTACAAAAGAAACTAATAAACAAAACTCAGGGAAACTCTTAACCTGTAAGCATGAACGACTGTCGCTACAACTGTAAGCCAAGTGCTACAATGCTCTTAAAACGCAAATTAGCACTGTCAACCCGTACTGTAGGATGCTGCCTCATCACCGTAAAGGCTCACTTTATAGCTTTTGACTTTTTATTAATCATTAGTTGTTTAAAAGCATGAAGGTTACTAGAGAATAAGCTAAGATCAATTACGTAGGGATAAAAGTAAAGCCGAGTCCCCAGACTTCCCAGCAATGCCAATGAATACAATTAGGCAACTTCGACAACAGCAACCTAAGCTTGTTTTTGAGTATCTTTTATTACATGATGATACTAAGGACTCACCAGCGAATACTATCGACCTGGTCAGGCCAAATCCTGAATTATGTGACTTCTATGAGGTGAACATTCCCTGGATGCCCTCAACAGGTGGGGTTAAGTTGGTGAAATAAATACAAGCCAACTTTAAATTGATGATCTAAAATTTCCATTGGTTGATAACCACAAGCAAGTCTTGGGTTCGGGTCAAACAGAGCATCTTTAAAAGGGTTAATTTTATCAACTCAAAAAGAATGCTATAAATTGGGGAATAAAACCCAGATGTTAACAGATTTACCTAGATTTAAAAAGGCAGAAGCAGTAGATGCTACACCGCAAGATTTATCAACTGTGTTGCGATGGGCGGGAGGTATGTGTGTTCTTGCGGGACCAGCAACGCTGGATTGAACGCGCCCGCATCATCGATATAGAGGGAGATTTAGTGACCCTACGCTATGAAACAGAAGAAGATGAGGAAATCTGCTCTTGGGAGGAGATGGTTCGCCTTGAAAGTATTGGTGCCATAACCCAGAAATTAGCTTCCGTGCCACGTGGCAATGTTGAACCTCTCTTGACCGAAGACTGTCCAGAAGTAGAACGTATCCGCAATCGTTACACAGACTCTAATCCAGACTAAGGGTCTAGTGGTTAGTGGTTAGTAGACCTACTAACACTAACTACTAACTAATAACTAAGTACTATTGACTATCACTTAGACGCTCAAAAGCCGGACAGTAACCATCAAGGGTTACTTTGAAGTTATATAAAGGGGACGCGGGATTCCAGCACCGTTGTCCCCTTTGATGTCGGCAGGTTCCACAGCAGTCTACATCAGACCACACATAGCGATCGCTACTTTGATTAAGAAGTTCTCGTTGTGACAACCCCCGCAATACGAGTTCTTCTCCCTGCCAACGGGCTTCTATTAAACCTGTATCAGCAAATTGTTGCCAACGGGGGTCGGCTGTAATCGCATCGGGAAGGGCAATCGTTACAACCGTTTCTAGCTCCGTGAGTTCACCTTCATAATTTGTCTCTGGTGCAGCTGGTTGTAAAAATGTTTCACCAATCAGTAATTCTACCAATGTCCCTACTGCTGGAGAATGTACGTGGTAACGATTTTGTAATTCCTCCAAGCTAGTCAAGTCTGCTAAATAGGTAGGAGAAGCATGAACAAAAATGACATGCTGGGGTCGCAAATTATGAATTAGTTGGGTAGTACCAGGGCCATCACTATGTTGGGCAAGTAGATAGCTTTCAACAGTGACAATTCCGGGAAACTGCTCATGATTAATTTTTATGTCAGTTTTTTCTGGTAAGAGAATCAGCCAGGGACCTGTATCGGGTTGCATGTACTGACTCAGGTCAGTTGTAGAGTCGGTGACGATAATACAGGGATACTTACCGACGGTTGCACACTGTTGTGGTTGCAAACGCCGGACACGAGGACGTATCCGTTCATCCCAAAATAAAGGTTGATGACGGGCAAAATTCTGTACTGAGGGCGGAAAATGGGGTAATAACTCTAAGTAGGCATCACAGCCAGTAGCAACAGCACCGTTAACCCAAATATCAAGATCACGACCTGTAAAGTGATGATGGCTGCGTAAAAGCATTAATAGTTCTTGACCCAAGCCTAATGCAGGTGTGGGCATAAGTACAGAATAACGGTCAGCGATCGCTCGATTAATTCTTTCTGCTAGTTGATTTTCTTGGTTGCGACGGTGGGGATGACGAGAAGTACCATAAGTCCCTTCAATAATTAGCACATCTAACTGTAATCCCCGTAATTCTTCTAAACGCAAACCCTCCACTAACCGCGAGTTAGATAAGAAAAAGTCCCCAGTATACAGTAACTTGTAGGTACGCTGTGGCGTAGTGTAGGTAAACAGAATTGCCACAGCACCTGGTAAATGTCCAGCCGGGAATAATTCCACCACCAGACCATCTTTGACTTCTAGTGGTGATCGCAAAGGCAAAGCCTGACAAAATTGTGATAATTCTTGACTATCTTGATCCAGCCAATTTAACGGCAGTAACTTACTAGTTACCTCACTAGCGTAGATGGGTAACAGAGGAAAAGCCTGATGTAGTTTCAGCAAACCCCTAGCATGATCTGGGTGAGCATGACTGACAAAAACAAAGTCAGCAGGCAGAGGCGAACTACCCCGCCGTGCTGACTTCGTAACATCTTTCAGTATAGGTGAAATATCTGCCAAACCACAGTCTAGTAAAAAGCGGTGTGGTCCCATCCGCACTAGCAGACACACACCTTCATCTGTGTGGTTGACACCATAGGGAACACATTCCAATTCACTTGCTACTTCCCCTGAATCCATACGAGAGGATGCTGACAGACGATCGCTCATGCTTTCCTCCCCGTCGAACTCATTTTTATCAATATTTCCAACAAACCAAGAGCTTTTACGAGAATATTTATCACTTTATCTAGGGGCTAATTTCCGAACTTACGCCCCTACTACGTCCTTGGAAAGCGGATTTGCTGTTGGGGAGGAAGTCTTCACAGAACTAAAAGTTATCAGTTATCAGTTGTATCACCTGATTTGAGTCTTCCACTATGGGGAAGGTCAGCACCAAAGCTCGATTACTGTTTACTGATTTAGGAAAACTTAGGTAATCAAGAGTCCTGATCAGACAGATGAGGGGCGATTGCCTTTAATTGTGTTTTTATCAATGTGCAGAGCCATTGCCGTGGTAGTTGTCAGAATCGTAGAACCCGTTTTGAGTGCCAAAGAACAAGCATGATACAGTGAAAATTACTGTAAGTGCGATTAATATTAGCTTTACATCCATTTTGCTTGTTGTCCTCTACTAAAATACTTTCTTCTATTATTGAGTGATTCCACAAGCGAGGGTAATCACAGGACAATCTCTACACCATTTTTATGTTAATTGTACAATGAGTCAATTTACTGCTATCAGTCCGATTGTAGAATTTTTCTTTGAGACTGTCTATCTGTTCGGGGATGGGGTGATGGGGAACTCGGGGGCCCCACGACCGACAGGGAGTGGGGATTAGGGGCAGTGGGGTGATGGGGAGTGTGTAGACGCGGTAGCGGTGAGGGGGTCGCAGCCTTGGCGGTTTCCGTCACGATTGCGAACCCTCGAACCCGGAGGGCTTCCCTCCGGGTGGGGTGTGAGGAGAATAAAAGTGATCAATGACAAACGACCAATGACAATTGACGATTGACAATTGACTATTGACTAATGACTGTTTCCAGGGTGGGGACAAAATTTGGATAGGAGATACTTGCTGCTTCTGCACGCTGGATGGTAGTTTTACCAGTAGCAACTAAAGCAGCGATCGCTAAACTCATGGCGATACGATGATCTGTATAACTATCTACATCTGTTCCTACTAGGGGAGTTCCGCCTGTGATTTCCATTCCATCAGGTAGTTCAGTAACTTTTGCTCCCATCTTATTTAGTTGCTGAGCCATAACAGCAATGCGATCGCTTTCTTTGACGCGTAATTCCGCCGCATCTTTAATGACAGTTGTCCCCGTAGCAAATACTGAGGCTACCGATAAAATTGGGATTTCATCAATTAGCCTGGGTATGATTTCCCCAGCAATTGTGCAACTTTGTAAGCGACTGGAACGCACCCGCAAATCGGCAACTGGTTCACCAGCAACTTCCCGTTCATTCAACCTTTGAATATCTGCCCCCATCATTGCTAAAGCTTCTAAAATGCCTGTACGGGTGGGATTAACGCCGACATTCTCAATGACTAACTCGGAATTGGGTACAATCGCCCCAGCCACTAACCAAAAGGCTGCGGAACTGATATCGCCAGGAACAACTACTGTTTGTCCGACCAGTTGAGTAGGGCCTGTAATTGTGACACTGTGAGTTTGGGGATCAATATCTAATTTTGCCCCAAATGCCTTGAGCATTCTTTCACTATGATCACGGGAAAGGGCTGGTTCAGTCACGGTAGTTTGTCCTTCTGTCAGCAAACCTGCCAGCAAAATACAGGATTTGACTTGAGCAGAAGCAATAGGAGAGTGATAATGAATTGGTTTGAGAGCCTGTCCAGAGATTGCCAAAGGTGCTAAAGAACCATCTTTACGTCCCCAAATTTGCGCCCCCATTTGTTGCAATGGCTTAACCACACGGGACATCGGACGCGTTCGCAAAGAACTATCACCTGTAACAGTAAAAAAGCGTCCTGGATGGGATGCTAATAATCCCAACATCAATCGCATCGTTGTACCTGAATTCCCAGCATTCAACACATCTGTTGGTTCTTGCAAATTGCCCAAACCAATACCTGTAACTGTTACAAGTTCACTATTCAATTCAGAAATTTCTGCCCCCATCGCTTGGAAACAGCTAGCGGTGCTGCAAGGATCTTCACCTAAAAGTAACCCTTTGATTTGGGTTTGACCTTGAGCGATCGCACCCAACATCAAAGCACGATGAGAAATAGATTTATCTCCCGGAATCCGAATTCGACCTTGTAAAGATAATCCAGAAGTGGGCGGCTGAATAAATAATTTTTGTGAAACGTTTTCTTGAGTTTCTACAGTGATCACAGAATGCGACATTGGGATAAACTGACTTGTGACTGCATTGGAAGTTGATCGATAACAAAAGCTTTAACAGTTATCAGTGATCAGTTATCAAGTGATCACTCAATAACTGTTCACTGTTAGCTGATTTAAGCTACTGCTAGTTACTTCCTCGCTAGTATCCTATCGCTTTCCTTAGTATGAAAATTAATCAAATAAGCTCAGAATCTATCTAAGTATAAACAAAATTAATTACACATTCTCTATTCTCTTCCCCGTTCCCTGTTAAGAATTCCCTTTTAGTCAGTAGCGTTTGAATACTTCAGGAAGTCAGGCTTTGCGCTTCTACAACGGGTCTGACTTACTTATAATGTTACCAGCAAGTTTCCCTGAACTGAAAGCGGTTTAAGTACAAGTGTACTGACTTTAATTACAAGACATTGCAACCACGTCAACTGTCAGTTGCGAAAGCTAAATTTAGAAAAAGCCTGATTAAGGCTGCATAGATTGGTATCTTACTTGTTTTAGACCTAATTTGTCCAGTTGATCCAAGTCTAGCTAAACAAGGTTCCATTGCTTACGATTAATTGTCGATCACCTGAATATTGATTTCGTTTTACTCCTTAGCTTTTAGCCTCCATCGCTCCCATGCTTACACATCACCGCAAGCCCGTGTGCTTATCACTTATTTCTACAGATCTGCCACTCTGGTCTGTTGTTGAAACTGCTGCAACGCTGTACCAAAAAGATCGCGATCGCTTTCATCTACTGCTGACAGCACCACCTGTAACCAACAGTAAAGAGGTACTAAATCCCAGTAGTCCCAGGGTCTTATGGCTAGAGATTTCCCCCTATCGAGTCACCATGACCATGCAAGGAAATGCTCAGTTGAGTTATCGGCATTTTTGGGAACGGGGTGTATACGGCATTACCCGATATTGGTTGCCAAATGAGTCCCTACAACCCAATCAACCAATTCGCTTACGTAATTTTACTGCTAACCTAACCCTAAACGGACACCCACTGCCAGAAAATTTACGGGTGGAATATGAGTTATGGGCGGGAAAAGTCCAACTGGGATGCTACATCCTCAATTTGGAAATACATCATTAGATTTCTTGTTTGTTGGTTGTTGGTTGGAACCATCAACCACCAATCAACAATTAACCACCAACATTCACCCAATTAGATGATATCTACTGGGTGAGGTGCGATCGCTGCTGTCAGTTCTACACTGAAAATCTTGCGGAATTTAGGTCAAACTCATGTTCTTGTTGATTTTCAACACTGACAGCAACAACCGGATTCCACATAATTCTCGTCCTGAATCCGAGTTTTGGATTTTACCAAAATATCACCCGCAAGTAAACTGCGGGCTAATAGCACAAACCCACTTAAAGTAGTTTCAAAGATTACTTGTTAAATTCTTAGTGTCTTAGTGTCTTGGTGTTTCAAAAATGATCTTTTTCACCACAAAGACACCAGGACACTAAGAAAAATTTTAAACCAATCCAGAACGCAAGGCTACAACAGCTGCTTGCACGCGATCGTCAACAGATAATTTATTCATGATCCCCCGGACATGAGTTTTTACAGTGTTGGGACTGAGGTAGAGTTTTTCAGCAATCTCTGGGTTGCTATAGCCTTCTACCATCAGTTTCAACACTTCTAATTCGCGTTCAGAAAGATGGGCTACATTGCTTTTGGGGGAAGGTGGTTTAAGATTTTCGATTACTTGTCTAGCAATTTGGGGATCAAGGTAAGTAGCACCTTCCACAGCAGCGGCGATCGCACTTAAGAGTCGCTCTACACTAGCTCCTTTAATACAATATGCATCAGCACCACTAGATAAAGCAGCAATAATTTCCGTTTCTGTTTTATGAGAGGTCAGCATCACCACATGAGTTTTTGGTAATGCAGCTTTGATTTGTTGTGTTGCTGCAATCCCATCTAAACGGGGTAAGCCAATATCCATTACCACTACATCTGGTTTGAGTTTCAATGCTGCTTGTACACCAAAATAGCCATCTTCAGCTTGTCCGACAATTTCCAATTGGGGATGGGCCATCAGCGATTGTTCTAAACCCAATTGCATCATTGGATCATCTTCAACAATCAATACTCGTAATGGTGCAGCATCCGGAGGCAAATTGAATTCATAATTCATAATTCATAATTCATAATTTTTCTACTCTTCTACCCGATATCCGAACTCTGCTAAACGAATGCGCGACTGACGCCATTTTGGTTGCACTTTCACAAATAATTCTAGGTAAACTTTGCCTGCAATTAACTTTTGAATTTGTTCTCTAGCAGCGCTACCAACAGCTTTCAGCATCGAACCACCTTTACCAATAAGAATTCCTTTTTGGGAATCACGTTCGACGTGGATCGTGGCTAGTACGCGGGTAATGGTTGTTGTTTCTTCTAGTTTATCGATGGATATTGCTACAGAATGGGGAATTTCTTCGCGTGTCAACAGCAAAATCTGTTCTCGAATCAATTCACCCATGATAAAGCGTTCTGGTTGGTCAGTAACTAAGTCGGGAGGATAGTAGTAAGGGCCAGGTTCTATATTTTGAATGAGTAATTGTTGTAATTCGCTCAATCCTGTACCTGTTTTGGCAGAAAATTTTACTGTCTGCCATTGATGAGCATTTGCTAACTGCGTGTAACTTTCATCTATGGCCAGAGAATTTGCTGTCTGTTGGTCGATTTTGTTTAAACCCAAAATTATAGGTGTGCTGCTGTGACTCAGTAAATCAGCAATGTAGCGATCGCCTGCACCACAAAAAGTTGTAGCATCAACCACAAACAGCACTACATCCACAGATTCAATTGCTATTTTGGCGTTTTGCACCAGCACTTCGCCCAATTGATGATGAGGTTTATGAATTCCTGGTGTATCTACAAAAATTAATTGTGCCTCTTTTGTGGTTAAGATACCCCGCAATCGATTGCGTGTAGTTTGGGCTACTGGCGATGTAATGGCTATTTTTTGTCCAACTAATTGATTCATTAACGTAGATTTACCGACATTGGGACGGCCGACAATACCGATAAAGCCTGATTTAAAATCAGGAGGAGCCTGTGGGATCATTACTTCCCCTGCCAAAGAGAAGATGTCATTATTACTACTATTCACCTGTGACTCCGATTTACTCTACGTTTGCAAGAAGTAATTTAGTGTGTAGAGACAAAAGAAACATAGAATCACCCTGACGTTTTTAGCTATTGCCTTTGCTTAAGTTGAATCTACTACTAAATATTACTAAATATATTTAACTACCTAAATGCATTTCACACACTAAGTATCAAAACGTTTGCCTAAGACAATGTTAAGAATTACTAACAAAGCTAAACTAAATAGTATCCTATTTCCAACTACCTAAAACTACCTATAGGATAGATATTTATTGATGAATATATATATATTTGTGTATTTTTATCCCGTTTTCTTAATTAATCACTCCCAATACAAACTCTCCTTCATTTACGGCTTGATTTGTTGCAACATCATAAACTAATCCATCTTGTTCAGCATAAATGTTAGTTAATTGAGGTAACTTCCCGGCTTTATTAAAACTCAGAATTTGATAAAGCTTTTCTCCAGCTTTAATTTCACTTCC
Organism: Fischerella thermalis PCC 7521; assembly: GCF_000317225.1. Taxonomy (GTDB): domain Bacteria; phylum Cyanobacteriota; class Cyanobacteriia; order Cyanobacteriales; family Nostocaceae; genus Fischerella; species Fischerella thermalis. The sequence continues at coordinate 104,944 of NZ_AJLL01000010.1, forward strand.
TAATTCAACTCTCGCTTGAATCATTCCACCTACAGGAGCATAATATTTCTTAATTTGACTTCTGGCTCTAAATGTCATTTTGTGAGATTCACTACTTGCTAGAGGAAAGCCAGCAATTTTAAGTAGTCCTTTGGATGCTAAATAGTTTTTGATTCCTAAAATTCCTTTGGCTACTGAATCAGGATTCATTTGCATACCCATACCTAACTCAAGTGTCCAGGCTTCTACATCAAACTTGATATTTCTTCCTAGTTGTTTTAAATATTTTTCTAATGCTAGCCAAGGCTTAATAAAGGCTTCGTCAAAAGCATCTCCGTCATATTCATCAAGTAAAATGCCAAAATTGAGTAAAAAATATTTAGCGCTTTCCTCTCGATTTGGGAAGTAATAAAGGTAATTTAAACCTTGGTTGGTAGAACTATGTAAATCAATTAAGTAATCAGCATCTAAACTCAGAGATTGTAGTTTGTAGCGAAACTTCTCAGTATAAGGTACGCTACTAGGAGAATTAATTTTTTCTAAAAGTTTATTAAATTTTTGCTGAACTAAGGCAAGATAATTTTGTTTGACGACCTCCGAATTTAAATGAAGTTGAGATTTAGCAAATACAGCTAAATCATCAGCTTCTTTTTCGTAATCCCAAAAGATACGGTTCCAATCTTTGGCTTCATAAAGACAGTATCTCCCGGGAGAAAAGTGATGTATACGTGTATTCGTTCCCATCGGATTACAAACAGGAACTAACCAAATTTCCCCAATTAAATCGGTATCATTTAGTGTCAATAAAAATTCAATTAATTGGTGAATTACTGCATTACCTGCTATTTCTGCACCATGCAGATTAGATTGAATGTAAACTTTTTTGCCTGGATAAGCACCAGTAAATTTATATAATTGCAGTGACAAAAAATCACCAGAAGCCATCTGACGTAGAGGAATTGTAGAAATAGTAGGCTGCATTTTAAGTAAGAGGAAAGAAAGATGGGGTGGTGGGGAGTGTGGGGAAGTATGAGGAGTATGAGGAGTATGAGGAGTATGAGGAGTATGAGGAGTGTGGGGAGTATGAGGAGTAGTAAATAACCATCAACCATCAACCATCAACCAACAACGATCAACCATCAACCACTAACGAACAACTAAATTCTCATTATTCTTTGTGAAGTTGAGATTTTCTTTGTGATAACTTTATGGTTCACTGTCTTGGTGATTTCATCTACTCCTTAACATTTCAATTTCATCAATGCAATCTCAAGTTATCATTCCACCACCCCTCCAACCCGGTGACTTACTACGAGTTATTGCACCTAGTGGTGCTTTGCGAGAACTTAAAGCATTTGAACGGGGAGTAGAAATTTGGCGATCGCGCGGCTACCGAATAGAAATAATACCAGAGATCGATGACAGATGGGGCTATTTAGCAGGTAAAGATGAAACTCGTCGTCACCACCTAGCATTAGCATGGCAAGATCCCGAATGTCGTGGTATTCTCTGCGCTAGAGGCGGTTTCGGTAGTACCCGGATTTTAGAAAATTGGCATTGGGGAGTAGGGACAGTGGGGAGGTGGGGAGAACCGGAGGTGGGGAGAACCGGAGATGGGGAGAGTTTCACTCTAAGTTCTCCTCATCACCCTATCACCCCATCTCCCCAACACCCCATCTCCCCAACTTCTTCTCCCAAGTGGCTGATCGGCTTTTCCGACATAACTGCTTTACTGTGGAGTCTTTATCAGGTGGGAATTTCTGGTGTACACGCGCCTTTGTTAACCACGATCGCTGATGAACCAGAGTGGTCAATTGAACGTTTATTTGATTGGGTGGAAGGACATTCTCTTCCCCCCTTAAAAGGTTGTGGTTGGGGAGGTGGTGTAGCTACTGGTATTTTGCTACCAGCTAATCTGACTGTGGCTACCCATCTTTTGAGTACACCCATCCAACCGGATTTAGATGGTGTCATCCTGGCTTTTGAAGATGTGACAGAAGCACCCTACCGGATTGATAGAATGTTGACGCAGTGGCGCCTGTGTGGTGCTTTATCTAAAGTTTGTGGTATCGCTTTGGGTAGCTTTAGTAAATGTGAAGCGCCAGTGGGTATTCCTAGTTTTACAGTCGAAGAAGTTTTGCGCGATCGCTTGGGTGATTTAGGAATTCCCGTTGTCTCGGATTTACCCTTTGGTCACGAAGCACCAAATGCAGCATTACCAGTGGGTGTACAGGTGATATTAGATGCAGATCAAGGCATATTGGATATTGTCCAATGAACTGTTGTCAAGAGCGATCCAGAAATGGCTTATAATACGCAAGTTATCCTCAAGTCTGCAAATATTTTGAGGAATTCATTGCATGGCTAAACAATATGTATCTACCGCCTATTTACAGCAGCATGACAGCAAGCTGTATGCTATTTTTGCTTGGAGTCAAAGACAAGCAGCAATCATTCCGGCAAAATCATGGTTGACTGTAATGGAGATATTTGTTCACGAACATTCTCTAGAACAAGCCTATCAAATATTTCAAGAAATTAAATTAGCTCCAACTGTTAATCAAGTCATAGATGAAATCAATAAATACGCAGATTTGCTTTCCAATGCCATAGTATTTGTAGCAGATAAACAAATTACAATTTATGGCAAAGGTTTTCGGAGTTTTATCGAAAAAGATATGCAGTTTGAACTTGGTTCTTTAAGCCGAGAAACTTACCAAGTTCTCCCACAATTGTTTGCTTCTTTGCAATTAGAAAATGACCTGGAACAGATTCAAAATATAGAAGACTTTTCTAAATTAGTAGAGAAACTAGAAAATTTAGGTTTATTATCTCCTGCCACAGGCTCTCTTGATTGGGGAGATTTGAAAAAGACGGTTCCTATTTGTCAAGCATTTGGGTTGACAAGGGGAACTCCTGTGGATCGCTACTATCTCCGAAAATTTATTGACGATATTCATCCACAAGTAGTTGGCAATATTTTGGAAGTAGGTGGTACTCCTAAAGATAAAGATTTCTATCAAATGAATCCGGGTAGTTCTTATCGAATTCTCAATTTAGAATCAGGTCCAGGTGTAGATATAGTCGGAGATGTTCACGATGTATCTGTAATCAAACCAAATTCTTTAGATTCAGTGATTATCTTTAATGTTTTAGAACATTGTTATGCACCGTGGATTGCCATTGAAAATATCCATACCTGGCTAAAAGAGGGTGGCAAATGTTTTGCGATGGTTCCAAATGCAATTCGAGTTCATGCTACCCCGGTTGACTATTGGCGACCTTTACCAGATGCTTTTGCTTGGATGTTTAGAAATTTTTCTCAGCAGAAATTATATGTTTACGGCAATCCGATTACTGTCATAGCCAGTTATCATGGTATTGCCGTCGAAGAATTAACCCCCGAAGAACTAGACGCTTTTCATCCAGATTATCCGGTCGCAACTTGTATCGTCGCTGAAAAATAATGAGTAGTATAATTTTCGACTACACGCCCGAAATATCAGTAATTCTATGTACTTACAACCGAGCAAAATATTTAAATAACTGTATTGATAGTGTTATCAATCAAACTTTTACAAATTGGGAGCTGATTGTAGTTGACGACGGTAGTCAAGACAATACTTTTGAGATTGTCAATCTTTATCTTCAGAAGTTCCAAAATATTCGTTATCTGAAACATCAAAATCGCAAGTTAGCCTACTCTAAAAATGCTGGAATTCAAGCATCATTCGGTAAGTACATTACATTTATCGATAGTGATGATACTTATCAACCACATCATTTAGAATCGCGGCTGCAATTCCTGCAAGCTAACCCAGAAATTGATTTGATTCAAGGAGGATTCGCAAGTAATGAAGAAATTTGGGTAGCAGATTATTATCAACCAGGAAAAACAATTAATTTAAGGGAATGTGTCTTAGGGCCTACTTTTTTTGGAAAAAGACGGGTATTTTTTGATTTGCATGGATTTAATAATATCTCCTATGGAGAAGATACAGACTTGTGGGAACGAGCAGAAAAAATCTTTAAAACTTACAAGTTAGCTGAACCGCAAACTTATAACTATACAAGAGCAGAAACGAGTATTACTAAGAGTGTATTAGAAAATATATCCTGATTTATATTTAATGCTGAGCATGAACATAAAATTTGTAATCTCCCAAATTAGAAATTATTTACGCCAGTTTATGAGTTTGGCTTGGCAAATTTCAATTGTGGGAGTTTGCTTATGTTTGTTATTAATTCTATCTAGTTGTCAAGCTACACAAAGTCAAGACAATGGAGTTATTCATCTGACACTCTGGCAGGGGATTAATCCCCCTGTCAATCGAGATGTGTTTCAAAAATTGGTGGATAAATTTAATCAAACTCATCCAAATATTCAAGTAGAATCTATTTATGCTGGTCAGCTTGATCAACAATTGCCAAAAGTCTTAACAGCAGTGGTGGGCAATGTTCCACCTGATATTCTAACGTATTACCCGCAAATTACAGGTCAGTTGGTAGAACTAGGCGCAATTCGACCGTTAGAAGATTGGTTAGAGAAATTGCCCATAAAATCAGAAATTATTCCAAATTTATTTGAAGAATTACAGTTAAAAGGTCACATTTGGTCAGTACCACTATACACCAGCAATATGGGGATTTTTTATCGACCAGACTTATTTAAAGCAGCAGGAATAACTGAACTACCGAAGACTTGGGAAGAATTGCGACAAGTTGCGAAACAATTAACTATAGATCGTAATGGCGACAACCGTCCCGAACAATACGGAATCTTACTACCTTTGGGTAAGGGAGAATGGACTGTATTTAGTTGGTTCCCTTTCCTATTTGCTGCTGGGGGAGAGATTATCAAGAATGACAAACCAGATTTGCTGAACAAAGGAGCGATCACAGCCTTACAATTCTGGCAAGATTTAATTAAAGATGGTTCAGCTAAATTATCGCCCCCAGAACGAGGTTATGAGGAAGATAATTTTACCTCCGGTAAAGTTGCGATGCAGATTACTGGTCCTTGGACTTATATTATGAAGTCTAATGTCGATTTTGATGTATTTCCTATACCTGGGGAAGTTGAGCAAGCTACAGTCACAGGTACTGGAAATATGTTTGTCATGAAAACTACCCCAGAAAGAGAGCAAGCTGCGTTTAAGTTTTTAGAATACGTTTTGAGTGAAGAATTTCAAACTGAGTGGAGTATTGGTACGGGTTTTTTACCAGTGAACATTAAATCTGCTCAAAGTCAAGCTTTTCAAGAATTTATCAGTCAAAAACCAGTGTTAAAAGTGTTTTTAGAGCAAATGTCTGTAGCACGCGCTCGACCAATTATTGCTGGTTATAGCCGTCTTTCTGATAGTCTGGGAAGAGCGATCGAAGCTACTTTGTTGGGCGAATCTCCGCAAAAAGCTTTGAAAACTGCTCAAGAACGTTTGGATATGATTTGGGGGAAGTAGGAGATCGGCGAGTGTGGGGAGATGGGGTGATGGGGCGATGGGGTGATGGGGGAGTGTGAGGAGTGTGAGGAGTGTGAGGAGTGTGGGGAGAATAATATAGTAACTAATTCTCCTTGTCCCCCTTGTCTCCTTAATCTCGATCTCTGATCCCCGGTCTCTTTTCTACTCCCAATCTATCCAACACAAAAGCATACTCAAACGCCAATTCTTTGAGACTTTCGTAACGTCCAGATGCGCCACTGTGTCCTGCACCCATGTTAGTTTTCAGCAGGAGAATATTGTCATCTGTTTTGAGTTCTCGTAGTTTTGCTGTCCATTTTGCAGGTTCCCAATATTTCACACGCGCATCATTTAATCCAGCTGTAATTAACATATCTGGGTAATCTTTAGCCTCGACGTTATCGTAGGGGGAGTATGATTTCATGTAGTCATAATAGACTTTATCGTTGGGATTTCCCCATTCTTCCCATTCCATTGCTGACAAAGGTAGGGAAGTATCCAGGATAGTTGTGACTACATCTACAAAAGGTACATCCGCAACTACTACTTTAAACAAATCTGGGCGCATATTGACTACTGCTCCCATCAATAAACCACCAGCACTACCACCGGAAATAGCAAGCTTATTACTTGTTGTCCACCCTTCGGAGATCAAATATTCTGCACAGGCGATAAAATCTGTGAAGGTATTTTTTTTGTGCAAAAATTTGCCATCTTCATACCATTTGCGCCCCATTTCTCCACCGCCACGCACATGAGCGATCGCAAATACAATTCCCCGATCTAGCAATGACAATCTAGTTGAGGAAAATGATGCTGGGTAACTTGCTCCGTAAGCACCATATCCAGTTAGATACAGAGGATTTTTGCCATCTTTTTTAATTCCCTTTTTATAAACAATAGATATAGGAATTTGTGTACCATCAGGAGCCGGAGCCATCAATTTTTCACTGTTATACTGGGTTCTGTCGTAACCTCCCAAAACTTCTGTTTCTTTTTTCAATTCCCGCTCATTTGTTTCCATATCGTAATCAAATACAGATGGCGGTGTGATTAAAGAAGTGTAGTGTATCCGCAAAGTAGTAGTGTCAAATTCCGGATTACTACCTTCAAAAAAGGAGTAGGTCGGTTCGGGAAAAGTAATATTATGTTCTTCTCCAGTTTTGAGGTTTTGTACCCTACCAATTGGTAATCCATCCTTACGTTCGTAAATCACCAAGTGATTAGCAAACAAACTAATTCCTGATAACATCACATCTTCCCGATGGGGAATCACAGTTTGCCAATTTTCTTTACTTGGTGAATTTACCGGAGTTTTCATTAACTTAAAGTTAATTGCCTGCTCATTTGTGACTATATAAAAATAATCATTGTGATGATCAATTTCGTATTCTACCCCTGTAGTTCGGGGATGAAATAACTGAAAATTTCCGGTAGGATTATTAGCATCTAAATAGTGGACTTCTGAGGTGATTTTGCTCCCCAAGCTCAACAAGATATAAGCTTGGCTGCGAGTTTTGCCCACTGCTAAATAATAAATATCATCCGGTTCGTGATAGATAAGAATATCTTCCTTGACATCTGTTGCTAATGTATGTCGAAACAACTGAAATGGACGATTAGCATCATCTAATTTCGTGTAAAATACTGTTTGATTATCATTCGCCCACGCCAAGGAAAAATAAGTATCAGAGATACTTTCTGGATAGAGTTGACGAGTATTTAAATCTAAGAAAAACAGTGTATATCTTTCAGACCCAGTTGTATCTACCGAATAAGCTAATATTTGATGATTAGGGCTAACTTGTAGTACTCCGATACTAAAAAAATCATGCCCTTGGGCTAGTTCATTTTGGTCTAGCAGTACTTCTTCGGGAGCATCAAGACTACCTTTTTGGCGACAGTAAATTGGATAAGCTTTACCCTCTTCTGTGCGCGAATAATAATAATATTCATCTTTACGATAAGGCACGGAAAGGTCTGTTTCTTTAATCCGAGACAGCATTTCTTCATATAGCTGTTGTTGGAAAGCCTCCGTATGCTGCATCATGGCTTGGGTGTAAGCATTTTCTGCTTCCAGGTAGGCGATCGTTTTTGGATCTTGGTGATCGCGCATCCAAAAGTAATTATCAATCCGCTTGTCGCCGTGTAACTCTAATACCTGCGGTCGTTTTTCCGCAATGGGTGGAGTAACTGTTGTTTGTGAGGAGTCCATTTTGTTCATCTTGTTTCACCTGAGTTTGCTGCAACTACTGGCGTGCAGTGATGCGGCGGGAGTAAATTTTCAACCTGCAAAAGCCAATGGCTGGAATAACTCCTAGAATAATTGCCGTCAATGCTTGTCCACTTAAATACAATATCTGAGCGCGACTGACTTCTGGAATCAGATCTTGTAAAAAAGAAAGTAACCAGACAAAAATACTGATACACAAATACGAAAATGACGGTAGGAAATTCCACCACCAAGCACCTGCTGTCTTCCGTCGCAATACTAACCACTGGAGAAATCCTAGCCAAATTCCCGACAAAACATAGGAGATTGTTGATAAACCTCCAAAAAATATTACATCCTCAAAAGATAAAGTTTTATTCAAGGAGTTAGCTATAGATGAAATATACTCAATCCATGCTGTAGAGACATTATTGGAAGCGAGCCAACCAACACTGGTAGCTAGCATCCACAACCACCATGCAGATAGATAGCGGCGCAAGACAAGTGCTTGATCAGCAGCGAAAATCATCGCAAACACAACACTGCTAATAGATTTTACCCATCCATCCCATGAAGGTTGTTGTTGCAGCAGACCCGGCGAGAGTGTTTGCAGGAGATATTTTTCTATAGCGATACTGGCAATTCCACCTACAACCCATCCGGTGAAAGTCATCAGCGTAAATTGGATAAAAAATTTACGTCGTTGCGATCGCGGTATTAAAAACTTCTTCATCCCTACCAACTTGATAACAAATAAAATTTTTAATTACTTCTGGACTATCAGTTGTGTCAGCAACACGAAGCAAATTATTAAACTGCGATTCTTCTAGTTTTTTATCCCCAGTTTTAATATATTCACAATTATCTAAAGCTGTTTCAATTGCAATCACTAAATCATCTTCTGCTTGACGAATGGCTTTTTGCACCTTCAAAGCCACCTGCGGATTTAATATCTGAGTCATTTAGCCTCCTCTCGAAATACTTGATGAAATTCATTGCAAATTTCCACTTGTCCAAAACCTTCACAGGTGCGATCGCTCTCATTTTCCCTTTCATCAGCCAATGCCTGTCGCATTTGATGCAGCGTACTGAGTTCATCATGACTCAGATTGTGCTTTTTGCCCCAGGTAAAACACCAGACTAGTGCGGTGACAATTCGCGTGCGAGAGTCGTTGTTCATGAATGTTATTTAAGGCAATTAGCGATTAGCAACCACCAGTTAGCAAGTAACTAAGTAATATTTTTATCATTCCGGTATTTACACTATTTCATACTGAGTTTCCAGAAAAAAGGAAAATTTTCAGTATTTTTTTGTTTACGGCTTACTGGGGGTTGCTAGATGTTGCGACCCGTGAAAAGTCAGTTTGTTCTCTTTGTCTTCCTTCCTTTATCCCCAATCCCCAATCCCTAAGTTCCCTGAACAACGGCAAAGCTGGAATGATAAGCTAAACAATGACATAAATAAAGAGTTTAGGATGAGTTGTTAATGGGTATTTCCTCTAATGATCCTCTTCTCCTCAGGGCAGCTCGTGGTGAAGTTGTAGATCGTCCGCCAGTGTGGATGATGCGGCAAGCGGGACGATATATGAAAGCTTATCGGGATTTAAGGGAGAAATACCCTTCGTTTCGTGAACGTTCCGAAATACCAGAAGTGGCGATCGAAGTTTCCCTACAACCTTGGCGGGCTTTTCAACCAGATGGTGTAATTTTATTTTCCGATATCGTCACACCATTGCCTGGTTTGGGCATAGACATGGATATTGCCGAAGGGAAGGGGCCAATTATTCACTCTCCCATCCGCACCCAAGCACAAGTTGACAACTTGCTTCCCCTGGAACCAGAAAAATCTTTGCCGTTTATCAAAACTATATTGCAGGCACTGCGCCAAGAAGTGGGCAATAAATCAACGGTGTTGGGATTTGTAGGTGCGCCGTGGACTCTAGCAGCTTACGCTGTAGAAGGAAAAGGTTCTAAAACCTATTCCATTATTAAAAACATGGCATTTTCTGATCCCACGATTCTACATCAGTTTCTGGGAAAACTTGCAGATGCGATCGCTACCTACGTGCGCTATCAAATTGACTGTGGCGCTCAAGTTGTGCAAATGTTTGATTCTTGGGCAGGCCAATTAAGCCCCCAAGATTACGAAACTTTTGCTTTGCCTTATCAACAAAGAGTTTTCCAGCAAGTTAAGGAAACTCATCCAGATACACCCCTAATTCTATTAGTTAGTGGTAGTGCTGGTTTGCTGGAAAGAATGGCAAAATCCGGTGCCGATGTAATTACTGTAGACTGGACAGTAGACATGGCAGATGCCCGGGCAAGATTGGGCAAACACATGAAAGTGCAAGGAAATCTTGATCCTGGCGTGTTGTTTGGATCTAAGGAATTTATTCGCGATCGCATTCTCGACACCGTTCGCAAAGCTGGTAATTGGGGTCACATTCTTAACCTTGGTCACGGTGTTCTCCCTGAAACCCCAGAAGAAAACGTCGCCTTCTTCTTTGAAACAGCCAAGCAACTTAATGCTGTTAGTTGTTAGGTGTTGGTTGTTAGTTGTTAGTTGTTGGTTGTTGGGTGTTAGTTATGCGGAAACAAATAACCGTCAATAAACAACTATTCCAGTAAAATCCAAACAACAGACAACAAACAACTGACAACAAATTTATGACCAAAAAGCGAATTTTTGTGACCGGTGCAAGTGGCTGTATTGGTCACTATCTCAGTGAAGCATTAATTAAACAAACAGACCACGAGTTATATCTTCTAGTTAGGAACCCAGAGAAATTAAAAATTGATACACAAGTTCGTCCGGATGTCACCGTTTTGCAAGGTGATATGCAACGAATCCAGCATTTTGCCGAATTACTGAAAACAATCGATGTCGCAGTATTGACAGCTACAGCTTGGGGTGGGGCGGCAACTTTTGATATTAATGTTGTCAAAACTCTAGAATTATTGAGTTATTTAGATCCAGCTATCTGTGAACAGGTAATTTATTTTTCGACTGCGAGTGTTCTAGACAGTAACAACCAACCACTCAAAGAAGCCGGAGAACTGGGTACAGATTATATTCGCTCTAAATATGATTGTTTACAGAAAATCGGGAAATTAGCGATCGCGCCCAAAATAACTGAAGTTTTCCCCACCTTAGTTTTGGGTGGCGACGATAATAAACCGTATTCACATATAACACCTGGTATTCTTGAAGTCACAAAATACATAGACTTCATTCGTTTTTTTCAAGCAGACGGTAGTTTTCACTTTATTCATGCCCGAGACATTGCCACAGTCGTACGCTATTTAATAGACAATCCGCCTCAAGAAAATGAAAGCAGGCAATTAGTTTTAGGTCAAGCACCATTAACCGCCAACCAAGCAATAGAAGAAGTATGCGCTTATCTTGGCAAAAAAATTTACTTTCGCATCCCTGTGTCCTTTTCATTAGCTAACTTATTAATAGTCTTGTTTCGTATTCGGATGGCAGCTTGGGATAGATTTTGTATGAGCTATCGGCATTTTACTTATCAAAAATTTGTCAATCCTGATAGTTTTGGCTTACCTAATTACTGTGCCACTATTAGCGACGTTCTACGAATTAGTGATGTGCAAAGTTATCGGTAACTTCTATATTTTCTATATTTTCATCGGTGTGTATCGGTGTGCATCTGTGGTCGAATTTTTTAAGATTGTGGCAAAGTCGTAGAGATAATGATTACGAACACCGATGGACACAGATGGACACAGATGTATACAGATTTGGTTTTTCACTGTTCATTCAAGCCAGAATTCACCATTGATAGCGAAATTTGTTGAAAATTCCAGAGCTTTAAGAAAATTTGCTTAAAGTCGGTCATCACCCTAGCATGGGAAAATCAGTACATATAGAGTTAGAGAGGAAAACCCTATAGTTATGCATTTAAGCGAAATCACCCATCCCAACCAGTTGCACGGTTTATCAATTCGCCAGTTGCAACAAATTGCCCGCCAAATTCGAGATAAGCATCTGCAAACCGTAGCAGCGACTGGGGGGCATTTAGGACCAGGGTTGGGTGTTGTAGAGTTGACTTTAGGTCTATATCAAACACTAGATTTAGACCGTGATAAAGTCATTTGGGATGTTGGACACCAAGCCTATCCCCACAAACTGATTACAGGACGCTACAGTAATTTTCATACCCTGCGGCAAAAAGATGGAATTGCTGGTTACTTAAAACGTAGTGAAAGCAGGTTCGACCACTTCGGCGCAGGACATGCTTCTACTAGTATTTCCGCTGCTTTAGGTATGGCTTTGGCGCGAGATGCTAAAGGAGAAAAATTTAAAGTTGTTGCGATTATTGGTGATGGGGCATTAACTGGTGGTATGGCCTTAGAAGCCATTAATCACGCGGGACATCTTCCTAAAACTAATCTATTAGTTGTCCTGAATGACAACGAAATGTCCATATCTCCCAATGTTGGCGCAATTCCTCGCTACCTCAACAAAATGCGTCTTAGCGGTCCGGTGCAATTTTTCAAAGATAGTTTTGAGGAACAATTTAAGCAGATTCCTTTTGTGGGTGAGTCTCTTTCTCCTGAACTAGGACGCATTAAAGAAGGGATGAAGCGGCTAGCTGTGCCAAAAGTGGGTGCTGTTTTTGAAGAACTTGGCTTTACCTATATGGGGCCAGTAGATGGGCATAATTTAGAAGAATTGATTGCTACTTTTCAACAGGCACATCAAATTACTGGACCTGTGTTAGTGCATGTGGCAACAATAAAAGGCAAAGGTTATGAAATTGCCGAACAAGACCAAGTTGGTTATCATGCCCAATCTCCCTTTAACTTGACTACTGGTAAAGCTATCCCTTCCAGCAAACCGAAACCTCCTGCTTACTCTAAAGTATTTGCCCACACCTTAGTCAAACTTGCCGAACAAAACCCTAAAATTATCGGTATTACTGCCGCAATGGCAACAGGAACAGGTTTAGACAAACTGCAAGCCAAGCTACCTAATCAATATATAGATGTAGGTATTGCTGAACAACATGCCGTCACCCTAGCCGCAGGGTTAGCAGCTGAAGGTATGCGTCCTGTTGCTGCTATCTATTCCACATTCCTGCAACGTGCCTACGACCAAATCATCCACGATGTTTGCATCCAAAACTTACCTGTGTTCTTCTGTATGGATCGTGCAGGAATTGTTGGTGCTGATGGCCCTACCCACCAGGGGATGTACGATATTGCCTACCTGCGCTGTATTCCCAACATGGTACTGATGGCACCCAAAGATGAAGCCGAACTCCAGCGCATGGTCGTTACAGGTGTAAATCATACTACTGGACCGATCGCTATGCGTTTCCCTCGTGGTAATGGCTATGGTGTCCCCTTGATGGAAGAAGGTTGGGAACCCTTGGAAATAGGTAAAGCCGAAATTCTCCGTCATGGAGATGATTTACTCATCTTGGGCTACGGCACAATGGTACATCCAGCCATGCAAGTTGCAGAAATTCTGAGTGAACACGGAATTGAAACTACTGTGATCAATGCCCGTTTTGCTAAGCCCCTGGATACAGAATTAATTTTCCCTCTTGCACAAAAAATAGGACGTGTTGTTACCTTGGAAGAAGGCTGTGTGATGGGTGGCTTTGGTTCGGCAGTTGCAGAAGCACTGTTAGATGCTGATATTGTGGTGCCTATCAAGCGGATTGGTGTACCAGATGTGTTAGTTGAACACGCAGAACCAAATCAATCTAAAGCGGAATTAGGTTTAACAAGTCCACAAATTGCTGAAAAGGTTTTACAAGCTTTCTTTAATCAGCAAAAATCCGCAGTTATGTAATAAAATTAACCCCAAAAGCACAAACAAGGAAGGGGAAAGGAGATGCAAAACAGAGGAACTGGGAAACACAAAATACGCATCGGATGCGGAGAATAACCAATGTCCGATCCCCAATCCCCTGTTCCCTATTTCCTATTCCCTGTTCCGTGTTTCCTCATAACCTTCAAAGAACATGATGTTTCAAACTAACCAAGTATACCCTATCATCTGGCACAACGACTCAGTTTCGCTGATTGACCAAACGCGTTTGCCAAATGAGTATGCATTTGTAGAAATTAGTCGCAGTGAAGATATGGCAGTTGCCATCAAAACCATGATTGTCCGGGGTGCGCCTGCTATTGGTGTTGCTGCTGCCTATGGTATTTATCTTGGTGCGAGAGAAATTGATACAGACAACCGGGATGAGTTTTTGCAGGACTTGGAAAATGTCGCCCAAATGCTGCGTTCTACCCGCCCCACAGCAGTCAATTTGTTTTGGGCAATATCCAGGATGATGAAAGTAGCCTATGAAACGATTGGCACAGTAGACGAGATTAAAAAAGCTCTTTTCCAAACTGCCCAAGCCATTAATGCTGAGGATTTACAAACCTGCCAAGATATAGGTGACAATGGCTTAAAAGCCCTACCTACTCAACCAGGACAACTAACCCTACTCACCCACTGTAATGCTGGCGCATTAGCAACCGCAGGTTACGGTACAGCTTTGGGTGTAGTGCGTTCTGCCTGGCGAGAAGGACGCTTAGCACGCTTGTTTGCCGATGAAACCAGACCCAGATTGCAAGGTGCAAAACTCACTGCTTGGGAATGTGTACAAGAAGGCATCCCAGTTACGGTAATTACTGATAGCATGGCTGCCCACTGCATGAAACAAGGTTTAATTCATGCCGTAGTTGTGGGTGCTGACAGAATTGCCGCCAATGGAGATACAGCAAATAAAATTGGTACGTATAGTTTAGCACTAGTATCCAAAGCACATAACATTCCTTTCTTTGTTGCCGCACCCCTTTCTACTGTGGATTTTGACTTAGCTGATGGTAGTCAAATCCCCATTGAAGAGCGCCATCCAGGAGAAATATACCAAATTGGTGATACTATTTTGACACCGGAGGGTGTGGAATTCTACAATCCCGCTTTTGATGTTACCCCAGCAGAATTAATTACAGCCATCATTACCGAGAATGGTGTGTTTGCCCCCAGTGAGTTAAAACAGCAAGAAGCAAGAAAAGCAGCTTAATAGAAGAGGAGACTTATGAATAGCAAAAGTATGGTCAGGATTTAATCACAACAAATGCGATCGCTTGCTTATGAAGATCAAATGCAAAGCCCACTGGAAGCGACATCTACTGAAAACAAGTGTAATTATCATTACAACTACTGGATTACTGAGTGGATTAAAATCGACCATTGCTCAAGTTCCAGCCAATAACCTTGGTCAACAACTCCTGCAACAAACAACTCAATGTATCAGGAGTAAATTACCCGACAGTTCTCCATCTAATTTAGAAGCTTTGCAAACAGCTTCCATGCAATGCGTCTTGCAGGTAGCAATGTTAGCAGAAGATGGGAGCATTCGTTCTGATGCAAGCGATCGCATTACCGCTTTAGTTGCAGCTACCGGAGTCAGCCTTCCTCAACCTGTTAGTCAAGGACAAGCCAACATCCCACTCAAATTACTTCCTAACACCAATGTTTTTACTCTGCCAGTTCAAATTGGTGGACAAAGCAAAACCTTTCTTTTAGATACAGGTGCTTCTGCTTCTATTATTAACAGTCAAACAGCTACCCAATTAAACCTTCAGGGTACACCTATTCCTAACGACTTCATGAAATATGTAGTAGTAGGAAATGACTGTTCAAAAGTACAAGCTAGTTTCCATAAATTACCACCTGTGGCCGTAAATGCAGCTAAAGTTCAAGGTTTATTTGCCATAGGCATGAGTCAAAATTCAATTCCAGTCAATACATCTGGAGTTTTGGGTTTAGATTTTTTAACCAATTTTGATGTTGTGATTAATCCTAAAAAATTGCAACTGCAACTTTTACCACCTTCACCACCAGTGACAGGGGCAATTCCCCTACAAGGCAAACTAGGCAATATGATTGCCCAAGCCAAAATCAACGGTCAAGGGCCTTTTAACTTCCTATTAGATACAGGCGCTGAAACAACAGTTATATCCAAATCATTAGCTACAAAACTAAAAATTGACCAAACTAAACTAACCAAAACAGAAGTAAGTGGATTTTGTGGAACAGAAAAAGCTCAAAAAATTAAGTTATCACAACTAAATTTACAGCAACATCAAGCCACTCAAATCGATGCAGTAATTTTGGAAAGCGATAATATTTTTAAAGTCTTAGGAATTCAAGGTATTATTGGTCAAAACTTTCTCAATAGATATCAACAACATTGGCGTTTTGGCAAACGTAATCCCCTTGGCTACACAGAATCAGGCAGCTTAGTATTAACACCTTTATCAAACAAATAGCCAGACAATTTTGGATTTTAGATTTTAGATTTTGGATTAACTCCAAAACCATCCGTG
>NZ_AJLL01000011.1 GCF_000317225.1 Fischerella thermalis PCC 7521
TGTGCATCCGTGTTCGACCTTAAAACCAACCCATCCACACACGCCAAAAATTTTGTTGGCATAACATCCCGCCTGCGATGCCAGCATAACATCTAATATAAATTTGTAAAGACGCTCACTTTGAATCGAGCATGACCATAACACAGTTAAATAATCGCTATAAAGTTATCCAAGTACTTGGTGCAGGTGGGTTTGGCGAAACATTTTTGGCAGAGGATACCCACATGCCTTCTCGGCGTCGCTGTGTGATCAAGCAACTCAAACCAGTGACAAACGACCCGCAAACCTACAAAATTATTCAACAACGGTTTGAACGGGAAGCAGCCACCTTAGAACTTTTAGGTGAAAGTAGTGATCAAATTCCCAAACTCTACGCTTATTTTTCCGAACATGGACAGTTTTATCTTGTTCAAGAATGGATTCAAGGTCAAACCCTAACAAATCTGGTCGAAACTCAAGGAGCAATCAGCGAAAATCAAGTTAGAGAAATTTTATTGAGTCTTTTATCAGTCTTAGACTATGTCCATAGTAAAGGCATTATTCACCGAGATATCAAGCCTGATAATATTATTCTTCGTGCAGTTAATAATCAACCTGTTCTGATTGATTTTGGTGCAGTTAAAGAAACGATACGTTCAATCATCGCTACACCAAATTATTTAACTCAATCTTTAGTCATTGGTACGCCTGGGTATATGCCCAGCGAACAAGCCGTAGGACGCCCGGTGTATGCTACTGACATCTATAGCTTGGGTTTGACAGCAATTTATCTGCTAACAGGCAAACCGCCACACGAGTTACCAACTAACCAACAAACAGGGGAAGTCATTTGGCAGGATTTTGTCCCTGGGGTATCACCAGAATTAGCAATGATCCTTAAACAAGCAACTCAGCCCCAAGCTAGCGATCGCTACTCGACTGCTAGGAAAATGTTACATGCTTTGCAATCTGCAAATACTCTTCCCCCGAAACCATCATACTCATCAACTCAATCAACTATCGCCCTGTCCCCTGCGGTCCCAAATACACAGCAAACCCAACCTTTAGCTTCTGCTCAAAAGTCTGCTTTTATCCCTGCGTCTACCACTTCTGACAATAATTGGCAAAAACCTGCTGTAATTTTTGGTAGTTTGGTTATGGGTGGTTTGATTGCTGGAATCGCGATCGCAAACATTACTCGCCAACCACAATTAGAAGCAACTATTGATACCAATACTCCCCTAGAAACTACAGAATCACCCATTGCTACAAATCCCACCTCTACACCATCATCTGTAGCTTCCACTACCAAACCTACCAATACACCTGTTGCTTCCCAACCTCCCTTAATACCTACCTCTCCACAGCAACCAGAAACTTCTCCTACTACACCTCCAGTTGTATCTGCACCGCAGCAACAACCACCAACACTTGCACCACCTCCAGAAGATTCTCAAACTGCGGTAGTCCCAACACCAGAACAGCCTGTCGAAGATCTTACTCCTGCTACACCTACACCACCCCCACAGCCGGAAAATCAACCAAAAGTTGCCACTGCTAACACCAGCAACCTTAGTGTTCCTGCTTATCCCACAGGTACTTCGGAAAATACAGTGAAATCAACACTGGGAAAACCCACAAAAGTTTCTCGAGGCTTATGGAACACCCGCGCTTATCTTTATCGCTTATACCCAAATCAGGTTGATCTTGGTTATTTATTTGACCGTAAAACTGGGGTATTACGGCAAACGGAGGTATCCTTTGCTCAATCTGTCCCACCCCAGGTAATGCAATCTACTTTGCAAGGAATGCTTGGAGGAAATGACTCTGGTGAAATTAATCAAGCCCTGCAACGAGTGCATCAGCGTCAAATTAACCAATACTCATTCAGTGTTGGTGGAGTCAAAGGTGTAATTCAACGCAACCAAGAGGATCAAATTTACATTGGTGTCTGGGATGCAGACTTACATTAAAAATAAGCCCGCTTGCGCGGGCTTAGTAGATTAATAATTTGATTGCAATAAGTAGAATAACAAAAACTAACCACAGAAGCGCAGAGAAGGCAAAGAAATAAGAGGTTTTCACCACATAAAAGCTTATTTGCTTAAGTCCTGCTAATGGTAGAATTTTCAACTTGCAGAATACATATTTTATTTCTTTTTCGGGAAGCTTTCCATTTGAAGAGGGTGAACCTCCACGAGGAGTTTAACAAACGCTTGTATAGGAGCATGGCAACGATCCTGAGTCGGGCAATCAAACCCCAAGCAGGCGATCGCTACAGTACTGCTAGCCAAATTTTATTATGATTTTGTCAATCCTGCGGATGCCAGAAAGTGTTAAACCTGTAAATTTTATTAGATTTAAAAAAGGAGCCTAACACAGGCTCCTTATTAATTCGGAATTCGCAATTAACATCAAGTTTGCATGAATTACTTATAATTCCCGTTTAACCTCATCCAGCCTCCGGTACTCCTCTCTTTGCCAAGGAGAGAGGTAGGGCGTGAGGTCTGTTATTATAAGTATTTAACCGAACTTGATATAACTTACAGATAATTCCGAATTCCAAATTTTCAATTCCGAATAGGAGTGACTACTTCACACTTGCCTTACCGCCGGCTTCTTCGATACGCTTCTTCGCATCTTCGGCAGCTTCCTTAGCAATAGCTTCCTTAATAGGCTTAGGCGCAGATTCTACCAAGTCTTTTGCCTCCTTTAGACCTAAACCGGTCAATTCGCGTACGACTTTGAGGATAGCAATCTTCTTATCAGCTGGAACATCTTCGAGAATCACGTCAAATTCGGTCTTCTCTTCTACGGGTTCAGCCGCCGCAGCAGCACCAGCACCGGGAGCAGCCATCATCATCATGCCACCAGCAGGTGCAGCAGCACTAACACCGAAAGCATCTTCAATTTGTTTAACCAACTCAGCAGCTTCCAGCAGAGTCAGGGATTTTAATTTTTCCAAAATTTCATCAGTTGCAGCAGACATTGATATAACTCCTGTAATTTACATTTGTTGGTGGTTGGTGGTTGGTGGTTGGTGGTTGGTGGTTGGTTGTTAGTTTGAGTAAATAACAAACAACAAAATTGATTTTTTATTTGTAGTTGGTGGTTGTTGGGTATTAGTTATTGGTTTTTCAAACAACTAATAACAAACAACAAACAACAAACAAACAACTAACAACTAACCACTAACTTCTTCGCCGCCTTTTTCTTTATCGGCATAGGCCTGCAAAGCACGAGCCAGCGAACTGGGAACCTCGTTGATACCAACGGCAACTTTGGTAGCCAAGGCGTTGATTGCTCCGGCAATTTGTGCCATGAGTTGCTCTTTGGATGGCAAATCACCTAACGCCTTAACATCCGGCTCTTTCAGCAGGCGACCTTCCATAACGCCGCCGCGTAATTCTGTCTTTTTGGTGGCTTTTTGGAAATCTTGGTAAGCTTTGATTGCAGCCGAGAAATCCTCTTGAACCAACAAAAAGGCAGAAGAACCTTTGAGCAATTCCGACAAAGGTTGCCATTTTTCATCATTTTGAATGGCAATGCCCATCAGAGTATTTTTTGTTACCTTGCATGTTGCTCCTGCTGGACGCAGCCGTCGACGCAGGTCTGTAATTTCGGCAACTGTTAGCCCTTGATAATCAATTACCAGTGCTAATTGTGACTTACTCAAAGATTCTTTGAGTTCAGCAACAATCTCTTTTTTGTTTTCTATGGTTCTACCCATACTTGTTTCACCTCCTTTAAGGGTTTTGTTGTTGGTTATTCAAAACAACAAACAACTACCAACACTCACCGAAAACAATAAACCCCAGGCTCATAGCCGGGGTTTTGGTTGAAAGGTAGATTTGCAACTACCCTTCTCCTGATGCCAGAACTACCACACCAAAGAAGGGTAGAAATTCAAGCAATCTGGATGCAAACCTCGGCAGGGTATTAAGCCAACGGCACCTGCTGTCTCCGGCTTTGCTATTTAATTTTGTTGCTAATCATTGGTCATGTAGTCATTAGCAAATGACAAAAGACAAATAACCAATGACTAACTTTATGCTGCTTCTGTTTTCAGGTCGCGTAAAGCGTTGATATCGACTTTAATCGATGGGCCCATAGTGGCAGACACGTACATTGTGCGCCAATAACGACCTTTTGCTCCGGAAGGGCGGTTGCGGTCAATTGTTTCTTGTAAGGCTTTTAAGTTTACCAGTAAATCTTCTGGTGAGAATGATGCCTTACCAAACATAACATGGACGATACCTGTACGATCAGCACGGAACTCTAATTTACCTGCTTTGAATTCTGCGATCGCACTTGCTAGGTCAAATGTTACTGTACCACCTTTGGGTGAAGGCATCAAACCACGTGGGCCGAGTAATTTACCAAGCTTCGCTACCTGTGGCATAACATCAGGTGTGGCGATGAGCTTGTCAAAGTCCATCATTCCTTTTTGAATTTCGTCTATCAGGTCTTCTGAACCGACGATATCAGCACCTGCGTTGGTTGCTTCTGTGACTTTTTCACCTCTAGCAATGACTGCCACTCGTACTTCTTGTCCTGTACCTTTAGGCAGTACAACCGTTGTCCGCAATTGTTGATCTGTATACTTCGGATCAATTCCCAAGCGAATATGTGCTTCTGCTGCTTCGGGAAATTTTGCTGTTGCTGTCTCTTTTAAAAGACTTAAAGCATCTAAGGGAGCATACTCCCTATCTTCTACTTTTTCCAACAGCGCCTGTAAACGACGCGATACTCTTTTGGTCATTTTTCTCTCCTGGGGTCATTAGCGAGGTAAGTTCTCTCCCCCGATAAAGTTTTTTGGTTGTTTGTTGTTTTTTCCTAACAACTACCAACTATCAACAACGAACAAATAACTAATCAGTCACTGTCACGCCCATGTTTTTGGCAGTGCCTGCAATAATCTTCATCGCTGCTTCAATATCATTAGCGTTGAGGTCAGGCATTTTTGTTTGGGCTATCTGCCGCAGCTGCTCTTTTGTGATTGAACCTACTTTCTTTTTGTTGGGTTCGCTAGAGCCTTTATCAATTTTTGCTGCTTTGGTAATCAATACCGATGCGGGTGGAGTCTTAAGTACAAAAGTAAAACTGCGGTCTTCATATACCGAAATTTCTACTGGTATCACCATTCCAGCTTGGTCTGCTGTTTTGGCATTGTACTCTTTGCAGAACATCATAATATTAACGCCATGCTGACCCAAGGCGGGCCCAACTGGCGGTGCTGGGTTGGCTTTTCCAGCATTCAGGGCCAATTTAATGACCGCTACTACTTTTTTCGCCATTTGTGATTAGCTCTGTTTTTGAACCTGATTAAATTCCAATTCTACTGGTGTATCACGTCCAAATATCGACAGCAAGGCTTTGAGTTTACTCCGTTCTGGGCTAACCTCTATGACCTCACCTTCAAAATCTTTAAACGGACCAGTAAGCACGACTATCTTATCACCAGTAGCCATGTCAATTTTGACAATTGGCTCTTGTTCTGTGGTCTGTTTGAAGATTCTTTCTACTTCTGTTTGACTCAGTGGCATCGGTTTAACGTGACCGCGACCTTTGCCACTACCACGTCTTTGCTCTGCTCCCACAAAGTTAATTACATGGGAGGTATTTCGCACCACTTGCCAGGTATCATCATCCATGATCATTCTTACCAGCACATAACCAGGGAATACTTTTTCCTCGGTGTGCTGACGGCTGCCATCCTTACGGATTTTCACTGCTGGCGTGTGTGGAATCTCCACCCGGAGAATTTTGTCAGCTACATCAAAGGTTTGGATGCGCTGTTCTAGGTTTGTTTTAACACGCTTTTCACAGCCAGAGGCTACTTGTACTGCATACCAGCGGGCTTCTTGCTCTCTTACCGCAGGTTCTGAGCTCTCATCTGACTGCAAAGCCAAATTGTGACCTTCGTCTGTTGCAGAAGTCATCCGAATACCTGTTGTGCTGCCCAAGTAAAGAATTTATCGACCAAAAAAATTAAAGATGCGGAGAGTGACACCATTAACAACACAGCTGCTGATTCACTCACCAGCTGCTTTCGACTGGGCCAAACTACTTTTTCAAATTCTTCTTTAATTCCTTGAAAGAAGTTTCCTAAGCTAAAACCATTGCTGGTTTCTTCCATTTCTGCTTCATTTTTCTTGGCCACGGTCGCTTGCTCCCCCATTGCCTGATAGCTATTAACTGGTAATTTTCTATTTATAACTGTAGCTCTGGCTCAAACTAAGACTGCTTGAGGCTAGAGGCTACAAGTATAGGTTTAATTATACCCAAAATCAAATACTAACACCGCTATCATTATAGCGATCGCATTTGTTTTCGGTTTGCTTGTTCTCAGTTACAGCGCGCCCTGGAGGACTTGAACCCCCGACATCAGGTTTTGGAGACCTGCGTTCTACCAACTGAACTAAGAGCGCATGTGCTATCTTTGATTCAGCTATTGCGTTTTGCTTTTATCTAGTTTAACGCAATTTGGCATTTTTGGTTAACTTTTTTAGTCGGGGGACAAATCAGCGGCTGATGCCGCTTGATGATTGAGTTTTCTCCCATATCTTACTGATCTATCACAAAGGGCGGTCAAAGCGTTGCTTAATCCGAGTAGCCTTGCCAACACGATTGCGTAGATAGTAAAGCTTCGCACGCCGTACCTTACCACGACGTATGACTTTAATGTTGTCAATTCGAGGAGAATGAATTAGGAAAACCCGCTCCACGCCTACACCTTGAAATACACGACGGACTGTAATGGTTTCATTAATGCCGCCGTTGCGTTTAGCGATGACAACTCCTTCATAGGGTTGTACGCGGTATTTGTCTCCTTCTTTAATTTTGACTCCGACTTTAACGGTGTCACCGACATATATATCGGGCACATTAGATTTCAGCTGTTCCGCTTCGATGGAGCGGATAATCTCTTGAGCGTTCATAGTCAATCAAAAACTCACAATCATCCATAATAAATCTACTATCGCTTTTGAGTCTAGTAAATTTTCACCAAGCCCTTCGGGCAGGGAATAGACAACAGGCAATAGTGTATGAATACGGTGTAAGGGTATGAGAGTGTAAGAGGAAATTAAGAGTTTTCTGAAAATTCATAATTTTTTAAATACCCCTGAATTTTTACCCATACCCTCACACCCTTATATATGGCAACAATCCAAAATCTAAAATTCTGTTAGCGGATGACGTTTCCGGGAGTTGTGTCGTCAAATAGAAAGATGTATTTGAAGATGGCCTTGCCACAGGTGTGAGTGTTATGAAATTTAGTGTGGTCATCACGACCTACAACCGCTTAAACTTGCTTAAAAGAGCAATAGACTCTGCTTTAAACCAGACCATTGCTACTGAAGTAGTGGTAGCTGACGATTGTTCTTGTGATGGTAC
Organism: Fischerella thermalis PCC 7521; assembly: GCF_000317225.1. Classification (GTDB taxonomy): domain Bacteria; phylum Cyanobacteriota; class Cyanobacteriia; order Cyanobacteriales; family Nostocaceae; genus Fischerella; species Fischerella thermalis. Next base: position 7,378 of record NZ_AJLL01000011.1, read on the forward strand.
GCAAGAGTATGTAAATAGCTTAATAGAAAAGCTGTCACTCAGTGGAGACTCACGACTTATATACCATCGCAACCAGGTAAATTCTGGTCATTCGGCAACTGTCAATGCTGGGATTAGTAAAGCTAGCGGTGAATGGATTAAGTTTTTGGATGATGACGACTACTTAGCCGTTAATTGTCTCGAAGAAATGGCAAGGGCGATCGCACTCCAACCTCAAGCAGTGATTTGTTCCTGTATTGCCGCTCAAGTGGATGAAAATGAAGTTGAGTACGATCGCACTCCTCAAGTAGGGCCTGGTTTAGCTTTTTATGTCCCGCAAGCTGATATTCATTACGGCATGTTGCTGGAACTTCTACCTTTTGGTACACCTGTACAAGTAGCTTGCCGTCGTGATGCTTTTGTGCAAACAGGAGGTTGGGATTCTAAATTGGATGCTAATTGTGATGATATTGATTCTTGGATTCACATTGCCAAATTTGGAGATGCGATTTTTCTCAATCAATGTCTTGCTTACCGCACCATCTGGCCCGGTGCTTATAACCACAAATTTTCTCCATCTCAGCGCTTGAATGCAAATATTTTAATCAAGGAAAAGCTTTATGCTTTAGTTGATGAAATGCATCATTCTCATATCCCCGCTCTTGCGGATATTAAAAATTATTTGAAATTACATTGGTTTATAGTAGCTCTTAAGCAAAAAAACTTTCATAGTATCATCAATATCATCTTTCCTTCTGTCTTGTCTTGGAAAGCTTGGCAACTTTTGTTGAATGCCATCATAGCACGTCATTTTCATTATCAAAATAGTCATGTTCGTAAAGTTGTACTGATTGATTTATGATTATTGGCAATATGGTAAATATTTTTTGCGAGAGGACTGTGTAGTAGTTCATGGTTTGTTTTCAATGAATCATATTAAATAATTAATAGTAAAAATTAAGAAATAATACCAATTTGAACAAGGAGTATGACAGATAGAGTTACAGAATATATACCCGGAATAAGTTTCCCAATTTCAAATCCGAAATTGTATTAGTTGTTTTTCAACCTACCTACTTACATCAAAATATTGATGATTAATTTATGCGAATTATACATATATTAAACGAGGTTCAAGAAATTGGTAACGGTATTGTCAATGTAGCTGTGGATCTAGCTTGTCTGCAAGCAAAAGATGGTCATAAGGTGGCAGTAATATCTGGTGGTGGAAGTTACGAAACTTTACTAGCAAATTATGGTGTTAAGCACTATCAATTAGATCAAACACGCAAACCAATTAATCTCATCAAAGCCGCTATTGGATATCAGGCAATTGTCAAAGAATTTCAGCCAGATATTGTCCATGCCCATATGATGACGGGAGTAATATTAGCAGCTTTTCTGAGAAACAAAGGTAAAAGTAAGTATAGTTTAGTTTCTACCGTACACAACGAATTTCAACGCAGCAGTATATTTATGGGGCTAGCTGACCGAGTAATTGCTGTCAGTAAAGCAGTTGCTGATGCTATGACACGACGTGGTATTTCTCAAGAAAAATTGTGGGTGGTATGTAATGGCACTTTGGGAAGCCCCCGCAACCGACCCCTCAAAGAGTATGAACCTTTACCTTTACAACATCCAGCGATCGCTACTGTGGCAGGGATGTATCATCGTAAAGGTATAGCTGAGTTAATTGCAGCTTTTGAGCAAGTAGCCTCAGATTTTCCCCAAGCACATTTATACATAGTCGGAAACGGGCCTGATCGCCATGAGTTTGAGGAACAAGCAAGCAAAACAGCTGTCAGTTCACGCATCCATTTTGAAGGCTTTCAACCAGAACCTCAACGTTATCTACTAGCTTGTGATATATTTGTCCTTGCTTCTCACCGTGATCCTTGCCCCCTAGTAATTTCCGAAGCCCGCGAAGCTAGTTGTGCAATTGTAGCTACAGAAGTAGATGGCATTCCCGAAGCATTGGATTACGGGGAAGCTGGTATTTTAGTGCCAGCAAAAAATCCGAATACTTTAGCAGCAGCTTTGGTCAAACTGCTGAGAAACCCAGATACACTCCACCAGTGGAAGGTAAAGGCAAATCAAAACCTAGAACGGTTAAACGTTTACCGTGTTCATCAAGAAACACTAGCAGTATATCAAGGGATAGTTTAGTGGTTAGTGGTTATTGGTAAACTACCTATCTACTAACTACTAACTACTGTACAAACGTGCCATGGGTCACGTCTGGTACAACAACCAACAACTAACCATTAACAATTATTTTTTCAAAGGAGCTGATGCATTAAGTTTGTAACTAGCGATAATTTGGTTAACTGTTGGTAATAGTTCTTTATATTGCTCACTAGGTACGATATAAGAGTCAATGGAAATTTTGTCACCTTGGGATTTAATAAAGCTATTAGCTGTGAGTGATCCGGAAGCATTTCCACTTTTAGCTGTATAACTCCAAGTAATCCTCACACTGCCATCGTTTTGTCTAACAGGCTGATCCATTCTAAAATCAGGTTCTGACTCAAATTTGTTGATAAACCGCTTCAAAATATCGGTTAATTCTTCCTGATTTGGAGTATTTTCAGTGTTGAAAACATTGACTTGAATCAAACCATTTTCAGTTGGATCAAGCCAATAGATAATTACTTCGTTGGCATTACTGTTATCCCTACGATTCCAGCCTTGGGGAACATCGATAGAGAACAAACCAGTATCATGGGTATAGGTTTGTAGGTTGCCAATTACGACTGGGCGGAAGTTACCAGTTGTAGTTCCTGAGGGTGAAAAAGTTGGGGATGGAGTAGGGCTGAGCTGAGTCGGAGTTGCTACTGGTGTGTCAGAGTCTTCTTGTTCGGAAATACTAGCACCAATAAAAGCCAATGCTACAATCAACACCCCTAAAGCCCCAAGGCAAGAATAAAGAATGATGGCTGCTTTTGTCCAAGCTCGTTGATGGGCTTTAAAGTCTTCAATACTACGCCATTGCCGACTTCTCCAAGCCCATGTGTTACCTTTGGCACCCAAGATAAAAGGCATAGGTATACCTACGTAAGGAACCCAAGATAACAGTCCAATCCACACTTGATTGGTGATACTCCACAATGGAGACATCAAGAATGCTCCCCAGTTCCAACCCTGAATTTCCGGAGGTACGGGAACATTGGTATTAAATGTGCCACCTCCACCCAGCCAAGCAGAATTTGTGGTTGCAGCAGGTGAGACGTATTGTTGAGGATTGTAACTTCCACCTGACCAGTTTGGGTTAGAACCCAGGGGAGCAACAACGGGCTGGATGTGTTGGGGGGGTTGTCCACCTGGGTTGATAACTGTGGGTGGTGGGGAGTATCCACCAGGGTTTGGTGATGCAGGTGTATTGTATTGGGGAGAAGGTTCTGTGGGTGCAACGTAATTATTAACCGCAGGAGACTGTAAAGCATCAATCATGTCTTTGGCGGTAGGATAGCGATCGCCTGGATGATATGCGATCGCTTTATCTAGTACCATCCGCAGACTAGGACTGACATTCATGGCATACTGATGCCACATGATCTCTCCAGTTCTGGAATCTGTCTGCAATTCCTGCGGCATTCTCCCAGTCAACAAATAAATCATTGTGATTGCTAAACTGTAGAGATCACTGCTGTAAACAGGCCTACCAGCTGCCTGTTCTGGAGGCATAAATCCTGGTGTACCGATGACAATCGAACTAGTAGGATTACCTTGAGAGTTGACGATTGTACCCATTGATTCCCGTACGGCCCCAAAGTCAATCAGTACCGGTATATTATCTGCATCCCGCAAAATTATGTTGTCTGGTTTAATATCCCGATGGATGATGTGTCTGCTGTGTACGAAGTTGAGAACGTACAACAAACTCTTGAGTATTTCTCGCACAGCACTCTCACTCATGACTCCTTCAGTGTGTACCTTTTCAGTGAGAGTCTTACCTTCTATATATTCTTGAACTAAATAAAACTGACCTTGTTCAGCAAAATACGCATACAAATTGGGAATGCGGTTGTTGCTGTTTCCCAAATCCTCCAAAATAGCCGCTTCCCGCTGGAACCTGTCTTGTACCATTTTATATATCTGCGGATTCTCTGTCACAGGCTTCAGCTGCTTAATCACACAACGACGACCCGAAGGCAAATGTGTATCTTCTGTTAGAAAAGTTTTGCCGAAACCACCTTCTCCTAAAACTTTCACAATCTTGTAACGATTGTTAATAATAGTTTGTAACATTATAATACACAACCTCTATGTTATCTTAATTACTTGATACCAGATGTATCTAGTACAATACGGCGCAAATAACTAGAATTTTAAGATACAGAAAAAGCTTACGTGATAAGTTTTTTACTTTTCGCCTCCTGTCTGTTGGCTGCTTGTGCTAGTTATCTAGTACTTAAAACAATCAATGGAGCAGAGATTACGGAAACTCACTATCAGGAATTTATCTTTGATTGAGTGAATTTACAAGGTAGATACCTGAGTCAACTCAGTTCACAAAAAATTTATGAATTTCTTTACCTTCCCATTGTTGTTTTTTTTGATGGTTTAATAGTAAACAATTATTAGTTATTTTTTGATGACAAATAATCAATGATTTTAGCTGTTTAAAATCTGCTTTTAAACTGTTTGATATACTTTTATAATTATCTTAATGTTTAAAAACTTACTATATTTTTTGCGCCTTTTGTGTAAAGAATTAATATTTTATGTGTATTAATAATTACTATTGGCTGGGTAGGGGATTAGCCTGATGAGTAATGCATTTTTACGTATGGTTGCTGGTAGTCAAGAGTATTCCTACTCGCTGCTAACTACTGGTGAGATGGTACTAGGACGTGACCCCAATAGTTGTCAAATTGTCTTAGATTCCAATGTTTATAGCATGGTTTCACGGCGTCATGCGGTCATTCGCCCATCTCAAACACCAGATGGTAGAACTAGCTTTTTAGTTTGCGATCTCAATAGTGCTAATGGAACTTATTTAAATGGACAGATTTTGCAGGGATGTCAAGAACTACAAAATGGCGATCGCATTACTCTTGGCAATAATGGCCCAGAATTCTTTTTCGAGTATCAGTATCAGTACAACCCCCAACCTGTTGGGATACCACAGCCAGCGCCCGCAACAAATTATGCAGCATTCAACTATTCCGCACCCTCACCTAGTACAAATGACGATACTAGCCTGTCGCAACTAATACCACTTTTCTCAACGCCTAAAGATTTAACTCGCAAAGCCTACTTAGTACCAGGGATCATCACTGTTATCTTCGTAGTACTACTGTTTTTTGTCCAAGGTTATTTATATCAAATATTACTAGGAGCCTACCTAGCTGGCGCGACCTTATATTTTATCTACCAGTTATGTGGCAAACCGAAACCTTGGTGGGTGCTAATTGTTTCAACCATAATCACAGTGGTAGTTTTGGCTAGCCCCATACTTGATATTTTCATCATTGTGTTTCGCGGCATTCTACCAGGAAGCATACCTGAAGATCCCACTAGCCTCAGTTTTCCCGAATTATTTATTCGCTTCTTTTTCGGTGCTGGGTTGCTAGAAGAATTACTCAAAGCCTTACCCATCATCATATTTTATTTAATTGGCAAATCGCTAGCATCCCCGAAACGGGAACGTATTGGTGTTTGGGAACCTTTGGATGGAATTTTGCTAGGTTCAGCTTCCGCAGTGGGTTTTACTTTGTTTGAAACTTTAGGTCAATACGTGCCTGGTAGAATTGCAGAAGTGGCGCAAGAGATGGGAACAGAAGCAGCTTTGGGAGCGGGGTTGCAATTGCTGATTCCGCGAATCTTAGGCGAAGTTGCAGGACATATGGCTTGGAGTGGCTGGTTTGGATATTGTATTGGTTTGGGTATCCTCAAACCGCGTCTAGCTTCGCGAATTCTCCCCATAGGGTACTTAAGTGCTTCTGGGTTGCATGGTTTATGGAACAGCAGCGCAGGTTTGGCGGGTTCGTTGGGAGTTTTTGTTTTAGGGTTGTTGGTAGTGGTTGGGGGAATATCTTATGCTTTGTTGGCGACAGCAATTATCAAAGCACGGGCTTTGTCGCCGACACGTGAGCAGAATTTCGCCACTCGCTTTTTTAAGTAATGACCCAAGATACATTAGTGGTTCGTTTTTTCACTCTTCATAACATAATTAATGCGATGAACAGGGTTCAAGGTGTCGCCACTTACATCCAAGCAAATAAATTACTTGCCTCTCGCAATTTTTGCAAATTTGTATAACTGAAACTATTCCCACACTGTTTTCAAATCTAAAACAAATCCAGGCAAAATATCTTCTCCTGATAAACTAGCAGGAAGCTGCAATATTTCTGTTTCTTTTCCTGGTCGATAAATTTCGACGCGGCCAGTTTTTCTATCAATTAACCAACCAAGTTTTACCCCTGCATTGATATATTCTTGCATTTTCTTTTGTGTTTCTTGCAAGCTATCAGTGGGGGACAATAACTCTAAAACAAAATCAGGAGCAATGGGAGGAAATTTTTCCTTTTGTTCTGATGTCAGTGCATCCCATCTATCTTTTTTGATCCAAGCAACATCGGGGGAGCGATCTGCACCGTTGGGCAATTTAAAACAAGTTGAAGAATCAAATACTTCACCCAATTTAGTTTTTTCGTTCCAAAAAACAAATTGAGCAGTCAATCTAGCATTGTGTCTCCCAGTTTCTCCCCCAGTAGGTGACATTATAATGATTTCTCCCAAAGCATTACGCTCAAATTTAACATCAGGATTATCCCGACACAATTGATAAAATTGGTCGTCGGTTAATTTGATGATGTTGTTGAGGTTAAATGTAATAGCAGTCATAATGCTTTGGTATGAGCAACACAGCTAATTTTAGTTTAGAATTTCCTCAACGTTGCCAACCGCATAATCACAGAGTTTATCCATTTCCAACTCAAAACCTCATGCAGTAGGGTATAGAAACAAGGAATGATAAACAACGTCAATAGTGTTGCTAAGGACAACCCTGCAAACACCACAATACCCAAAGGTTGCAAAAATTCTGAACCTTCGCCAATTCCCAATGCTAAAGGGAACATACCTAAAACCGTGGTAATGGTAGTCATTAATATTGGGCGTAGACGTTGGGGAGCAGCTTGTAAAATCGCTGTTTTACGGTCAATGCTTTGCTGTTCCCGAATTTGATTTGCTAGTTCCACCATGATGATGGCGTTGTTAACAACGATACCTACTAGCAAGACTGCACCGACAATCACTGTTGCGCCAATCGCTGTTTTGGTAATGTAAAGTCCGAAAATACCCCCTGCTAATGCCAAAGGAATTGTAAACATAATTACCAAAGGGTCGATCAGGGAATTGTATTGCACAGCCATAACTACGAAGACAAGAAAAGCGGCTAATCCTCCCAACAACCATAGAGAGTTTTGTAACTGCTGATTAGCTTCTGCTGTCGAACTAGGCAGGACAGTCACACCTTGAGGTAATTTTAAGTTATTCAAGACCTCATTCACTTGGGCTTGGGCATCACTGAGATTTGCGCCTTCGCTCAAGTTACCAGCAATAATGAAAACCTGACGCTGGTTAATTCGTTGGATCTCTCCGGGGGCTTGAGCATCGACAATTTCTGCAACATCGCTAAGACGGACTTGGCGATTATTTTCTACAAATAAAGGTAATCTTGCCAGTTGGGAAGGCGATCGCACAGATTCTTCATTTAACTGCACCCGCACATCTACAAGTCGATTGCTGCGTTGTAGCTGTGTTGGTACACTACCTTCAATGGCAGTCGCAATTGTGTCACCAATCTCTCTAGCGGTTAATCCTACGGCTGCAACTCTTTGCCAATCTGGACGAATTTGCAATTCTGGTTGACGTGCATCAGCATCGGGGCGGAACCTGGCTAAAGTAACTTTTTCTTCTAGGGTTGCTAGTAATTGCTGTCCGGCTTTTTGTAAGGTGTCTGCGTCATTTCCTTGCAGAACTATGTCAACCTCTGCACCCCTGACTGGAGAATTGGTAAGAATTAAACCCCGTACTTGTCCAGGAGCAACGCGCAAACGCACACCTGCTAAATTTAGTTTGTTAAATTCTTGGGTGACTCGTTCAACATAAGCTTCCACATCAGAGCCAGGTTTGAGGGTAATGGTGCTAGAACTCCGTAGGGGATTTTCGCTAGTATTGCTACCAAATAAGCCACCTCCAATTGTGGAAAATACGTATTCAGTTTCCGGCTGATTCTGGAGAATTTCATCAACCGCAGCCATGACTTTTTGGTTATTTTCTAAAGGTGTACCGGGAGGAAACTGAGCAAATAAACTTGCTTGTCCGGTATTGATCCGGGGTAAAATTTCTTGGGGAATTTGTGGTGCTACCCATAAACTGCCACCACCTAATAAGGCGATCGCGATCGCTACTGTCAGCAAGCGAAATCGCAAAATTTTACTTAAAAAAGCACCGTAATTTCTGGTTGCACCATCAAAACGGCGATTAAACTCCCGCAGGAACCAAAAATTACTTAAACCACTGGAAATAGGCCATGCTAACATCCGCGAAGCTAGCATCGGCACTACAGTTACCGCAATTAAGATGGAAGCAGCAACAGCAAAGCTAATAGTCAGAATTAATTCATTGAATAGCAGCGAAATAAAGCCGCCTATCAGCAAAAACGGTAACACTGACACTAAGTTGGTGCTAGTAGAAGCTAGCAAAGCGGATTCTACCTGTTGGCTACTTTGTTCTGCTTGTTGAATCAGTTGCCATGAACTGAGGCGAGTTCTGGTATCTTTACCAGGAGTCATACCCGCACCTTCGGCAATATTCTCCAACATAACGATGGAGTTATCGACTACGATACCTACGCCCAACGCCAAACCACCCAAGCTGAAAAGATTTAAAGATAGCCCAAACAATCCCATCAAAATGATCGCAGCTAAGGTTGCCAAGGGAATCGCAACTACAATAATTAGAGTTTGCCGCACTGAACCCAGAAATAACAAAACTGCGATCGCGGCTAGTGCTGCTCCGATTAAACCAGAAGTGGCAACGTTGGAAATAGAATTACGGATAAATCGTGATTCATCCAAGGTAGGTGTAAGAACTGCTCCCTCTGGAATGACACCAGATTTTCGCAATTGCTCGATCCGCTTTTTGACTTTATCCACAACGTCTATAGTATTAGCATCCGGTTGCTTTTGAATGCTGACTTTTACTGCTGGTTGTCTGTTAAGTAAAACCGAAAGGCGTTGGTTTTCTGTACCATCAATGACTTGAGCAAAGTCACGTAGGTAGACGCGGCGCCTAGGAATAGAAGTGGAGGAAGTAGGGGGAGAAGAAGAGACTTCAAAAGAAAGATTGCTGATTTCATCCGCACTCTGGAAGCGTCCGACGGTACGGGTGAGAGGTTCGGAATTTTGCCCAAAAATTCGACCGCCAGAAATGTCTTGGTTACGGTTGGTAAGTTCGTCGAGTACATCTGTTAAACCAACACCAAGGGCTTGCAAGCGATCCAAATCAATATTTACTCTGACTTCTTCTTGTACTCCCCCCGAGACATCTACCCCTGCGACACCAGATACAACACTGAGTTCACGAGCTAGTTCTTCTTCAGCAAATACACGTAAATCAACACCTTCTAATGAGGGCGAAGTTAAGGCTAATTCATAAATCGGGGATTGGGAGGGGTCAAATTTGAAGATACGCGGTTCTTCAATTGTGTCTGGTAAGCCACTTCTCGCTCTGTTAAATGCAGCTGTAGCATCGTTGAGGGCTTGGTCAATATTACCCCCTGGTTGAAAGAACAGATCCACATTTACCTGTCCTTCACGGGTTTGAGAAAAAATTTGTACCACACCCTCAGTAGCCGCAAAAGCTTGTTCCAGTGGTCTGGTGATTTCATCAATCGCTACCTCTGGCGAAATTCCGGGGGCTTGTACCCGTACACCGATGCGGGGATAGGTAATTGATGGCAGTAAATCTACTGGTAGGTTTGTAATATAAAATATGCCCATTACTATGACTGCAAGGGTCAGCATCAGTGTACCTATGTGTTGGCGAATCGAGAGGGCGCTGATACTCAATCCCCCAGTTTTTTTTGTTGCCTGCATTTTTTTATATTCAGGTAGACAATAGTATTTTTCGTTGTGGTTGTTAGTGGTTAGTTGTTGTAGAGACGTGCCATGGCACTTCTTTATAGTAGTTAGTGGTTAAAACCCACTACTAACTACTAACAGTCTTGATGCTTATACTTATTTCCCCGTCGTAGTAGCTTCTGATTTTTCCGAAAGTATTGAAAGACGTACAGCATCACCTTCTTTGAGAGGCTTACCACTGCGTACCACATACTCTTCACCGGGTTGTAAGCCAGAAATGATTTCTACATTGCCGTCATTACTTTTGCCTAATTTTACAGGTCTAGTTGCAACTGTTGTTTTACCTTGCTCTCGCTTCACCACAAACACTTTACTCTGATCACTTTCTGTTTTCGAGTTTGGATTTTGGTTATTCCCCCCTTCTGTTTGGATAGCAGTTAGAGGTACTACTACACGTTCTTGTCCCTGTTCGGCAAAATTGACTCTTGCCAATAGTCCACTACCGATTTTTGCCCCATTATTGGGAATCACTATTTCCACTGGTACTAAACCTAAACGAACTGTGCTGTCAGCTGCGGGGGAGATACGTGCTACATTGCCAACGTATGTATTATTAGGAAAGGCATCTAAGCGTACTTGTACTGATTGTCCCACCTGAATATTTGCCAGTTCTAATTCGGAAACTTCGACTCTAACTTTGACACGGCTAAAATCACCGATTTTTAGAACTTCATTACCTGGTTGCAAAAGATTTCCGGGTTCTGTGACCTTTTCTAAGACAGCCCCAGCAATCGGGGATGTCAACTTGGCATAGGAAAGGCGTTCTTTAGCTTCTGCTACCAAGGCTTGTTGAGCAGTTAATCTACCTTTAGCAGCAGCAACAGCTTCTTGTTCTGTGCGTACTTGCTCCTGTGCGGCGCGCAATGCTTGCACCGCAGTTTGGGCGTTAGTGCGTGCTTGTTGGGCTGCTTGTTGAGCGATCGCTCCTTGTTTGAAGAGTTTATCTTGTCTTTCGGCATCGGCAAGGGCTTGTGCTACTTCTAATCGCGTCCGTTCTACCTCAACACGCGCATTACTCACTTGAGCATTCGCCCTTGCTACTTCTGATTTGAGTGCTGCTAGTTCTGCTTCGGCTTGATTTAAAGCTGTTCGCAGGAGCGTGTCATCTACCTGTCCCACGATTTGACCTTGTGATACTACATCCCCCACATCTACGTTCAAAGCCAAAAGCTGTCCTTGGATTTGCGAGCGCAAAGATACGGTGCGGAAAGGTTCTGTATTGCCTGTAAGCTGTAATGATTGTTGCAAACCATCTTTGCGAGCGATCGCCACATCTACAGGTGTTGCACCATCTGCTTGTCCAGATACACCACGACGATCTTGCTGAGCCTCTGCTGATTCTTTGGGAAGTGATCCGCAACCCCCCATCAACAATCCCATACCTAGCCAAGAAACCAGCAACAATAAAGATGAATTCGGCAATAAGGGGGAATTTTTAAATAATATACGCAGCTTATTTCCGTCGCAAATCATTATATTTGGCTCCTACTGGCACAGCTTTTGCCTAATACCGTTTATAAAAAAATAGTCTCAATAGATAACGTGAATATCACTGAGGTTGTATGAACAAGGGAAAACATGCCGAAAAGAAAAGTGTAAGTTTTATTAGTTTTGCCAAAATTTATGTATATTAAATTACTTTTTTCCAAATAAGCATATCAAAGAAGATACTAATCGTCCAAAATCAGAAAGACTTAGCCTGATCTGATACAATTATTAACACAGTATAAATATTTGTGTATTAACTTGTCTCTACTTAAAGGTATAAGACTGAAAACTGACGAAAATAATCCTATTTATAGTTAGTTTTTAGCCTATATATGTATTGACTAGAATGATTGTTTATTAGGCTGTAACAAAATATTCTTTAATTATCAGAGATCATCTTTAAAGAGCCAATATGGTATCACTCCTTGTAGTTTTTATCTCTATCTTAAAAACTACACCTAGTAAGTACATGAGGAAAAAGTCATGTATACACCCGTGACTTAAGTCATGTTTTGACTATGACAAAGTGGAAAGGACATAAGGGAATTGTCAGAAGCATAAGTTTTAGTCGATATGGAAGACTTCTTGTTGCAACTGGGGATGATTCTATTTAGTGGGTTACAGAAAAAGTCAGCAGAGAGACGATTTTTAAGATTTTGGCAAAAAAAAGGATGAATGTTGAGATCACAAAGAGCTTTGAAAAAGATTTGAACAAAATTAGAGATGAAACTTTCCTGCAAAGCATACAAGCCGTAATTGAATAAGTGGAAAACGCAGAAAATCTGGGAGAAGTTAACAATATCAAAAAACTTAGGCTGATGGTGATTATTATCGTATTACAATTAGTGACTACAGAATTGGGTTAACAATCTCTGATAGTGCAATTGTTTTTGTTCGAGTATTGCAAAGAAAAGATATTTACAGATATTTTCCTTAATAACAGTTTAGAAGCTAAATGTGTTGAAGGGATAGCGATCGCATTTTACTTGTTTTGGAGGAGAAAGTGCGATCACGTTTATTGGGTATATTAGGATGATGCGATCGCGTTTACAATATCGCAGTTTTGACATTTTGTTGATAGGTTCATTAAGTTGTGCGATCGCATTCTTCAACCCTGCTCTTGCTTAAGTATTCATATATTTTTTGGAAATAGATATTTTTTCTAGAGTTGTAGCAAGCATATCAATAACCTTCAGCAATTTAGATTATATTAAAAAAAGTAAATAATTTGAAAAACAGGACACACATTATGTATGTCCTTATATAACCAACTTAAATTAACTTGGCGCGAGGAAAACTGCCAGTGACATCACCATCACAAATTTTACAAACAACCGACGAATCTCTACTTGCGGAATTTTTCCAAGCGTCTGTGGGTCAATGGCGCTCAGAACGTCGCTATTACACTCTGCCAGAGGGAGAAACCAAAGAAATGGTGAGTGTAATTACTATCAGTTTTTTGGAGCAGGGATGCGAAAAATTACGTAAGCTTGCTCAAATGCACAGTTTGCCTGATACAGTGAATTTAACCTGTGGTGCTGAAGTCATCTGGGAAAGCACCAATTCGATTTCAAACAAGAAGGAATCAAAGGGAACAACTTTATTTGGGGCTTTAGGAAACACAATATATCGCGATCGCGGTTTTGCCACAGCTAAACCAGTTACAGCCCAGTATTACTTTCCCAACCCCACAACACTATGTTTGCGAACTGAATACAATAATTCAGTATTTGAAGAAGAATTAAAGCTAGTCGGCAGCAAATACCGTACACGCCAATCTATAATTTCCCGTGCAGGTGAGCAGTTGATGATTGGTCAATATCTAGAAAAGCGGATTTAGTCAGTAGCTAGAGATGAGCAGAAATAAGGTTAGAGTTTCCACCCCTTCTGCCCTCTGCTTTTTAATAATGATTCCCTGACTTACGGTGATGCACAGCAGTGACACCATCACTAAGTACTTTGCCATTATCTATAGTCGCGTACACAAGCCAGTGGTCACCTGCTTCCATCCGAGTTTGCACGGTACATTCTAGGTAAGCTAAGGCATCTGTCAAGATAGGATTGCCGTTCTCCGCTTCTGTAGTAGCAACACCAGTAAAACGATCTTGTGCTGGCCCAAAGGGTTTAAGGAAGTGTTTCATTAACCCTATGTGATTCCCTTCTTTGAGAATATTGAGAACGAATTGATTACCGGAGTGTGTCAACGGTTCAATAGCCCGATCTTTGGCAACAGCAACAGTGAAACCAGGAGGATTAAAGCTAGCCTGAGATACCCAAGAAGCTAACATTGCGCTAGATATATCCCCCCGCTTAGCTGTAATCACGCATAGAGAACCAACAATCCGCCCTACAGCTTGTTCGACATTACTAGCAGGTTGACTGGGAGTACGAACTTTTTTGGTTTTTTTCAGTGCTTGGGCGAAGTCTGTTCCAGCTTCTTCACAAGTTTGCAAAGTGACATCGTTGGGTTTGAATTTGACTCGGATAGGTTCAAAGCCAAATTGATAACCAGCATCTTTGAGTTTGCCTTCAATTAAATCGATGGCTTCGCCACTCCAACCGTAGGAACCAAACACACCCGCAAGTTTATTTTTGGCAGCAGTGGAAAGTACAATACCCAAAGCAGTCTGGACTGGTGTGGGTGCATGTCCACCAAGAGTAGGGGAACCAATGATAAATCCTGCCGCTTTCTCGACGGCTGCTTGAATTTCGCTGGGTTCGGCGAATTCGCAGTTAATGGATTCAACGCTGACACCTGCTTTAGTAATACCGTGGGCGATCGCTTGGGCTAAGGTTGCGGTATTTCCGTAAGCTGAAGCATAAATTAATGCCACGGTAGTATCTTGAGATGTCTGCTGCCGACTCCACTCCCGATAGGCTTTTGTTAAATCAATTAAGCCATAACGCACCAACGGCCCATGATTGGGTGCGTACATCCTCACTGGCAAATCAGCAAGTTTTTCCAATGAAGTTTCGATCTGACGGGCATGAGGAGCCATTAGACACTCAAAATAATAGCGTCTGTCTTCGAGAAAAATTTGCCAGCCTTCATCAAATACCTGATCGCCGCAGATATGCGCTCCAAATAGCTTGTCTGTGTATAAAATTTCCGTTTGTGGATCGTAGGTGCAGAGTTGGTCGGGGTAGCGGGGGTTAGGTGTGGGGATAAATTGCAGGTGATGACCTTTGCCTAAATCGAGGGTTTCTTCCCCACGTTTCACCAAAATGGGCAAATCTGGATTTTCCAATGCCCCCCGCAAATTGATTGCTCCTGGATTAGAACAAACGAAAGTTATCTGTGGGGCACGTTCTAACAACACTTTTAAAGTAGCAGCACGGTTAGGGTTAACGTGACCGAGAATCACATAATCTACTTGTTTTAAATCCAACCGTTTTTGCAAAGCATCTAAGTAAATTTCCGTAAATGTTTCGCCTGGTGGATCTATCAGGGCAATTTTATCCCCTTGAATCAAATAGGAATTTGCAGTTGTACCCTTGGCGAGGGCGTATTCAATTTCAAATCTCAGACGAGTCCAACTGCGCGATCGCAATATTGTTGTATCTGTTGCAATGGGGAGAATTTGAACGTCACGGGGTTTTGTGGATGTCATGGTTTTTTAGGGATAGGGAAGTGGAGAGAGTAGGGGGAGTAGGGGAGGTGGGGGGAGTGTGAGGAGTGAGGGGAGTGGGGGGAGTAGGGGAGGTGGGGGGAGTGTGAGGAGTGAGGGGAGTGGGGGGAGTAGGGGAGGTGGGGGGAGTAAAAGAAATGTTTTATCTTTGTACTTCTCATACTTCTCATCCCCTCATACTTCTCATACCCCTCATACTCCTCATACTCCTCATACCCTAATAATGATTACCCACCTTACGGTGATGCACGGCAGTTAAGGCATCTGGCTTACTCACCCTTCCGGCGTCAACTGTACTGTACACAACCCAGTGATCGCCGCAGTCCATCCTACTGGTAACTTCGCACTCCATGTATGCCAATGCGTCGGTGAGGATAGGGGCGCCATTTTGGGCACTTTGGGTTCTAACTCCTTCAAAACGATCTGCACCAGGGGCGAAGCGTTTGAGGAAATGTTTCATTAAGCTTTGGTAATTACCCTCTTCCAGGACGTTCAACACAAATTTATCGCCCACTTGCATGAGTGATTCGATCGCGCGATCTTTTGCCACTGCAATCGATACTCCCAAGGGTTTGAAGCTAGCTTGACTGACCCAAGAGGCAAGCATGGCACTTTTCACATCACCTTTTTGGGCAGTAATGATATACAACCCACCACTAAGTCTACCTAAGGCCTTATCCACGTCAGCATCCAGAGATTTCATCTGTCTGATGCTTTTATCCCGTGTCACCCATTGCCCTAAGTCTGTTCCTGCTTCTTCTAAAAGCTTGTAGGTGTTTTCTGTGGGTGTTTCTCGAATTTGAATCGCTGGAAAGGCTGTTGTTAAACCCAAATCCCGGAATTTATTCATCAGGGGATAAATTGGTTCGTCATCACCACCATTGGATTCAAAAATCCCCACGGCTTGTTTTTCTTTAGCCGAACCTAAAACTGTG
Source organism: Fischerella thermalis PCC 7521 (assembly GCF_000317225.1). GTDB lineage: Bacteria > Cyanobacteriota > Cyanobacteriia > Cyanobacteriales > Nostocaceae > Fischerella > Fischerella thermalis. Next base: position 23,563 of record NZ_AJLL01000011.1, read on the forward strand.
CTAAGGGCAGTTTGTGCGGCTGGGTTAGATACTGGTGGTGTGCCGACAACAATCCCTGCACAACGACCAACAATTTCCCGGAGTTCTTGCAAGTCTGCGGTTTTGAGGTCTACCAATTCCACCGCTACGCCTGTTTTGGTAATACCATTGCTAATAGCTTGGGCTAAGCGATCGCTCCAACCATAACCAGGAACGTAAAATACTCCAACTGTAGTTTCTGCCTTGGTTTGAGATTGACTCCAACTGCGATAGCGTCCGGTGAGTTCTTCAACGTTGTGATAAAGTAATGGCCCGTGACCTGTGGCAATCATGCCGATTTTCTCCAGTTCACCCATGCGTTTGAGTGCAGACAGCACCGACCGGGCATTAGGAGCCATTAAGCATTCATAGTAAAATTCAAAATCTGGAGATATGGCTTCTAAATCTTCGTCAAAAGTGTCATCTGAGCAATAATGTAACCCAAAAGCATCACAAGTAAACAGAATTTGGGTTTTATGGTCGTAGGTAAAGATAGTGTCGGGCCAGTGTAAGTTTGGTGCAATGACAAATTCTAGCTCATGCCCGTTACCTAAATCTAAGCGATCGCCATTTTTCACAATTCGCCGCTTGAACGGTTGATGCACCAAGTCTTCCAAAAACTGAATTGCCACCTTGGAACCAACAACGGTAACATCCGGGGCGAGTTGCAGGACATCTTTAACTAAACCACTGTGATCTGGCTCGGTATGACTGATAATTAAATAGTTAATGTCTGCTGGATTAATTTGATTTTTAAGGCTATCTAAATATAACTGGCGAAACTTTTCGTGAGAGGTATCGACTAAAGCAGTCTGCTCACCGCGTATGATAAACGAGTTATAGGTAGTACCGTTTTGTAGACCAAATTCAATATCGAAGCGATCGCGATCCCAGTCCAGAGAACGAATCGTGGTTGTTTGTTCAGCAATATCGACCACCTGTACGGTTAGCCTTTTCTTGGGGTTTTCGGTGAGCGCTACCATAACTGCCCTCCATAGCAAATGAGTATTTTTCCTCTATTGCTATTTTGACACGGAGTTATTGTAAATATTTATTAATTTATTTATAGATTGCTTAAGAAAAACTAAAAGTATAAAAATGTGGTTAGCTCTTATAATTGGTAATTCCCGCTTGCACTGGGGCTTGTTTGATGGCAAAACCCTTTGCCATACCTACGATACAGAACGCCTGTCTAAGTCATTCGTATATTATTTATCTAAGTGTCAAAGACTATCCGAGGTACAGGAAATCCTTTCCTCTAGTCCTCACACTCCACGCCAGTCGCTCTTTGTTGGAAACCAACAAGACCGCGCTGACTCCCCCACTACCCCATCTTTTCCCCTCCTCCTTGCTTCAGTGGTTCCTAGCCAAACAGCCTTATGGTTAACTTACCCCAATGTACGTGTTGTTACCTTAGAAGACATACCTCTCCAAGGTATGTATCCTACTTTAGGAATTGACCGGGCTTTAGCTTTGTGGGGCGCGGGGAAAACTTGGGGTTTTCCCATGTTAGTAATAGATGCGGGTACAGCACTCACCTTTACTGGTGCTGATGCTAACCAAAATCTTTTTGGCGGCGCAATTCTGCCAGGATTGGGTTTACAAATGGCGACTCTTGCCGAAAATACAGGGCAATTACCAAATGTAGAATTACCCCACGATTTACCGCAACGCTTTGCTGTGAATACTCAACAAGCAATCCAAAGTGGGGTGATATATACTTTGTTGGCAGGAATCAAAGACTTTGTGGAAGCATGGTGGCAGTCATTTCCCCAAGGTAAGATTGCCATTACTGGTGGCGATCGCACTTTATTAGCTAAATATCTTCAATCCCTATTTCCTGAGATTGCAAAGCGTTTGATTGTGGAACCGAATTTAATATTTTGGGGAATGGAAAAAACTCAGAACGCTCAATTTTTTCATAATTCATAATTCATTAGTCTTAATAAAATTCCGAATCTCTCCAGCCACAATTGCTGCACACATCTCCGGTAAATTATTTCCTACGTGGGCAATAATTTTTAAGTTGGCTTGTGGAAGCAAAATCGCGTATTTATTACTCTTAGCTAATGCATCAGGTGTATCTTTGCCGCCCTGTAAAATCAAAACAGGAGTTGTTAAAAAATCTAATCTTTCTTGTAGTAATTCGGCACGAAGTTCTGGTAATTGACGTAGGAACAATAAATTACTCGCTGTAGGATATTGCAACATAATTTTTCTTTGTTGCCAATCCTGTTCAATTTGTGTATCTAAACCTAAAATTTTAGTCAATGGACTAAGTATCTTTAATATTTTAAATATCCACAGGGGACGTTTCATCAAACCCTGTATTTTTTTCCAATTTTTGTCTAATTCCTCAGTCTCTAGACCCTCTGGTGCTACTAGTACTAATCCATATACTTGTTCTGGATACTTTAAAGCATAACTTGCAGCAATCCAACCGCCAAGGGAATGCCCCACTAAATACATCCTTTCTAATTTCAAAGCTTGTAAGAACTCAGCCAGAGATTCAACTTGCAAATCTATTGAGTAGTGAATATTTGGATAATCAGATTCACCAAAACCAAATAAATCTGGTGCAAAGCAATGAAAATCTGCTGAAAGCGACTCCATTATAGCTACCCATTCACTGCTATCATTCCAAGCCCCATGCAAGAAAACTACAGGTATTCCATTCCCAATTTCACGCCAGAATAATAACCCTTGAGAAAGCTTTCTCCGAGAGTTACGAAATAAGTTATTCATTTTTAATTTAGTAACTAAGTTATTTTGGTGAATGTTGTTTGTTGTTTGTTGTTTGCAGAAACTACCAACAATCAACTACGAACAATCAACCACTATAAATTATGCCAGTGTTGTCAGACCGTTGAAATAATCTTCTAGTTGGCGATTATGATCATGAGACATACACTCTTGGGGTAAAGAGTTGAGAGGAAAAGCCTGGATTTCCATTACTTCTAATGTGTCTTGAATCTCCATTTTTCCTTGCACATCTGCTTCGACTACAATACATATTGAATGGATTCTTGGATCACGGTCTGGCGCAGAATAAACTCCTACTAAACGCCGAATCCTGACTAACTCCAATCCTGTTTCTTCCATCAGTTCTCGGCGAACTGCATTCGGTATATCTTCTCCCCAGTCAACCATACCCCCTGGTAATGCCCAGCGACCATTATCTCGCCTCCGAATAAGGACTATTTGACCATCGGGTAAAATTGGAATAATACTTGTACCAGGGATCGGATGACGGAAAATAATCCCCAGTACAGTTTGTCCAAACCGCCATAAGCTACGTGTGGACTGGATTGCCACAGTAAAAAAAGCCAAAACGTTCAATCTGCTAATTTCGGTAAATTGTGTGTTGTATTTTGAAATTACCCAATAATCACATTCACTCAACGGAATTGTTGAGTATGTTCTTATACAAGAAAACTTGTAACTTTGGGTTAATGCTAATGATTAGCTTAGAACATAGTAAATTCTAACATCTACTTGGAATAATTATTGTGAATGTCAGTATACATAATTAAAATTTCTGGAGCAAGATATATACTGGTTGAAAACTAAGTTAAATATTTATTTAGTTTAGAGAAAGTATCTCAAAATCTTATATAAAATTCCAATCTTTATTCACTGAAATTTTTTAAATAATTTTCCGATTACATTTATTTTTTTGACTTATATATTCCAATATGACTTTGTATTTTAATTTATAGAAATAATATTTTTCAGTAGAAGCAATAGCTATTTAGATGTTATTAATGCAAATAACAGATGTTCACAAAACAAAGCCAATCATGTTGTTGAGTTAGTTATTTTTGCTTGTATTTAATTTTAAACTCATGTTAATTTGCGTTTCATTGTATCATTTACCCTCATCAATACCTCTAACTAAAGACAGAGTTATCAAATAAAAATCTGAATTTAAGTTGACACAATCACACTAGATACGTTAGTATAGGTTGCTGTTTAACAATCTGGCGCATTAAAACCTGGTAAAGCTAGGCAATAAAAGCGTCTAGATAAAGCGCAAGGCTGATTCAGAATAAGTCTAACTTAAGGTAAGCTCAAACCTTATTAAGAGCAAATAGGGAGAATGAATCACACCACACGCGATGAAGAGGGCAACCTCCGAATGCAGTGGCTCCCAAATTTACGCCTGTGGACAAGAGGATAAAGCAGTCACCCTTGTGGGTTTACCTGTTGTAGGAACTGTTATGTCAGCGCTCTTGGTAGAAGCAGGAAATAAAACCTCCTCGAGTCTGATAATTATAGATTTGAGTGGGTTTTATATAGCGATTTCACAGGTTTAGCCTGTCTTTTAAATAATTCTGCTGCTTTTTGCCGCAGGAATATCAAAGCTAAACTAGGCTCAAACTAAAATTAAAGATAATCCTAGCTAAAATTGCCTAGATATTGCCTAAGTAAGGCTTTTTGTTGTTTATTCATGAGGTGAACATGGCTAAGCGCCGCAATCCGAAAAAAGAAAAGGCGCTACGGAACCAGGCGTATGCCCGAAAGTTTCGTAAACGGACTACTACAGGACGGATGCAGAGAAGGTTCCAACAAAGACCACCAAAGAGTGAAGAAGATGAGGGAGCAGCAGCAATTGATGCTGAATAATCTGGCGTGATTTCGACATAAAGATTTTTTGACCCTTCTCTACTAGGAAAGGGGTTAGATTTAGGTTTCGTCGAACTCACTTTAAATTTGATGTGAGCTGACAATAGATAGGATTTATTGTCAGCTCACATTTTGTTGCTCACTCTTCACTGATTTCTAAGCACTAACAAATAACGCAAATAACGAAAATACCCTAGAGAGATTTGATGTAACATCTCTACAGTAGTGATCGCTTGTTAGCAAAATGAAAATTTGGTAAATCTATTAACAGCGATCGCGCAGGTTTTGAGATAAATCTGCCTTTACCTTCTTTGCGGTAGGTGGTAGATAGCAATTACAGATGGAATTGGCATCCCTGTAGGATTACCCTGATAATTAGGTAATGCTGCTGATTAGTTAGTGCGATCGCAATTAAATGCACCATCAGTAGTTTGTCCAGCAATACCAATTTTGAGGTTTAAACAAATAAAAATTCCGCAAAGCATATATATTTGTGGGCGTTGCTGAATTTGATCATGAATTTTGTTTGTCTACATTTTGTAGACGTAGCAATGCTACGTCTGGTCACACCCGTAAATTGTAAATTCATATTTTGATTCAGCAACGCCTATTTTTGCAAAGTATTGCTAATAACAGCATCTGTTGAGTAAAGACTTTGCACTCCTGTAATCCATCGATAAAAGCTTTGAGGTTCTCTCCGGGATGCTACCCTTAGATGCAAAGCGTCTGCAAAATTCTCGCAAAATCCGAAATTGGAACAGTCTTTGCGCCTGAGTTGTCCTATCTTATAAAGATGGGTAGTAGTGTGGTGAGTGATACTGTGTTTTTGAGCATTGTTATTCCGACATACAATCGCAAGGCGATTTTGGAAAAGTGTCTTAGGGCATTAGAGACACAGCAATTGAATGTATCCAGTTCAATCACGGGTTATGAAATTATCTTAGTAGATGATGGTTCCACTGATGGGACATTGGAATGGTTGGAGACATACAAAACCGAATTCCCCCATGTGCGAACCTTTCAGCAAGACCATCAAGGTCCTGCTGTAGCGCGGAATTTAGGTGTAGAGAAAGCGCAGGGAGACACTATTATCTTTATAGATAGTGATTTAGTGGTGACAGAGAATTTTCTGCAAGCTCATGGGGATGCACTAGTGCAGGGACGGGAAAAATTGGGAAGCGATCGCTTTTTTACCTATGGCGCAGTCATTAACACTTGCAATTTTGATCATCCCACCTCTGAACCATACAAACTCACAGATTTTTCTGCCGCTTTTTTTGCTACAGGTAATGTGGCGATTCCTAAGCATTGGTTAGAGAAAGCGGGATTGTTTGATACTAGTTTTCAACTTTATGGTTGGGAAGATTTAGAACTAGGCGTGAGGCTGAAAAAACTAGGTTTAACACTAATTAAATGTCCACAAGCAGTAGGCTACCATTGGCATCCACCCTTTAGCTTGGATCAAATTAAGAGCTTGATTGATAAAGAAATTCAGCGTGGCAGGATGGGGGTTTTATTTTATCAAAAACACCCAACATGGGAAGTGCGAATGATGATTCAGATGACTTGGTTACATCGCTTATTGTGGGGGATGCTTTCCTTAAATGGTACTTTGAATGAGCGTACAATGGCTCCTTTTTTGCAATGGCTGATTAATAGAGGTAAACCCCAATTGGCTTTAGAAATTGCCCGAATTTTTCTCAATTGGTATAACGTCAAGGGCGTATATGAAGCGTATGCGGAAGTGAGGTGATCAAGAATCGGGGATTAGGGATCGGGATTCCGGAGGGACACGGGGGAACTCGGAGTCCCCTGGAGGAGATTAGGGGGCGAAGGGAGACAAGGGGGACAAGGAAGAATTGTTAACAAGTCTCTTACCAATTACCCATTACCCATTACCCATTACCCATTACCAATTACCCATTACCCATTACCAATTACCCATTACCCATTACCAATTACCCATTACCCATTACCCATTACCCATTACCCATTACAAAATATGCTACCCTAGTATGGTTCTTTAAATTCCGCACATCCAGGCGTTCGGGTGTTTCCCATGAGGAAATACACCTGGGTGGAGGTTTAACCCGAATTGGAGTAAAAATATGCCAGTAGTTTCTTTGGCTCAAATGATGGAGTCAGGAGTTCATTTCGGTCATCAGACCCGCAGATGGAACCCAAAAATGTCTCCATACATTTATACTGCCCGTAACGGAGTACATATCATTGACTTGGTGCAAACAGCCCAGTTAATGGAAGAAGCATATACTTATATGCGATCGCAAGCAGAGCAGGGCAAAAAGTTCCTCTTTGTTGGCACTAAGCGACAAGCAGCAGGTATTATTGCTCAAGAAGCTTCCCGTTGTGGTGCTCACTACATTAACCAGCGCTGGTTGGGCGGAATGCTCACTAACTGGGCGACAATCAAAACGCGGGTAGACCGTCTCAAAGATTTGGAACGTCGGGAAGAAAGCGGCGCTCTTGATTTATTGCCAAAGAAAGAAGCCTCAATGCTACGCCGCGAGTTGGCGAAGCTTCAAAAATATTTGGGTGGCATTAAAACAATGCGGAAAGTCCCCGATGTCGTGGTAATTGTAGACCAACGTCGGGAATACAACGCAGTGCAAGAATGCATTAAACTCGGAATTCCCATTGTGTCTATGTTGGACACAAACTGCGACCCTGATGTAGTGGATATTCCCATCCCAGCCAATGATGACGCTATCCGCTCAATTAAACTAATTGTCGGTAAATTGGCGGACGCAATTTATGAAGGTCGTCATGGTCAGCTGGATGTAGAAGAAGAATACGAAGACTACGAGGGCGCTGAGGAAGAATACGATTACGAAGAAAGCGATTTTGCTGACTCGTTCATTCCCGACGATGAAGAGGAAGAATAAATTAGGTAATAGGTAATGGGTAATGGGTAATGGGTAATTGGAAAGAAAAATACCGATTAGCAATTATCAATTAGCTATTACCAAGCCCTAGTTAAGATAGTAAACACTCAAAACCCAAGAGCAATTAAAATTGTCAGTCTAGGTAGGAATTGAGGCAAAATGGCGGAAATATCTGCAAAACTCGTCCAGGAGCTACGCCAAAAAACTGGCGCAGGCATGATGGACTGCAAAAAAGCGCTAAAAGAAAATGATGGTGATCTAACAAAAGCCGAAGAATGGCTGCGTAAGAAGGGTATTGCCAAAGCCGGAGCCAAAGCTGATCGGGTAGCAGCAGAAGGACTCGTAGGCAGCTACATCCACACTGGTGGTAGAGTCGGTGTACTTGTTGAAGTTAACTGTGAGACTGACTTTGTTGCTCGCCGCGAAGAATTTCAAACCCTGGTGCGGAACATCGCCATGCAAATTGCGGCTTGTCCAAACGTAGAGTATGTGAAAGTGTCAGACATCCCACCTGATATCGTCCAAAAGGAAAAAAATATTGAGATGGGACGCGATGACATTGCTAACAAGCCTGATAACGTTAAAGAAAAAATCGTTCAGGGACGTATTGATAAGCGCCTGAAAGAAATGACTTTGCTTGATCAGCCTTACATCCGTGATCAAAGCATCACAGTAGAAGAACTAGTTAAACAAGCGATCGCCCAACTTGGTGAAAATATCCAAGTACGCCGTTTCGTTCGCTTTGTTCTGGGTGAAGGAATTGAGAAGCAAGAAAGCAACTTTGCAGATGAAGTAGCTGCTCAGATGGGTAATAAGTAATTTTAGTTGTTAGTTGTTGGTTGGTTGTTGTTTGTTAATAGTTTGATAGACTAGTGACCATAACAGCTAACTACCAACGATTAACTATATTTTAGGACAGGTCAATTTACTATATTTGACCTGTTTTTTTGTAATTTACTAACGTGGAAACTTAAAAATGTTTGCTGTCGCTGAACCCAGTCGTTACTTCCATCCCACATTCCGCCACATTCCGCACCCAAAACTAGCACACAGAGAAAGCCCTAAATAAATCAAAAACTTGGTATAAATTGAAACAATTAAGCCGGAAAGTAAAGTTAATATGCACAATTTATAAAAATTAGACAACAGCACAGACTGGGTGGGGTTGCAAAAGTCATCTGCTGCCGCTTATTTTAGTCGTTAATTGTATTGGAACAATCGCTACTTCCATCAACGACTATTAACCAACAACCAACAAAATCAAGCTAAAATTTAGAATCTTTGCACAATTATCCTAGTAGTACGCCAAACAAATAATGAGAGGTCATAGATCCCCGACTTTTTGAATAAGTCGGGGATCTGAATAACTGTAACCTGTCAAAATCAATCGGGTGGACTACTAGAATGTAAGCGTATATTTGTACTATTATGTTTGGTTTGCAATGGGCAATCAGTAGAGAATATGGTGAGACCAATCGAGCGAATTGAGCGGGATCTTGCAGCTTTAGAAGAAGCGATCGCCGCGATCGCGAAAGAACTGCAAACCGCTTATACTAGTTATCTCAACACCTTAGGGCAAGCCGTACAACAACAGTTGATTCTGGCGGCTTATCACTTGTGTACTCAAAGGTATTCCGAAAACTTTCTCAAATTAAGCTTGAGTCAGCGGCAAAATTTGCAGCAGTCACTCCGTAAGCTAGGTAAAAAGTCAGCTGAGCAGTTGCTAGCTCTAATTAATGGAGAAGAAGAAAAGTTACAGCCGCAGGACGTGGAAAGTGAAAAACTCCCAGAATGCAATCAAGATGATCCTGAGATTGTCTTTGCACAAGAAACAACTGAAATGGAAAGTGAAGCACAGGAAGAACAAGAGCAGCCAGAAAAACCAGAAGACACAATTTTCTCCTCTTTACCTCCCGATACCACTTTCCCCTCCTCTGCAAACCCGATAGAACTGGCAAAATGGCAACAATTCTTAGAGAGAGCCACACAACATACCCTCAGAAGAATTTCTCATGAGGCTAATCTCCTCCTACAAAAAGCCAAAATCTTGCCTGAAAAATTGCCAGAACCGATTTTAGAAGCGGTTGGTTCAGAAGCATCTGCGGATATAGTACCAAGTCCACCTAACCTAATGAGCTTGGTGATTGAAATTGAAAATGGGCAAAAATCAGAAGAGTCTGGCTTGACACAGCTTATGGCTATTAACCTGCGTCTTGTAGAAATTGAGTTTGCTGACACCAAACTTTCATCTGAGCGCAAGCAGATTCGCAATATTCTAGTCCAGCTTAATAAACTAGGGTTAGAGTATCAAAAAAAACTGCGGGAACGGTCAGTTGCCCAAGCTGAAGCAGCATGGCGTGCTAGTTGGTATGAAGATTAGTTTTTTGTCATTTGTCCTTTGACCAATAACTCTTCACCTCTTCTCCAATTACCAATGACTATCGAAAAACCAGACTGGATACGATTGCAAAAAGCCCTGGCAATAGAAGAAGAACAGGGTTTTACTGACTTGGTGGGTAGACAATACCGCTTCAGTGAGTTCTTTACCTTAACTTTCGGTAAATTTCCCAATGACTTACCAAGTTATGAGCGCCGCCGCTGGCAACAACTGGCGGCTCAATTTTCCAATTATCCAAATCTGGGACTTGAAGATAGAAAAAATTTAGTATTGGAGACTAGTCAATATCTTTATCAACTGGAACAGCAGGAAGGAGAGGCGGGGACGCGGGAACAAGGGGGACACGGGGGACAGGGAAGAAATATTACTTCTTTGTCTTCTGCTACCAAATCTAAAAAACCCAATCCTAAATCTCAAATTGTTGCAGAGGTAAGTCGTACTCTTGCCCCAAAGCTAGATCAAAAATTAAAGGATTTACCGGAAATTGGCTTACGCAAGGCTGAAAAATTAGCGCGCCTCGGTTTATACACTGTGCGCGATTTGCTTTTTTACTATCCCCGTGATCATATTGATTATGCCCGTCAGGTGAGCATCAGTGAATTAGAGGCGGGTGAGACGGTAACAATAGTGGCGACGGTGAAAAGTTGCAATTGTCGTACCAGCCAAAAGAATCAAAAGTTGACAATTTTAGAACTTTTACTGCGGGATAATACTGGGAAAATCAAAATTAATCGCTTTTTTGCAGGTACGCGCTTTACAAGTCGTGCTTGGCAAGAAAGTTTAAAACGTCGTTATCCAGTTGGTAGTATTGTGGCGGCGTGTGGGTTGGTAAAAGGAAATAAATATGGTCTCACACTAGAAGATCCAGAACTAGAAGTTTTGGCGAACCCTGGTGATACTATTGAATCTTTGACTATTGGGCGAGTAGTACCTGTTTATGCCCTAACTGAGGGTGTGGGTGCGGATTTAGTGCGACAGGCGATGATTGCTGCTTTGCCAACTGCGGCGCACTTAAAAGATCCTCTACCTAGTGGTTTAAGAAGAAAATATGAGTTAATGGAATTGAAAGACGCGATCGCAAATATCCATTACCCTTCAGATAACGACACTTTACAACATGCCCGTCGCCGCCTCGTCTTCGATGAATTTTTCTACCTCCAACTGGGTTTACTGCAACGTCAGCACCAAGCCAAGCAAATTCAAACTAGCGCTGTGCTTGCACCCAGAGGTCAATTATTAGATAAATTTTACGAAATACTGCCTTTTAAGTTGACTAACGCCCAGCAACGTGTGATCAACGATATTCTCAACGACTTGCAAAAACCAGTGCCGATGAATCGTCTGGTACAAGGTGATGTTGGTTCGGGGAAAACAATTGTCGGAGTAGTCGCTATCCTAGCTGCGATTCAATCTGGATATCAAGCAGCACTCATGGCTCCCACAGAAGTACTAGCAGAACAACATTATCGCAAGCTAGTTAGCTGGTTTAATTTACTATATTTACCAGTAGAATTACTGACAGGTTCCACAAAAACTGCAAAACGGCGACAAATTCACGCCCAGTTAGAAACAGGAGAATTGCCTCTGTTGGTGGGAACTCATGCCTTAATTCAGAATCCTGTCAAATTTCATCGCTTGGGTTTAGTAGTCATTGACGAACAGCACCGTTTTGGGGTGGAACAACGAGCAAAATTACAGCAAAAAGGTGAGCAACCCCATGTATTAACTATGACAGCTACACCAATTCCTCGGACACTGGCGCTCACAATTCATGGGGATTTGGATGTGAGCCAAATTGATGAATTGCCCCCAGGGCGGCAAAAAATTCAAACCACAGTATTAACAAGTCAGCAGCGTCCTCAAGCTTACGATTTGATGCGACGGGAAATCGCCCAAGGACGGCAGGTTTACGTAGTTTTACCCTTAGTGGAAGAATCAGAAAAATTGGATTTGCGATCGGCAACAGAGGAGTATCAAAAGTTAAAAGAAAGTGTGTTTCCTGATTTTCAGGTCGGCTTGTTGCATGGTCGCATGAGTTCTGCTGAGAAAGACGAGGCAATTAATAAATTTCGCGACAATGAAACTCAAATCTTGGTTTCTACTACCGTTGTGGAAGTCGGTGTAGACGTACCTAATGCTACAGTTATGCTCATAGAAAATGCGGAACGCTTTGGCTTGTCGCAATTGCACCAGCTACGGGGGCGTGTTGGTCGAGGTGCAGCACAATCCTACTGTTTACTGATGAGTAGTTCCAGAAGTCCTGACGCTCAACAACGACTCAAAGTATTGGAACAGTCTCAAGATGGCTTTTTTATTTCCGAAATGGATATGCGGTTTCGTGGTCCAGGTGAAGTACTGGGAACTCGCCAATCAGGTCTACCAGATTTTACCTTAGCGAGTTTGGTGGAAGACGAAGAAGTATTAACGCTAGCACGGCAAGCTGCGGAAAAAGTCATAGAAATAGATGCAACCTTAGAGCGTTGGTATTTGATGAAAGAAGAATTAAAGTATCGCTATGAACGGTTAATGGGTGGAGCGATTTTGACCTAAGAAGAGATCGGGAACTAAAACTTACCTGCAGGCGTATTCAAAAAAGGGAAGAAAAAATACATTCCATACCTGAATCAAAACCAAAAAATTTTCGTCTATTGAATATAACAACTCCCTAATTTAATTGATATCAGTGTAAATTCTATGTCTATGTCATCACGAATCTTGAAATTACTTGCAGCTAATGGTCTGGGTTTAACTGTATTTGTAGGTAATGCGATCGCCTCCGCACAAGTTGGCGATGTGGTAGTGCCAACACAACCAGTTAACGGTACTTCAACTACAACTAGTTCTTCAAGTACAACAACCAGCACTTCTACTACATACAGTACCAATGCCCGATTTAGCTGTCAAAACTACAACGGACAGTATACAGTAATGTACCAACCAGAAAGCCAACCAGGGCAATTCTTTCCTTGGGCGACTCCCCAAAGATTGGGCGGTGGCTGGGATGAATATAAACGCTGCGTGACCATAGCCCAACGCTTGGAAAGTTACCGCCCAGATGGCTTAACAGAACTCCGTAATGCCACACAGAATGGATACAATGTTCTCTGTGTAACTAGTGAAGCTAACCCAGCTTGCCGAATTGTACTGACAGTACCCCCTGGATACGACCCCTATAACGTACGCAACAGCGTCTTCCAAAACCTGATCTCAGCCGACAACGGTCAGCAAACCATAGCCGTCAATACTTTTAACAGTCGGAATCAGGGTGGTAGCCAAGTCGAACAAATATATAACCAGGCTAGAACTATTTTTGGTGGCGGCAATAACAATACCCATACATCTAAAGGGCCAGTTAATCTCAAACCTTTCTTGGATAAGAACGATGGTGGTACTGGTAGCCAACTTAAAAAAGGTGTAGCAATTAAAACCCAAACTCAAACCCAAACTCAGACTCAGACTCAGTCTGGTACTCGTCTCAATCCTAGAAATTTCAAGTAATATCATGTTCGCTTAAATACTTATACTGTCCCATGGGCTGGTAATAGGTAATGGGTAATCGGTGAGACTACTTGCCGTCTTGGCTTATGCCGAGATGGCAAAGTAGCGAACCCCAAGGGTAATGGGAAAAACCAATGATCAACAGCGAAGCATAGTATTGTAAGCAATTAGCCGAACTTGATATAACTCAAGGAGCAAGAGTTAGTGGTTAGTCGTCCTCCTTGTCCCCCACTCCTCACACCTCCCCAATCCCAAATGAGGGGTCTGACCCTCTAGCGTATCATTAACTCTTTGCTTACAATAATGCTTCCAAATAACCGATAGCACCAGCGCCAGGTTTTGCACCGTATTCACTGGCGCTTTTATTTTAATTCTGCATGACGGCATCCAACAGCTTGTCAGCACCAAAACGAATTGGATCTGTACAAGGTAGTCCGGTTTCTGTTTCTGTTTGGGCGATCGCTGCTTTTGCTTCTGCTTCGCTGAAGTGACGAGTGTTGAGGGCAATTGCTGCTACTGGTACTTTTGGGTAAGCACCACCTGCACTGGCAACTGTTTCATAAAGTTTGACTACATCTATTAAAGGTGGAATTGGTATACCATCAGCAACTTCTGTTTGTCCTGCCCGATGGACTAAAATCATTTGTGTTGGTTGGGAACCACGTATTAGGGGCAATGTTGCTGTGGAACTAGGGTGCAGTAGAGAACCTTGCCCTTCGATGTGCAAAATATCGTAGTTTTTACCATAGCGCATGACCATTTGTTCTACTGCCCCAGCAGCAAAGTCCACGCGTACAGCATCTAGGGGTATACCATCCCCTTCTAACATCAAACCAGTTTGCCCTGTAGGCAGAAACTTAGAACGCCAGCCCCGCAATTTTGATGCCCAGTGTAATTCTAAGCTAGTTGACATTTTGCCAACTGCCATATCAGTTCCCACTGTCAGTACCCGTCGACAGGGAAGGGTACGTGCCATCGCCGTAGCTACACCCAAGTTCGGCGGTTCTTTCCGCACATCCCAAATCATTTGTCCTGGCTTCAGGAGTGCTTTTAAGTCGGGTATGGTTGATAGTGGTGCGTGCAAACCATTTACCAGCGACATTCCCGCAGCTAAGGCATCTTTGATGTCATGCCAGTAATCATCTGGTAAAACGCCGCCTAGAGGTGCAATGCCAATTACTAAGACTTGCGGTTTGTACTCTAGTGCTGCTGAGACTGATGCAACTATGGGTACATGGCGGCGAATACCTGTTAACTCTGGCAAGGATTGCCCTGGACATTCGCGGTCGATCGCTACTACAATCGGGGCTTCACTGTAACGTAAAAGTGATAACCCTGTTTTACCGCGAGTTCCCTTGATTCCCTCATGTAATAAGATAGCTACTCGTTGATTAAGTGGCAGACGCACTGCGTTGTACCCCCAAGCCTGGTAAGTCGTTTGGTATAATTTTTCCTGCTTGTACAAATGCCCCTGTAAAAGGGTCATCAATTAAATTCAGGTGACTATCTAAATCTAAATAGTCAGCAAGTGGCGCTAGTTGTGCGGCTGCTGTGTTGAGAAGCGCACTATCAGAATAGCAGCCAAACATGACTTGCAACCCATTGGCGCGGGCTGTATTTACCATCCGCATCGCCTCGCTTAATCCCCCCGATTTCATCAGCTTGATATTAATTCCATCGACAATATTCGCTAATTGAGGGATATCAGCACTGGTGAAACAACTTTCATCCACAAAGATAGGTAGAGGCGATCGCATCTTAAGTTCGGCTAAACTTTGCTCTTGACCTTGTGCGAGGGGCTGTTCTACATACTTTACACCCAAATCTGCCAACCAATTACACATGTAGATCGCATCTGCTAAATTCCATCCACCATTGGCATCAACATATAATTCCTGTGTTGGTGCTTCTTCTCGTACCGCCATCAACATTTTTTGATCGGCGTCAATACCCTCTGGGCTACCCAACTTGATCTTGAAAACACGGACATCCAGAAATTCTAACCAATCCCTTACCCTAGCTTTTGCCCCTGCGGTTGAATTAATCCCAATAGTTACAGAAGTTGGTGCGATCGCATTTCTATCAAGTCCCCATAGTTGCCACAATGGTAAGCCGATGCGTTTTCCCAACCAGTCATGCATTGCTACATCTAACGCTGCTTTCGCTGCCGAAGGAATTTTGGCTGTTGTTAAAATTTGTTCTACTTGCTGCCTTTGCAATGGGCTATGTGCTTGCAAAGCAGAGGCGACTTTCTGCAAAGCATCTTTAATAATTTCCGTTGATTGTGGATAATTGCCTATACTAAACGGCGACGCCTCTCCCCAACCTTCAATACCATCATCGGAAATCTTCACCCAAACATTAGTTGTCTGTGTTGTTGTCCCACGACTAATAGTCAAGGGAAATCGTTTATTAACCGTAAAGATTTCCACCTCAATTTGCATAATTCAAATTTCAGTTTAATTCTTAGATTTTGGATTGACTCCAAAGATAATTTTTGGGAATTCTACCCTGGGAATAATTATCGGTCAACACTTTGTGTCTTTTCTACTTTTTCACTAGTATTATTTTATAAAAACCTTTGTGTTTTTTGTGTTCTTTGTGGTTCGTTAATGTAAGTATTCCACCCTGTGGCCATCTATCATAACAGAAAATCTAAATATTCATTTACCCAGACTGAATAAACTCTATGGAAAAATTAAAAAAATGGCAATTATTACATTCAAAAATGGTATTAAACCATCCCTGGTGTCAAGTTAGGCAAGATGAAATTCTTCTACCAAATGGCAAAATTATAGATGATTTTTTTGTCCATATTAAACCAGAAGTAGCATTAATTTTACCCATCACTACCAATAAAGAAATTGTCTTTGTCCGCCAATACAGACACGCAATCGAAGAATTTTTTCTAGAACTACCAGCTGGCAGTTTTGACCCCAATCAAGAAAGCGCCGAAATAGCAGCGAAAAGAGAGCTAGAGGAAGAAACTGGCTATACAGCTAAAGAAATAAAAAAAATAGCTACTTTATATGATCGACCCAGCAAAGATACCAATCGATTACATTTATTTTTAGCAGAAAATGTCAGCAAAACGAGTGAACAACAACTGGATATCACAGAAGAAATAGAAGTAATTTTAATTCCTGTAGAATCAGTTTTAACAAAAATAATCCAAGGAGAAATTTGTGTGGCTGGTAGTGTTGCGGCTCTGTTTTTGGGATTAAATTTAATTGAGCAATGTCATAGATATTAGATATTAGATTTTGGATTATTTTTACATACCAATCTAGGGGATTGTACCATTGAGCAATTCTTCAGTCAAAATGATTCTCAGTGATTCACGACGAACAGCGTGAATCCCATCAATCTAAAATTTTGGTGGGAGAATATATATACACTAGTCCTAACAAAAATAATCCAAAACCGATTTGTACAGGTGCAGGAGCCAATATTAACCCCATTGCTAACAGCATTCCTCCACTAAATACAACGGCAATGCGATAGACTTCCTCCCGTATTTTCATTCCAAGAACAGTAGCACTTAAACCAATAACTAATAATAACAAATAGCTTGCCAGCATACTTATCTCCTTTAATACAACGTTGGCTACCCATCGCACCTACACGATAGCAATATTTTAAAGCTTAGAAATATCGAACAATCTCGATATAAGTAAATAAAAAACAAGATACAACAATCTATAAGTTTTTACTTATAGATCAGTGGCAACATGAGTAACAAACATAGAAAAAGCTTCTTCATTACGACGATAGTAAGTACACTGTCCTATACGTGTTGAGACAACTAACCCTGTATCTTCCAGCATAGACAAGTAATGAGATATCGTAGATTGGGCCAAACCAGTTTTCTTCTGAATACTACCGACACAGACTCCAACTGTACGCGGGTTTACATCCTGACAGGGAAAATTGGCCTCAGGTTCTTTTAACCAATGCAAAATTTGTAACCTAGTCTCATTCGCCAGGACTTTAAAAATATCAATATCTTTACTATCCATAATCCAATTATATCGATTTATGTCGATATATCAAGTTTAATAAATTGTTGTGAGTTGATAGTTCGTAGTTGATTGGAACAAACAACTAATTGACGACTTGACCACCATGACTACGAGGATCATCGCTGCTAGCTGGTGGTGCTACTGATGTGGAAACTTTGGAAACTTTGCCACTAGCTTGAGCATACGGCAGGGGTGACCCAACAGCCAAGGCGTCTAGATTACTTGCCATAATAGTACGGGGTTGATCACCAATTGCTTGGGCAATGGGTTCTCCATTTTCACTCAAGAACACAAAATGGGGAATACCATCAACGCGATACTTTAGCATCTCGGGTAGCCATTTGCTATTATCCACATTCAGCATCACAAAATTAACTTTTTCTGCATACTGCTTTTCCAATGCGGCAATATCAGGAGCCATTTTTTGGCAAACAGTACACCAATTAGCATAGAATTCCACTAGCGATGGCTTACCATTGGCTAAAGCTACTTCTAGAGGAGTAGATTCCTCACCCAGCTGAGTGAGAGAAACTGTGTTACCCTGAGATTTCAAACCGAAAACAAGGCTAACACTAAGAGCGATCGCCACTATTGCGACTAAAAAGTTTCTTACACGTGTCCCAGCGTTGAATTCTGATTTAGTTGGAGATTTCCCAGAAGTATCGGTACTCATAACAGAATTTATTAAAACTTATTAAGCATTCTTATTTTCAGTTTACCGCTTTATTTAATTCTGACTTCCAACTTCCAAATTTCCCAATCCCTGTTTGCAAAACCGTGAAAAAACGAGTCACCCTCACTTTTCCTAAACGTGCCATTCAAATGCCAGTCACCTACCGACTAGCAAAAGATTTCAATGTCGCTGCTAATATTATCCGCGCCCAAGTAGCACCGAATCAAATTGGTAAATTGGTAGTAGAACTTTCTGGGGATATAGATCAATTAGATGCTGCTGTCGAGTGGATGCGATCGCAAAATATCAGCGTATCTCACACTTTAGGAGAAATAGTCATAGACGAAGAAATCTGTGTTCACTGCGGGTTATGTACAGGAGTTTGTCCTACCGAAGCCCTAACTCTGAACCCAGAAACCTACAAACTGACATTTACGCGATCGCGCTGCATCGTCTGCGAACAGTGTATACCTACCTGTCCAGTGCAAGCAATTTCCACAAATATTTAGTTTGTTGGTTGTTAATAGTTATTCCCACCACCCCACCACCCCCACTCCTCAACTAACCTAACTTAAACACATCTGCAATCACACTATCATCACTCACCAGCCTATGATTTGCTGGAGAATCATAAACTACTAATAGTGAAGGTATTCCACTGATATCTTCAAACAGCGTTATTCCTTCTGCATGATCATCTCGATTACCAAAGGGAATATCTTGTACATATTCAGGGTAGTGTAGGACATCATCTTGCAAACAGGGGTTAACATGCAAACGATAAACTTGCACTGGGCCATCTAAATCCATCGTTGGGCCTGCTAGGATCAGTAAATCTTCTCCAGCTAGATGTAAATCTCTAATTCCTAAACCATTCAAAAATACAAAATGTTTTTTATAGCATTGACCTGTTTTTACTATTGGTTTTAGTGTTAGTAGTCCTGTTTGCAAAAGTTCTACTTCTATTTCCAAAATTACAGCCCAACCCCGTAATACTGGTCCCCGCAAACCCAAAAAGATTCGATTTTGATGAACTGCTATACCTTCTATATCAAAGCCATTGTCTTTCCCGGGAATTTTGGCTGTGACAAAAAACCCCAGATGAGGATCATCTGCCAAAACTTCCATCAATATATTTGTAGACTCAGTTAATTGCAATTTAGCAGCAGTTAGCTGCATATTTGCATCTTCTGGATGGGGGCAAGATTTGCATAACTCTCCGTTCACAAGGGGAATACGTGCTAGGATATACCGATTTGGTTCCGATGCAACTTTAGCTAATCTCTGAATGTTTTTGATATCTGATTTATCTAGTTTGGGTTTTTTGCGTTTCCAGCTATGGGAACCAATAATCCAGAGATAGCTATCACTATACTCGATACCCTCAATATCAATTTCTTCCTCTTCTGGTGCAGGTAAATCAATAAATTCTGCTACACGAAATTGCTTATGTTCACCAAAATGATTAGCATTGATATAAGAAAGGCGTTCAATAGTTGAAGTTTCATCTGATCCAAACCATAGATGCTTTTCTGGTGTTAGCATTACTGCCGATAGGTCTTCTCGGTGTTCTTTAAAGCCATCAGTAAATGTGAGTAAAACCTTGTTTAGCAATGTTGAGTTTTTCATGTTAAATCTTTTCTAAGTGTTTTCCCTCGTATCATTCTTTGTTTAAGTATTAAATGATACCTGCTATTCATTTCAATTTTATAAATTTATTAAATAATTAGCTAGTTAGTACATTTTTGCGTCAAATCTTAACATTTTTAAACGCAGAAGAACGCATAATTCGCCATGAGTTAATGAAAGTTCGTGCTTAGTTAGAGATTTTTGAAATCACAAATAAAATTCACGTAGCTTTACATTATTTAAGATGAACAATTATATAACAATTGGTTGTGAACATAATATTTTAAGACAGTAATTTTCTATACAATAATTTACAAATCAAATATTGTAAATTTTAACTAATGCTATTATTCAAGAAGTATAGGCAATAGAAATAACTAGATAAGGCGTATCATTTTTTATGTCATTGGCTGTCGAACCGAAAGTGGAAAATTTTGGATATTATGCTTATTCAGCAATTCAAAAACACTTTAAGAAAACCTTAAAATGGGAATCAGAAGTTAAAAAAGATAAAGATCCAGAAGCATTACATCAAATGCGAGTGGGGATGCGTCGCTTACGTACAGCTACTAGTCGGTTTGCGATCGCTGTAAATCTACCAAAGGTTGTAAGTGATAAAAATATCGGAAAAATAGCGCGTCGTCTTGGCAATCTTCGAGACTTAGATGTATTAAAAGAAACACTTGAACATCTTTCTCAACCACAATTACCTAAAAAAGAACGGCAATTTCTACAAACAGCCTTGGATGCTTTGGAGAAACAACGGGAAGAGGCACTTGCAGATGTGCGAGACACCTTCAAAGATGAACATTATAAAGCAATCAAACAAGCATTAAAAAAATGGTTAGATGAACCAAACTATCAACCACTAGCGTCTTTACCAATGCAGCAAGTCTTACCAGACTTACTTTTACCAGAAGTCAGCAATTTTTTACTACACCCAGGTTGGCTAGTCGGGACTGAAATCGAAGAACATCAAATAGTAGTTTTGCACAATTGGGAAGCAAAAAAAATAGAAAAAGAATTAGCAACCAACAGCAAAACTCTTCACAGTCTACGCAAGCAAGCTAAACGCACACGTTACCAAATGGAGTTATTTTCCGATTTATACAGTAAAACTTACACAGCTTATATTGCAGAATTAAAAAGCATCCAAGATATCTTAGGTTCCATACAAGACAGTATAGTATTAGCTGAGTGGTTAGAAAGTATCTTGGAATCAGAAATTCAAACTCAAATCCCCACGATTGCTGCCTTATTAGTAGAAAATCGTTACCAAATGTGGCAACAATGGCAACCATTACAAGAACGATATCTGCAATGTAAAACGAGACAGGATTTACATTTCACAGTACTTCATCCCGCTTAATACCGTTTCACTATAAGTTTGATAAATTTAGCGACTAGGAGACAAGGAAGACAAGGGAGAGAATTTGTATCAATAATTTTGTGAAATGGTAACTCACTGAAATCTTTTACAGATATAAAATACACCCATTTGAATCATTAAAACAACTACAGATAAACAAGAGATGCACACCGATAAATCATCC
This sequence comes from Fischerella thermalis PCC 7521, assembly GCF_000317225.1. GTDB lineage: Bacteria > Cyanobacteriota > Cyanobacteriia > Cyanobacteriales > Nostocaceae > Fischerella > Fischerella thermalis. The sequence goes on from NZ_AJLL01000011.1 coordinate 44,883, forward strand.
GTGTGAATCGGTGTGCATCTGTGTTCGATAATATACCCTCCTCTGGGCAAGCAGAGAGAAATTTGAGAGTTATATCATGTCCAGATGAACACTTGTAAAAAAAAACGAAGAACCTC
>NZ_AJLL01000012.1 GCF_000317225.1 Fischerella thermalis PCC 7521
GTAATGCAGAAATTATAAGTAATTAGCCGAACTTGATATAAGACTAGACTACGAATACGCCTCCATAGGCAGACAAGAACAAACAAAATTCCTGTCTCCAAAAGCAGCATCAATACGCCCAACAGCAGGCCAGAATTTGTGTTCGCGTGTCCAAGGTGCAGGATAAGCAGCTTGTTCACGGGAGTAGGGATGATTCCATTCTCCGATAATTAGACTTTCGGCAGTGTGGGGTGCATTTTTCAGGACATTATCTTGCACATCCGCCTTACCTGCTTCAATTTCGGCAACTTCTTGACGAATACTAATCATCGCATCGCAGAATCTATCCAACTCCTCCTTAGACTCGCTTTCGGTGGGTTCCACCATGATTGTACCCGCCACAGGCCAAGAAACAGTAGGTGCGTGGAAGCCATAGTCCATCAACCGCTTGGCGATATCATCAATTTCGATGTTGGCGGATTTTTTGAGCGATCGCAAATCTAAAATACACTCATGAGCAACATACCCATTTTTGCCTTGATACAAAATAGGATAGTGTGCTTCCAGCCTTTTAGCGATGTAGTTGGCATTGAGAATAGCCACTTTCGTAGCATCCGTCAAACCTGTTGCACCCATCATCGCAATGTACATCCAGGAAATTACCAAAATGGAAGCACTACCCCAAGGTGCAGCCGAAACAGCCCCTATCGATTTTGGATTGTAGTCTGGCATCGCAATCACAGCGTGTCCAGGCAAGAATTCTACTAAATGGGCAGCTACACCAATTGGCCCCATACCAGGACCACCACCACCGTGGGGAATACAAAAGGTTTTGTGTAAGTTCAAGTGGCAAACATCCGCCCCAATATCTCCCGGACGACAAAGCCCCACCTGGGCATTCATATTTGCCCCATCCATATAGACTTGTCCACCGTGGCTATGAACAACAGCACAAATTTCCTGAATTGCTTCCTCAAACACGCCGTGGGTAGAAGGATAAGTCACCATCAAAGCGGCGAGTTCATTGCTGTGCTTTTCTGCTTTTGCCTTGAGATCATCCAAGTCAATATTACCTTGAAGATCACAAGCCACAGCCACCACTTTCATCCCACACATCACCGCACTTGCTGGGTTAGTTCCGTGGGCAGATGTGGGGATTAAGCAAACATTGCGGTGTGTTTCCCCACGACTTTCATGATACTTGCGGATTACCAGCAACCCTGCATATTCACCTTGAGAACCAGCATTTGGTTGCAGAGAAATTCCCGCAAAGCCAGTAATCTCAGCTAACCATGCTTGCAACTGCTGGAAAAGAATTTGATAACCCTGAGTTTGTGACTTGGGGGCAAAGGGATGAATTTTACCAAATTCTGCCCAAGTGACTGGAAGCATTTCTGAAGTTGCATTTAACTTCATCGTACATGACCCCAAAGGAATCATTGATGTAGTTAATGACAAGTCTTTGGTTTCCAACTTGTGCAGGTAACGCAGCAACTCGGTTTCTGAGTGATAACGGTTGAAGATGGGGTGGGTGAGGTATGAGCTTGTACGCTTAAGGGGGAGGTGGGGAGTGTGAGGGGTAGGGAGAGTAAACTCATCTCCCAGGGCGAAAATTTCTAACAGGTTTTGCACATCTTCAATTGTGGTTGTTTCATCCAGCGAAACACCTACAGCAGTTTCATCAAAAATCCGCAGGTTAATTTTTTTTGCTTCACAACCAGCGAGAATTTCTTGTAAACTACGGGTTCCTAGTTCTACGCGAATGGTATCAAAGAAACTTTCAGAACTAATTTTATAACCCAGGTTTTTCAATCCTGCTGCCAAGGTTCCAGTCAAAGTGTGGATATTCTCGGCTATTTTTTTCAATCCTGCTGGGCCGTGATAAACAGCATACATACTTGCCATCACCGCCAGTAACACCTGTGCCGTACAAATATTACTAGTAGCTTTTTCTCGACGGATGTGTTGTTCGCGGGTTTGCAAAGTCAAACGTAATGCTGGTTTACCTTGGGCATCTTTGGATACGCCCACAATCCGTCCTGGGACTTGCCGCTTATACTCTTGTTTGGTAGCAAAGTATGCTGCATGGGGGCCACCGTAACCCAGGGGAATACCGAAGCGCTGAGTACTACCAACAGCTATATCAGCACCAAATTCACCCGGAGGAGTCAATAGTGTCAGACTCAAAGGGTCTGCTGCTACCGTTACCAATGCTCCCACAGCATGGGCTTTTTCGACAAAAGCTCGGTAGTCGTAAATAGTGCCATCACTGGCGGGATATTGCAGAATTGCCCCAAAAATCGGTTCTGAGAAATCAAAAGATTCATGGTCGCTGATGATAATCTTGATTCCCAAAGGCTTAGCCCGGGTCTGCAACACATAAATAGTTTGGGGATGGCAGTTTTGCGAGACAAAGAAGGCATTTGCTTTATTTTTGCAAATCCCATAGCTCATACTCATTGCTTCGGCTGCGGCTGTTGCTTCATCTAGTAATGAAGCATTAGCAATTTCCAAACCCGTCAGATCGATAATCATAGTTTGGAAATTCAACAGTGCTTCTAGTCGCCCCTGGGCAATTTCTGGCTGATAAGGAGTGTAGGCAGTGTACCAACCAGGGTTTTCTAGAATATTACGCTGTATCACCGCCGGAGTGATAGTGTCGTAATATCCCATACCAATGAATGAGCGGAAAATTTGGTTTTTTAAAGCAATTTCTTTTAACTTTGCCAGTGCTGCGTACTCACTAAGTGCTTCTGGTAAATTTAAAGCACGAGGTAGCCGGATGGACTGCGGTACTGTTTGGTTGATGAGATCATCTAGGGAAGAAACCCCCAGCACATCCAGCATTTGCTGTATGTCATCGGCATTAGGACCAATATGTCTTTGTTTAAAATCACTTAATTTTTCAGTGCTTTCGCCCAGAATTTGCTGATTACCTGACTGGGGACGAGGAGCAGATATTACCACAAAGAGCTTCTCCAGACGTTACTATTTCATATTTTGCAATAAGTATGCTTGATGTGTTGGATCTAAAATATCAGTTCATCTAAGATTCATGAAATTTTCCCGGACAGCATGGGGGACACGGGAGACAAGGGAGACAAGGGGGACACGGGAGAATATCAATGAAAGAAATACCCCTCACACTCCTCACACTCCTCACACTCCCCATCTCCCCATCTCCCCATCTCCCCATCTCCCCATCTCCCCACTCCTTCTACCCCTCCACTTCAGCACTATATTCCTGTGCTGTGAGTGCATCATCAATTTCACTAGGGTCATTCACCCGTACTTTAATAAACCATCCCTCACCGTAGGGATCTTCTGCTATTTGTTCGGGAGATTCGATCATCTCCTCATTACGTTCTATAACAGTGCCAGTTACTGGTGAGTTTAAATCTTCAACAGCTTTTACGGATTCGATTGTGCCAATTTTTTCTCCCTTGGTAACAGCGTCACCAATCTCTGGCAATTCCAAAAATACAATATCTCCCAGTTGATCTACGGCAAAGGCGGTAATACCAATTGTGGCTATTTCACCTTCTAGGCGGACATATTCATGAGTATCTAAGTATCTTAAATCCTGTGGATATTCCAAAGACATATCACTTCCTTTTCCACATGCAAAAATTTAACATGGTTAATGACTAATGGCTAATATAGCGGTTTTCTGTAGCAGAAAATACAGGTTTTTGTAGGTTCACACCGCTATGTACCTCTGTTTATTTTGTGATCCGAGTTTGAGAACGGTAAAAAGGTTTCTTAACCACTATCGCTGGGTATGTTTTACCACGAATTTCTATATCTAGCTGCTGACCAGTGTTTGCTAGCTGGGTGGGAACATATGCTAGGGCAATGGGATAACCAAGTGTCGGTGATAATGTACCACTAGTTACCTCCCCTACTATTACACCTGCTGATAACACTTGGTAGCCATGACGGGCAATATTGCGTCCTTGCATTTGCAAACCGACTAGTCGGCGCTGCACTCCCGCAGCTTTTTGTCGTTCCAAGATAGGACGCCCAATAAAATCTCCTTTGGTATCAAGATGCACTAACCAACCTAAACCTGCTTCTAAGGGCGTGGTGGTATCATCAATATCTTGTCCGTAAAGTGCCATTGCTGCTTCTAGTCGCAGAGTGTCTCTAGCACCAAGTCCACAGGGAATGACGCCAGCCTCAACAAGACTACGCCATAATTTTACCCCTTCTTCTGGGCCCAGCATCACCTCAAATCCATCTTCGCCTGTGTAGCCTGTGCGAGCAAGGAAGGCGGGTTTACCCAAAATCGATGCTTCTAAGTGTCCGAAGGCTTTCACTGATGATAAGTCTGCTTCCACAAAAGGCTGAAGCAACTCAACAGCTTTTGGCCCTTGGACAGCAACTAAAATTTTTTCTTTGGAAAGGTCTTGAAAATTGATTTCTTGAGTGTCAAGCTGTTGCAACAGCCATGTTTTATCTTTACTGGTAGTCGCAGCATTGACTATCATTACTCCCTGCTGTTCGCCGTCAGAGTTTTCCCCTTGATAGTAGAATATAATGTCATCAATGATACCAGCGTTTGGATTTAGCAAGACGGTGTATTGAGCTTGACCTGGTTGCAGACGACTTAAGTCTGATGGAACCAGGTACTGAAGTTGTGCAATAAGGTTTTTCCCTGTGAGGGTAAATTTGCCCATGTGGGAAATATCGAATATCCCGGCAGCATTTCTTACTGCTTGGTGTTCTGTGGTAATGCCGCTAAATTGTACAGGCATTTCCCAACCACCAAAGCTAGTGAGTCGCGCTTTGAGTTCTTGGGCAAGGAAATATAGAGGTGTTTGATATAGGGGAAGGGTGTTTTCTTCTGGTTTAGCCACGGGCAATTTTTTCTGAGGTCAACATCTTATATACTACGGAATTGATTCAGGTAAGGGCTGCGATCGCTGGCATTATTTAAACCACAAATACACAAAGGACACTAAAAGCGATCGCATTTTTTCCATAGCAAAAACCTGCCTGCGATTCAAATCCTAGTCTCATAACTCAAGTCTGCTTCAGCAGACTGTTTAATTTATTTGAGTATCTAAATCCCAAACCGTCTTGAAAAGCTTTGATCACCGGAAGCCGCAAAGCGTCTACAAACTTTTCGCAAAATCCAAAATGGTATTAACCATGATGTTTAATAATTAATTGTGTAAGTGTTGAGATTTATTAAGTTAAAGTTATGAAGTCTTGGCGAGTATTTGCAGTCCTTATCTTAGCTATGGTGGTGCTGTTGTTTCCCCTGTCAGCAGAAGCAGCAAAATCTTCCAGCAGCCGTTTTGCAGGCTATAAACAAATGAGTAATGCAGATTTTTCTGGACAAACCTTAATCCGTGAAGAGTTTACTAAGGTGAAACTGGATAAAGCTAATTTTAGTAATGCTGATTTACGTGGTGCTGTTTTTAACAATGCGTATTTAGAAAAAGCAAATTTACATGGTGCAGATTTTACCAATGGTATCGCTTATTTAGTTGATTTTCGGGATGCTGATTTAAGTGATGCAATTTTTACAGACACCATGTTGCTCTATTCTACTTTTGATAATGTTGAGATCACAGGTACTGATTTCACCAACGCAGTTTTAGACGGGCCAGAATTGAAAAAACTCTGTGCTAGGGCAAATGGTGTAAATTCTAAAACTGGCGTATCTACTAGAGAATCTTTAGAATGTAGTTAATATTTGTTGGTTAGTAGCTGGTTGTTGTTACAAAAATCAACAACCAACCGCTAACAAATAATTCTTTGCCAAACGAGCGTGGAGGGATTCGAACCCCCGACCTACAGAACCGGAATCTGACGCTCTAATCCACTGAGCTACACGCCCTTGCACTACTGACAAATGCAGTCGCCATATGAAAGTTATAGCATAAAAAAGCTAGATTTATAGCTTTTTTTGGCGTTACTGAATCAAAATATGAATCAAGCGTTACAAATATCACAGGAGTAAGGGGGATATTGAGTGAGACTAGTATGCACGAAACGGAGCTATTGTGGCAATCATCAATGAGAAATTAAGTATGCGATTTTGTCAGATACAGAAAATAAAGTAAAAGGGTTGTCTATTGGTGCTGTCGATTACATTACTAAACCCTTGCAGTAAGAGGAAGTAATTGCCAGAGTCCAAATTCATTATTGCGCTTCGTCAATCTGCTGTCTGTTTCCGTTTACCCTTTTATCTTTGCTCTATCTTCATAGATATAATTTGTAATAATTAGATTAATATCAAACTCAACTAATTACTGGATAATATCCTTCTGTTCCCTCTCAAGTTAGAAGAGGATTAGAGAAAAAACTACTATCAGTAATCAGTGGGGTTTAATTTAGTAGCCTGTTAATAGCTGTTTACCTATGAAACCAGATGAGATTGAAGCAGTATTGCAAACAGCCTTTAATCGCTGTGAAATAGCTAACTGCCCTCTCACTGATATGCAAAAACAGATATTGCTGCAAGTAGTCGAGCAAATTCAAGGAAACTCTCATCTAGAAGTGTCACCTGAAACTAACCCATTAGAGGAATTGACACCGCAAGAGTTACAAGCTTTTTTAGGTTACATTAAAGCCCAGGAAGAGCAAAACCTCTCATGGAAAGCGCAGCTACTAAATGACTGGCTACGTGAAAATGACTCCGGAGAAGTACAATTTATCCGCGATCGCTACGGGTTACAATGGCTCAACCGCATTCAGCCGTATCATTTTAATCAGTATTCTGAAGATACATTAATCCTGAAAGTGGGCGATCGCATAGAAGTCTGCAATGCACTATGGGAATGGGTACAAGATGATGGCCCCTGTCCACGGGAATGGTTTACTTGCATAGTCATTCAAATTGATGAAGTTCAAAATGGCAACGAATCTTGTACTAATTGCGTTGTTCGCTTTAATAACGGCGCTGAGTATGAAATTCAAGGTATTTACGAGTGGAATCGTTATAACTGGCGCTGGATATGAGGGATGGAGATGAGGAGATGGGGAGTGTGGGGAGTGTGAGGAATAACCAACTACTAATGTACAGACGCGATTCATCGCATCTCTAACTACCAACAAATGACAATTAACTAATAAATGAAAGACCCCGGTAGTTAGCTGTCTACCGGGGGAGGAGGTTTTCGCAATTCGCTAAAGGACGGCATATGATTACTAAATTTACTCATCCTTTGCGTGAAAAGTTGCCAAAATGGCAATTATTTAGCTCATGTTTGCTTAAGCACTTATGCTATCCGCTTTTATCGGTAATGGGTAATTGGGCATAATAAATAATTAACAGCAATTAAAATTGACGTTGGCGCTACATTAGATAAATTAAGAACTATAAAAAGTTTTACTAAAACCCAAAGTATGGAAAAGCAACCGATCACAGTTATAGGAGGTGGACTCGCTGGAACAGAAGCAGCCTGGCAAATTGCTCAGGCGGGAGTACCAGTAATTCTCTATGAAATGCGCCCCCAACGCTTCAGTCCTGCCCATCACACGGAACACTTAGCGGAATTAGTGTGTAGCAATTCCTTTGGGGCAATGGCAAGCGATCGCGCTACTGGTTTGTTACACGAAGAACTGCGGCAATTAAAATCGATTGTCATTGGCAAAGCTGATGAACACCAAGTTCCTGCCGGAGGAGCGCTAGCAGTTGATCGGGGACAATTTAGCCAAGATTTGACACAAACCCTCTCTCAACATCCCTTAATTGAATTGCGTCGGGAGGAAGTACGTGCTATCCCTGAAGGTATTGTGGTTTTAGCAACAGGTCCTTTAACCAGTCCCGACTTAGCCGAAGATTTACGCCGCTTTACCGGGATGGAATATCTCAGCTTTTTTGATGCTGCTAGTCCAATTGTTGTCGGGGAAACAATCAACCATGACATAGCTTTTCTTGCTTCCCGCTACGACAAAGGTGAAGCCGCCTATCTCAACTGTCCCATGAACAAAGAGCAATATCTACAGTTTTGGCAAGAACTATGTAACGCCGAACAAACTGAATTAAAGGATTTTGAGCGAGAAACAGCGAAATTTTTTGAAGCTTGTCTGCCGATAGAGGAACTGGCACGCCGAGGGGAAGATACAATGCGCTACGGGCCTTTAAAGCCAGTAGGATTGTCAGATAGTCGTACAGGTGAAAGATCCTATGCTGTAGTGCAGTTACGACAAGAAGACAAAGCCGGGCAACTTTGGAACATGGTAGGATTCCAAACTAACTTGCGCTGGAGTGAACAAAAGCGCATCTTCCGAATGATTCCCGGCTTAGAAAATGCTGAGTTTGTGCGGCTGGGGGTGATGCACCGTAACACCTTTATTAATGCTCCCCAGCTGATGCTATCCACCTTACAATTCAAAAATCGTCCCACATTATTGGGCGCTGGGCAGTTAATTGGCACTGAAGGCTACACAGCCGCCGCCGCCGATGGATGGTTAGCCGGGACAAACGCCGCACGCATCGCTTTAGGGAAAGAACCGTTAACTGTACCACCGACAACAATGATGGGGGCGCTGTTTGAATTTATCAGTTCAGCTTCACCCAAGCATTTTCAACCCATGCCACCCAATTTTGGCATTTTACCAGAGTTAGGAGAGAAAATCAAAAATAAACAAGAGCGCTACGGACGTTATCGCGATCGCGCTTTGTCTGACCTCAAAAGGTTTATTGTTGATATGCTTAGTTGTTAGTTGTTTGTTGTTTGTGGTTGGGAACAATCAACCACCAACCACCAACACTAATTACCCGATCTTTTTTGGTCTTGAATTGATTCCTCTTTGGTAATGGCTAACCCATGTATGCCAATGGCTGCGATCGTAGCGCCAATAAATCCCCAAGTGCCATTAGTAAAGGCATTCATGCGATGCACCATACTCCGATGATAGGCTAATTGTAATTGTCTATCATCTGCTCTTCTTTGCCTTGCTAGTTGTTCAACATACCTTTCGGTTCTTTCCATTGTTGCAAAATCAGCATTGTACGCATAGATCGATGTTGCTACTACCATCAAGCCTGGAAAAACCAGAGCAATCAAAAGAATGGCTCTGCCTATACTCATAGAAACCTCGTATTAACTTTAAAATCCTCTGACTTGAAAATGGATCTAGGGGTTTAAGGGTGTAGGGGTGTAGGAAAAGTCATATTTTCATGCAAAGGTTGTGGAATTTTCCCGTGATTGACTATGTTGAAGATGGGGAAGAAATACGAAATGAGAACTAGAACTACCAATAAAGCTAACTGATGAAGGCTGGGTGTGAGGTACAGAGGTAGATTTGGTAGCTTACCCCTGTCCTGATACACCCAGTCAAAGTAGTTGTGTTTATTTGCGTCTAGTTACTTATCTTTAAATTAATGCTGGCACAACTGAAATTTTGCTTCAGTGTCTAGCGAACAAATTTCATTGACGAATATTTATTTGGTTGTTGGTTGTTGGTTGTTAGTAGTTAGTGGTTATTCCTCCACTCTCCACACTCCTCATACTCCTTACACTCCTCATACTCCTCACACTCCCCACACTCCCCACACTCCCCACACTCCACCTCCCAGTACTTCATATGGGGTTACGAAGATTGACCAATTCTGCTTCTAGCTCAGCCAGCTGAATTTCCTGCTGTCCAAGAATTCCCAGACGACGCAAGTTGAGAGATTGATTGATAGCTTCTTTTTCACCAACAACAGCAATCAGTGGAATCTTGCGTGCAGACAGTTCTCGAATTTTTTTGGCAATCGTGCGATCGCTCACATTTAATTCTACTTTTGCTCCAATTTGTTTTAGCCTTCTGAAAATCATTCCGAAGTTCAGCTTCCTGACAAAAGATATAGGCGTCGTCCTGGACAAACTGACGCAAACGCATACAACCAGATAGCATTCCTGAGCATTGCTGGAGGGTAGATGAAGTGCTATCGAATTTCAAATCAACGCGATCGCCTCACAACCCTCCTGAGTTGGTAGTAGTAGTGGTAGTTGTTGTTAGGCGAATGCTTACTGATCTCAACACACAACTAAGTAGCTCTGCTCAACACTCTGCTATCTAGTGCGTCAACCTCTGTGATCCTCAGCGTTTAAAAATAAACTCAAATATTTGGGATGCTCCCGCAACAAAATGCCTAAAGCAACTCAATGATTATGCTTTCATTCAATTGCGTCTGTCGCCGTAGCTACTTCCCCGTTACACTTAACAAATTTTTGGGAACACTACTCATGATGTTTTGAGCGATCGCTTGGCTCTATCTAAACAACATGAGAGCGCTATTTCTAGAAAAAAAGAGAATTTATGATTTTATTTGTCTTGCATTTTGTGGAATTTTATGCATCTTACTAGGACTACCAACTAATGCATCAGCAACGACATCTGATGCAATTACAAATTTGCGACAGCAGCAGCAGCAAATTAATCAACAGCATCAAAGTGTCAAACAGGAACGCGATTACTTAACCAATTTACAGCAAGCAGCCCAAGAACGGCTGAACGACTTGCAGCAAAACCTCAAAACCACTAACACGCAAATTCAAGATAGTGAATTACGCCTCAAACTAGCAACAGAAAGCTTGCAGCGGCTACAAGCAGATTTAGCAGCCAAAGAAGTTGCTTATCAACAACGACAAGCGGCGACAATTGCTAGACTACGCTTTTTGCAACGTTCCCCAGTGAACCAGGGATGGGCAGTTTTGCTGCAAAGCCAAAATCTCAGCGATTTTATTAGTCACCGTCGTTATTTGAAGTTAGTTTATCAGGCAGACCAGAAAATTTTAGCTAAACTTACAGCCCAGGCTAACGAGATCAAGAACCAAAAAATAGCAGTAGAACAGCAAAAAAATGAAATAGCCTTGATGAGGCAGCAATTACTTGCTCAAAAAGCAGATTATCAAACCCAAGCAAACTTGCAGCAGGAATTAATTGGGCGTCTCAATAGCGATCGCTTGGCATTAGAAGCAGCACAAACCCAGCTAGAGAAGGACTCCCAGGCAATTACAACTTTAATTCAACAAAAGCTAGCAGAGGCAGAAGCAACAGCCAAGACAAACAGCCGCAACAGCGTCATCATTCGCGGTACAGGTATGTTTGCATATCCTACCGATGCACCTACCAGTAGTCCCTTCGGTTGGCGAGTACATCCCATTCTCGGTTATCGCCGTTTTCACGCAGGTCAAGATTTTGCTGCTAGCTACGGTAGTACAATTAGATCCGCCGACTCAGGTACAGTCATTTTTGCTGGTTGGTATGGCGGTTATGGTAAAGCTGCAATTATTAATCACGGCAACGGTCTAACTACACTTTACGGACATACTAGTGAATTATATGTTTCGGAAGGGCAAACAGTAAAACGCGGACAAGCGATCGCTGCTGTTGGTTCCACAGGTTTATCTACAGGACCCCACTTGCACTTTGAAGTTCGCAAAAATGGTACACCAGTAGACCCAATGAATTATTTTTGATGGTGATAGCCAAAAGGGTATACCTAGTTAGTAAAACATATATGACAAGATTTGTAGACGCGAAGCGGCTTGCCGAAGGCTAGGAGAAAATAGTCGTTTTAGGCATTATCTCGATCGATATTGCATTTGAGTGCGATCGCACTCTTAAGTGTTTTTTAAAGATGCCTCAGCAGTATTTGCTACTGGTGCAAGTTATAAATTACGATAAGTCCCTACTGTGCGACAAAGGTTATCCCTACAGGAAGGCTACCGCCTACGATTAATGAAGACTTGAATCCCTTACTAATTTTCTTTTGGTTTTACCTACTTTCCTAGTTCTGCCTTCTTCAATCAAAGAAGATCGTGGAAATAAACTTAAAATATGACCATATAAATTAAGTAACCAATATTTAATATTAAATCTTGTTTGTTTTTGCTTGTTTACAAGCTTTTGCAAAATATCGGATTTAATTTTTTCATATTCTGTTTTCAGAATTGTTTTACTTTCATTAAGAGAAGATATTGTATTGACCTTTTGGCTATAATCTAGCCAATCTAATAGTTGCTGACGCTGAAATGCACTCAGAGTTAAGGTGATAACATTCACACAAACTGTTGGATCTTCTAAAGCAAAAAATAGTAGATGATAGTAGCCAGTATTTACTAAATTTTGTACTAGTTTTTGTCCTTTAATATCTTTTAAATCTAAAAAGCAAGATAGCCATCGTGTCAGTTGAAATTGTGCATCTGATAGCACAGTTATCCATAAGATCATAGGATATAGATTTTTTTGAAAGATAAATTCTGTATAATTATTATTATCTATAAATTTAGCGATTTCTTTTTTAGCTAACATCGCCCAAAAAGTAGGTACACTTCCCTGTGGAGTGGGTAATAAATCTGAAAAGCAAATTGGAGCTATTGGTTGATTTTTCGGCCAACTCTTCTGTAAACAAATTTTTTCAGATAATGACGTAACAGGTACTAAATGTAATAGTTCTTGATTTTGAATATTTTTCTGCTTATCAGAAATAAGATTATTATATTTACGCTGTAACTGTTCTAATACTACTAATATTTGACTAATATCTTGAGGGCGATCGCTTACTTCTTTAGCTAAGCAAGCCATCACTAAATTTTTTAGCTCCTTGGGTATAGATATCTGAGGTGCTATATTTTCAAACATAGGGGGCATTTCAAAGCGATGAGCTTGATACCAATCACTAAAAGAATTGCTTTTTATTTGGAATGGATGTTTGCCTGTTAGCATTTCAAACATCAATACTCCTAAGCTGTAGATATCAGAACGCACATCTAAGAGTTTACGTCCTTCCATATGTTCTGGAGAACAATAAGGTAAACTACCAATAAAAGACTCAGCGAGTGTAATTCCAGTACCCTCAGTTAAAAATTTGGCAATACCAAAATCTAAAATTTTGACAATCCTATCTTTACTATCATCTTCGATAATAAATATATTTTCTGGTTTAATATCTCGGTGAATAACTGGGAAAATTTCTCCTTTGATACTGACACCCTGATGAGCGCACTGTAAACCCAAACAAATTTGATGACAAATCTCTAAAATATTTGGTATTTTCAAAGTCTCATTCTTCAGAATTTGTTTAAGATTTTTTCCTTGCAGGTACTCCATAACATAATAAGGAATTTTGTCCTCAGTGACACCATAACTCAATACTCGAACGATGTGTGTACTTTTGCGTCCTAGTTGAGCGCCAATAAAAATTTCTCTAGCAAAGCGTTGAGAAAGTTGTTGGTTAGCTAAATTCATTGACAAAATTTTAACTGCAACTGCCATACCTCCTTTTGCAACATCTTCTGCTAGGTAGACTCTACCCATTCCACCTTTGCCAATTAAATCTCTAATCAGATAACGATTGTTGAGAAATTTGCCGATATAAGTATCTAATTCTGTTTTTTGTCTTACTTGACGATGAATTTCATTTTGCAACATAAAATGAATTATTCCTTGATCTTTTTAATATTTTAAAACAAATGGAATATATAATTTTATGGTCAAAATCAATCAACATTTTTAAACCTTATTTATTTACTATAAAAAGCAATGCAAGTGATTATAAAAGTTTGACCAGTTCATCCCAGTAAAAATATGTAAATACCTGTAAAACTGGTTTAACATATTTATGAATTAACAAGTATGAGAAATTACACTGAAACTGAATGGCTAGTTCATAATTTTGGGGATCAAATCAGTAATTACACTGATTTTTTCATAGTTAGTAGTTGCTTGTTTCTGTATTTACCTTTTCAGACTCTACGCCAATTGCTACAACAGGTAGAGCGAAAATTTTTGAGTTTTCACGGGATTTTAGCCAGATTTTTATCATATCTTCTGCCAACTTTGGGTATACTGCGGAATGCAGAAGGTAAGAAATAAGTAGTTTTAGGGGCTGGTGAGCCTATTGGAGTAAGGCTTATAGTGCAAGAGTGCAAGGTATTAGCTAAGTTCTTCAGAAACTGAAAATTTAATAAGGACATTAAAGTTATCAGTTCAAATCAACTTTTAACTAGAAAGTGTATAGGATTCCTCTTTGGTTTTTGTGAAGCTAGGTACAACTCGAAGAGTCTTCTTTTTTATTACAAGAGTTCCTATTGCCTGCCTCCAAGAGTAAATTAATTAATAAAATCTGATTAATATAGCAGTTAACACTAAAGTTATATTTAATGGTCTTAGTTGATTATTAAAGTCTTCTTTGACACTTCAAATTAAACCAAAACAGTGAAGCAAATCAGAAAAATTTGGACAAATATAGACCCATTTTCATTAAATTTACGCCTAACCCTTGGCATAGCTGCATTTTCAGCTTTGGTATTAGGTAGCCTCGCTACATGGACTAGTTGGAAAATGCAACAAATTTTAATTGATAGTCATAAAAATGATATAGAACAAATAGCCAAGCGTTTACCACAAGACGTACAACTTTATAGTGAAATGATGCGACCTGAAACTGGTTTGCAAAAGGCTATTAATAATTTGGCGAATACCAATACATTATTATGGTTAAAAAGCCCTGACAATAAAATAATAGCAAAATCTGCCACATTAGATTTATTGTCTGATTTTATGGTAGATGAATTGATGTCTTTAACTAGGATGCCAATTAAATCACAAGTTTACAAAGTTAATCAAAGCTACTTTGTTTTATGTGGTGGATCGGTAGAAGTGCAGGGTAATTTACTAGGCGAGTTATTTGTAGTTAAGGATATTACCCGCGAACAAACGATGTTTGTGGTAATGGTACAAAGTTTAAGTATTACTAGTATTTTGGCAATTATTGTGTTCATAATTGCGATCGCATTTTATATTAAGCGTTCTCTGCAACCTCTGCGCCAGCTAAGTCAAATGACTGCTGTTATTTCCACAGAAGATTTAGGAAAATCGCAGTTATGTCTGGATAATGCACCTAGCGAAGTCAAAGAATTAGCTCAAACTTTAGCCATGCTATTATCGCGCCTCTCCCAATCATGGGAGCAAGAGCGAGAATTTGTGAGTAATGTTTCTCACGAGTTACGTACACCCTTAACGATTGTACATGGTTATTTGCAAAGCGTCTTGCGAAGACAAAATAACTTAACTCCAACTCAACAAGAAGCTTTAGAAACTGCTGCATCGGAAGCTGAACGTACCATTCGTCTGCTACAAGATTTACTTGATTTAGCACGAGCAGATAGTGGTTATTTGCAGTTTCAAATGAAATCTTATGTCCTGAATGACTTAGTTGAAGAAGTCGTGATCATGGCAGAGAAATATAGCGATCGCGTAATTACCATCGACTCAATAAAATACCCAATTGAAGTAAAAGTAGATTACAGTCGTCTCAAACAAGTATTACTGAATTTAATTGATAATGCTGTTAAGTATTCTGAAGCTGGTACACCCATAACTTTTAAGTTGAATCAACTTCAGGACAAAGCTATTATTCAAGTTTGCGACAAGGGTTATGGCATTCCTTTGCAACACCAAGCCCGTATTTTTGAGAGATTTTACCGCGTCAATGAATCTCGCTCTCATGCAACTGGGGGTTGTGGTTTGGGTTTATCGATTGTCAAGACACTTGTAGAGGGTATGGGAGGTAGTGTGAGCGTACAATCAAAGTTAGGAGAAGGAAGTACGTTTACAATCAGTTTACCTATATAGTTAGTCGCAGCAGACAGGGATAGAAGGCAATAGGCAATATTTGTTAACCACAGTCAAAACTTTTGAATATTAAAGGCAGATGTTAAGTTATTTGATTGCTAACGCAGTTAAATAGTCAAGTGCAGATGAGCTTTACCTACTTTAGAAGTAAATATTATGACAGCACATATCCTTTTGGTTGAAGATGAAGTCAAACTAGCGCGATTTATGGAATTAGAACTGAGTAGTGAAGGCTACAAAGTAAGCATAGCCCATGATGGCATCACTGGACTAACTTTAGCACGAGAGTCATCGCCTGATTTAGCAGTTCTAGATTGGATGTTACCAGGACTGTCTGGTTTAGAAATTTGTCGCCGTCTGCGAGCAACAGGCATTACAATGCCAGTAATTTTGTTGACAGCAAAAGATGAAGTGAGCGATCGCGTGGCAGGATTAGATGCAGGAGCCGATGATTATGTAGTCAAACCTTTCAGCATTGAAGAACTGCTTGCGAGAATCCGCGCCCATCTCCGTCGCACTCAAGAAACAGATGAAGACTTGTTGCAGTTTGCAGACTTGAGTTTAAATCGGCGCACCCGTGAAGTATTTCGAGGTAAACGAGCAATTGAGTTAACAGTAAAAGAATTTGACTTATTAGAATATCTCCTTTCACATCCGCGTCAAGTTTTTACTCGTGAGCAAATTTTAGAAAAAGTTTGGGGTTACGACTTTATGGGTGATTCTAATATCATTGAGGTTTATATTCGTTATCTACGGCTCAAGTTGGAGGAAAATAACGAAAAGCGTTTAATTCATACAGTGCGTGGTGTGGGCTATGTATTGCGGGACTAAGTAATCGAACATAACATTAGGATTTAACCAACGATTCCTGTTGTCCTGAAAATGAGATTGTATGCGATCGCTGTTGAGTTTATCCTGTACCCACCGATGGGAAATCTCACAACAATCCCCGATAACGAATAAAAACCAAAATAACCGCCCACGACCCCAAGGCGACTTTTACTGCCACCAGAATATTAAGTATAGGGATAACCCCGCCACTGACAAGTGCGCCCAATTCTCCGTGGGGTAATTCTAATCCAACCAAAGTGATCACCGCCAGTACAGTAAAAATCAGAACCGAAACCTTCTCCCAGGTAGCAGCGTGCCAGCGCTTGTAGATCGCCTGCATCCACTGTGATGATGAGGTAATCGCCACTAGACCGATCGCCGTTCCCCCCGCTACCCCAGCTGCAAAACCACCACCAGGACTCAAATGCCCCCGAATCGCCAATTCGATACCCACCAACGCGGCAATTGTTGCTCCGAGGCGCGCCAGGACAATTGATGGTTGATCGGTAAATTGATAAATTATACAAGACGGTCTTTCATTCGCCAACAGAAAACTAGCACCCAAGATCGCAATTGTAAATACAACTACTTCAAAGATAGTGTCGTACAGACGATTCCTGAAAATGATCGCTGAAACTGCATTTGGGACTCCACTATCTTGGACAATGGACTCGACTATAGAGATTGACAAGTCTGGTGCTGGGTTGGGAATGACGAGCATTTTGACGTACAGCGATATCCCTGCGATAATATAGACCCATTTCATCAATGCTTCTCCCCTGACTCTGGTGTACTTACATAGGTTAGGGTTGTCCCTGGTAAAGAAAGTTCGTTGTGTATGATGTCATAGATGCGTTGCACCCTGGTCGTGGTGTGATACGATCGCTCTTCGTCCCCAGGTACTGCACCGTTTTGATCGCTGTGTTCTACTCGGCTACAAGTTGCATGGACTTCTTTGTCCAGCAGCGCCCGGTGCAAAGCCTGCATATTTGTGTAGGTTACTAATTCAAGGCGCATATGGCGTTTGCCAAAAATTGTTCGTAACTCATCCATCAGTTGCCCAAAATGGTGATCTTCATCTGCCTCCACCGACTCGTCTTTAATCACGCCCAGACGCATGACCAGCGAGGAACGCACCGTAATTGCATAGAGAGTAATTGCAAGCATAGTACCCACCAATGCTTCAGTCAAAGCAACATCCGGCGCTCCCAAAACTGCATATACCAATACCGCCACTGCTCCCAGGATGCCACGGATGACTAAGGCGTGGTATGGATTGACCTGAAGTACCAGCATAGACGCAGCCAAAGGCAGCAGAGCGATGATGACATAGATATAGCTATCAATCATTGTTATCTCCTCTACTGGAACAGTATGCCAACACATACCCCAGCATCGTATTCCAGATTGCCAAAGAGATAATGGCGAGGATAAGTAACGGCCATTCACTGGGAATCTTCAGAAGCAAGCCGAAGATAATGCTCATCGATCCCAGGGTATCTGCCACGGAAAGACTATGGAGCTTGAATAATACTGAACGCTTGCCGAGCAGGTGAGAGGTTCCCCAAAACGAGAAGACAATTCCGATGCCGATGCAGATATAGCTAAACAGGTTGATCATAAGTAGTTGGATAAAATTTAACAGGGAACAAGAAAATAATGTGTGTAATTAATTCCGTCTAAGTATTTATCTCACTCAACTTGATACATCACTCATGCGTTTAATTACATGGGCCAGCAGCATTAATGCAGCATTCCCCACACTAAGGATAATTACCCCGACAACACCGATCATCCAATCATCACGCAAAACGGATATGACTAAGATCATGACTGATGTCTTGGTCGCGATACTGGAAAATGCCAACATTTTCTGCCAGATACTGTCATCCTTCCATGCCTCGTAGATGGGGATGAGCAGGGTCAAAATCATTGCAATTACTACCAAGTTCAAGTTCATGCTTTTTTCTTCCTCCGTCGAACTCGGTGGACTTCATACCAGCCATCTTCTTGGTATTTCAAGACAATAGTCTTTGGCGTAAATGTGATCAGAAAGATATCCAAAAATATTAGCCCAGGCGTTCGCCCTGGTTTAACTCGTTCTAAGGTGACTTCTTCTTGGGTGTGGGGACGGAGGATGATTTCAAATGCTTCTATATAGGCCTGTGGAATTGCCACAATGACCTCAAATAGTGCCCGTAACCAATCCTGTAATCTTCCTAAGGATTTGGGACTTCCTGGTAATAGAAGGGCAATACTCACACCAATGATGATGTTTGCCACACTCAAATTAGCGGTGAGCAGAAACCAGATGACCAGTCGCAATATCAGATTTAAATACCCAACCATGCAAACACCATCCAGAATAATAGGATCAACATCAGACTCATCATTCCAATCAGATGCTCAAATTGTTCAATTACACGCGGCAGCTTGAGTACTGATCGTCGAAAAATCAAAAAATATGCGATCCAGCCCACACCGATAATCGCGAGTGGTTTGATAATATTTGCGACAGTATACGCCTCAAAGTACACTATATTGGCCAGAATCAGACTAGCAATCAACAGGATTACCGCTGGCCAAAAACCGCGTTGCACCTCACCCTGTCCGCCACGTGGTAGAAAGATGAATTTGGCAAATGATATTGCTGTTCCCAGGGCTGCAATGTTCATGGCGATCGCTTGCCAAGGGAGAAAATTTTTCGATGTCAACACCTTCGCCCCAAAGCCAGACAACATGGGAAAGCCTGAAATCGAGAAACTGGCCATGACTAGGGCCATCCAGACTCTAGTATTGATCGGCTTTTGTTGTAACTCCTTGAAGTTGCGGCTAGGTAAGGCGCCGGCGGTCATAAACAGCGCTGATTTGACCAGCCCGTGGGTCAATGCATAAAAGCCACCTACTTTCGGTGCAGCCAGGATAAAGCCTAACTGGGAAACTGTGTGAAACGCCAGCATTCGCTTGGTATCCTTTTCAAAGACTGCATAGAACACTCCCAGCAGTGCTGTCCCAACTCCGAAGAGCCTGATTATTGGATCAAA
The DNA here is from genome assembly GCF_000317225.1 of Fischerella thermalis PCC 7521. Taxonomy (GTDB): domain Bacteria; phylum Cyanobacteriota; class Cyanobacteriia; order Cyanobacteriales; family Nostocaceae; genus Fischerella; species Fischerella thermalis. Next base: position 19,443 of record NZ_AJLL01000012.1, read on the forward strand.
CTCATTTACCATCAGCGCACAACGCACCAACGGATAGACACCAGCCTTGACCACAATTCCCGACAGCATGGCCGACACGGGTGTTTCGGCTTCGGAATGGGTCAACGGTAGCCACAATCCTGATATAAAGATTCCTCCCTTGACCAAGAGTCCCAGAAAAATTAGAGCAATTGCTTCGGGAGGTGCGCCGCGCAAACTGGCAAAACTAAACGAATGATTGGCCTTATACGCCAGCACTGCGCCCACCAGATAAAACAGCATTGCCACGTTGCTAATAAACAGATAGCGTAAAGCTACCCAAATTGAGCGATCGCTGCGGGGATAGGCAATCAAGAGAAACGCAGCAATCCCGCTCACCTCTAACGCCACATACAAGCTGATAAAATCCGCACAGACAAACGCGGCATTAATACTGCCATGCAAAATGATAGTCTGGGCATAAAAAAAAGCTGTCTTATTGCTGTACCAACAGTAGAGCATTACCGCCACCGTTACCAGGGCATTTGTCAATATGAAGTAGCCACTCAATTGGTCAATCACTAATGTGACGCCGAAATTATCCAGTAATTGCAGTGTCAGTGGCGGTTTGGTAAATAGCAGCATCGCATATCCACCAGAAACAAGGGCCATCCCCAGTGCGAGGTAGCGATCCAGTTTCGGGATTAGATAAATTACGAACCCTAAAAAAAACGGGAGTCCGATCCAGGCAATCGTAAAAGTACTCATGGCGTATTATTCTTCTCGATTTCGTTGCTTTCTAATGTTGGGTTATCCCGTGCCAACTTTATGACACCGACCAGCATTAAGGCTTGAATCGAAAAGCCGATCACAATCGCCGTTAATATAACCGCCTGGGGAACCGGATCGGAGTAAGCGACATTTTTGACGTCTGAAAAAATGGGTGTGAACAAGCCATCTCGCGATGCTATCAGCACGTAATAGGCGATAACCCCCGTACTCATCACATCCATAGAGATGATCTTCATCACAAGATTTTTTTTAAGGATAATGCCGAAAAATCCGCACAATATTGTTGCAAATATACATGCTTCTAACACGGGAATTGCCTGTTGGATAAGGGTTGACCGTAACTTTATGTAAAAAAATAAACTACTTTTCTAGAACTTTAAAAATTCCTTAGGAATCAACAATTCTGTTGGCTATAGCTGTACACTTTTATCCAGAGAAGGTTTTCGGCCACTGTGGTCTGTTCGTTCACTTTCTCTCATCACCCTCCCTAGATACCCTCCCTAGATATGGACGGAACACTTGCTCCCGGGTTTGCCGACTAAAAATTTCGTCAAACCGACCACACCATGACTCAAAACATTTTGGCATTGCTGATACAAATGCCTGTTTCATTAGACGCTACTCCTTATTGAGTCTGACGCAAAAGCCACTCCCAATAAGTATTTTCGCTTATTTTTGTACTTCTTTTTTACAAAGTTTCATATAATTTTTTGATGGAAATGCATTGATATAACTCTATACATCAAATCACATTACATCAACAATATTATGGGAATCTGGTTTAATGCTTCAAAGGTTTTGAAGATAGAAGCTTTTTTGTTTAAGGTTTATCCCTACTTTATCCCTATACCCTAGCCCTTTGGTAATGTAAGTTAAAATCATGTACTCTCTTGGTGTCTTAGTGTCTTTGTGGTTAATAAAATGATTTTTTCACCACCAAGACCCAAAGACACGAAGGTGAAAAGTTCATAATCGTGCAAAGTTTATTGGGATTGGAACCTACCACTGTCTCGTGCGTGTCAAAGCAGTGTTAACGTTGGAAATTAAGATTTCTCAGACGACGTAATAGCCTAATCAGTGGTGATTCTATCTTGAGTTCAAAAGCTAAAAATTGGGTGCGTTGCAGAGAGTTAAAGTTATTGTCGCTGACAAGGATTAATGAGCGCTGTCCATTTGGCAATTTGGGACCAAGAGTTAAACCTTCGATGTTGTCTAAAAATATGTCAAGTTTTCTTAAATCTAAGAGTAGTTTTTTCTGGACTGGTTTAATGTTTTTGGTATCTAATGCCAAAATACTTTCGACATTATGAATATCCGAAGCTCCTGCTAAAGAAACTTGAAACAGTGCAATATAAAATTCTAAACCAGTAAAAGCCCGTTCTAAACTCAGAAAATGTCCTTGATTGTCAAGAGCTATTAAATCAGGTATGCCACTAGCAAATTTACGGGATATATTAAAAAATGGTGCGATTGGTTCAGTGAGATAAAGAAATTCTTTTTCTGGTTGATTGGTCAATAGATTATATTGCAAAATTCGACATGGACTACTAGTATTTGGCTTTGCTGGTGAGCCATCTTGGATGAGAGCATTCTCAGTGACTGTGAATAAATTGTTCTCGTTAGGTGTAATGGTGAGACCTTCAAAAGCTAAGTTGTTGCGGATACCTTGTTTTCCACTCTTCTCTGGTAAAAATTTCGTTGGTATAGTTAGTGTTGTTAATGCTCTACCGGAAGATAAAGAGAACTCTTTGATAAAAGGGTTTATTAATTGATTTGCATCACCTTCGGAAGAAATAAATACTGTGGATTTGCTAGTTAAGGCTATTCCTTCTGCATCGATACTACCAGCAGCGAATGTTTTACCAGCTTCATTAAGTAGTGGAGTGACAGCAATAGTAGTAACGCCACTATCTTGAAGTGAACCTTTGCTTAGGTCTATTTTGAAAGTGTAAAAACGAGCAGCAGCTTTGTTGCTACGGTCATCAGATATGGCATAATACAGGTCATTTTTAGCATCATAGGTGATGCCAGATAAACCTCCGACTTCTGTTTTTTGAAATAAAAATTTTTTGGGTAAAGTAGCAGAACCAATAAATTTTATTTCTGCAATTTCAACAGCAGCTGAGCTTAAATTACTAAAGAATAAACTGATGACTAAAATGGGGAGAAAAAATAAAATAATTTGGGGAAATTTACGGATTTTTCTGAATAAGTGCATGGCTAAGCGTTGCTAACTACAAAAATCAACAACACGATATCATGCTCAGTCCGCAAAAAAGTTGACAAGCCAGTCTTTGACGCTGCGTGTAGCGCGGCAATCATCTTCGTTGTAAGATTGAATTTTTTCTAGTAAGGTGCGATCGCCTGTTCTTAACCACTGATCATACCAGTATATACACTTAGCGCCACTTGCTTCTGGATTGCGCCACTCGAATCCTAACCAACGAGCGATCGCTTTTAAGGCGTAACTTTCCACAGGCAATGCTACACTTTGGGTTAATTTTTCATATACATCTACAAACCGATTCAGTATGGGCTGGACAACAGCGTGGGGAGTACGGTAAAGTTTACCCAGCCGTTTGACTGTATCAGATTCGTACACGCAAAAATGATAAATTGGCGCATCCGGATATTGCCATACTAAGTCCAAAAATTGCTGCCATATTAATTCTTCGTCTTCTGGTTTTTCTGCTAAAAAAGAATAAAATTGTTCTGTATTGGTTTGTCTGTCAACAACCAAAACCCCTAATAAGTAATCCAAATTTAGATCTGGTTGGGCTTCAATGTCAAAATAAAACTCAATCGGTGCTGTAAGTGATATGTCTGGATGTGAGTTATTAACACTCAGATAATTTATTTGCTGTGGAGAAAGTAGCAGTGAATTCAGTTTTGGGTAAATACCACTGACTACCATAGTTTCGTTTGTAGTTCCATCATCTTCGATAGTGGAAATTTTGTCTTGACAAGGTAATATGAGTGGGCGATTTTCTAATACAGCTTGAGCTTGGATGACAATTTTACAAGCGACTTCGCTATCAAAACCAGGTAGATTTTCCAGTAAAGTTGGACTTGTTTTTGCTAAAGATTCTAATGTGGTGATATTTAGTGCTTGTAGTTGAGTGTAGCGAACGGGTGTGACACCTGGTAGTAGAGAGAGGTGTTTTTGAGATTGAGCGATCGCATAACAACTACTATACCAATGGCAAAGGTTGCATTTTTGACGACTAATAAATACTTCTGGTGCTTGCTGTCTTTCCAGAGTTTGAATTAACTCCCACAACATTCGCTGCATTTGTGGCATAGCTTTCATCAAATCTACTGGATATCTGGTCTGTTTACCACGTAAAATTAGCCAAGGCGTTTCGGGTTCTGCTTGCTGCACCATCGCCAAAACTTGGGTGTGAAATGCTGCTACAGTTTGATACTCCAGCTTAGGACGTTTTCCCAGTTCAATATTCACCGGAACATACATCCAATTTCCAAAGCAAGATTGTCCTGGCTTTTTTATGAGTAAATCTGGACGGCTGAGAAGGGTATATCTTTCTAAATTAGGAGAAATGGGAGAAGCAGACGGGAAACGAAGACACGGAGAAATGGGCGATGTTGCTGATAAGTTTTCTGCATCCGTATCTGTAATATTCTCTGCGTCTGTCAATTCATGTGGGTACCACTGGACATCAGAGTACTGAGTTAACAGCACACCATGATAAATACACTCTACGCCCTGCTGCATTAATTCCAAAGTAGCGGCTTTCGCTCTGTTCCAGTCTCCTTGGGGATAACTGGGTTTGTAAAAATTCCACTGTGAGACAATAGTTTTTTGGTATAAGATTTTGTCTTGTTGCAACTTTAGGAGCAAGTCATTTGCACCATCTGTTTCCCTGAAGTCACCGTGGATATCTAAATAAGGTCGGCGCTTACAGCGATGGTATTGCAGTAGTAGTTCAGCATTTATTAACATTTCATATATTGTAAATCCCAAAGGCTGATAAGCTTGGGGTTTTGGGACTAAAGTTACCAGTTTTGATTGTCCTACTCCTGGTATTACACTTTTGTATTGTTTAGCTTTAGTAGACTACCAAACAGCATTAATTTTTGTATAGCCTTATATTATTCTAAGATACTACAGTTCTGATAGTCTATTGGCAACAAATTTACCAGAAAATCTCTTAGCATTACTCGTTACTCACCAAGCCAATAAATTCTGCTGGGCAAATTTCCATGAAATCATTTTTAGTCATTGTAATATACGCCCAATGTGGATTAAAAATATGACAACAATCTTGTTGAAAAATTAAACACCGATGAACACAGATAGATTATCAGTGTGCATCTGTGTTCCATGAGTGTTCGTTAACCAATAAACTCTGGACATTACCAAAAAACCTTATTGATTCTTAAATTCACGATTAGATGTAATATTTTTATTAATCAATTATTGAACATAGAAAAGGGCATCTTTTTAGAGATGCCCGTCTTGCAGGATAACACCCGCAAAGGGTGTACCTACACCTTCCCAACAATCAGCAACAGTGACTAAATGTGTGATTAGCCACACTCACAGTCACAGACGTGATACTAGTAATTTTATTAACTCAATATTTAACTGCCACCTGTGTATATACTTAAGTTTTTCTCACTGTTGATTTAGTGTAGATAATGTCGAAAATAGTTTTTTCACTACGCTAAATGTGCTTAGCAATTAATTTCTCGTAATGACTGTAGCGATAAACTACGCCAGAAATGGCAGCGATAATCAACCACGAAAGCGTATTTAGTCGCAAATCAAAAAGCGTCACATCTACTGTATTAAATAATACCCAAACTCCCAAGACTACTTGATAACTGAAAAATATTAATCTGTCTTCGGTTTTGAGAGTTTTGGAATTTAGCAACAGTTGCATACCTGCTAGAAATATCCAACCCAGTAAAGCACAAAATAAAATAGTTGCGGGCAATCCAGTTTCAGCAGATAGCATCAAAAAAAAGTTGTGGGGATGGCCCAACCAAATATGCATTTTTGCTTGGTAAAGTTGGGTAAAGTTGCGTAAACCCCAACCAGTCCAAGGACGTTGCTGAGTTAATGTCCAGGCAAATTGCCACTGAGTTTTGCGCAGGAGAGCAACTGGTCTATCTGGATACATTTGGTCATTTAACCGCGCCCAGAAGTAAGCAGGTATGAATTTGCGAAATAATTCAGCGATCGGTTGAGGAGCAAAGGCAGCTAAAAGTATACTTGTGGCTATGGCAGTGATACCAGCAACCAAAAAGTGCCAACCTTGATAAAGTGCATAAACTAAACAGGCAAAAACAGCGATCGCCCATGCATTACGTGAGTTGGTTAAAATTAATCCCACAAAATCAACAATTACTATTATGGTAAGGAAAAGCAGTGAGAGAGTGGGAGAAAAAAGACGCAAGGGAGAATAACTAATAACTCTTGAGTTTTGAGTTTTGAGTTTTGAGTTTTGATATTCTTCTAACCATAAACCTAACCCCAGCACAAAGGCTATTACCAAATAACCAGCCAAAGTGTTAGCGTACATGAAGGTAGAAGCCATACGACCAGGTGGGTTTCCTCCTGATGCGATCGCCAAACCAAAAATCTTTTCCCAGTATCGTGGTGTAGTCCAACCAAAAAATAATTGCCCCAAGCCAAGGACGACTACCACTACAGAAGTACTCACTAAAATCCAAGATAGCTGTCGCAGTTGTTGTGGTGTTTGAATTAAGACACTAAAAGCTGCAAAAAATAAAATGAATGGCAAGAAATTCGATAGACCAAGAATTGCCTCCTTTTGATCAAAGGCAAAAACAGTACTAAGAACAAGCAATATACTTAAAAGCGTAAATCCTAAATTATGAGGTTGACGAATAATACTACGATATTTTATTAGCCATGTTCCCAACAATGCCACACCTAAAAGCACGCTTCCCCACAATGGCGCTAATGGAAAGATAAGCAATCCTACCTGGGCGGAACTCCACAATAATTGCAGTTTAGGGTCAGGATGACTTAAAAAAGGTAATTTATACTTGGTCATTTGTTTTTTGTCATTAGTCATTAGTCATCTGTTATTTGTCACTTGTCTGTTGTTTATTGTCAGTTGTTTCTTATATTCCAATAATCAATAACTAATGACCAATGGCTAATGACCAGTGACTATTTCGTCAAGCTATTTCCCAGCATTCTGCACGAGTGAGCCGAATTTGAGCTAAAGCGAAGATAGTTGGAATTATTCGACCATAGTTAACAGCGATGGTTCTCCATCCTAAATCCGCAAAAAACCAAGCCCACATCATCGGCCCTAAAAATGCAAACACACTCCTAACAGCACCATAACGAGCTGCACTTACAGCCATACCCCGTCGTGCCATCTGCAAAGTGACGTAGTTTTGAAACTGCATTGTAGCAGTAGCTCCACCTTGGAGTGCGGCTTGTTTGGTGACTTGATAGGTAGCGAAATGCATCGCAAATTGACGAGCAATTTGCTTCAGCAACAGTGGCTGGATCACAGAGGTGACAGCTAAAGCGCTACCTCCTTTTAAAAGTAACCCCACAGGATCACGCTGCAACGAAATTGGTAGTGGTTCATTCAGCTGTGATTTTGCTAACTGACGCTGCACTTGTGCAGTTAATTTTTGTTTTTCTTTTTCCGGCAATTTTTTCCACACCCGACCCAACAGATGTAAAAACACTTCTGCTTCTAAATCGATCGTTGATAAATCATGAGAATAAGGAATTTTTAAATGTTTACATACCTGGAGTAGTGCTTGCCGATAGGTTACCTGGTTTGTACGTCCTCGCAATACCGTCACACCATCGGCTGCCAAAAAACGAAAGCGTTCTTCCAGTGCGTCTAGCCAAGCTTCACGACCTTGGCTTTGTATTTCTATTGGTTCAGGTGTCTGAACATAATCTAGGGGATTGAACTTACGGCTAAACAGAATTGCCGTTAAGTCTTGCAATTCATCTTCGGTTGCAAGTTCGAGTGCCGCCCTCAGTTCATCCAATTTCCCTGCCTCCCTTCCATGCAGCTTTATCCTGTACCTTATTCTACTATTAGCTTGAGGGTAGATGGCAGAGGGCATCGGAGCAGAGCACAAGGGGTGATTCATATCTTACACCTAGTTGATATACCCGCCTCAAATCCATTCGGGGCTTAAAGCTGAAGTTAGCTCAAAACTAACTAGGATAATGGTTGTAACCTACTTGAACTCTTTGGGTACACTTGCTTAAAACTAATGATAATAAGACCATTGTTCCACTAAAACTGTCTGGAAAATCTACTTACACCTACACAGTACAAACAGTGTGGCAATTATACAAAAAAGGTGTTATGCTTTTGGACTCATTAATTCACACATAATGCAATCTTATTTTATTTGGAGGAAACATAATTTCAGTCTTACTTGTTGCTAGTTAGTAAAGGTTTAAGATGATTATCAATTTTTTACTAAATCGCAACAACGGTTGATTATAAAGTCTCACAACTTTGTTAATAGTGTTAACTTTTTGGAGCAATAAGATTATTTTTGTATACTTTATGAACCAAAAATCATGAAATTGAAATAATTATTATTAGATACAGATCTGTCAATGCTGACCAGGGTCTTAGTTATGGATTTAAGTATTTGTTGATTCCTCAAAGAAAAAAGAGTAATAAATACTTAAATTCTTTACTATTTACTGGTTGTAATCATCATTTGATAAATATCGCTTTATATCAGCCAGCGGCTACCGATTGATTCAAAAAGGGGTTTAGAACCGATGAAAACTGTACTCAATTTAACACAGCAATCAGTCATAGCAGAAATTGAAAGTGTTTTAGATACTTATCCTTATTATCCATATCAACAAGCTTTTGCTATTCCTGAGTTACGCCAAGACCTGATTAACTATGTTTTTAGCCGTATTCCTTGTATGTACAGTGCGATTGAACCCAAGCAAGCTTGTTGTCTAAACTACAAGTTACCTCGTAGCCCCTTGGAATATCAAATACACTTAGAGACCTTGATTCACCAAGGTATTTATTCAATCATGCAAGAAAAATCTGATGGGATCAGTCGTCATCTCTGTGAAACGGTTCAACCAGGTTGTGAACCATCTCACTGGTTTGGATAAATACGGTTTTTTCGGTTGGTCTTTGTTAGTTGTGATTAGGGATAATCAAGCACTAAACTATTCTCAAAACAAGACTTCTCGGTTAAAGTCTTGTTTCTTTGTCAGCGATCGCATTTAAAGATCATTTGTGAAGTGCAAGACATCAGTTAATCATGTGATGGAGTTGATAGCGCGATCGCAGTCGGCAAGATTTGAGTATAATTTGCTACTTTTTAATAAAATAAAAATATCCATAAATATATTTAAATATTTTCACACTTTAAATAATGTTATTTTGACTGATATATCTGACTATGATTCCGAAATGCTACAAATAAAAGTTGTAGCTGTTTATATCCCCCCAACAGTGGGATTTACGCTTTTCAATTATTCACGCACTTTTTATGAGCAGTAGTAGTTCCGTATTGACAAAAGTTGCGAGAGTTTCTGGTATTGCTTTGCTGACTGCATCTACCACAGCTGCAATTACCCATCAGCCTAGTTATGCCAGTGGTACAACCTTCTTTTGTGCTGTTAGCAAAGGTTATCCGACGACATTTGCCAAGACTAACAGTGGAAGGAAAATACCAATGATTCGCTGGGTTCCGAACAATTACTTCCCCTCTAAGTTATCTCCTATACAACGCTGTCAAGAAGTATCGGATAGATTTCAAAGAAGCTATGATAACGGTACTCTCAAAACCATTATTTCTGGTACGTTGAATAGACAACCTGTTGTATGTGCTGCTGCCACCACATACGATACTTGTAACAACAATAATCTTTTATTTACTCTCAAGCGTGGTACTAATGCTAAACAGGCTGTGGAAAGGCTCTTAGATCGTGCTGGTTTAGCTGCAGGGAGAATACTCAATCAGAATAGTGATAATACCCAAATTTATGTAGATTTTGATACGTATCTCAACAGTATCAAGCCTGAACCATAAGTTTATACCTGCTTTTCACCTACAGTAATGAATGTGGTGAACAAGGCTTTGCTGTCTGGATTTACCATAAGTAAAGCCTTTTATATTCGGTTCGCAGTGCGCTTGGAATTTATGATACTGATATCATGTTCGCTTGGACACTTATACTGTCGCGTAGGCTGGTAATTGGTAATGGCTAAGAAGCATAATACTGTAAGCAATTAGTCAGAGTTTGACAGTTCGTCTTTTGACAGAAAGTGAATATTTAGCTTAAAGTTCCCTATGGAAAAAAATCAGCTTTAGCATGTTAGATTTGTGGCTGCTTGTAACCTTAGGGTTTTTGGGGAGTTTTGGACATTGTTTAGGGATGTGCGGCCCCTTGGCTGTAGCTTTTTCTTTGTCTCATCAACAAGAATCTGGTAACTGGCGGCAGCAAATCAAATTTCACACTTTGCTAAATTTGGGACGAATGCTGAGTTATACCCTAGTTGGTGCAGGAATTGGGGTACTGGGTTCTGTATTAATTGCCAGTGGTCAAATGGCAGGAGTTGGTAGTCAATTACGGCAGTGGATAGCGATGATCACTGGCATCATGTTGATTTGGTTTGGGTTAGGACACATCAAACCCGACTTTTTGCCACGAATACCGATGTTACATACTTTACTACAGGGAAGTTTGCACAGCCGCTTGAGTAATGTAATGGTCAAACTTTCCTCACAAAACAGCTGGTGGACACCAGCAGCTTTAGGCATGACTTGGGGTTTTATGCCGTGTGGCTTTTTGTATGTTGCCCAAATTAAAGCTGCGGAAACTGGTAATTTGTGGATGGGTGCAGCAACAATGCTGGCTTTTGGTTTAGGAACTTTCCCAATGATGTTGGCTGTAGGTGTGTCTACATCCGTATTAAGTAAAGACAGGCGCAGTCAATTGTTTCGTCTTGGTGGTTGGGTAACTCTCACCATTGGTATACTGACACTGCTGCGGACTGGTGACACTATGGCAGATTATACCGGTCATGCAGCACTGATTTTGTTAATGCTAGCCCTCGTTGCTCGTCCGATAAGTTACTTGTGGGCAGCACCTTTACGTTATCGTCGTGCTTTAGGGGTAGGTGCTTTTGTACTTGCTATTGTCCACGCTGTCCACATGATGGAACACTCTCTGCAATGGAATTTTGGTGCTTTCTGGTTCTTACCGCCTGAGTTTCAATTGGGTATGACTGCGGGTGCTATAGCGTTGGTATTGATGACTCCTGCTGCTGTGACAAGTTTTGATTTGCTGCAAAAGTCTTTAGGTCAGCGCTGGCGACAGATTCATCTATTGGCTATACCAGCTTTATTATTAAGTGCTGTGCATACTGTGATGATTGGTTCCCATTATCTTGGAAATAAGTTCACAACAATACTATTGGGAATAATTACTCTGGGTGTATTGCTCGTAAGAACCAAATTTTTTTGGTCAATATTATCCTTAGAAAAGTTTTATGTATCTGTTAGTAAGCCTAATCAAGAAGGCAGAAGGCAGAAGATATAAGCTAATATATGACATCAACGTACAGGCATTATTCATCTGTGTCTATCGGTGTGCATCGGTGTTCGATTTCTAATATAAAACATCATTTTTGAAAACATATCCCCGATTTCTAGAAGAAATCGGGGATCTTTATTTTTCACATCATCTCAATTATTTGACTCAATTGTTGTTGAGCCATCAGCTTTCACCCAAGCAATTTGAGCAATAGAGCGATCGCGTGCATATTGGCGAATGGCTTCGGCGTCTCGTCCTCCCAAGTCCATTTCTACTCGCACCAAGTGAGTAGAATTACGGAGTTTTTGGGCATAAGCAAAAGCAGCATCATAGGCTTGGTTGTTTTCTGCCACAACTAACCAGTTACTAGGCGGTGTTTTTTGCGGTAATTGCTGATAACAAGAAAGAATCTGGTATAAATCTTCAATAAATAATGCAAAGCCAATACCAGGAATATTATCACCTTGGGGGTGATACTGTCCTAGAAGCTGGTCATAACGGCCACCACGACCTAATACTCTTGCTCCGGCTTCAGTATCACTAACTACTTCAAAAGAAATGCCAGTATAGTAGTCGAAGGTTTGAATCAGGCTTAAATCTAGAATTAATAGGAAATTTCCCTGATTTTCCAGTAATTCAACCAAGGATTTGAGGTTATTCACCGCCTCTTGTTGGGGAGCATCTAAATCGAGGCTACTGACTTTCTGTAGAACATCTACACTGTTACCGCGCAAATCCAGGATTGTTGTGGCGCGGGAACGTAATTCTTCTGTTAACGGTAAATTGTCGATCGCTACTCTGTCAAGATGGGCGATCGCATTGCGGACTTGGTTGCGTAAGTTAGCAGGAAATACCTGCAACAGTGATTGGGTAACTCCCGCTTCACCCAAAATTAAATACCAGTTGTTAATTGAGAGTGCTTGCAAACAATCTGCTAGTAGAAGCAATACCTCTACATCAGCAAGTAAGCCGCCACTACCTAATAATTCTACCCCGGCTTGATAGAATTCCTGGGGTTGATTGCGCCGATAATCACAAGTGCGCTGAAAGACATTGGTATTGTAGTATAGACGCTGGGGATAGGTGACCCCCGCCATGCGAGTGACAGCGGTACGAGCGATTGAGGCTGTCAGTTCTGGACGCAGTCCCAATTCTTCATCTTCGGCATTTTGTAATTGAATCACAGTTGAGCGTTGAATAGCACCTCCCGCCATCAGCGTATCTATCCGCTCTAGGGTTGAGGTGATAATTCTGTGGTACCCCCAGCGGTGAAATACCTGCTGTAGCCTGTTTTCTATCCAGCATTTCTGAGCGACATCAAGGGGTAATAGATCCCTAGCTCCCGCTGGTGGTTGATACACCATTTATCCTCCGTTACACTAGTCCTGTTTTGTTGCAAAGTCCCTCGTATATCGGATCATATTATCTGATTTGAACGCCATTAGAAATTTTCGTCTCCAGTACCTTGCTGTCGGTGAGAAATTTGCTAGCAGTGTGTTGTACTCAGCTAGTGTATTGTTTTAGTCCAAAGATTAGGGGTAAGCTGCTACGATTATGCGATCGCACAGTCGCCCCCGTCACTGACTATTTTTTCTTCCCACCAAACAAACCACCAAACAAACCGCCACCTCCCGATTTATCTGGCTGCTTGGTTGCAGTCTTAGGAGGTGAAGTCACTTGGGAGCTAGTAGGTCGTAACCCCAAAGCTTTTTCTATTTTAGGTTTCCATGTCAATGCTAGTTGATCGTTGGGGTCTAATTTTAATGCGTTATCAAAGTGAATTTTGGCCATTTTCAGCTGATTCTGTTTCATATACACCAGTGCAATGAGACTATGACAGCGACTATTCTTAGGTTCTAGCTTCAGAGCATCTTGTAACTCTACCTTGGCTTGGGCAAATTGGTTTTTATCAATTAAAGTTTGAGCACGACGGAGGTAATGTTCTGCTGCTGAATCTTCTTTGGCTGCTGCTGGCGGGGGTGGAGGTGCAGTTGCTGTATTTGGCTGTGGTGTAGTGGAGTTAAGTGTGGGTTTAGGAGGAGGAGGCGGTGTTGAGACTGCTTTGCCTGCACTCCGCATGAGGTAAACTAAATTCAATTCACTGATTTGAGCAATGACTTCTATTGATTGCTGTAAATAGTTATATTGAGTTTCTGCTATTTTGGCGATCGCCATTTTGTAAGCTTGTTCTAAGTTGGGTATACTTACTAATTGTTTTGCGACATCGCTAGTTAGTTCCACCGAAGCAGATTCTTGAACTAAACGCTTGCCCATCTGCGAGAGAACTAGGATGTATTCTGTATAATTTTTTTCTTGAGATAGTTTTTCGTAAGCGGGATTCACCAATTTTGACAATAAATCGCTCGCCAGTTCCTTTTCTACTTCACCAGACAAAGCGCAACTATCCGGATGTAGGCGGCGGGCTATTTTCAGATAGCGTTTGCGGATATCTTGAATACTTGTATTAATTGGCACGCCTAAAATTGCGTGGTAGTCTATGAAATCATATTTAAACAATCCACGATCTATTTTGAAGGACATAGAGCAGTTTTATACCAATAAATATGTGATTTTACTAGTTTATCTTCTATACTCAGCTTAACTGCAAGAGTTTTTTCCTCATGAGCCTCTTTTACACAAGATTTCCTCTTTATATTTTCTGACTGTGCGAATCAATACTCACATTCCTCTAAAAAACCTACACCTGTCCGATCTCCCTACCTCCCCACTCCCTCTTCTACTCTGCTTGAGTCAGGAGTTACAGAGTAAGTTTAGAATATTAGAAAAAAGTTTAGCGCTAGGTGAATAAAACAGCCGTGAATCAGAATGGTGTAATGTCACAAAGCAGCGAGAACACCTACTACACTCTGCTAGGACTGCATCCGAGTGCATCGCCAATCGAGATCCGTCGTGCTTATCGGGAATTGAGCAAACGCTATCATCCTGATACTACAAGCTTACCTACAGTTGTCGCCACTGCCAAATTTCAGCAAATCAACGAAGCCTACGCTACCTTAAGTAACCCAGAACGACGGTTAAGTTATGACCTGAAAATTGGTTATTCTCGGTTTGGAGTGATTCAAGCAACACCCGATTTAAATCGTCCCGTTTCCCGTTCCTACGACTGGTCTAAATCAGCTTATCTTGATGCTAGCGATCGCCCCCTCTCATCAGGTGAAATCTTCGCTTTATTTATTCTGGGTTTAACATTTTTAGGTTGCTTGCTGTTAGCGATCGCCATTGGTTTAACTCGTGGTGAGACCGTTTTACAACCTGTAGGATTGATATTACACCTGTTAATTTTTAATTTTTAATTTTTAATTAGTTATGTCTCTTCCCCCTTCTGACACACCACTATATAACCACCCTCTTCCTCAAATTGAGCAGTGGTTAAGAGAACAAGGTTGTGAACAAGATGAAATGCAGCTACATTGTTGGCGCGTCCAGCGTCCTGGTTGGCAAGCAGAACTTTGGCTAGACATTGAGCAAATAGTAGTTCGATATCTCAATGTTGGAGACAATGGACAGGATATCCAACGCGCCTTCAAATATTCCTTGAGTCGGCGAGATGTGGAACAGGCTGTGTTTTCCGGACCATAGTGAACAAGAGTAGAGGAGTAGGGGGAGTAGGGGGAGTAGGGGGAGTGTGTAGACGCACTGTGCACGGCTTGCTGTAAGTGGAGTAGGGATCTATTTGGAGTGAGATAAATAATTTTCCCCTCACACCCCTCACACTCCACCCTACGGGAAGCGGCGCAAAGCGCGTCTACAGACTCTTCACACTTTCCCAAACCGCCTTTCCCGTTGCTGATACGCACACAAAGCGCGGTGGAATTCATGGCGATCAAAATCAGGCCAGAGAGTATCGGTTATATATATTTCTGAATAGGCTATTTGCCAGAGGAGAAAATTTGAAACTCGCATTTCTCCACTGGTGCGAATTAATAAATCAGGGTCACAAATACCGATAGTGTAAAGATGACGTTCAAAGGTGGCTTCATCAATTTCATCTGGTTGGAGTAGACCTTGTTGGACTTTTTGGGCGATCGCCCGACAAGCTTGAATAATTTCTTGTCTACCGCCATAATTAGTAGCGATTGTAAACTTGATTCCACGATTCACTTTCGTTTCTTCCATCGCACGGCTAATTTCTGCTTGTAGCGATCGCGGTAAGCTGCTCAAGTTACCCACAAACCGAATTTGCACATTCTCTTCCACCATTTCCCGCAGTTCTTGACGCAAAACTCGCTGAAATAGAGTCATCAAAAAATCTACTTCTTCGTGCGGTCTTCCCCAATTTTCTGTAGAAAACGCATAAGCCGTCAGGGCTTCGATCCCCCAATCCTTACAACAACGAAGTAAATCTTTTAAGGCATCAACACCAGCTTTATGACCCATGATTCGGGGTAGCCCTTGATGCTTTGCCCATCGACCATTGCCATCCATAATCACCGCAACGTGCTTGGGCAGTAGTTCTCGTTTTAAGTCAGGAGGCAGATATTGCAGTTCAGTTTGTTGTGCTGTCATTTTTTGTCTCGCAATGCGGTCGATGGTAATCCGAGTAAACGTGAAACCAATGCTAAGGCCTGACTACGAATCTGACGACCTAAACTGATCAAACCAGGAGCAACAGCCTCCCGATCCACAGTTGGGGAAAATCTCGCTTCTAGAGACTCTTTCAGCTTCGTAATCGTCAGTGGTCTATTTAGAGTTCCCTTTTCCGCTAAAGAAATAGAACCTGTTTCTTCAGATACAACGACACAAATGCAATTCTCGACCCGCTCAGTTATTCCCATCGCCGCCCGGTGGCGTGTTCCCAACTGGCGCGAAGCTGTACGTCCCGAAAGCGGTAAAATTATACCAGATGCCACGATCCGAGAACCTCGTATCAATGTAGCACCATCGTGTAAGAGAGTTTTCGGTTGAAAAATTGTTTGTATTAGCTCTTTGGACACTTCAGCGTTCAGTTTTACTCCTGGTACAGAAAAATCCCGTTCATCAATAGGGCCAGTCGTTTCCAAAATTAGTAGCGCACCTATCCGATTTTTCGACAGTTCTCTGACTGCTTCGACTATTTCATCAATTACACTATCAGATTTAGGAACTGCTAGACGGGACGGTTGAAATAATTGCCAGAATTCACCACGTCCTAATTGTTCCAAAAATCGCCGAAACTCTGATTGCAGAGCAACTGCCATTGCGACAGCACAGCCAATCACTAACTTTTCTAGTACAAAATTTAGCAATTGTAGCTGTAACCTCCCACTGATGGCTGATGCCAGCATCAAAATAATAAAACCTCGCACCATCCACAGTGTCCGGCGCTCACTGATAATAATTAGTATCATGTACGTCAGCGCCAGTACTAAAACAATATCCAGAGTCTCAAGCAGCAAAGGCTGAGACCAACCTTGGTTTATCAGCCATTGCTTCCACCAATCTCCCATGACATCTGGGGTGAAACTATGAAGTATGAAGTGTGAAGTATCAAGTGTAAAGTATGAAGTGTGAGGTATGAAGTATCAAGTGTGAAATATAAAGTATGAACTATAAAATCTAAATTCTTATTTTTATTCTTCATCCTTCATCCTTCAGCCTTGAGTTTTCATCCTTCATCCTTCAGCCTTTATCCTTCATTCTTCTTAAGTCTTTCTGGTAGGCAGTCCTGTCGAATCAAATCCTGATAAGTTTCGCGTTGCAAAATCAAATTTGCTTCGCCATTGGCTACTACAACAGCAGCTGATTTGGGCAGGCGGTTGTAATTAGATGCCATACTGTAATTGTAAGCACCGGTTGCCATAACTACGAGAATATCTCCAGATTCAGTCTTAGGTAGTTGGGCATCCTTGATCAAAATATCCCCTGATTCACAATGTTTACCAGCAATTGTGGCTGTTTGTGTCAAGGAAGCAGACATGCGGTTAGCAACTACAGTACGATACACTGACTGGTAGGTAATCGGACGGGGATTGTCGGACATACCACCGTCAACTGCTATGTAAGTACGAATACCGGGAATAACTTTAGAAGAACCTATAGTGTAAGCTGTGACGCAAGCTGTGGCAATTAGCGATCGCCCTGGTTCGCAAAGTAATTTCGGCAAAGGCAAGTTTTGTGCTGCACAGGCTTGTTGAATTACTTCACAAATTGGTTTTACCCACTCTTCAATGCTAGGGGGATCATCTGATTCTGTATACTTAACCCCTAAGCCACCACCGACATTTAAATTGGTAAGATTTAAACCGTAGCTAGCAGCTTTAGTTAACCACTGCACCATCAGCGCCGCCAAGTCTTGATGTGGTTGGCGCTCAAAAATCTGAGAACCGATATGGGCATGTACCCCCACGCAATTCAGGGCTTGTTGTTTACTTACAAAAGCGAATACCTCATCCAAATCTCCTGGATCAAAACCAAACTTATTATCTAAATGTCCTGTACGAATGTATTCATGAGTATGACAATCGATACCAGGTGTCACCCGCAACATAATACGGACGGGCTGTTGCGCTCCTGCTAACTCCACGCTTTGCTGCAAATCACGCCAATTGTCCGCCATAATGGTAATGCCAGACTCAATCGCGTAACGCAATTCTTCACGAGATTTATTGTTACCGTGGAAGTAAATTTTATCAGGACTCACACCCGCATTTAGGGCTGTGTAGAGTTCGCCTCCTGATGCGACATCAATTCCTAAGCCTTCTGAGGCAGCGATCGCACAGACTGCTAAACAACTCCAGGCTTTGGAGGCATATAATACTTGAGATTCACCCTTGTAATAGCGCTGGAAACTTTCCCGGTACTGGCGGCAAGCTGTTCGCAGGGTTTCTTCATCCAAAATGTATAAAGGTGAACCAAACTGCTGCACAAGAGTTGTCACATCACAACCCCCTATTTCTAGGTGGTCTTGATTATTCACTTTCGCAGTCAGTGGTAAAATTTCTTGATTGGGTGAAATATTAATGTTGTTATTACCCGTTTGCGGTAAATACTGTCTACCAGAAAGTTGAACCCCGGCAGGGTGAGTCGATACCATAACTATTAAGAGTTGTCCTTCGTACTAATTACAAGCGATGAGCGCATATGCCGATTCCCAGTTTACCGAATAACGTGCTTTTTCGCCCCTGTCTTCCGGGATTGATTTAGTAATTGGGAATGGGTAATGGGTAATGGGTAATGGGTAATGGGTAATGGGTAATGGGTAATGGGTAATTGGGAATGGGTATGGTTAACAACCACCAATCACCAACAATCAACAATCAACAAACAACAATCAACAACGAACCACTAACTACTAATCAATGATCAATGACCAATTAGAACTGAAATCAATAACAACAGATGATTTAGGTGCGGTTGTAGAACTAGATCAGGCTTGTTTTAGTGGTCTTTGGACGCTGGA
Source organism: Fischerella thermalis PCC 7521 (assembly GCF_000317225.1). GTDB lineage: Bacteria > Cyanobacteriota > Cyanobacteriia > Cyanobacteriales > Nostocaceae > Fischerella > Fischerella thermalis. Next base: position 38,150 of record NZ_AJLL01000012.1, read on the forward strand.
TGCCTATAAACGAGAGTTAGATAGTCCTAACAGCGTTTTACTCGGTTTATTTGCACCTTTATCTAAGGTAAAACTGCTGGCTATGGGTTGTTTTTGGTCAATTTTAGAAGAAGCCCACATTACTATTTTGGCGGTTCATCCCCAATATCAACGTCAAGGCTTAGGACAGGCTATTCTTTATTTTTTGCTTAAGACTGCTTATGAACTGGGTTTAGAAAGAGCTACCCTAGAAGTCCGAGTTTCTAACAAAGCTGCAATTTCTCTGTATCAAAAATTTGGCTTTAAAACAGCAGGACAGCGACGGCGTTACTATAAAAATAACGATGAAGATGCCTTGATTTTGTGGTTAGGAAATATCCAATATCCAGAATTTCAAGATACTTTGGAAAAGCTACGTATCAAAATGAGCGATCGCCTCAATCTATACAATTGGTCTATAGTTGATTGTTAGTGGTTGTTTGTTAGTGGTTGGTGGTTGGTTGTTGGTCATTTGTCACTATTTATTCTCCTCACACTCCCCATACTCCTCACACTCCTCATACTCTCCCTTATCCTCCTTGTCCTCCTTGTCCCCCTGCCAATCCCTGATCCCCTATCCCTAAAAATTTATTTTTTATAAAAAATTTTAACTGTATATGGTTTTTATTACCTATAAAAAATTTTCATAATGTCCAATAGCAAATTGACAATTATACAAAAATATGATATATATCATTCTTTGGGATTGGCATTAAAAACATTGCAAACCCAACTCTTTCTTGGTTGTCAATCTCTTCAAAGACAGTAAATTCAAACTCCTCAATACACACTCAATAAAAAGTAATAAAAAGTTAACAATTCCCACCAAAGCTGGGTGATCCCGAATTGGATGTCTATTTCTTTATACAGACATTCTATCGGTTTGGCTGTGCTAAAATCAGCGTACCGGCACGACGCAGGTGATGGGAAAAATGCCATGTTTGAACGCTTCACAGAAAAAGCCATTAAGGTAATCATGTTGGCCCAGGAAGAGGCACGCCGCCTGGGACACAATTTCGTTGGTACCGAGCAGATCCTCCTGGGTCTGATTGGAGAAGGTACCGGAGTGGCGGCTAAGGTGCTGAAATCCATGGGCGTCAATCTCAAAGACGCTCGGATTGAAGTAGAAAAAATCATAGGCCGGGGTTCAGGCTTTGTAGCAGTGGAAATTCCGTTTACGCCACGGGCAAAGCGAGTTCTGGAACTATCCTTGGAAGAAGCGCGCCAATTAGGGCATAACTACATTGGCACCGAGCATCTGCTGTTGGGCCTGATCCGAGAAGGGGAAGGTGTAGCAGCCAGAGTGCTAGAGAATGTGGGTGTGGATCTTTCTAAGGTAAGAACTCAAGTAATCCGGATGCTGGGAGAAACTGCTGAGGTTACACAAGGAGGTCCATCACGCGGCAACAAAACCCCGACCTTGGATGAGTTTGGCTCGAATTTGACCCAAATGGCATTGGACGGCAAGCTGGATCCAGTGGTGGGACGTGCCAAGGAAATTGAGCGGGTGATTCAAATCCTGGGTCGCCGCACCAAAAATAATCCAGTCTTGATTGGGGAACCAGGGGTTGGTAAAACCGCGATCGCCGAAGGTTTGGCGCAGCGCATTGCCAATAAAGATGTCCCCGACATTCTGGAAGACAAGCGCGTAGTCACCTTGGATATCGGTTTACTCGTAGCAGGTACAAAGTACCGGGGTGAATTTGAAGAGCGCCTGAAGAAGATCATGGATGAGATTCGCCAGGCTGGAAATGTCATTTTAGTCATCGACGAAGTACACACCCTAATTGGTGCAGGTGCGGCAGAAGGTGCAATTGATGCGGCAAATATCCTCAAGCCAGCTTTAGCAAGAGGTGAATTGCAATGTATTGGTGCTACCACCTTAGATGAATACCGCAAGCACATAGAGCGAGATGCAGCCTTAGAACGCCGTTTCCAACCAGTAATGGTCGGTGAGCCCTCAGTTGATGAGACAATTGAAATTTTACGTGGTCTGCGTGACCGCTACGAACAACACCACAAGCTGAAGATTTCTGACGAAGCTTTGATTGCGGCGGCAAAATTGTCTGACCGTTACATTAGCGATCGCTACTTGCCAGATAAAGCCATCGACTTAATCGATGAAGCTGGTTCCCGAGTCCGTCTGATTAACTCCCAACTGCCACCCGCAGCCAAAGAGTTAGACAGAGAACTGCGACAGATCTTAAAAGAAAAAGATGATGCAGTTCGCGCTCAAGACTTTGATCGAGCCGGAGAACTGCGTGATCGCGAAATGGAAATCAAAGCCGAAATTCGCGCGATCGCTCAAAGCAAAACTGGTACTGGCCGCGCAGAGGGTGAAGAACCAGTAGTTACAGAAGAAGACATTGCCCACATTGTCGCTTCCTGGACAGGTGTACCAGTCAACAAACTCACCGAGTCTGAGTCCGAAAAGCTGCTGCACATGGAAGACACCTTGCATCAGCGCCTAATCGGTCAAGAAGATGCTGTGAAGGCTGTTTCGCGGGCAATTCGTCGCGCTCGTGTCGGCTTAAAGAACCCCAACCGACCCATTGCTAGCTTTGTCTTCTCTGGACCTACCGGTGTCGGTAAGACCGAGTTGGCAAAAGCATTGGCATCTTACTTCTTCGGTTCGGAAGAAGCGATGATCCGCCTGGATATGTCCGAATACATGGAACGTCATACTGTCTCCAAGTTAATCGGTTCACCTCCAGGCTATGTTGGTTACAACGAAGGTGGTCAGCTCACCGAAGCAGTACGCCGTCGTCCTTACACCGTGGTGCTATTTGACGAAATTGAAAAAGCGCACCCCGATGTCTTCAACATGCTGCTGCAAATTTTGGAAGACGGTCGTTTAACTGATGCCAAAGGTCGCACCGTAGACTTCAAGAACACCTTGCTGATTTTGACTTCTAACATCGGTTCCAAGGTAATTGAAAAAGGTGGCGGCGGTATCGGCTTCGAGTTTGCCGAAGACCAAAGCGAATCTCAGTACAACCGCATTAAGTTCTTGGTCAACGAAGAACTCAAGAACTACTTCCGTCCAGAATTCCTCAACCGTCTGGATGAAATTATCGTCTTCCGTCAACTGAACAAGGAAGAGGTAATGCAAATTGCCGACATTATGCTTCGAGAAGTATTTGGTCGCCTTACCGAGAAAGGAATCAATCTCGAAGTGAGCGATCGCTTCAAAGAGCGCCTGTTACAAGAGGGTTACAACCCAAGTTATGGTGCAAGACCTCTACGTCGAGCTATTATGCGCTTACTAGAAGACAGCCTCGCAGAAGAGATCCTGTCTGGTCGCATCAAAGAAGGCGATACTGCCATTGTTGATGTCGATGAGAGCGGTAATATTGCGGTCAGAGGCGAACAGCGCCGCGAATTGATGACGCCTGGAGTTGAGTGAGATTTTGGGTTGAATCTAAAATTTAAATTGAAAACGGTAGAGGATGAAAATCTTCTACCGTTTTTGCTGTCGGTATTTTGGATTAGCTAATAGCAGGAATACTAATTCTTTTGCTTCCTAGGCAGATTTTGAATTTGCGTCTTTTAAGATTTATATTATCTCAGTGCTATTTTACCCTTTCTATAAAATATTCAGTCATCCGGAACTGAGAAATAAGTGAACCACTAAGACACAAAGACACGAAGGTGAAAAGCTTAGTAATTGTGCAAAATTTGTTGGGATTTTTGCCCACGTTGAAAGAGTTAGAGTTAATGTAAAAATAATTAATAGTCTTGAAACGCAGAGGGTGAGTTTTCCTCGGCGTTCCTTTGCATTTACAACTCCTGCACAAATTCTGTTAAGAACCTAAACGCCTTCACCACGTAACTAGCACACTCTCTGGGAGAAGTATTGTAAAATGATCGCCACGCACTACCTTTGTCTTCATCATAGCGATCGCCTCTTTCTGGGTGTTCATCTAACCATGCTAATCTCACAGCGTGACCGATTAATACATCTAAGACAATATATTCTTCGATTTGCAAATCGGGGTTTTTGGATGCGATCGCTGCTAATTCCATTAATGTTTCGATATTAACTTGGCGATATTCAGGAGCCTCTATTTTATTTAACAGATGCTCTACTTGCAGAGCAAAGTTCTTTTCCCCGGCTGTCATCTCCGAGATGATTTCTTCACTTTCTAAGCGGTTGCGACGCTCTAGTTTATCGCCAATCACCAAACCTTTGCAATGGTGCATTAACAACCAAACTTGTTTGTAAAAGTCTTGAGGTACACGTCCGGTTGCGCCTTCGGCTTGGCGGAACCGTCGCCAACCACCTGGTTGTACTTCGATATCGTCAACAATTCCTGGTTGTACTACCCAGTCAATATCACTTTCTTTCTGTTTGACGTGTAAAGACTCTTGCTGGCGTAATAGTTTACTCATACCAGCGTATTCAGCTAATACCTGGCGTAGCCGGGTTTTGACTTCAAAGGGTGAAAGTTGCATCAGGGTTTCGTATGCTTCATCTTGAGTCACTTTCAACTCCTGCGCCAGTTCACTGGTAAGCAACAAAATCAGATAACCGACTCTGAGGGTGAGTAGTCCTTTAAACAACTCTGGTTCTGATTTGATTAAGGTACTCAAATAAATAAGGATTTCTTGAGTTAAAACGCGATCGCGTATATCTTCGCGACAAAAATGGTTGATTTTCTCGACTATTTCGTTGTGGGAGAGGGGTCCAGTGATCAACGACGCTTCACTGTAAGCTTTACCCACTGCAATTTGTTTACCCCGGACGATGATACTTGTAACTACGTCTGATAAAGCAATATACGCCATTTGCCGCAGCCCTGCTGCACGTCGTACAACGGCCCAAATTCCTAATTCTGCGGCTTTAGTGTAAACTTCATCAAGTAAATCCCCTACTGTGACGGGATTTCCTGGGCCACCAAAACCTGTATCAAATTCTAGCCCTTGCAAACGCGTCAGTGTCTGCAATAACTCTATTTGTTCATAAATATTTTCTGAGGAACGCAAGTAACTTAGCAGTAATCCAAAGTTGGTTTCACATTCTACTTGAAATTCTTGAGTATGTCCCAAAGGCCAATTTTTATCGGGATGTAGTGCTAAATAGACGCAGCGAGGTTTAGCATCTTTGACAGAAGACAGGGTAAATTTAAACTCTGGGAGAAAATCAATTCGTTCGATCGCTGCTGTTAACATCAGCTGATTCAATCGTCCTAGTTTTACCCGTACGCCGTTACAAATACCATCTTTGAGTTCTTGCATTAAGTTAAGTAATGCTTCGGAACCTGTTTCTAGCATGGTGCGCGTCAACATTAAAGTTAAAATCGGACGCCCTAAATCACTCCAATACTTTTGAATATAACCAAGTTCACTGCGTAAGTGCGCTACCAAAAAATGGTAATCCAGTGTTATGTAAAACTGTTGAAAGTCCAGAAATGAGGGTAAAAATACAACTGTTTCGTTACCAATACGAAATATTCTAGAAGTAGTTAAACTGCGAGGACGACGGGGTGGACGTCCTGTTAAACCAAGTTTGTCGCTACGTCCGATTTGGGCATAAATATTGATAAAATCATCAGCTTGGCGGACTTGAATTGGTTCTACTTGCTTAGGTGTTTGGGTTTCAATCCCGTGAACTTCTAATTCTGCTTGTAAATCTTCATCTTCTGCTAATAAAGCGATTTGCACCAGAGGTTCTCGGTGTTTATCCATGCGTAAGTGTCGTCCCAAGGGATCTATATCACCCACAGCAATTAATCCTTCACTGAGCATTTGAGCCAGATAATATAGACTCTGTGCCCATACTAAAGGGACATTTTCATTAGGTAAACGAGGCTGAGTTGATGGTGCTTTTTTTTCTGCTTCTACAAATTCTGCTGGTACATAATAAAGTTCTGGTAATAAACCTAAACCATCCCTTTCTACAAGTAGAAACTCTAAACGTTCTTGGTAATATTTAGCTTGTTCTTGATTGCCGCAAAATAGCCCATCGAGAAATAAGTAAGTGAAAAATAGTGGCCATTCACATTCAATATTTTCAAATTGTTTGAGTTCCCACGGTTCATAGTGCAAACGCTTAGTGTCTTCCAAAACTGTTTGGTGTCCGTCGCGTAAAAACCGTTTGCAGCCGTATTTACCTTCTAGTTTTGTCATAATCTCCTTGCGAGTGCGATCGCGTAGATGTGCATCTTCAACTGCAAACGCTGGGAAACTAATCACACTCAAAAGTGCCGCATCTATTTCTTTAGAAGCTGATTCTCTTGGTAATAAAGATTCCAAAGTAATTCTGGCACGGGCAATTTCATCTGGCAATACATGAATTACTGATGCTTGACTACCACGTACACCAAATAAATCTAGTCCATCGATTGCTTCTAAAGCAGCTTTTGCCATGCCAATGGAACTAGCATTTAACTCTGCATTGCCATGATTAATTTTATTACCTCTTTCCCAAATTCCATAATCTGGTGTGCGATAAGCCCTGCCAATGTAGTAAACCAAATTTTGCACAAAGTTGACTTCATCCAGAGTAAAAATTATTTGCAATCCTGAAGAAGTCATTTGTGCTAGCATCAGCACAAATATTGATGTCGCATCTAGTTGCAAGTGTCCCCATTCTTCATCACCAACAACAATATCTCCCGTAGCCGTGTTGTATTTGGCATGTAAAGCATCTAAGGGTGACTGAGTATGTTTAAATTTTTCGACTTTGTGCGCTTGGCGCATCATCGCAAACAACAAACCCCGCATCAACTTGACAACACTATGTTCCAATTCATAGGTGCGTCCTTTGTCTTCATCAACCTTGCGGTATGCTAACGCTAACCCCCAAACTGCCAAAATACTGTAAACATTATCACGTACCCAAGCATCAGTGTAATCACCGTGAGCTGTGATTGCTATACTTGCAGGCAGTAGACCAGTAATTGGATTTTGCCGTGCTAGGATGATTGTCTTGATTTGCTGATAATAATACTCTAGACGATCTTGCACTTGAAAAGCTTTTTTCATGATTGGACTAGAGAGTAGATTCCGGAAAGTAACCCTGTGACTTTGTATTTTAAGTATGTCAACCAAGTTAGAAATGTTTCTGTAATGGGCAATAGGATTACAGTCTCAGTTCAGGGGTTGATTTATTATCTCTTGTGAAGAGCTAATTCAACATAGGCATGAGAGGCTATGTCCTAAATATTGGGGAAAATAGACAAACGAAGAATAAAAAATCAACATTGGATTTTGTCTATTTTGTTAATAATTATCTGTAATTATCATACTAATTTTGATAAAAAAATAACTAATTTTACTGTCTAATGTTCTAATTTTAATTAGTAGTTATTGTAGCACAAAATAGTTTTGATAGGAAATATTAGAAAAATCAAAAAATGATAAACAGATAAATTTATTATAAGTTTTTAGCAATGAGGAATTATGTGTGTACGTTACAACGAAAATCAATCACCATTAGTAAAAATTGTTTACTCTCAAGTTAAAATTAATGGCAAGGTAGAACTAGTACCCTTAGAGTTATATGCTGATGGTAAACTTAAGCGCCAAGAAATAAACTTATTGGCGAGTTAGGGTGTTAATTACAACCAAAGGACACCTTTTTTGCCAGCAACAATTAATGTTAAGAGTTTTCTGTGTTTTTTTAGTATTGGGCTACATCAATCTTGTGATTATCTTTTTAAATTGGCTAAATAATCCGGTGTTGCCCAATATAGGGACGAAGTCGTGTAGACGTGCTCATAGACTTCAGGTAGGGTACAGCAAGGCGAACTAGTGCGTCCTTGGGGGTTTGTGAGAACGCAGTGGTTCCAAAATTTAAAATTCTGTTAGTGGATGACTACTAGATCGCAGACTGACAATAGTAACAATTATCATTAGCCAAACAAGCAGTAGCAGTATGATTGCTTAATTTCTGTCTGTAATGCCTACAAAATATCTTGAAATAATGACTAATTGTCAAGTAGTAATTATTTTAACTTTATGAAGTTTAAAAATTAATCCTCAAAGAAGCTTGACACAATTGCTAGCAGTAGTAGAATCTACTCAAAGTAATCAAAAAAATCAGGGTAGCTAAGTGGATAGCTTGTGTGCAACATCACGGAATATCCGCTTTCACACTTGGCATCCGCCGGATCATCTAAATGATTCCAAGTTATTACAATGACTTAGCGATGCCTTGATTGGTTATCAATGTTGAGTTCCTAAGATTTTATGGACCAAAGTCCACAAGACGGTAGTACTATCCTCCTCTAAGCTGGCGAGCTTGTCTCCCAGCGCGGGGGAGACTATTGGGAGGTTATGAATAAATGCTTGTACAGGACGTTCGCAATTGTGTCATTGACGTTGCTGACTTAAACCAGCTCAAATGGGATTTAAATCGCTTACAAGCCGTTGATGTGGGGGAGTACATTACACAATTGCCCAGCAAACAAAGGGCGATCGCATTTCGTCTACTCAACAAACATCAAGCCACAGACGTTTTTGAATATCTACCTCCAGACGTGCAAGAAGAATTAATTAATTCTCTGCATGATGTGCAGGTTGTACAAATTGTTGAGAATATGAGTCCCGATGACCGGGCAGAATTATTTGATGAGTTACCCGCAAAGGTCGTTAAACGCTTATTGCAACAACTTAGTCCGGAACAAAGACAAGTAACAGCAACAATTCTTGGCTATCCTGAAGGCACTGCTGGTAGGGTAATGACCACAGAATATGTACGCTTGCGGGAGGGATTGACTGTAGGTGAAGCCTTGAGCAAAATTCGTCGTCAAGACGAAGACAAAGAAACGATTTACTACGCCTACGTTACAGATGACAATCGGAAGCTAGTGAGTGTTGTCTCTCTGCGACAATTGTTGTTTACTTTTCCTGATGTTTTGATTCGAGATATTGCTGGCGATCGCGTTGTCAAAGTCAAAACAGAAACGCCCCAAGAGGAAGTCGCCCGGGTCATGAAGCGCTACGATTTAATCGCTTTACCTGTAGTTGATCGGGAAGACCGATTAGTGGGGATCATCACTATTGACGATGTAGTCGATATTATCGAAGAAGAAGCCACAGAAGATATTCAAAAACTGGCAGGGGTGAGTGGTGATGAAGCAGCTTTGTCTCCTCCCCAAATCACGATCAGAAAGCGCTTACCTTGGCTATTAGGAAATATTGGTTTATATATAGGCGCAGCTAGTGCGATCGCCCCTTTTCAGGGAGTTATTTCTGTTGTGCCGGTACTAGCGGTGATCATGCCAATATTGTCAAACACTAGTGGTAATGTTGCTATTCAAGCTTTATCTGTGACAGTACGGGGTTTGGGTGTTGGTGAAGTAACACCAATGGATACAATGAAAATTCTCCGTAAGGAAATTCTCGCTGGTTTTGGGACAGCACTTGCTTTAGCGATCACCTTGGGTACACTCTCGTTAATTTGGTCACCCGCCCCCGAACGCTGGGTGTCGATTGTAGCAGCTACGGTTATGGCCGTCAATGTATTTGTAGCAGCTACTTTGGGGACAGTACTACCGATGACTTTGAAACGATTAAATCTCGATCCTGCCTTGATTAGCGGCCCGTTGTTGACTACAACTTTGGATGCGATCGGATTTTTTACCTTTCTCTCAATGATTTCAGTCGCATTGCGGATATTTAATTAGTAACCATCACGAACTGCGTACACAGTCAGAAGCTGAGTTGCACTAGGTGACTTTAAGTCTTGCGTCAACTGTACCAGTCGCTTATGGGGGACTTGGGACTCCATAAGCGACTGGCGTACGATGACAAACACAGTGGCTAGAATTGGGAAACGCGATCGCTGATTTAGGTAGAGTAGTAATGCAAGTTGCTCGTAGTGGCAACAAAGATCACATCAACAGAGTACGTGAAATCCTCAGTCGAGCCAAACGCGAAATTTACAGTATCTTGGCAGAGGAGTAAGTGTTTTGGTTGGTTGTTGGTTGTTAGTAGTTAGTGTTTTACCCCTCACACCCATCACCCCATCACCCCACCTCCAGCACTCCTACAACGCTTCTGGTGGTGAAATATCTGGCCCGACAGTTACACCAACACTAGTAGACTTGATTCCCGGTGTAGTTCCAGACTCATGATGCTTTAATGACTCTGAAACAGAAGAAGAGCCAGGAGTAGGAGTAACTGCATTTTGATTTACCAGTCTGCTAGTCTCTCCTTGTTGTGAAACATATGATAATCCACCGATAGCACTAGCAACAAGGGCTGTATAGCCTACATATAAATGCATGGGGCGAATTTCAAAGCCAACTCCTTTAGAGGTTTTTTTCGACTCACCCCAAGAAGGTAAAACGGATTTTGTTGGTTCTGGTGCTGGTAAGGAAGCAGCTAAAGCTGTGCCATTAAATCCTAGAGCATTTCCCATTAAACGGATAAAACCACGTACAAAAACATCTTCTGGCAGTAACTCCCAGTTGCCATTTTCTATCGCTTCCATTTGATTAGCTGAGATGTAAGTGTAAACGCAGAGTTGTTCCAGAGAAAGACCTCTAGATTCACGAGCTTGGCGGAGTTGTTGTCCAATTTGACGTAGACTTTCTGTACGTCGTTCGTCTACGGATTGCTTTGTTAGCTCTTGTTTGGAAGCTATTTTATTTTTGAGCGATTCTAAAGGTGTTTTTACTGCTGTCAGATTATCCTGATTGGCTATATTTGCTACTAGGTTAGGCTGAGATGATAAATTTTCTTCTTTAGTATTTTCTTGGCTTTCTTTAGTATGAAATTTTACGCTTGTTAAATATTTTGATAAGTTATTGCTATTATCTTGTTGTGTTTGTTGTGTGAGATCAGCAGTCTCTGTTTGTGGTTGATTATGTGTCTGTTTTTCAACAGGGTTTTCCTCTTTTTGATAATGTTGAGTTAATTGTCGAAATGCTAAACCAATCGCTTCTCTGCCCACAGCTTTTAACAACATCTTGCCTTGCTCGGCGGAGTCACCAAGTAGTTTTTGTATAGTAGCTAAAGCACGACGATAAACTTGAGAATTATGCAGTTCTGCTTCTATTTCTCCTAAAAGCGATCGCAATTCATCTTGAGAAATTTCAATACTGGGATTACCCAAAATTTGTAAGAAGTACACAGGTGTAGTAACCATCACTAGAAGTCTTTTTTAACTAAATTAATACCTGTATTGTTTCTTCTAACTTTACGCTCAGATATCCGGATTTTTAACTATCAATTTAGTCCTGTTTCCCAGACAATAACAAATTATTTCGGCAGTCCCTTTTCAAAAATTTGTATAAGAAAATTTGCTGATACAAAAGTTAAATATAATACTTACTGTCAAACAAGTTCTTTAACTCTTTTACCCTCTGGCTTATTCAATGACTTTATCCTCTCCCTGACACAGCTTGTTGCATAAAAAAAGTACTGCTTGGATGTATTTGTATTCCACAGAAGCTACTTCTGCTACGTTAATTATGCCCAGCACCGGGAACCAGAAGTAATTTTTTGGGTTCAGAAGCAGTAATATATAGTTCTTCACTCATGAAAGCGGGGATAGTTATATCGCTGACACCATGAATGAATAAAACAGGCATTTTTAATTGAGGTACTTTTTGGATTGAATCAAATCGCTGTGTCAGAATTAAATCGACAGGAAGCATCCGAAAAATGTTCCTGTATACTACTACTTGCTGAATTGAGGTAAAAGAGCTTTCTACAATCAATCCAGCTGCATTTGGCTGTTTAATAGCTAGATCAATCGCGATCGCACCTGCCAAAGAATGACCGTAGATAAATATTTGACTAAGTGAAATCTTTAGCTGTTGTACTAAATAATTCCAACCCAAACTAATAAATAGGTTAACAATTGTATTTTATGTTGCAGCTTATTTTTTCAAATGCCAGTATTTATGTATACAATATAATCACTAGAATATGTAATTGTAGTATTTGACAGTTAACATTGTTTATCAAAAAATTTATTATTGAAAAGTTTAATAAATAAAAAATAGTAGATTATCAGTAGATTTTGGGAGATGACAGTGACGTCGTTCAATGAGGCGCAACAAGAGCAACTCAAGGAAATCGGAGCATATTTACGACAGATACGCGAAGACAAATCCCTGCGTATAGAACAAATAACTGCTCAAACCCTGATCAGACAGGCATTTTTAGAAGCATTGGAAGAAGGTCGATATGAAGATTTACCAGAGCCAATTTTTGTACAAGGATTTATCCGGCGCTACGGTGATGCACTTGGACTTGATGGTGTATCATTAGCCAAAAATTTTGCAATCAACTTTTTCCTTCTCGATTCTGAAAATGATGGCAAGAAACCACAAAAAAACTCAAGTATACATATCCCTCTTGCTGTTCCTTATGCAGTATTATTAACGGTTGCTTCTTTTATATTGTTTTTTCGCCTCAATCCCAAAACTCCAGCCGATTCTGTTGCTCAGGAACAAAAACCCAAAGCTTCCACCCAAACAACAGTATCTCCACCTATAGCTTCGTCACCAACATTGTCCCCATTTACCGCCCCAGTGGCTACAACTCCCTCACCAGAAACATCTCCTTCCACCCCAGCAACTTCTCCAGTTGAAGTGACAGTCGAACTACAAGGGGAATCATGGGTACGAGTCAAAGCAGATGGTAAAACTATGTTTCAGGGGACTTTAAGTAAAGGAGAGCGAAAAACTTGGACAGCAAAGAAGGAATTGACTATACGTTCTGGTAATGCAGGTGCTGTATTAGTTTCTGCTAATAAAAGTGAACAAAAACCTCTAGGAGATCCAGGAAGGATAAAGACAGTAACTTTTACCCCTGAATCAGTCAATAGTCAATAGTTTTTGCCATTGACCATTGACCATTGACCATTGACTAATAACTATACTTGCGGCGTACGCAAGTGCCATGGAGTAGATTGTTCATAAGCATAAGCCACTTGAAACAGTTGATCTTCTCGTAGGGGTCTACCAATCAACTGCAAACCAATCGGTAGTCCATTGTCATCAAAGCCACAGGGTACACTTATACCTGGTAAACCTGCTAGATTCACAGGAATAGTCATTAAGTCAACTAAATACATACTTAGAGGATCAGCAGTTTTTTCTCCCGCTTTGAATGCTGTAGTGGGGGCGGTAGGACAGGCTAAGACATGAACTTGTTCAAAAGCTCTTTCAAAATCTTCTTTAATCAGGGTGCGTACCTTTTGGGCTTTCAAATAATAGGCATCGTAGTATCCTGCTGAAAGAGCATAGGTTCCTAGCATAATCCGACGTTTGACTTCTGCACCGAAACCACTAGCACGAGTACGGGTGTACATCTCCATCAAATTTTCTGCTTCCTCAGCACGATAACCATACTTGACACCATCATAACGAGCCAAATTTGCTGAAGCTTCTGAAGGGGCGATAATGTAGTAGCTAGGCAAACCATAACGAAAGCGGGGACAGGAAACTACATGAATTTCTGCACCCAGATTTTGCAGTTGATCAAGTGCTTTGGTAATAGCCTGTTCAACTTGGGAATCTAAACCTTCGCCGAAAGTTTCTTTAATAATGCCAATTCTCAGTTGTCCCCTGGGTTTGAGATCCGGTTTTAAGCCAGCGGTGTAATCGGGAATAGAAACTTTTAAGCTGGTAGAGTCTTTTGGGTCATAACCTGCGATCGCTTGCAACAATATCGCTGCATCTTCCACAGAACGAGCAAACGGACCAATTTGATCCAAAGACGAAGCAAACGCCACCAAACCATAACGCGAAACTAGTCCGTAGGTTGGCTTGATCCCCACCACACCACAAAAAGAAGCTGGTTGACGAATCGAACCCCCAGTATCAGAACCCAGAGAAATAACACATTCTCCTGCTGCTACCGCCGCCGCCGAACCACCAGAAGAACCACCCGGAACTCTCGATAAATCCCAAGGGTTAGCAGTGAGACCATAGGCTGAGGTTTCTGTGGAACCGCCCATCGCAAACTCGTCCAAATTGGTTTTACCCACCATCACTGCATCGGCTGCCGCCAACTTTTGTGTTACCGTTGCCTCATAGGGCGGCACAAAATTTTCTAAAATTCGGGAAGCACAAGTAGTATTAATTCCCTTTGTGCATATATTGTCTTTAATGCCGATGGGAATACCTGCCAATAAACCAATTTCTTCGCCTGCGGCGATTTTAGCATCCACTGCCCGCGCTTGTTCCAATGCCCGTTCGGCAGTTACACACAAGAAACTGTGTAATTTTGGCTCTAGCGCTTGAATGCGGTCTAAAGCTTCCTGAGTAATTTCTACGGCAGAACGTTCTTTTTTAACTAGCTGTTTATGCAACTCGCGGATGGATGCCATATTGCTTCCTTTGTGACTCAAGTCATTGATTTTAGTACAGTTTGACAATTTATGCTCAGTTGAAAGTTAGTAGTTAGTGGTTGGTTGTCGGTGGTTGATGGTTAAGTGTTTTACTCCTCACACTCCACCCTTAACTTAAGCCCAGGAGCGCCTCTACACACTCCTCACACCTCCCCATCACCCCTACCCTACGGGAAGCCGCGCAGAGCGCGTCTACACCCCATCACCCCATCTCCCCACCTACCCATGCCATACACTCACAATTAGATTAATATGTATTTCACACTGAGTAAGTCGGTGGGAATAAACATAATATATTTTACGAACAGTAAAAAATGAACCAAACCCTTACTAATGACAAATTGTGCCGACTTACTTAAACAATTTTATAGAATTAACTAATTCTCAAGATTTCAGTATATTAGAGAAAATGGTTAAAATTATCACTCGTAAATCATTGGGTACACAGAACGTATATGACATTGGAGTAGAGCAAAACCATAATTTTGTGATTAAAAACGGTTTGGTTGCTTCCAATTGTTTCAATAAATCCCACTCTACAGCTTACGGGTATGTAACTTATCAAACGGCATATTTAAAGGCTAATTATCCCTTAGAGTATATGGCGGCGCTGTTAACAGCTAACAGTGACGACACAGATAAGGTGCAAAAATATATTGCTACCTGTACAAACATGGGTATTCAGATCGACCCACCCGATATTAATCGTTCTGGCGTTGATTTTACTCCTTTGGATGGTAAAATTCTGTTTGGATTGTCGGCAGTGCGGAACGTCGGACAAAATGCGATCGCTGCTATTTTAGAAGCCAGAAAATCTAAAGGTGAGTTTAAGTCATTGTCTGATTTTTGCGATCGCGTTGATTTGGGTGCTGTTAACCGTCGCACTTTAGAATCACTAATTTATTGTGGAGCTTTTGACAAAATTGACTCCAACCGTAATCAGTTACTGCATGACTTGCCTCTAGTATACGACTGGGCCCAATCCCGCGCCAAAGATAGAGCTACAGGACAAGGTAATCTCTTTGATTTATTAGGCGGCGGATTTGCTAGCAATACTCATAAAAATACAATACAAAATAGTTTTGATAACGCCCCAAAAGCTAAACCTGTTCCTGATTTACCCCCTCAAGAAAAGTTACGTAAAGAAAAAGAATTATTAGGCTTTTACGTCTCAGATCATCCCCTCAAATCCATACGCAGTTCAGCACGAGTCCTAGCACCAGTTAATCTCTCTCAATTAGGTGAACAAAAAGAAGAATCTACTTTATGTGCAGTAGTAATGCTTAATAATGTCAAAAAAGTCATCACCAAAAAAGGTGATCCAATGGCAATCTTACAAATAGAAGATTTAACTTCTCAATCAGAAGCAGTAGCATTTCCTAAAACTTACGAACGTATTAGTTCACTTCTGCAAGTTGATTCTAGATTAATCATTTGGGGTAAAGTAGACCGAAGAGATGAGCAAACTCAATTTATTGTTGAAGATGCAGAAGCAGTAGAAACTGTACAAATGGTGATGGTAGAATTAAGCGTTCAACAGGCAGCTACGATTGAAGAACAACATCGCTTACGAACAATTTTACAAGAGCAATCAGGGGATAAAGAAAAAGCAAAAGTCCCAGTAATCGGAATTGTGCAGTCTGGAACTTCCCGCCATCTCGTCCGTTTTGGACGTCAATTCTGGGTGCAGGATTCTCGAAGTGCTGTTTTAGCTTTACAAAATGCTCGATTCTCTGCTCACACACAACTACTTACTAATAATTAGATAATTACGTAAAAATTAATAGTAAACATTTATGTTCACTAAATCACAATACTAGTGTTATTAAAGTAATTTTGTGTATAGATCTCTTCTATCTTTGTGTACTCCCAATCCAAAATCCAAAATAGTATAAGAGTATAGCAAAAAGGTATTGAGTGAGTTAAGCAAATATAATATTTCCCTTGCCGCTTTATCCCTTACCCCTCCCTAAGAACTAAACTATGTAACACTAGAGAGGGAAAGCGCACACAAGAGGTATCAAGAAGGTGTTTAGAACACTTTTGGTAATTGCCATTGGTTTCTTACCATCTCTATTCTCCCTGTGGTTGATGCGTAAAACCCAGGCTAGAATGCGATCGCACCTCAGACGCGTGGCGAGAAATTTTCCCAGAGAACCAATTCCAGTAGATTCTAGACCAGAACCAAGCGATCGCTATTACTTAGAAGGAGTAGGTTATCTCATTGGCGACATCAGCTGTCGGTATAATGCTCGTTCTGGTTACTTACGCTGTGCTGTCAATCCTAGCGGACCGTGTGAGGGTTGCCGTTACTATGAAGCCAAAGAATTCCGTAAATGATAATTAATTTATGTTTGATGTGAATTGAAGCGATGACAAAAATTAACAAAAATTATATTTTATAAATCGACCACAGATAAACACAGATTGACTTGGTAATAAGTTAATTGCTAGTTTTTCACCATTACCAATTACCCATTATGACTAAGTAGAACGGTGCAAAAAAACCGAACTATGTAACGGAAAGTAAAGTTGCCCAAAAAGCTCTTCCCTTCAGCATAGCTGCCCTCTGCCTCCTGCCTTGTCATAACGACAATTTTCAACACCGACCTACTTATCTCTAACAATTCCAAGGTTTTTGAACAGTCCAGTGGCGATCGCTCGATTGATAAACTTCCACTCCCGACAAACCCACTTCAGCAAGTAAATTCCTGACTTCATCTATAGTTAAAGCAGCGTGCAGAGAATCACGAAATAATTTTTTTTGATGCTCGTTGTATTCTGCACCAATACTGTCAACTAAAGCATTCATTGTTGCTTGATCGCGAGGTCGAAATAAATCACGAATAAAAATGCCACCATTGGGTTTCAACACGCGCTTGAGTTCTTGAAAAAAAGACAAAGGATTTGGTAAATGGTGAACAAGACTATTTGAGACAACCAGATCAAATTGCCTATCTCCGTAAGGCATGTGTTTAACATCTACCAATTCCAGGCGAATTTGCTCTTGTAAACCAGCTTCTTGAACATGATGGGCAGCAATTTGTAGCATACTTGCAGCTAAGTCAATTGCAATTACTTGCCACTTATGTCGTATTTGACACATTATAATTGGAATTCGACCCGTACCAGTACCAGCATCCAATACCACACCTTGCTCTGATGGCCCCAAAGCGATCGCTTCTTGAGCAAAAGCACTATTTACCTCAGTAAAATCCATTGCATCATACTCAATAGCCTCTTCGAGGCTATCCATCACTTCAGGTTCTAACACTCTTTCCATAGTCATTTGTCAATGGTCAATTTTCATTATGTTAGTGGTTAGTGGTTGGTGGTTAGTAGTTAGTAGTTAGTGGTTGTTAACGATGTTCAATTACCCATTACCCATTACCCATTACCTAACATGTAAAGAAAAATCTACCTTTTGGGAACACTAGACTTATCACCAAAATTATCAGGGAAAAGTCGATGTGGAAAGGCGGATTTAATCATAACTCCAAAAATACACTCCCCTTGCACATATCGGAAACATACCTCAAAGCAAGGAAACATAACACAATTACCCATGAATTTCAGGACAGTTCCCAAGTAGAAATCCAAGTTCTCCAGGAACAAGGAGAACACGCATCGGAAGCATATAGGCTACTACAACTTGGAGTTCAGCAGCAGCAAGCTGGTGAATTACATTTGGCAATGAAATCTTTGCAACAATCTTTGGCGTTGTTTCAAGTAGCTGGAGATTGTCAAAAACAAGCACAGGTCTTTTGTTGTTTGGCCTTGATCGCTTATAACTTAGGTGACTACAAAGGTACAATTTCTTACTCCCAGCAATGTTTATCTCTAGCAAAAAAAACAGCTGACTTACAGTTGCAGATCCAAAGTTTTTCCCATATGGGCAATGCTTATCGTCACCTGGGTGAAAATCAAAAAGCAATTGAATCTTTACAAGAGTGTTTGCAGTTAGCACAGCAAGTACAAGATGGACGCAGCCAGATAGCAGCGCTGAATAATCTTGGATTAGTCTATAAAGCTTTAGGTGATCTATCAAAAACAATAGAGTTACAGCAGCAAAGTCTGTTAATTATCAAGCAGTTCCAAGACAATTGGGGCGAACAACAAGTATTAAAAAATCTCGGAAACGCTTATTATAGTCTGGGAGATTACGTAAAAGCGATCGATTACTACAAACAGTGTATAAAAATTTCTAAATATCTAAATAATTACCGTAGTGCAATTCAAGTTCTTAAGAATTTAGCTAATGCTTGCTATACTCTAGAAGAATACGCTGATGCAATTATGTATCATGAAGAACGTTTAAAAATAGCTACAGAAATACAAGATCAACGTTCTCAGGAACAGTGCTTAGGCAGCTTGGGAATAGCTTGTGAAGCCTTGGGAGATTATGCCAAAGCAATTGCTTACTATGAAAGGCGCTTGGAACTAGCTAGGATTCTTAATGACCGTCGTAGTGAGGAACAAACCCTTGCCAGTCTTAGAGTAGCTTGTTATGCCTTGGGCGATTATGTCAAAGCGATGCAATATCAAGAGCCAGATTATGGTAGTGATAATATTGCTTATTAAAGATATATTTCGCGTCAATATAAGTAGAGTGTTCGTCTAATTTTGGAACAAAATAGCTAACTTCATATGACCTCTCAGAAAAGTAATACAAAAGATGCTTCTGCATCGTCAGGAGTATGGCACAGTGTGCGGGAAAATTTCGGTTTGATAGCTATTGCCTTAGTTTTGGCATTCTTAATCCGGACTTTTATTGCTGAACCTCGCTACATTCCCTCAGATTCAATGGTGCCAACTCTACATACAGGCGATCGCTTAGTAGTAGAAAAAATCTCTTACTATTTTCATCCTCCACACTTGGGCGACATCATTGTTTTTCAGCCACCGGAAAAACTACAACAAAAAGGATATCCGAAAGACCAAGCCTTCATTAAGCGTGTAATCGGTGAACCAGGTCAAACAGTGGGAATTTCTGATGGTAAGGTTTACATCAATGGACAACCCCTACAAGAAAACTATATTGCCGAACCACCAATTCAGCCCTTGACACAAGTGCAAGTCCCAGAAAACGAGTTTTTTGTCATGGGAGACAATCGTAACGATAGTAATGACTCCCGTTACTGGGGCTTCTTGCCTAGACAAAATATCATCGGTAGGGCAGTTTTTCGCTTCTGGCCCTTTGATCGGATTGGGTTTGTTTAATCTTGTTGTTTGTTGGTAGTTGTTTGTTGGTGGTTGGTTGTTTCTAAAGCCCAATACCTAATAACTTTTGCCCTGTCATTTCCAAACAACAATCAACAACTAACCATCAACATTTAAAACCTGAGATAATACATCAGCTGGGCCAGGATGTCACCAGAGAGATTCAAGCGTCGCTGGAAATCTACTAAGTTACGATAGGGCCCAGCTGATTGGCGATTGTCAACGACTGCTTGAGCAATGGATGAGTCTATAAATGGTATTTTTGCTAAACTCTCAACTGTTGCTGTATTAGGATTTATTGTATAAGTAATATTATCTACAGATTCATCGTCATAATAACTAAAATTTAAAATCGCCTCTAAAGGCTTGAGTCGCTGCACCGATATACTTAAAGCAGCAGCTAAATCTTCTATACAGTAGAATTTTACACCAGTACGTGATAGTTCTACAAGCGATCGCGCCTGATGAATAGACAACCCTGGTAGGCGCAACCAATCATCTACATTCGCCTGGTTGACGTCTATACGTATGCCTAAAGATACAGCGATCGCGATTTCTTCTATGGACTGAAATCTGTAGTAGGGGTCATTCAGCAGTTTAGAACGCAGTTTTTGCAATCTAGAGTTAAATGTAAATGGCAACCTGTTTTGGTTCATGGCATTTTTGTGGATACTGGTTAGTGGATAGTAGATAGTGCTTGAGTAGTTAAAATTGCCCAACAACTACTAACCAATGTACAGACGTGCCATGGCACGTCTGTACAACCACTAACAAATTATGAAATTTGATCAAGCAATTGACGGCGTTTTTGTTCAAATTCATATTCAGAAATTAATCCATCTTGACGTAAAGCATCTAACTCACGCAAAGCATCTGCAACCGCCCCGACTTGATTTGCTCCTGAGTGTACAGAACGAACTACAGACTTACCTTGATTAAAATTCTGATCAAAAGCTTCTTCATCTTGAGCTAAATACCAAACTCCTTCAATGGCGCTTGCTACCTTCGGAATTGGCGTCCACGACAGCAGCACATATAAAACGCCCCACAACGGCTGTCCCAAATAAAACTTATGTAAACCAGAAATTGTTAACGTGCCAGCAAAAGCTAAAATTGCAGCAACACTTCGGCTTTTTCGTTTAGTCAACATCTTTGTTTCCTCATCCAACCAACCACGCAAAACAGCTATAGTAGCAAACACCCTTGATAAAATTAGCATTGCTGCTATCTAAATATTTATTGTATTGAAGCTGAGGATTGGTAATGGGTAATGGGTAATGGGTAATTGGTAATTGGGCATGGTTAACAACCACTAACCACTAACCACTAACAAATTCGTCAAGTGTTGATATCTTGGTAAAAAACCGTACTTTAACCGAAGCTTATTTTTTAGGTTAGTTCCCTAGACTAAAATAGACCTAGAGGCAAAAGTTTAAGACAAAGTGAGCTACTGGTAATCAGTACTCATAGGGTACAGAAGCAACATGGGATTCTTTGACTCCGAGATAGTTCAACAGGAAGCAAAACAGCTGTTTGAAGATTATCAAGCGCTTATCAAACTTGGCAGCAATTATGGCAAGTTTGATCGAGAGGGTAAGAAGCTGTTTATTGAGCAAATGGAAGCGATGATGGAGCGTTATCGCGTTTTTATGAAGCGATTCGAACTGTCTGAAGATTTTATGGCGCAAATGACTATCCAGCAGCTGAAAACTCAGCTTAGTCAGTTTGGCGTCACACCACAACAAATGTTTGATCAAATGCATATCACCCTAGAACGGATGAAAGCAGAACTGGAAAAACAGAACTAGAGGCTAGGGGCTAGAGGCTAGAAAATGAAAAACGAAAAATACAAAATTAAAATTTTTTAATTTCTGATTTTTAATTAACTTGTCCCTAATCCCCAATTTCTAGCTGCTAGTTCCTACTTTTTAGGACGAGGAAACTTAGATGGTGGCTTGAAGTACTCTACTGGCTGATTCTTAAGTGCTTGCAGCATAAAGTCTCGCCAGATAGGAGCTACCATAGTGCCGCCTGTAGCACCAGTCGCTAATTGTCTATTGTCGTCTCTACCCACCCAAACAGCAGTTGTCAGCTGGGGTACAGTACCGACAAACCAAATATCTTTTTCTGAAGAAGTTGTTCCTGTCTTACCAGCTGCTGGACGGCCAATAGCCGCATTTTTACCAGTACCATCAGTAATTACTGATTGCATCACATTAATAATAGCTGCCGCTGCCCAAGGTTCCAAAACTAGCTGGGGCTTGGGAGTATTATCTAGCAACACATTACCACTACTATCAGTAACGCGGACAATTACTGTTGTTGGTGACTGCCAGCCATAATTGGCAAAGGTAGCATAAGCGCCAGCCATTTCCAAAGGCGTCACCCCAATTGCCCCAAGGGGTAAAGAAGTCACTGGTTCCATCGGACTCATAATTCCTAAGGTACGGCATGTCTCAACAACTTTGTTCATGCCAATAGCCTTACCAATCTTGATCACAGGGACGTTACGAGACAACTTCAAAGCAGTACGAATTGACATAGCTCCACCATAACCGCCGTCGTAGTTGCGGGGGCTATACCAACCACTACCATCTCGGTAGCTAACTGGAGTATCGTACACTATCGTTTCTGGGTCGTACTTGCCAGTAGCAAAAGCGGCGTAGTAAACAAAGGGTTTAAAGGCAGATCCTGGTTGCCGATAGGCTTGGGTGGCGCGGTTAAATTCACTCGTTTTGGAATCTACACCTCCCACCAACGCTTTTACGTAATGGGTGCGGGGATCAATTGCTACCAAGGCAATCTGGTTCTTAGATAATCCTTGCCCAAGTAACTTTTTGTGCCACTTCCTGACGGTATCCTCTGCCATTGCTTGAAACTTGGCATCAACGGTGGTTTGTACCCGCATTCCACCTTTTAACAAAGCTTCACGACCAAATTTCCTTGCTAGTTCTTGAGATACGGCGTTGGTTACATAAGGTAAGGCACTACCTTGGAATGACCGGATTCTACCTAGTTTGATTTTTTCTTTTAAAGCGTCGTCGTATTCTTTTTGAGTAATCCAGCCCAAAGTCAGCATTCGTCCCAAAACTTCCTTTTGCTGGTATTTAGCTTTTTCCATACTGACAAACGGGCTAAACTCCTCTGGGGCTTGGATTAAACCCGCCATCATTGCCGACTCACCTAGAGTTAAGTACTCTGCCGACTTATTAAAATAACTGCGCGCCGCTGTTTGCACACCGTAGTTGTTGTGACCCCAATACACTTGATTGAGGTACATTTCTAAAACTTGGTCTTTTGTAAGTATTTGTTCGAGGCGAATTGCCAATACTGCTTCTGCGATTTTACGGGTAAATTCACGTCTATGCGACAAAAACAGGTTTTTCACCAATTGCATGGTGATCGTAGAACCACCCTCACGCACGCCACCAGCTACCCAGTTGGTAACAACAGCACGCCCCACACCTTTGGGGTTAATGCCGTGGTGAAAGTAGAAGTCAGAGTCTTCGCTTGCTAGTACTGCACGTTTGAGGTGCGGGGAAATTTTATCTAGTGATACAACCTCTCGGTTAGCTTCACCGTGGATACTCGCTAATAACTTGCCCTTGATGTCATAAATATAGGTAGTTTCTGAAGGGAAAAAATTACGTAGCTGTCTCACATCAGGCAAGTTGCGGAAACTGATGGCTAAACCAACTAATCCTCCCGCGACAATGGAACTCGCTAGCATGGTAATTGATAGCAGAGTACCGCCAGCTACCTGACCGACTCCTTTCAAAAACTCAACGCCAGATGAAGGGCTACCTTGGGATTGCTTTTCTTCAAAAGTCCTAGACGACACGGCGTTCTCACTTCCTCACTTGTAAATATAACTATAATTTCTTCAAGTCAGCAAAACGATTAATTTTTTGCAATTATATTAGTCTGGCAGATAAAAGAACGGAAGCATTGCTAGTGACTATAACCCACCCAACTTCCATATTGCAAAGTATAGATAACAGTCAATATCCTAATAGTATGGCGCAGAATTTTTCTTGGTTACATCGCGGCGTTGTCGAAATTTTTCCACAACCAACTGATTCGGACAGTGAATCTGAAAGTTTAGAAAAGCGCTTAGCCACAACCGACCGACCTTTGCGGATCAAATTGGGCATTGACCCGACAGGCGCGGACATTCACCTCGGTCATAGCATACCAGTAAGAAAACTGCGAGCTTTTCAAGATGCTGGTCATACAGCAGTGTTAATTATTGGTGATTTTACGGCACGGATTGGCGACCCTACAGGAAAGTCAGATGTACGTCGCCAACTTACACAACAAGAAGTTGAAGCAAACGCTCAGACTTATCTTGATCAAGTACGACCTATATTAGATTTTGACACACCCGGAAGGTTAGAGGTGCGATATAACTCAGAGTGGCTTTCTAAGCTGGACTTGGGCAAAACTTTAGAGTTGCTCTCAACCATGACAGTGGGGCAAATGCTAGCGAAAGAAGGATTTGCTGAACGTTATAAAAGAGAGAATCCTATTTTTCTACATGAGTTCCTCTATCCGCTAATGCAGGGTTTTGATTCTGTGGCTGTGGAAGCTGATGTGGAATTGGGTGGTACTGACCAGAAATTTAAC
The DNA here is from genome assembly GCF_000317225.1 of Fischerella thermalis PCC 7521. Lineage (GTDB taxonomy): Bacteria > Cyanobacteriota > Cyanobacteriia > Cyanobacteriales > Nostocaceae > Fischerella > Fischerella thermalis. The sequence goes on from NZ_AJLL01000012.1 coordinate 62,328, forward strand.
ATAGCAGTAGGTCGAGATTTACAGCGTCATTTTGGACAGAAACCCCAGTTTGGTTTACTACTGCCTCTTTTACTTGGCACGGATGGTCTGCAAAAAATGTCTAAGTCTTTAGGTAATTACGTAGGATTACGAGAGCATCCTAGTCAAAAGTATCAAAAACTGCAAGGTATTCCAGACCACCTACTCAAAGATTATTTTGAACTGTTGACAGATTTACCTCTAGACAAACTACCAGAAAATCCACGCGATCGCCAAAAACTACTCGCGCAAGAAATAGTCCGGCAGTATCACGGACAGAGTGCCGTCGATAACATTGAAGCAGGAGATCTACCCGAATTTTCTCTATCTAAAGTAGAATTTCCGGCAAAATTATCCTATATTCTCAATGCTAGTGGCTTATGCAAAAGCAGTGGAGAAGGAAAGCGGAAAATTCAAGAGGGTGGTGTGCGACTAGATGGTGATCGCATCACCGATGTCGATACTGCTTTCCAAGATAAAAGCGAATTGTACGGACGGGTTTTGCAACTCGGGAAAAATAAGTTTGTCAGACTTGTACCATGATCGGTAATGGGTAATGGGTAATAGGGAATAAAAAATACCAATTACCAATTACCAATTACCAAGACTAACGTGATAGACCCTAAATGAACGCAGAGCAAAAAATTATTGTTCCCTTAGATGTGGCAAATATAACAGATGCGATCGCCCTGATAGAAAAATTGCCACAAGTCAGCTTTTGGAAAGTTGGTTTAGAGTTGTTTACAAGTACAGGACCGCAGATTCTCCAGGAGTTAAAATCCCGGCAGAAGCGGATTTTCCTGGATTTAAAATTTCATGATATCCCTAACACCGTTGCTGGCGCTTGTCGAGCGGCAGCAGGTTACGGCGTTGATTTGCTGACAATTCATGCTACAGCTGGTAGAGACGCCCTCAAAGCAGCAACAGAGGCAGTGCAAACAGGTGCAGCACAAGCAGGAGTGGAACCGCCCAAACTGATTGCCATCACAGTTTTAACTAGTATTTCTTGCCGACAGTTGGCATTTGATTTAAAAATTCCCCTAGAATTGCCAGAATATGCTCTGGAAATGGCATTGATGGCACAAGAAGCAGGATTAGATGGGGCAGTTTGTTCGCCCCAAGAGGTGGCACAACTGCGGGATAGTTGTGGAAATGAGTTTTTACTAGTTTGTCCGGGGGTACGTCCCACTTGGGCAGAAAAAGGAGATCAAAAGCGATCGCTTACCCCCAGCCAGGCACTACAAGCAGGAGCAAATTACCTTGTAATTGGGCGTCCCGTCACTGCTGCTGCTGAACCTGAGTTAGCCTGGAAACAAATTTGCGAGGAGTTAGCAACAGTGGCATGAAGTCTAAAGCTAAAAAAAATCAAAGAGTGGAGGAACAGTTAAACGGTAAAGGGAAAAATGCTAACCCTGTACCCGACTCCTGCAAAAAACCTAATTGTTGCTTGTGGCTTGCAGCTTGTAACTTCTGGTTGTTCACCTCAAATTTCCTTAATTCTCAAGCATTCGCACAGAATCCTACCTCTTCACCAAACAGCAGGGAGCAGTTTTTTTGTTCAGAACCAAATCTAGAAATATTGACTACACAGCTTCTGCAAGATTTACCTAGTTATGCCAATCGTGTTATTCAACGCGCCCGCCGTTTTGGTAGAAAAACCGATATTTTTAGTTACGTATTAGCAGCAGGTAGACCCGAGTTTACACCACTACCCCTAAATTTAACTGGAGAAATCCCTAAAGAATTAAAATACACTGAAAAAGATGTTAAACAAGTCTTTTTTACTACTTTAGAGCGGCAATATATTGGTAAAAAAGCTGTGGAATTACAACAATTTCACTGGCTATTTTTAGCCAAAGCTGAGAATGGATGGTGGATGGTAATGATGTTTTCTCGAACTGGTTCTGACCTTAAACAAAATCCTCCCACACCACCACAGGATAGCAGTCACGGTGTTGTTGCCCAAGGGATTCAAACATGGTTAAGAGATTGTCGTGCAGGAGATGTGCGATTTTGAAGAAAGGCACAGGAGGTACTCCTTCGAGTTCAAGGAGTGCCGTGGCAGATAGCAGAAGGCAGCTATGTACAGCTATGTACAATTAGGGGGATTGGGATCTGCCACTGTCGTGTTGACCACCAAATAGAAGATTTGCGGGGGTCTTAAACCCAAGTGGGCTGTGGCTTAAAACAGATAGCTGGTAATCACAACTGCGGAAACTATCAAGACGTTGAAGTTGATAGTTGGTGCTGGCTTGTCAAGGATATAGAAATCCTATTTGATTTTTGAACGGAACTCACTACAGTTTTTGTTCCCTATTACCCGTTAAAAGTTCCTTAGCTCAACGAATAATTTACGCCTAATGTGAATTAAAACTATGACAACAATCCTGTTTTTATACTCGAACACAGATGAACACAGATGAACACCGATAATCTATCTGTGTGCATCTGTGTGCATCTGTGTTCGTTAACCAAAATAAAACCTGGACAATTTGCCCAAAAATTTTATGTTGCTTCTTCAATTCACAATTAGGCGTAATTCATAATTCATTATTCACAATTTCATCATATTTAGCGCGGACTGCTTGGATATCTTGCCACATCAACCATTTAGGGCTACCAACTTCGCGGGAAGGGTTACGCAGTAAGTAAGAAGGGTGAAAAATCGGCATACATAAACGTCCTTCCCACTCCATCCAAGTTCCACGAATTTTAGTAATCCCTCGTTTATCACCAATTAAACCTTTGACAGCAGTTGCACCTGTCAAAAGAATAATTTTTGGGTTTACTAAGCGAATTTGTTCTAATAGATAAGGTTTGCAAGCCTCGATTTCTTCATTGGTAGGAACTCGGTTATTTGGTGGTCGGCATTTATTTACGTTGCATATGTATACGTCTTTTTCTGTATTTAGTTTTACCGATTGCAGAATTTTTTCTAAAAGCTGTCCTGCTCGACCCACAAATGGTAGCCCTGTTTCATCTTCGTTTTGTCCAGGTGCTTCACCTACAACCATGATCGGTGCTTTGAGGCTACCGCGTCCGATAACAGCATGGGTACGAGTGTTTCCTAAATCACAGCGATGACACTGATTGCAATGCTGTGCTAACTCGACTATATCGGCATAAACTCCTGTAGGAATGGGAATTTTGGCATCTGTGGGTATTAATTCTTTTTTATCAAAATTAGATGCCTGTAAATTAGATTCCCCAAAAAGACTAAGTTGATGTTCGCTGCTCATGAAACTTGCAATATTAATCTAAGCACAAGGTGTCTAATCTGAGTAAAATTTTTAACCCAAAAGCTTGCACGTTTAGCCCAGCAGTGCAGTACCTCGTGTCTGCTAACATTACGAAATTATACTTTCATTGGGCTATTGGTGAACCTTTCTACCAACAAAACTGTTTCTAGTTTAACAAAATAGAAATTTTGTTCAATTTCACAAAAATTCAGTCATGATCAAAGCAATGGTATTGTCATGTACTGGGGGAAAACAATGTCAAATACCCCGCTTTTTAATGATCGTACCCAAGCTGGAGAGAGACTAGCCGAAGTAGTTCAGGCGACTTTAATTAAACAAGCATCGGCATCTGAAATCAAGCCTGTACCAATTGTCTATGCTTTGCCGCGAGGTGGACTAGAGGTAGCAGCACCAGTTGCGCGTGTTTTGCATTGTCCATTAACAATATTAGTAGCGAAAAAGATTAGCCATCCAGAAAATCCAGAGTTGGCAATTGGTGCGGTGACTGCTTGTGGGAGTGTAATTTGGGAGCAGTCAAGAAGATTATCTCAAAGACAGAATTGGCGATCGCACACAGCATTAGATACAGCAGTTAACCAAGCTAAATCTTTGGAAGCAAAGTTAAGTGTTGCTTGCCCACAGGTGAATACAGAAGGCGCTATAGCCATTATCGTTGATGATGGTATTGCCACGGGAATGACAATGGCAGTGGCTGCTGCTGCGATCAGAAAACGTTCTCCAGCAGAGATTTGGTTGTGTGCGCCAGTCGCACCACTACGATTAGTACCCTGGTTGCATCAATGGGGCGATCGCGTCATTGTTTTAGCCACACCAGAACCATTTGCCAGTGTGAGTAATTTTTATCAAGAATTCCCCCAACTAGAAATCACAGAAGCTTTAATGTATCTACAACTAGCTCAAGAGGAATGAAAAAAACAAAGCGATCGCTGTTTTTAAGATCAATGACAAAGCGATCATCTTTAGAGAAATTTAATTTTTGAAAAATTCCCCTACGGGCTTATCCCCATCCCTCAAGGGCTTGTCATTGTTCGCGTCTTCTGTTATCCCGCCCAGAACTCATAGCCTAAGTCCACTTAAGTGGACTGAAATTTTTGTCGAGTCTACTATTTACTAAGTGCGATCGCAAAGTACACACCACAAAACAACAATGCAAGTAAAACATCAGATACTGCTATTGTCAGCATCATCTAGTGAATTTACCCACTTTTGAGTATGAGTTAAAAAACCTCATGACTCAATTGCTGCACAGCTCGCACTAAATCATTTGGTGTACCAATGTCTAAGTAAGTTCCATCCGCAAATACTTCTGCTTGTACGTGAAAACCCTGTGTAATTGCAGCTTGAATGACGTCTCCAATCGGCACTTCTGATAACTGAGGCAAATTAGGATTAGCCTTGAGAGGAATGAGGTACTCATGCAGAAACTGAGTAAAAGCTGGTGTCCAAACGGCAATACCCCACATATAACGCAAGTCTGATTGACGGGGTTTTTCGATTATTTGCTGCACTCTACCTGTATCATTGAAGTCAACCATACCTGCTTTCTCTGGTTGATCAGTAGGGAATAATCCCAAAACCACATCTGCTTGAGTTCCCTGTTGACGTGCTAACACCTTTACAAAGGCATCTTTGGGTTGAAATAAAATATCAGGAAAACCCAATGCAATTATTGCATCCCGAACAAAAGGGTAAGCTTGATCTAAGGTAAACGGCACACCATAAGGTAAACCCATAATTAGATAGCCCAAGCTCATAGAAAGCATAGCACCATCCCGAAAATACTCCGGAATATCCCACTTCCCCGGACGCAAAATAAAGTATGCCTGATTAATGCCTGCCAGTTGCATTTTTTCTAGCAGATACTGACAAACCACTTTCGGTCGCCAGTTATTTGGCTCACCAAAATCTTGAAAACCGACAGGATATAACTCTTTGCTTAATGGTAAAGGAGAAATCCGTTTTGCCTGTCCACCTGCTGGTAGCAGTCCAATAACTTGGCGATCGCTCATAAATTATTTATTGGTTGTTGATTGGTGGTCATTTGTCATGAGTTTAGTAGTTATTAGTTTTTCTCCACCTCTCCCTTGTCCTCCGTGTCCCCCTTCCCTTCCAATCCCCAATGCAAAATTGTATAAAAAATACCCCCTTCCCAGGCCATTCTGGCAACAGAAGGGGGTAATTCAATTTTAAGATTCGGTTGTGACTACTTAACAGAAACTGCATCAACATCTACAGTCGTGCTGGAGGTAGAATCCTTAGTAGAATCAGTGGCTTGAACCTCTACATTGGCGTCTATATTACCCCGACGCGCTTTGAAGCCTTCAATCACCAGCCCTGATACCTCAGTTACCAGCAAAGTTAAAAGAAAAACATCGTCAATTTGTCCCACAATCGGTAAGAAGTCTGGGGCGATATCAAATGGACTGACAAAATATAATAGTGTTCCTAAAATTACCCACCACCGATATTTGGGATTACGAATCAAGTCGCGATACCAAGTATAAAGAGATTGAACTGAAAATTTCATGACCATCACCTCTAGTTATTTTTAATTTTGGCAAATGATTCTTTATAGTTCTTGGGCAAATAACCGTCATAACATGTCTGGAAGTTGCTACCAAAATTGGGAGATAGGGGATAGGGAAAATGGAAGGAAGTATTTTTCTTTTTGTCTCCCCAATTCCCGATACCTGATCCTCGATCCCCTATCCTCAATCCCTAATCCTAAACTCCTAGTTAAACTTGTATGTCTTCCCAACTCTGGCCATACCTAAGTCCTGGTATTCCCGATGATTTATTTGAGCATTTGCCAGGAATTCCCCTTAGTCAAAGAGAAATTAGACTACTGTTGATTGCTCAATTACGCCTATTACCCAACACGGTTTTATGGGATATTGGTGCAGGTACGGGTACTATTCCCGTAGAAGTCGGATTGCTATGTCCCCAAGGACGAATCATTGCAGTAGAACGGGATGAAGAAGTTGCTAACCTAATTCGCCGTAACTGCGATCGCTTTGAAGTCAAAAATGTTGAAGTTATTGAAGGTAGCGCTCCTGAATGTTTGCATAATCTCAAAGAAACACCCCACCGTGTCTGTATAGAAGGTGGACGGGCTATCCAGGAAATTTTGCAAGCAGTCTGGGATTATTTGCCACCATCAGGTAGAGTGGTCGCCACAGCTGCTAATCTAGAAAGTCTGTATGCGATTTCTCTAAGCTTTGCCCAACTGCAAGCGAGAAATATTGAAGTTGTACAGTCTGGGATTAACCGCTTGGAAACACGTGGTTTTTCTCAAACTTTCACTGCTGTCGATCCAATTTTTATCCTCAGTGGTGAAAAGTTAGATTAAATTCAATAACAAAAAGCTAGGAGATTACTCGATTCAAAATTAAAAAATCTTAATTGATTAGTCTCCAGTCCCTAGTCTCTATTTTCTACCTATGCCTTGGTCTCGAATTTTTAGTGGAATTGTTGCGATCGCTGTTGCTTTATCAGCAACTGTTTTGGGTGGATGGTACTTTACTATCGTATTTGCAATCATTATCTTTTTAGGTCAAAACGAATTTTTTGATTTGGTCAGAGCAAAAAGCATAGCTCCTACTGTCAAAACCACTATGGTTGTCAGTCAAATTCTCCTAGCAATTTGTACACTAGATGGCTACTTGGCTGATGCTGTTATGCCCTTGGCAGGTACTTTTATCTGTTTTTACTTGCTATTTCAACCCAAAATGGCTACGATCGCGGATATTTCCGCTTCAATTTTGGGGCTTTTTTATACCGGCTATTTACCGAGTTACTGGGTAAGATTGCGAGCATTTAACACCACAGATAGCAATCTTCCTCTGGGAGGCTACTGGCCTCCAAGTTGGGCAGATTTCTTCGCACATAAACACTCAGTTACTTTACCAGATGGTCTCACAGCTACACTGATGACTTTCCTTTGTATCTGGGCAGCAGATATTGGTGCTTATACCTTTGGTAAATTTTTTGGCAAAACCCCCTTATCTGATATTAGCCCGAAAAAAACTGTAGAAGGTGCTGTGTTTGGTGTTGCTGCGAGTGTAATGGTTGCATTTGCTACGGCTTACTATTTTAACTGGCCTAAATACCCTATTACTGGTTTGATATTGGGCTTGTTAATTGGGGTCGCTGGTCTTTTAGGTGACTTAACTGAATCAATGCTAAAACGGGATGCTGGCGTCAAAGATTCAGGACAACTAATTCCTGGTCATGGTGGCATTTTAGACCGTACTGATAGTTATATTTTTACAGCTCCTTTAGTTTACTATTTTATATCTCTTCTATTACCGTTATTGATTTAGTTAGTGGTTATAGTTTCTTGGTGGTTGGTGGTAGTTAGTAGTTAGTAGTTAGTTGTTAGTTGTTATCTCTTACTCCCCATCTCTCCATCTCCCCACTGCCCCTAATCCCCACTCCCCAAAGCCTAACTTCATAAATCTAATTGAATTTCTAGTGGTGCTGATGGCAAAGATTAGAAATCTCAACTATTGACTTTAAAAAGTAACCCTAAAAATATACTTTAATAAAGATAACAAATATTATATTATCTCAATACAATAGACAACGTTGTTACATAACAGTTATTGACAAACTATATCAATTTATAGGCTACATTCAACCAACCACTTCGTACTCATACAAATAATTTTTTGAAAAAGTGGCAATAACAGCCCAGCGGCAAAGGAGAAGCTAATGCGAGGGGAACAGTCCCTGGCCATTGATGTGACTAGAGTAGATGTTCGTAAGCATGTTCTCACCAAACCGCCCATATTATCAAGCCATGAATCAGGATGGGAAAAACTAGGTTTGGAGTATCACGTCCAGCCTGCCTATGAAAGCCCGGAACATTACTCTACTAATTATGTGCTTGTAATCAGGATTAGATGTCAGTTAGCATTGGAAAGATGGCTAGGTGAATGCCATAAAAGTGAGACCTCCATGCCAGGGGATGTTGCAGTCATCCCACCCTACGTAACTCACAGAGCAATCACTGTAGAGGAATCTGAATTTATTGCTTTGACTTTGGATTCTGAATTAGTCGCCAGAATTGCCAATGAATCACTTGATTCAGACGTAGTTGAAATCATACCACACTTTTCCAAACCTGATCCTTTGATTTATCAAATTGGGCTTGCCCTCAAGAGCGCACTAGAATCTAACAATTCTGTTAGTCGTCTGTATGCTGATTCTATGGCAACTGCATTGTCAGCCCATTTGTTGCAGCATTACTCTGCTCCAAAACACTCTCTGCAAGATTACCGAGGAGGTTTACCCAAACACAAGCTACAAAGGGTAACAGAATATATCATTGACCATTTGGCAGAAGATTTGTTGTTGGGAGCAATGGCTCAGGAAGTTGGTATGAGTAGATATCACTTTGCCCGATTATTCAAGCAATCCACAGGTCTTTCTCCCTATCAGTACGTAATTCACTGTCGAATTGAGCGTGCTAAGATGTTACTCTTACAGAGTAAACTCAAAATATCTGAAGTTGCTTCCATCGTAGGTTTTGCAGATCAAAGCCAATTTACACGTCATTTCAAGCGTCTATTGGGAGTTACACCCAAAGAATTACGTAGGAAATAGCAATAATATTCTAAAAAAGCAATAATCATCTATACAGCAACAATCAAGTTCATCTACATTTAGATAGAAGATTTAAAATCCCTATTGGTATCGGCTAGTGGTGTTCAGCCCTAGCAATCCCCTCAATATCTGCCCTAACAGGTAGCTAGCTGTCTACAACCCAAAGTAAACCGATGGGTAAAGTTTAAATATTAAGGGTAAAGGGACTTTTCATCTATAATTAACCCTTTCCCTTTTTCCCCTCTTCTTTACCCTAACCTCTGCGATGAGTCTGGTGCTTGTAAGGTAATCAACAGGTGTGAGGGGGAGCAAAGCTTTAAGCAAAAGTCTGAAAGTGCATCTCAACAGATACTTGTGCCAAAAGCGCTAGCTGGGCGTTCTACCACTAGATATTTTTCCTTTCTTCTCTAAGGAGAGCGAATGAACGGTAGTAGTGAGCCTTGTGGTAAGCGCCTGGATACATATGAAATTAGTCTACCCTTACAAGTTCGAGCGCAACTTATTGATATTCTCAATCAAACGCTGGCAACCACGATCGATCTCAAGACTCAAATTAAGCAGGCATATTGGAATGTTGATATTACAAATTCCCACAATCTGCACGAGTTGTTTAATGAAATCGCAGCTGAATTAGATTTGTATATTGATTTGCTAGCGCAGCGAGTCACAACTCTTGGAGGTTTGGCAATTGGTACTGCTCGGAGTGCAGCAGGGTTATCAGTTTTACCTGAATATCCCCTTCATATTGTAGAAGGTAAAGATCATGTGAGTTCGATCGCAGAGCGTTTGGCTATATACGGAAATTTACTCTGGGAAAACATTGATCGAACAGCCGTTTTGGGGGACGCTGACACAGCCTATCTTTATGCAGAAGTTTCTATGGTGGTTGATAAGCGTTTATGGTTCCTAGATGCTCATCTGGTCAATTCGGTTTTGCAAGTGAGTAATCAACTGGCAGAATATAACTAATATTATGTTCGCTTGAATACTTATACTGTCGCGCAGGCTGGTAATGGGTAATTAAGATACTGATGATTTTTCCATGCCCGATGCCTAATGCCCAATACCCAACAACGAAGCATAATATCGTAACCAATTAGCCGAACTTGATATAAGCTTCGCAGGGGAGGAGGATAAGGGTTAAAGGAAAAAGGTATCTTTCTTTCCTTTTCTCTTTTCCCCTGATTAAGGGTTAACACTAATTCGTCCGTGACAAACTAATTTTCCTGGGAACAGTTTTAGGTGTTGGATATCAACATCTGAACCCAAATTGAGATAGTGTCCATTATAGCTTTCTAGAACTATTCCCCTATTGTTTTTTGCCTGGATGTATGATATGTGCAACTCATGAGCGCTGAGTAACTCAATGTCTGCACACACTTCTAAAACTGTGGGGTTGGTTTCAGTAGGTTGAGAAATGTAAAGTATTATCCGACTGTCATCAAGAATAATTTTTTGGTAAAAAATTGACTTGGATTTTGGACACTGTTCTGGTAAAAGTTTATCCAGTACATCATTTAAAGCAGTTGACAACAAAGAAGATGAAACAGAAGCGTTAAGTTCGTCCTCCTCTACTATGACTTCGCCAACCACTGGTACAGTTTCTAACAGCCGTAGTGGCTGACCCTTGAGTACTGAGCCAATGTTGATACGAATATTTTCTGCCACCAGTTGAATTTGCGTAAGATGAATATCTTGGTAAACGACGTGACTAGCAAAAATCGACACCCAAGGAATGTAACCAGAGAGAATATCGCGATCGCTCGCCTTAATCTCGACTTCCAACTGAGAGACTTGGCTAACTTGGGATTTTAGCCATAATTTGAGTGCTTTCGTCAGCACATTCGTAATGATGTGAATTTTTTTGTTTTGAGTTAGCCTTTCCAAGTTGTTTTGTGCCATCTACCACTCTATTATTTGCTTATGATTAATTACTTACAAATCTATAAATATTTAAACAAGTCTTAACTGTATCATTTGCGGCTACTCAGTACCAACCGCAAAGGTAAAATTTTGTGCAATTAATCGTGTGTTTTATTATTGACTAAAAGTCAAGTAATTTCCGCATGGAGGAAAGGTTACAAAAAATCTTATCCCAATGGGGTATTGCCTCACGCCGTCAAGCCGAAGAAATGATTAGGCGATCGCGCGTCCGGGTCAATGGTGATTTAGCACACTTGGGCCAAAAAGTAGATCCTCAAAAAGATACAATCACGGTTGACGGCAAGCCAGTATCATCTGAGCAGCGTCCGACTTTAGTGTATCTGCTACTACACAAAGGCATAGGTGTAGTTTCCACTTGCCATGATCCCCAAGGAAGAAAGACTGTTTTAGATCTGTTACCACCAGAATTGCACTTTGGTCAAGGTATTCACCCTGTTGGTCGCTTGGATATAGACTCCACAGGAGCAATCATCCTGACAAACGACGGAGAGTTAACATTCTGGCTTACCCATCCACGCCATAGTATCCCCAAAACTTATCGTGTTTTAGTAGAAGGACATCCTACCGAATCAGTACTACGCACATGGCGTCAGGGTGTGCTGTTAGACGGAAGAAAGACACGACCAGCACAGGTGAAATTAATCAAAAAATTTGCTGATACTACTTGTTTGGAAATCATTTTAAAGGAGGGAAGAAATCGTCAGATTCGCCGTGTCGCCGAAATCCTAGGACATCCAGTAATTAAATTGCATCGTACCGCCATAGGCCCGATTCAACTAAAATCGCCTGGAAATAAACCCTTACTTGAAGGTGAATATCGTCACCTAGAAGAAAGTGAAATTCGCTTTTTACAAAAAGTTAAAGCAGATTCCTATTAACGATTGAGCTAGATTTGAGGAGTAAAAATAAGACATGAATTGGTTAAGCAAGAAAAATAAGCATGAGTTGACAATTTCATTAGAACAACAGCAAAGGGAAAAGTTAGCAGTAATGGGTGTACAACTTAACTCCTCACGTAAGGAAAAAGGTTTATCATTAGACGAAATGGTTGTATTAACCAGAATACCCCGGCGGCTGTTGCAGGCAATTGAAGAAGGTAATTTAGCAGAACTACCCGAACCAGTTTACATTCAGGGTTTAATTCGGCAATTTGCTGATGCATTAGGTTTGAATGGTGCCGAATTTGCCAGTAGTTTTCCGATTGGAACTCATCGAGTGAGCTTAAAATCTAGTTGGAAACGTGCACCAATAGGTGAGTTACGTCCATTGCATCTTTACATACTTTACATATTTATGATTTTGTTTTCTGTAGGTGGCTTATCTCAGTTATTAAATGCTAATGCTTTGCAAGCAGCAAAAAATAATCAAAATCAGCCCAACCAGAATCAAGAGACTGTAATTCAATCGCAAAAGTTTCAGCCTGTTAGTGATATAAATAAAAGTGTAAATCTTCAACAAGTGCAAATTGGTTTGACCCTCACAGAAAAATCTTGGATTCAGGTATTAGTTGATGGCAAGGTAGAGTATGAAGGTGAACTACCAGAAGGAACTCACAAGACTTGGAAAGCTCAAGAGCAACTAACAGTCAGAACTAACAATGCTGGTGGTGTATTAGTAAGCATCAATAAAGAAAAAGCTAAGCAACTGGGAGAACCAGGAAAACAAAAAGAAGTGACGATCGCTGCTAATACAAGGTTTTAATTAAATTGTGAATTATAAACTTGTGCTGCCATGTCCAAAACATGGCAGCACTATTTTTTTGGTGTTGCTGAATTTGGTCATGAATTATGTTTGTGTATATTTTGTAGTTATATGCCAAATCCTTGACCAGACGTAGCATTGCTACGTATGATCCCATCCGTAAATTGTAAATTCATATTTTGATTCAGCAACGCTTTTTTAGCAGTCATAGGTAATCGTAATGAGGAATCATGGCATAGAATTCGCCAATACATTGTTGAAAATCCTATACACTGGGCAGAAGATAAAGACAATCCAGTCAATCATGTCAAATAGTAGTGCGATCGCCTTCAACTCATACTGATTAATACCAAGATGCACACACTTTAGTTTCACCAGATGCTATAGCCGAAACTTACTGGTAACTCTACAAACAGGATACAATTGCTTGGACTTTAGAACTGGATTTGCGACCTGCAGTGGAGAAGTTTTAGAGTTTTGTTAGTGGTTAGTAGTTAGTGGTTGGTGGTCAGTGGTTGTTGTAGATACGTGCTATGGCACGTCTCTACATTGGTTAAGTGGTTAGTTTTTTATTTTCTCTCGTTTTCCCCTGTCCCCCTTATCTCCCCTCTTTTAATCGTCATCAATGCCAGATTGTTCTTCGTTATTTGTGATTTTTTTGACTACTAAATCATCTGTTGCTTTTGCAGTTTCCTCGTTTAATTTATCAGAAACTATGACAAATTCAGTTTCTCTTTTAGACTTACCATTCCATTTATCTAAAACATCTTTCACAAAAACTTCTTCCAACCAAATTTTAGCTACAACAGTTAGTGGTAGAGCTAAAAATAAGCCTAAAAAGCCAAATAAATAGGCGAAAAATAGTTGAGCAATTAAAGTAATCGCTGGTAGTAAGGAAACCTGATGCGCCATCACCACTGGCGTGATGAAATTGCTTTCAGCTTGTTGAATAAAAAAGTAGAGTCCCAAGACAGCCAGAGATTTCCAGGGAGCATCCAAAAGAGCGATCGCCATTGCTGGGATGACACTGAGTGTTGGGCCTAGATTAGGAATCAGGTTTAAAAATCCTGCTAAAACCCCTAAAGCTAGGGCGGCGGGAACTCGCAAAATTGATAAGCCGATGACACTCATCAGTCCTACTACAGACATGGCGATAAAAGCGCCTGTAACCCATCCTTCTAAGGAAACTTCACATCTATCCAAAATTCCATCTACTCGTCGTCGATAGAAGGAAGGAAATAACCGAATAAATAACTTGCGGTACGCTTGGGGTTCAGCTAAGAACATCCCTGTTAAAACAAGCACTAATAATATTTTGAGAACAGCTTCTAAAGAGCCAGAAACAACGGCAAAAGAAGTACCAACTGCACGATTAATAAATGGTTGTGCTTGTTGGCTCAAACTGTTGATATCAGGAATATATGGAGTGATCTCCCTAGGAAGGGCTGATCTGAGATGGAAAAGCCAAGTATTAAAACGCTCTATACCTCTAGGAACCTGATAGGTGAGTTGTTGAAACTGAACGGCAAAAGGCGGGACGATGAGCCAGAAAAAACCAATAATACCAGCTATAAAAATGCCTACTGACAAAGCTACAGCAAATCCGCGTCTCATGCCCGAACGTTGAAATCTGCGAGCGAGACGATTTAAGGTAGTTGCGAGTACAATCGCAGCAAATATCAGTAGAAGTACTTCTTTAAGTTGCCATAATATATACAGTGATAAAAGTATGGCAATTAAGCCTATCCATTGACCTAGATTCACGCCTTAACTCCTGGCAGTTAATAGGCTGCTATCTGAAATCAGTCATCACCTACCAATTTTCAGTGAACAGGCAAATCTGATAACTGTTAACTGATAACTGATAACTGTAAAAAGCAGCTAGGTTAGCTGATTTTAGCAACTTTCACCTTTTAGGGATAAGCTAACTTTGTTTGTGGGCTTGAAATCGCCACGCCAGAGCGATCGCCATCATCACAGTCGGGAATAAAACTATAATCAAAGCGTTGACTGACGTCGCAGGTATAAAGATAAAAGGACCCACATACTTAATCAATAGCGAAATCACAACAGAGAGTAAAAATACCTTTAAAACAAAGCTAAGTTGATCTTTCATAGAAAGTACGGCTATTGCCATTGTGATAGGGGGGTACACACGAAAACGAATTGTAACACCCAATTTTTACAATAAATTCAAGCAGAGCAAAAGCAAACCCCCTGCTTGCACACCCTTTATGATCTATTTGCCAGTTTCACTACTATTATTTCTGCTGCTGCTGCTACTAGTCCCTTTTCTCTGGTTAGCGCTAGCAGTAGATGTGGTACAAATCGCAGTAGCTAAGTTGGGATTTTCTCCTAATATAGCTTTTCTATTGTTGGCACTGGTGATTTTAGGCAGCACCATCAATATACCTTTGTATCAGACTCAATCTGATATTGTTGTAGCAAATGACTTTATTGATTTGTGGTTAAAGGAATTTTGGGGTATTCCTCTGAGGAAGGTGCAACGTTCCACTATCATAGCTCTCAATGTTGGTGGTGGTTTAATCCCTGTACTATTAGCGTTGTATCAATTTACGCAAGGAAATATATTAGCTATTTTGTCAGTGACTGCGATTGTCACAGCAGTAAGCTACTATGCAGCGCGGGTAGTGCCAGGCATTGGTATCCAAATGAACCCCTTACTAGCGCCCTTGACTGCTGCTGTGTCAGCTATGTTAATTGCTTCTTCCCATGCAGCGCCTGTTGCTTTTGCAGGCGGCATTTTGGGAACTTTAATTGGTGCTGATTTATTGCACCTGAAGGATATTGTCGCTAAAAGTTCAGGAGTATTAAGTATTGGAGGTGCTGGCGTATTTGATGGTATCGCTTTGTGTGGTTTATTTGCGCTTTTATTAAGTTGATGGTTGGTAGTTAGTTGTTGATTGGTGATTCCAACAACCACCAACAAACAACAAAACAAACTTTTCAATCGGAGAGTAAATCAAAAATGCCTGTAGAAACTAACAATAATAAAAATCCCATTAAACCCTCAAGGGTACGACAGTTTGGTGGTAGTTTGCTGATCCTTTTTACCCTACTGTTACTCCTTAACTTTATTGTTCCCAGTTTTTTTGGCCCCAGGTTGCCACAAGTCCCCTATAGTGATTTTGTGGCTCAGGTAGAAGCAGGCAAAGTTGATCGGGCGGTTGTAGGTAGCGATCGCATTGAATATTCCATCAAAACTCAAACGCCCGATGGCAAAACTGTTGAACAGGTTTTCCAAACCACACCCATAGCAGTTGATCTGGATTTACCTAAGATTCTCCGCGACCATAATGTCGAATTTGCAGCACCGCCACCAAACCAAAATGGTTGGATTTCCACTCTTTTGAGTTGGGTTGTACCACCATTAATATTCTTTGGAATTTGGGGCTTTTTACTCAATCGTGGTGGTAGTGGCCCTGCTGCACTTACTGTAGGTAAAAGCAAAGCTCGTATCTATTCCGAAGGAACAACAGGTGTAAAATTTACAGATGTTGCTGGTGTAGATGAAGCTAAAGCCGAACTAGAAGAAATCGTAGACTTCCTGAAAAATGCTGCTAAATACACCCGTTTGGGCGCTAAAATCCCCAAAGGTGTATTGTTGGTAGGTCCTCCCGGAACTGGTAAAACCCTGTTAGCCAAAGCCATTGCTGGGGAAGCAGGTGTTCCCTTCTTCAGCATCTCTGGTTCCGAATTTATCGAGCTGTTTGTGGGTGTAGGTGCAGCCCGTGTGCGTGACTTATTTGAACAAGCGAAACAACAAGCACCCTGTATCGTCTTTATTGATGAATTAGACGCCCTGGGTAAATCTCGTGGTGGTGCAGGTCCAATCATGGGTGGTAACGATGAACGGGAACAAACCCTCAACCAGTTACTCACCGAGATGGACGGCTTTGATGCGAATACCGGTGTCATCATTATTGCTGCAACCAACCGCCCAGAAGTCCTTGATCCAGCCTTGCGCCGTCCCGGACGTTTTGATCGTCAAGTAGTTGTAGATCGTCCTGATAAAATTGGTCGAGAAGCAATTCTTAAAGTTCATGCTCGCAACGTTAAATTAGCTGAAGATGTAGACTTGGGCATTATCGCCGCTAAAACCCCTGGTTTTGCTGGAGCAGACTTGGCTAACCTAGTGAATGAAGCTGCACTGATGGCTGCACGGCAAAATCGCCAAGCAGTGACAATGGCAGATTTCAACGAAGCGATCGAGCGCCTTGTAGCTGGTTTAGAAAAACGCTCTCGCGTCCTCAATGAAACCGAGAAGAAGACTGTAGCTTATCACGAAGTTGGTCACGCCATTATTGGTGCTTTGATGCCAGGATCTGGTAAAGTCGAAAAAATCTCCGTTGTACCTCGAGGCGTGGGTGCTTTAGGTTATACAATTCAAATGCCGGAAGAAGACCGCTTCTTGATGATTGAAGATGAAATTCGTGGTCGTATTGCTATCCTTTTGGGTGGACGTTCCGCAGAAGAAACAGTGTTTGGTAAAGTCTCCACTGGTGCTAGTGACGACATCCAAAAAGCCACTGATTTAGCAGAACGCTATGTTACTCTCTACGGAATGAGCGATAAACTTGGCCCTGTGGCATTTGAGAAGATTCAACAACAGTTCATTGAAGGTTACGGTAATCCGCGTCGCTCTATTAGTCCACAAGTAGCTGAGGAAATTGACCGTGAAGTAAAGCAAATAGTAGATAATGCTCATCACATAGCTTTAACTATTTTGCACGAAAACCGTGACTTGCTAGAACAAACCGCTCAGGAACTGTTGCAAAAAGAAATTCTCGAGGGTGCAGAACTGCGCGAGAAACTCAATCAAGCCAAAGCACCAGCACAGTTAGAAGAATGGTTGCGGACAGGCAAGATATCAGAAGATCAGCCTTTAATGCAAACACTTCTAGTTTAAGCCAAGGGGTTAGGAACTAGCCTCTCAAACGCCGATGCTGAACCTCTTTCTAAAAACCCGCAGCCTTGTGGAGGGTTTAGGAAAGTTCAGCAGTTGAAGCGTCAGAAACCTCGCACGTAGCTTAAGCGGAGTGCGTAGGTAGTTCGTATCAATGAATCCCAAAAAAGCGATCGCCTCTATATAGTAGATATGCGATCACTTTTTTAGTAATATTTCTGCTCATTAGACTTCTTGCGTGAATCCTCAAAACCCCCTTGAACGCCGCAATACACAAGTTGGATTTATCCCCTTAATCCCCCCGACTATCGGGGGAAGGTTAGGGTGGAGTAAAAGATATGCTCAAGAGGTCTATTATTATTTATTGTCACTTCCAAAAATACATCACAACAATGCTCAAATTGTGGAGCAATTGTGAAAAATCCCTATTCACACACCCACATGTTTATAAGTGTAAGTATGTGTTGGGTAGGGATACAAAAGGTATACAAACGACACTAAATAGATATTTGCAACAGCAACTTTTAAGCTGATTTAGTTCAAAAAGACCTGACCATCCTGTTGAATTCTCAATGCACTCCGACTGTTATTGAAGTTAGTTGTTTCATCCAGCAAAACTGTTAGTACTCCCTCTGGGGAATCAGAGGTGGGCTGAACTTGGAGTAGTCCTCCATCTTCACGTACCATTGTTATGGTTACAGGTGTTGGTAGACCTTGCAAGACAATTTCTTCTCTACCTGCAAGCGATCGTGGCTCGGTATGTCCGATCGCCTGATAGGAAACACTGGCATTAGTGTTATTTTTGATTCTCACATCTACCGTACCTGCTGTTGGTGTGATGGTGGCGATCGGATTCTGTCTAGTTTCTGGCAAAGGTGGTTGTATCGGAGTTACGCCTGTAACACCAGGAGCAACAGGAGTAGTCTGTTCTCCAGATACTTGACCTTGCTGTCTCAGGGTTGCAGCATTCGGTGGACATCCCTGCGGAACCAAAACTCGATTATTATGTGGCTCTTCGTAGAAAATTCTGGGACAGGGGTTGAGTGCAGAAGAAGGAGCTGCTGATGCAGCTAGGGATGTAACTGACAAACCGATTAATAAACCGCCAAAGATACTTCCTAATAGCTCTATATGTCTTGTTGTTTTGAGATTTTGTTGATTCATAGATATCTCCATTGATTCAATATAAATTGGCAAGTACAAGATTTAATTTTGATTTTTATTTCTCATTTAGAATAGGTAGAAATATTCCTTTAATTCCAGCTTAAATTCCAATAGTGAAAAAATTGTGACTTATGGAATATAAGTTGAAAAATTACTACTTAAGAAATAGTATTCATGCATTTATAATATTTTCTACTCTTCTGATGGCTCACAAATTAAAACTACAGATAGATAAAGATTTGACTCTCAAGAGAGAAGTCAAAATGAAAATTATACTGCGTAACTAACTTGTAATATTTCAAAATTAAAGATGATAGCCGCAGCAAACAAAGCTTTTTTGATGTGATTAATCAATTGTGTAAAGACACTGCTATTAACTACGAGTTGTTGGGATTAGTATTAGTTGGAGATGGAAGTGGTTCAGGTCGTACTGTAAATTGCAAAGTCTGTCCGTTACGCAGCGCTTCGATTTGCAAGTTGCTACCTACCCCACTTTTGTCAAGAATCTGGAGAAGTTGGCTAGGAGTAGTAACTGGTTGATTATTAACTTCTTGGATAACATCTCCTATGCGTAGCCCGGATCTAGCAGCCGGAGAACCAGAAATTATACGGACAATCAGAAGTCCTTGCTCTGCTTCAATACGAAGATTACTATTAGGATAATTATTAATTCTTTGCTTAATTTCAGGTGTGATAGGCAGCATCTCAATACCCAAGTAGGGATATTCAACTTTTCCCTCAGTAATCAGCTCTTGGGCGATTCTTTGATGAATACTTAATACTGTCGCGTAGGCTGGTAATAGGTAATGGGAAAAATCAATGACCAAAAGTGAAACTTTGCCACCCGTGCCTCATTGATCCAAAAATTGTCTGACTATAGACTGTGTACAATCAAATACATAAGAATATATTATTAAAGTGCATTTTTGATTGCGAAACATTAAGGAATATTGCAATTCCGTGAAATCCCAACAGACAGAGAGAAATGACCCAAAAGTCCGTGATACGATGCTTTCGGTAAAAGTTAAGATTGGGAGTAGACCTTTGACACTACGGGTTGCTGTTGTTGGGTCAGGCCCAGCTGGCTCATCTGCCGCAGAAACTTTGGCAAAAGCTGGGATTGAAACCTACTTGTTCGAGCGCAAGCTAGACAATGCCAAGCCCTGTGGCGGTGCAATTCCCCTGTGCATGGTCAGTGAGTTTGACCTGCCTCAGGATATTATTGATCGCCAAGTGCGGAAGATGAAAATGATTTCACCCTCTAATCGTGAGGTTGATATCAATTTAGTAAAACAAGAAGAATATATAGGAATGTGCCGTCGCGAGGTGCTGGATGGTTATCTGCGGAATCGTGCGGCAAAGCTAGGCGCAAATTTAATAAATGCGACTGTTCATAAACTAGATATACCCAGAAACAACACTGACCCCTATACCATCCATTATGTAGACCATACAGAAGGTGGGGCCCAAGGCATTGCCAAAACCCTCAAAGTTGATTTAATCATTGGGGCGGATGGGGCAAACTCCCGTATTGCCAAAGAGATAGATGCTGGGGATTATAATTATGCGATCGCTTTCCAAGAGCGGATTCGCCTGCCCCAAGAGCAAATGGCCTATTATAATGACCTAGCAGAAATGTACGTCGGTGACGACGTTTCTACCGACTTCTACGCTTGGGTTTTCCCCAAATACGACCACGTAGCCGTCGGTACTGGCACAATGCATGTAAACAAAGCCAGCATCAAACAACTGCAAGCTGGTATCCGCGCCCGTGCTGCCCGTAAACTAGTAGGCGGTCAAATCATTAAAGTAGAAGCACATCCCATCCCGGAACACCCCCGTCCCCGTCGCGTCGTCGGTCGTGTCGCCTTGGTCGGAGATGCAGCAGGTTATGTTACCAAATCCTCTGGAGAAGGTATTTACTTTGCTGCTAAATCTGGGCGCATGTGTGCTGAAACCATTGTAGAAGTGTCCAACGGCGGTATTCGCATCCCCACGGAAGCTGACCTTAAGGTTTACTTAAAGCGTTGGGATAAGAAATACGGACTCACCTACAAAGTATTAGACCTGCTACAAACCGTATTTTATCGTTCCGATGCCACCCGCGAGGCATTTGTGGAAATGTGTGCTGACCTTGATGTACAAAGGCTAACTTTTGATAGCTATCTGTACAAAACCGTTGTGCCGGCTAATCCTATTACCCAGCTCAAAATTACTGCCAAGACCATTGGTAGCTTAATTCGCGGTAATGCCCTTGCTCCCTGATCTCAGAAGTTGAGACAAAGGGTTATTGAGAAGAGGACACATAAGACGCACCTGATTTGGGGAAATTCTCCGTTTTGGGTGCGTCTAGTCTTGAGGAATAAACCACTATCAAGCAGTAGACTTGACTCATAAATGGTTTTCTGACAGCGTCGACTTAGCTAATTTTTTCAGGGTATTTTTGTCCTTGGATATGAAAAAATCATTTTTTGGAAATCGAACACAGTGCAAGGCGATAAACACAGATTGACATCATCAAGCTCTCGCACCTGTTACATAAGCGGTTGTCAGGGGATGTTGGGGATGATCAAAAATTTGCTCTACTGAACCGGATTTAGCCCTCATTTGTCACTTTGGGAGAATCCAATCGCTCAAATGGTTACGGGGCTTTAGTTTCCACTTTTCGTCTACAAATTTTAGTTTCTGTTAGAAAATAAAGTCTCAAACCCGGATTAAATCAAAGTCTCAGAATTTGGATGAGATTATTGTTTTCCGAGAGTGACAGAACAGGGTTAGTTAATTTTCCCACACCCTCTTGCACCCAAAACAAGGCCACTTGATTGGCGATGGCAGAAAGTGCCAAGGCTGAGGCTTGCAGTCTATCTTTGACTTCATCCCACAGTCCTACATCCTTGATTTGGTGGCGTTCGCGAATACCATGTTCTTGCAGTGGTAATTCTAAATTCTTCCCAATTGACAAAGGAAAGGGGTTGGGCTTTTGGAAAATCATCCCGACTTGACGCCGGAGTGCGATCGCATTTGTTTTGCTATGTAAAACTTCTAAGTTCCCAACCCGAATTTGCCCCCTGATGCGACACTGGGGAATCATATCTGTCTAGCGATTTAGACAACTCAGAAAAGAAAACATTGCCAAATAACCCAAACACAATTGAGGGAACACCAGCCAAAACATCTAAACTGTTAGTAATTTTGCTGTGAACCTTAGCAACCTTAATCCGTAGAGAACGAGTATACTTTATGGCAAGGCAGCTGCTGGACTTAAATCCAGGAGACTGAGCAAACGAGCAATATCAAAATGTTCAGCCATTAAATTACGAATGCAGTGGACTTTAACTGGTTCGTGGACGCGCACTTGCCCAAAAGTCCGATCCACAATTTCTACAGTAGTTAATGTATCTAAATCTACTGATAGGATAGGTATTTCTAGTTCTTCAGCGCGGGTGAGAATGAAATTAGGTGGTGGTAGTTGTCCAGTCAGAATCAGACATTGGGTGGAAGTTTCCAAAGCTGCTTGCTGAATTTCGACGCGATCGCCCCCTGTCACTACTGCCATATTCCGACGCTTGCCAAAATACTTAACAGCAGCGTTGACGTTCATTGCTCCAATAGCTAAACTTTCCACCATTAAATCTAAGCGATCGCTGCGACAAAGAACTTCGGCATTTAATTGATTTACTAGTTCACGAACGCTGACGCTACGTAACAAGTCGTTTTTGGGCAATATTCCTAACACAGCTATATCCTGCTGTTCCAAAAATGGACGAATAGTTTTATCTAAAGCTGGTATTTGTTGTGCAGGAACGTCGTTGATCACGACACCAATTAGACGTTTTCCTAGTCGCTGTTTAGCAGACAGCAAGGACTCAACCGAGAGCAGCGATTGATAGCGGCTAACTAATACCACAGCAGCATCAATTATTTCAGCCACTTGTGGTAAAGACAAGTTAAACAAACTGCCTTCTTCCAGATTACCTGGCCCTTCTAGCAACACCAAATGACCAACCGATATTTGTAGATATTGCTGTACTAAAGCTTGGCAATAATCGGTTTTGTCTTCCCCGCGCAGACGTTTTTGAATTGTGGCTTCATTTAAAGCCAGCATGGATGGTACGATGCGGTTTTCGGGCAGATTGAGGCTACCTGCAATAAACTGGACATCTTCCTCAACCATGCTACCAGCAGACTCACTTAAACAAGTTCCTATGGGTTTGCCATAGGCAACATCCAATCCTTTTTGCTGTAGCAGATGAGACAAACCCAGGACAGTTGCAGATTTGCCACTGTAAGCCTCCGTCGAACCAATTAGCAAATGTTTAGCAGATTTTGGCACACATGCACTCCTAAATTCAAAAGTCGGCACAACCTTTGCTTGGTGTTTCCTAATTTTAGGGCGAACTAGTGCGATCGCGTTGTTGCCATAGGAGACATTAGGGGATTGGGAGGTGGGGGGAGTGGGGAGAGTGGGGGAAGTGTGGGGAGTAGGGGGAGTGTGGGGAGTGGGGGGAGTGGAGGAATAACCACTAACTATTATTGTACAGATTGCGATGTTCCTCGCGTCTCTACTTACTAACCACTAACCACTAACTACTAACCACCAACCAATATCATTCATCTATCCGTAAGAGTTTACGGTAAAAGCTCTGAGAAAAATCGGTAAGTCGATAGCGTTTATAATTTTCCATCATCTCAATTAAAAAATTTATGAACTCGAAGCTAGCCATCATCACTTCATAGCTTAGCTCTGCGTTACCTTCAAACTGGATTCGACAACGGGTTAAGTCTGAGGGTAGGGTGGCAGTATTCCAAGTTGCCACAAAAGGAATATTCTCACTGCCTTCTATTTTGCGTTGTCCTTCCAAAACACCTTTGTGATAGAGGCTGATGGCATAGGGTAAGAAATTGCGCTTGCTGCTTTGAATGTATGGCAAGTAGACATTTGTTTGTTGTGGCGTCGCAGGCTGAAGTTGCTCAAAAGACATACTGTAATATTCCTCACGTAAGTTGACAACGAAGGATACTAGTGGTCTTACATAGTGTTCCCAAAAGGAGTGTTGTTATACACACTTTCTATGAGAGAGATGGGGGGAGTATGAGGAGTATGAGGAGTATGAGGGGTAGAGGAATTACCACTAACTACTAATCACTAACAACCAACAATCAACCACTAACCAATGACAAATTACAAATAACTAAATAATGATTGACTGTGTGTAAACTACGTTTAAAGATGTCTTAAGGAAAACTTTAGTGGTTTAACACTATAGGATTTTATGGCACCACTGGTTGCAAACTACTACTTGACTTATCGTTGTAATGCTCGATGTCATTTTTGTAACATTTGGGCATTAGAGCCAGGAAAAGAAGCTGATTTTGAGACGATCAAACATAATTTGCAGGATTTACGCCGTCTGGGAGTTAAATATGTAGACTTCACAGGTGGTGAACCACTGTTGCGGCAAGATGTGGGTCAGATATATACCGAGGCGAAGCGCCAAGGTTTTTATACTAGTATGACCACAAATACAATTTTGTATCCGCACAAAGCAAAAGAAATTCAGGGTTTAGTGGACTTTTTGAATTTCTCTTTGGATGGGGCGGATGCAGAGACTCACGATCACTCGCGTGGAGTGAAAATTTTTGACAATTTGGTCGAGTCGGTAAAAATAGCTAAGTCTCTGGGAGAATTTCCAGTACTCAATCATACCGTCACTGCCCAAAACTACGAACGTATTGATGAAGTGGGTGAACTGGGTAAAAATTTGGGTGTGCGCGTCTGGCTGAACCCTGCTTTTACAGCCCATGAACACTATAACTCCAATAAAAATCCTACTCCTCAAATGGTGGCGGCAATAGAAGCTACTGCCAAGAAATACAAAAATGTCGGGTACAATAAGGCTGCATTGGCTTTTATTGAAGCTGGGGGCAATGACACTAAAAATCCCCGTTGCAAAGCGGTAGATGCAGTCATTGCAATTTCTCCTAACGACGAGCTGTTGCTACCTTGTTATCACTTTGCCCAAACCGGAGTTCCTATTCAGGGGCGGCTCTACGAACTTTATCGGGAGTCGAAGGAGGTAGAAAATTACCGCCAATCTCAAGGTAAGTTAAAAGTGTGTGAGGGGTGTACAGTTTGGTGTTACCTAATACCCAGCTTCTTTATGGGTGTTGACAAATACTGGTGGTTAAATCAAGTGACCTATGCCAGCGAATTTCTGGCCCGAAAACGATTCTTACAAAGAGCTTGATCCGCTTGACTCTTTGCTTTCTGAGCTAGCGGTGGAAGAGGAGTTAGCAGAAGAGACATCGCCTTGTGTGTCTCATCCGTCCCGGTTTCAAGGTCGCAGACGCAAAGCGGCTCTAGTTCTAACTATGATCTGGAGTGGCACGATCGCGTTGCATCTTGTTTCTTGGGGTTATTTGTTCGTACTAGGACTGACTACTATCATCGGGCTTCATGTATTTGTGCTGGTGTTTGCTAAACCCCGCCGTACTCATGAGCAATTAGAGGGTGATTACCCCTATGTTTCGGTGTTAGTAGCTGCCAAAAACGAGGAAGCTGTGATTGGCAAACTCGTCAAAAATCTTTGCAGTCTGGAATACCCAGAAGGAAAGTACGAAGTTTGGATTATTGATGATAACAGCAGCGATCGCACGCCGCAGTTTTTAGCAGAACTAGCCCAAAAATACGATCAATTAAAAATTCTGCAACGTTCACCAGGAGCAGGTGGCGGCAAATCTGGAGCTTTGAATCAGGTTTTGCCACTAACTCAGGGTGAGGTTTTGGCGGTGTTTGATGCTGATGCTCAAGTTCCACCAGACATACTGCTACGAGTTGTTCCCTTGTTTGAACGTCAAAAGGTAGGAGCGGTGCAAGTGCGAAAAGCGATCGCCAACGCCAAAGAAAACTTTTGGACAAAGGGACAAATGGCAGAAATGGCATTAGATGCCTATTTCCAACAAGGGCGGACTGTTATTGGTGGATTGGGTGAACTACGGGGTAACGGTCAATTTGTCCGGCGAGAAGCACTCAAACGTTGTGGTGGCTGGAATGAAGAGACGATCACTGATGATTTGGATCTAACATTCCGTTTACACCTAGACAACTGGGACATTGAAAATGTCTTTGACCCCGCAGTTGAAGAAGAGGGCGTAGTCAGTGCGATCGCTCTTTGGCATCAACGTAACCGTTGGGCAGAAGGCGGTTATCAGCGGTATTTAGATTATTGGGATTTAATTCTCAAAAACCGCATGGGTAGCCGCAAAACCTGGGATTTACTAGTTTTTCTGCTCAGCCAGTACATCTTACCCACAGCAGCAGTACCAGATTTATTGATGGCGATCGCTCGGCATCGTCTACCAATACTTAGTCCTATGACAGGCTTGACTATTACAATGTCAATGGCAGGTATGTTTGCTGGTCTGGTACGGATCAGAAAACAAAAGGGGCTAAATTTGTCTAGTTATTTTATGCTGCTGCTTCAGACTGTGCGTGGTACTCTTTATATGCTTCACTGGTTAATAGTAATCAGTAGCACCACCGCTCGCATGTCTGTGCGTCCTAAGCGTTTGAAATGGGTGAAAACTGTACATACAGGAAGTAATTAGATTACCCAGCGCTCACGCTTGGCGTAGAGCGCGGGCTTCCTAGTTCATTTTAGAATTTTGTTCAAAGCTCAAGGCTGCCATGATACTCTTTGGCGGTTTGCCAGACAATTATTGGATTTTGGATTTTAGATTTTGGATTGACTCCACGAATAAATCCGCTTTCTTGCACTGTTAAGGAATCATTAGACCTCTTGCATCAATTCTGAAAACCCCCATCCCGCGTGAACAGGGAGGGTTAAGGTGGGGTAAAAATATTTGTGCATGAGGTCTATTGCTCAATCTAAAATAGCTTGCTTCAAAATCCAAAATTGGTTGACTTTAAGCATTTTGCCTTTATCTTTTCTATTAAAGAGCTAGGTTGCCATAATTAGGATTCTTATATAGTAGTTATAAAAGCTATAAATCATAAATAGTTTGAACTAATCATAAAAATAGTATTTACTAGAATTTAATACTTACGACAAAATTCACACAGTAGCCTAGTAAATCTCAGTGAAATAATTTCCTGGGTTAAAAAATGTAAAGCAGGCAATATTCCTTTGCAAAATACGCTTCACATCTACTTGTCTATTGGTGTTAAATATCGTAGTCAAATTTTCCATATCTTCTATATAGTCTGTGAGGAGTTATCATGACGAGATATCTGCTAGCCTCTGCTGGTGGAGCAAGTTTATTATATTTAATTATGGGACTGTTACCAGTACAAGCCCTGACTAATTTTGAGATTGCAGATAACAAGCAAGTACGAAATAATTCTGAAAAAATAGCAATTTCTCACGTTGGTAACACCCCTGAAAAAATAAATATTAATGACGGAGTGAAACCTAATAATTCTCCAAACAAATTAATTATAGCTAGTGAGGATGAACAAAATTCACCTGTTTCAAATCAAAAGCAAGAAGACAAAAATTTAGAGTTAACTCCAGATCCTAATTCTTCATTACCAACTTCCTCACAATCTGCAAATTCACCTCAAACATCAGACAAAATCGCACAAGTCACATCTGTATCGCAACTATCTGATGTGCAACCAACAGACTGGGCTTTCGGTGCATTACAATCTTTGGTTGAGCGCTACGGTTGTATTGCTGGGTATCCCAATGGTACATATCGCGGCAATCGTCCGATGACTCGCTATGAATTTGCTGCTGGCTTAAATGCCTGTCTTGATCGAGTCAGCGAACTAATTGCTACGGCGACTACTAATTTGGTAACAAAAGAAGATTTAGCCACTTTGCAGAGATTGCAAGAAGAGTTTGCTGCGGAATTGGCGACACTGCGGGGTCGGGTAGATGCGCTGGAAGCCCGCACCGCAGAACTGGAAGCAAATCAGTTTTCCACAACTACCAAACTGAATGGCGAGGCAATTATTGCCGCGATTGGTGCTACAGGCGGTTCTCCAGATAGAGATGACCCTAATATCATCCTGACAAATAGAGTGCGCTTAAATCTCAACACCAGTTTTACAGGTAAAGACTTACTAATTACTGGTTTGCAATCTCATAACTTTTTGGGCGGTTTGGATGGTAGCGGTAGCCTACAAGAATCTTTGGGATTAGCTTCGCCTATACTTAGTGCTAGTAGCGCTCGTACTAGTTTTGAACCTCAGTTTCCTGGTATTGATGTTAAGACTTTATCAGATGTCAGTGCTAATGAAGCTTATTACCGCTTGAAACTAAGTGATAATGTGAGCATTACTCCTGGGGCGTTTGTGCTGTTTAACCCCGAAGGCGACAACAGAAACGATACAACAACAGTTGGTGTACTCCGTACTACCTTCACTTTTTAAAAGTCATCATCTGTTTCTCCTTCGTTTTCCCACTCTGAAGTCGTGCTAGAGTCAGTGAATTCCACTACATCATCTGCAAAGCGGATAATTTCGCCATCAAAAAATTGTGCCAGACGTTGGGCTGCGATCGCAGCCTCATCACTCTCCCAATTGGCTGATGGCATCTGAGGCTGTGGTGGGGGCATTTGCGCCACAGCAGCATTTGTTACTGATTCTGTTTTTGTGATTACTGGTTTTACTGGTTGATGATTATCAACTACAGGTGGTTGTTGATTGTAACTAGGTGCAGGCGGCTGATGAGCTTGAAGAGTATTATTTTTAGGAATTTCTTTTTTTTCGTTACTAGGTGCAGTTTTTCCCTGATTTGCAACCAAGCTCACTTTATATTTTTGCTGAAAAACTTTCACAAAAGCAGCTTCCACATCGGCTAATTTGCCTTGAGCAAGTTTGATCAGCTTTGGTGGTACACCCACAACAGCGGCATTATCACCAATACTTAATAAGCGTCCGTGTTGATTTAATAATGCTTTGGCAGGTATAGGCAAAGATTCTACTATTTTTTGCCAAGTTGCTTCCAATGATTCTTGAGTGGAAGAGTTTAGTTCCTTTTGTTCAGAAGGTGGGGGAGTGGGGGGAGAGAGGGAAGATTTTTCGTTGTTGCTGTGTTGCTGTGTCGTTGTGTTTTGTTGATTACCCGTGTCACGTTGTATCTGTGTCACCTTGCCGTTAGAAACTGGGGAAGGTGGGACAGAAGGGGTTGGTGATACTGCGGGTGTTACACGGTTTGTTGTTGATGGCTGAGTGCGAATAGTTGCTGAAGGTAACAATCCCAGCAAGGTTACTTCTAACCACAAACGGGGTTGGGTGGTATTTTTTAGTTGTAATTCAGCAGTTCTC
Organism: Fischerella thermalis PCC 7521; assembly: GCF_000317225.1. GTDB lineage: Bacteria > Cyanobacteriota > Cyanobacteriia > Cyanobacteriales > Nostocaceae > Fischerella > Fischerella thermalis. The sequence continues at coordinate 91,243 of NZ_AJLL01000012.1, forward strand.
AGGTGTTGTTGTCCCTGTAAAATTGTGCTGATATCTAACTGTTGAGCAAAGCTAACCAGTGCTTGCCAAGTTTGGGGAGTGCAAGCAACTAAGTTTTGACGACTAGGTGCAGTTTTAGCTATGAGTAAATCGCGGTATAAAGCGGCAAGATTTTGGAGAATAATCAGAGGTTCTCGACCACGATCTAGGATTTGACGAGTACAATCAAGAACAGCTTCAGGGTTGTCTGTGGCGATCGCCCCTAAAAGTGTGAGCAAGTCCCGTTCGCTTACTGAACCCACCAAATCCCACACATGGTCTGGTGTGACTTCTCCTGATAATAAACTTAATTGGTCAAGTAAACTTTCAGCATCCCGCAATCCCCCCTGAGCAATTTGAGCTACAAGGGTAATTGCTTCAGGATTAATATTAATGTTTTCTTTTGTAGCAATAGTACTCAAATGCTGCACCATTGCTTCTAGAGGGATGCGGCGAAAATCGAATCGTTGACACCGGGAAATAATTGTAGGTAGTACTCTTTGGGGGTCAGTTGTTGCCAGGACAAAGACTACATGTTTAGGTGGTTCTTCTAGAGTTTTTAGTAGTGCATTGAACGCTGCCGTGCTGAGCATGTGGCATTCATCGACCACATACACTTTATAACGACACTGAACAGGGGCAAATTGCGCTCTTTCGATAATCTCTCTGATGTTGTCTACGCCTGTGTTGCTGGCTGCGTCAATTTCAATTACATCCAAGGAGTAGCCTTTGGTGATTCCTTGACAAACATCACACACACCACAAGGTTCAGCTGTAGGTTTGTCACTTTTAAGACAATTGAGTGATTTAGCCAAAATGCGGGCGCTGGAGGTTTTGCCTGTGCCTCTTGGCCCTGTGAATAAATAGGCCGGTGCGATTTTGGATGCCCGGATAGCATTAGTCAGAGTGGTAGCGATCGCTTCTTGTCCCACCAGTTCAGCAAAACTCTTTGGGCGGTACTTATGGTGCAGGGGTTCGTAAGACATGGATGGCAATGCCTTTTCAATCTTTATGAGTCGCACCCAGTCGAGTTTGGGATTCAATCATTTTAGCTAAAGAGGGGAATTTTCAAGAACAGGGAACAGGAAACGGGGAACGGGGGATGATAATTAGAATATTGATCATTTTTCCAATCCATACTCGCCACTGCCCCTAATCCCCACCAGGGGTCCCGAGTTCCCCATCTCCCCACTTCCCCATTCAAACGCGTAGCGACTAGTCGTAGACATCGCTACAATCTTAGGGTAAACAAAACTCGGCGGGTGCCAGAGAATGCTCAAACGGCTCATTTTATGGCTAAAAAGGTTTTTTCAACGCTTATTTGGCAACCAAAAAGTGCCAACAACATTTGCGGGTAATCATCCCAAAGAACCACCTCCACCTTTAACTGACACAGATTTAGAATTTTTGTTCACCGAACTGTTAGAAGGAGTACATCAAGCTCGAGGACAACAATGGGCGCTGAAGTGGCTACATAATATAGAGCATCGTGTCCCAACAGAACGTTGGATAGAGTGGTTGCATGGCTTTGGTGAAAAACTACTGGCATCACCTACTCCCAATAATGAATTAGCCGCTCGGATGGTGCAACTAGGGGAATTGGAAGTTGGAGAAGTGGGAGATGTTGCCCATGATATTGGGATGCAATTACTGACACGCAATCAAGGAGAACCTGTATGGGAGTATGAAGGTCCAGATGCTCAAATTGCAACTTTTGGTTCTACAGAAGACAATGATGTAGAAAACTTCCCATCCAGTCAAGTTTTCCAAGCAACAGATGACCTAGGAAGTCTCCCAGAAGGAGAATTCCAAACTGTAACTTTAGACGAATTACTGGTGATCATGCAGCAGGATGAAAATCTACGCCAGATGATTGCTCAACAATTGGGAGTTGATACGGAAGATCCGCAAATGATTATCCAAGCATTGATTGATCAATTTCATGCTGCTAACCAATCAAATACAGAACAAGGATAAATTATTGCGCTCCTTGTGGGCGCAGTTCAAATATTGTAGTCGGAGGCACGAAGTTTTTAGATTTGTTTCATTCTGGTGTACACAGTTCATGAGAATTTTTCAATAGCTGCATTGATATTTGTAGTTATATTTAATAGTACATAAATACTAAATCATCAAAAGACAAAATGTCAAACACTGGGAAAGAACTGTTCATAAAACAATACGGTTCAGTGGTTTAGAGACGTACCTATGGCATGTCTCTAAATTGCTGTATCGGTTAATAAAAAAGCAGCCACTTCCGACAGGAAATAGCTGCTTTTTTTATAGAGATGAGTATCTTACTCACCCTTTGCAATATTTTAGTAATCGAAGTCGCCGCCCATACCAGCGCCAGCACCAGCAGGTGCATTATCCTTAGGCTCTGGCTTGTCAACAACGATACATTCTGTAGTCAACACCATACCAGCGATGGAAGCTGCGTTTTGGAGTGCAGAACGGGTGACTTTGGCGGGGTCAACGATACCAGCAGCCAACAAATCGACGAACTCATTGGTGGCTGCGTTAAAGCCAACGTTGAATTCCTTCTCTTTCACGCGTTCAGCGATGACAGCACCATTCTGACCGGCGTTTTCAGCAATCCGCTTCAGGGGAGCAGACAAGGCGCGAGCAACAATCAGCGCACCAGTCAACTCTTCACCTTTGAGGTTACTATTTGCCCACTCTTCTAGTTGAGGAGCTAGGTGAGCGAGAGTTGTACCACCACCAGGAACGATACCTTCTTCTACCGCAGCTTTGGTAGCGTTGATCGCGTCTTCAAGGCGCAGTTTCTTGTCTTTCATTTCGGTTTCGGTAGCAGCACCAACTTTAATTACTGCTACACCGCCGGACAACTTAGCTAAACGCTCTTGCAATTTCTCTTTGTCGTAGGAAGATTCAGTTTCGTCCATTTGACGACGAATCTGTTCGCAACGAGCTTTCACAGCTTGCTCGTTACCTTCAGCAACGATGGTGGTGTTGTCTTTGGTGATGGTGATGCGACGGGCTTTACCCAAACTATCCAGCTTGGTGTTTTCTAGCTTCAAACCAGCATCTTCGGTAATCACTTGACCACCAGTGAGAATGGCGATGTCTTCCAGCATCGCTTTGCGGCGATCGCCAAATCCAGGAGCTTTGACAGCAGCTACGTTCAGCACACCCCGCAGACGGTTAACTACCAAGGTTGCCAAAGCTTCTTTTTCAATATCTTCAGCAATAATTACCAAGGGTTTGCCTTGGCGTGCCACTTGCTCAAGAACAGGTACTAAATCTTGTACCAAAGCTATTTTCTTATCGGTCAGCAGTAAGTAAGGATCGTCAAATACTGCTTCCATCCGCTCAGCGTCGGTGGCGAAGTAGGGAGAGATGTAGCCTTTGTCAAAGCGCATCCCTTCGGTGATTTCCAATTCGGTGGTCATAGATTTCCCTTCTTCTAGGGAAATTACGCCTTCCTTGCCGACTTTGTCCATCGCTTCTGCAATCATCTGACCGACTTCTTCGTCGTTACCAGCAGAGATTGCACCAACTTGAGCGATCGCTTTAGAATCTTCAACAGGACGAGCGTGTTCTTTAATTTTTTCTACTAAGAAGTTGGTAGCTTTATCAATACCACGCTTCAACTGAATGGCATTTGCACCAGCCGCAACGTTCCTCAAGCCTTCTTTAACCATTGCGTGTGCCAAAACAGTAGCGGTGGTGGTTCCGTCACCAGCAGCATCGTTGGTTTTGGAAGCAGCTTGGCGGATCAAAGAAACGCCTGTGTTTTCAACGTGGTCTTCTAATTCAATTTCTTTAGCAATGGTCACACCATCATTGATGATTTGGGGTGCGCCAAATTTTTTCTCTAGTACTACGTTACGACCTTTGGGACCGAGGGTAACAGCCACAGCCTCAGCCAGGATATCCATACCCCTTTCTAGGGCGCGACGAGCGTTTTCGTTGTAGATAATGCGCTTTGCCATAATTTCTTAGTTGTCCTTTGTCATTACGTTATTTGTCATTTATTTTTTGTCTTTTGTCATTTGTCATTTGCAATAAACCAATGACTAATGACCAATGACCAATCACTAAGAAACAATTGCTAAAATGTCTTTTTCAGAAAGCAATACGTATTCGTCGGTTCCTAGCTTGATATCAGTACCAGCATATTTAGAGTAGAGAACTTTATCTCCTACTTTGACATCCATTGGCTGACGAGAACCATCATCTTTGATTTTGCCTTCACCAACCGCAACAACTTCGCCAACTTGGGGCTTTTCTTTGGCGGTGTCGGGTAAATATAGACCACCAGCGGTCTTTTCTTCAGAGGCGCTCACTTTTACAAACACGCGATCGCCTAAAGGTTTTACAGTAGAAACGCTAAGAGATACAGCTGCCATACGAATTTCTCCAGAGTTAGCACTCTCAACTCCTGAGTGCTAATTTAGCGAACCACTGGATGCAATGGCAATATTTGGGTTTGTACGGGTTCCCGAACTTTTGGGGAGTTTGAGGAGTATGAGGAGTGTGTAGACGCGTAGCGGTGAGCCAGTGCGGTGGACTCTTTCCCCGGCATAAAGGAGCCACTGCGCCCTTGGGGGTTCCAAGAGTTGTAGCACGTGGCGTCACCTGGCGTAGACGCGCTCATCGGCTTCAAGGTAGAGTACCCGGAGGGCTTCCCGTAAGGGTGGGGTAAAGGAATTACCACTAACTACTAACCAATGAAAAATGACTAATGACCACCAGCGACCAACAAACAACAAACAATCACTAACCAATTCAAGTAAAAATACTCAATTATTTCAGGATTTCAGGTTTTTTTATATAAGTAACGAATAGTTATATATGGTCAACTTTATTTGCAAAGTTTAGAAATTGTTATAGAACAGAAATCAGAAAGCGCGAGATGGGTAACAAAATAGTGATCCAGTCCAGCCACAAAATAGAGAAAGCAACTCCACCACCAGGAAATCAAGCCCTAAATTACTCTATAGAAACTTTAGGACTTACAAAAATTCAGCGACATGTTTTTATCTGTGCTGATCAAACATTGCCTAAATGTTGTTCAAAGCAAGCAAGTCTAGAAGCATGGGAGTATTTAAAAAAACGTCTGAAGGAATTAAGGTTAGATGTTCCTCAACAAGAGCGACCTAGCTGCATATTCAGAACCAAAGCTAATTGCTTGCGAGTTTGTTGCTCTGGGCCGATAATGGTGGTTTACCCGGATGGTGTCTGGTATCGCCAAGCAACCCCGGAAGTCATTGAGCGGATTATCCAAGAACATTTAATCGAAAATAAGATTGTGGAAGAATATGCTTTTTTAGTTCATCCTCTGTCAAAAACCTCTGTGGTTACTGAGGAGCAGCACAATAGGAGCTTAACATCCAAGGGATATGGTGAAGCGGTAAGTCACACAAGTGCGGGTTAAGTGTTTACCAGGAGCATCTTAGAACTAGCGGAGTTTGATAATCTATAAGGATTATTATTCTATTGAAGTTTTTTGCTCGCTCCTTTCAAAGCGATATATAATAACGCATTATAAATACTACTGCTCTACGTATCCTTACTGGACTTTTGCCGTTGATAGAGTAGTTTCAGGGAAAGTAAATTTCAATTTTGAAACATTTACTCAACAAAGGCAAGTTAAGTGGGAAAAAGCACGACATCACAATCATCCACCAAAAAGGATCGCTATACAAGGCCCCTATGGATCTACGCGCGACAAGTGCCACTGCTATGAAAGAACCCAGCATGAAAGAATACAAACGACTTCTACTCATTGATGATGACCCTAACCTCATCTTGCTGGTGAAGGATTACTTGGAATTCCGGGGATATGAAGTCATCACCGCAGAAAATGGTCGAGAAGCTTTGGAAATTTTAGAGCAGGATGTTCCAGATATGATCATCTGCGACGTGATGATGCCGGAAATGGACGGATATACTTTTGTTGAACAAGTCCGGCAAAACGAACGCACTAGTTGGATTCCTGTTCTATTTCTATCCGCAAAAGGACAAAGCGCAGACCGGGTTAAAGGACTGAATAAAGGTGCTGATGTATACATGGTCAAGCCCTTTGAACCAGAAGAATTGGTGGCGCAAGTAGAATCGTCTCTCAAGCAAACCATTCGTTGGAAAGAACACCAAGCCAAAGGAGGAGACAACGGTTCGCGTATTCAAGTTCCCTTTGATGTGCAGTTAACCCCAACCGAACTGAAAGTAGTTCAGTTTGTCGCTAGGGGTTTAGCTAACCGCGAAATTGCTGAAGAACTAAATGTTAGTCAGCGTACAGTTGAAAGCCATGTGTCCAACATGTTGGGCAAAACCAATCTCCACAATCGTACTGAGTTAGCACGGTGGGCGATTGAAAATCAAATGGCATAGATCAAGCTCTAATTTGTGATTGTTGAGTTATGAGTTGATTTGTTACGATTTCAAACTCATAGCTCAATTGCTTATTTCTTCTAGCTGTCTGGTGAGAAAGTTTTTATATTAAGTCTATGAAGCTTGTTTTATCGACGTTTTAGCTTTCATGTCGCCCCCTCAGTAGAAATACAGATGGTGTAGAGACGCGAAATTTCGCCTCTGGTACAAATTTATGTGTATCGTGATTAACGTGAAATGGTATGAGCAGGATTCCAATGCTGCTCGGTTAAGGATTTGTTGTCATAATTTTGGGTCTGTAGGGACGTTGCTGTAGAGACGTTGCTGTAGAGACGTTGCTGTAGAGACGTTGCAGTGCAACGTCTCTACAGGTTTTAAATGTCAATCGATTTGTCTTATCCAAGCAGTATTGGGTAGGATTCTAATCGCCTAGTTTTTTAATTCTCAAACTAAAACTCCGCACTCTCTGGTGTACGTGGGAAAGGAATCACATCACGAATATTCCCCATTCCTGTCATGAACTGCACAAGTCTTTCAAAGCCCAATCCAAAACCAGCGTGGGGAACAGTACCGTAACGGCGCAAATCTAGATACCACCACAAGTCTTCTAGTTTCATTCCTTGTGCTAGTACCCGCTTTTCTAAAACTTCTAAACGTTCTTCCCGTTGGGAACCACCAATTATTTCACCAATTTTCGGTGCAAGAATATCCATCGCCGCGACGGTTTTTTCATCGTCGTTTAAGCGCATATAAAAAGCTTTGATTTGGGCTGGATAATCAGTCACAATTACTGTTTTTTTGAATAATTGTTCACAAAGATAACGTTCGTGTTCTGATTGTAAATCTAAGCCCCAACTAACAGGATAATCAAACTGCACATCGGCTTTTTCTAAAAGTTTGATGGCTTCTGTATAGGTGATACGTTCAAACTGATTGTTAATTATATTATCTGCGGTTGCTAACACAGTGTTATCAATGCGCTGGTTAAAAAACTCCATGTCTTCTGGGCATTTTTCCAGTACATATTTAAAAATATATTTGAGAAATTCCTCTGCTAAATCCATATCCCCGTGGAGATCACAAAAAGCCATTTCTGGCTCAACCATCCAAAATTCTGCGAGGTGACGGGAAGTATTGGAGTTTTCGGCGCGGAAGGTAGGGCCAAAGGTGTAGACGTTGCTAAATGCCATCGCCATGATTTCGGCTTCTAGTTGACCGCTAACTGTTAAATATGTTGGTCTGGCAAAGAAGTCTTTACTATAGTCTACTGCTTGATTTTCTGTGCGGGGAATATTTTTTAAATCTAAACTAGTGACGCTAAAAAGTTCTCCTGCACCTTCACAGTCACTGGCGGTAATAATAGGAGTATGTACCCACATAAAACCGCGTTCTTGAAAGAACTGGTGGATGGCGGTAGCACAAGCATTACGGACACGGAAAACCGCACCAAAGGAATTAGTGCGCGATCGCAAATGTCCGATAGTCCGCAGAAACTCAAAGGAATGACGTTTCTTTTGTAGAGGATAAGTTTCGGGATCAGCTTCTCCGTAAACTTTGATGCTATCTGCTTTTAATTCTACACGCTGTCCTTTGGCAGGAGAAGCTACTAAAATCCCAGACGCTTCTACAGAAGCACCTGTATTTAATTTTTTCAAGATATTTTCATAATCTGGCAAATCTTGATTAATTACTACTTGTAGGTTAGCCAGAGATGAGCCATCATTTATTTCTATAAAAGCAAAACCTTTTAATTCGCGTTTAGTACGCACCCAGCCTTTAACTTTTAGTGACTCATCAGGCTTACCATTTCGTAAAATTTCGACAATTCTTTGATTTAGCATGTTTGTATCAGAGCATAAAATTTAGAGTTTGACATTTTTAGAATTGTAGACTCTAAATTTCAATTTAAAAGAATTAAATCTTAAATAAATTGCCTATCTGCGATCCCTACCCAGCAAAAGACTTTAATATCCAACCTATGATAACGCCCATTCCACCAAAGCGTATGGCTTGCCAAAAAGGTTCTTTGATACTGCGCCAGGAAAACAGTTGACTCTCTAAGCAGACTTCTAATACTTCTAATTGCTGTTGAATTTGCCGTAACTCAGCTTCTATTTCTGGTGTGGGTTTTTTATCTTGACTGAGTTTATAAAGTTTGTATTGCAGTTGTTTTTGTTGACGAAGATCACGCTGCACCTGTTGGTAGCGTTCTCTTAAAGCTGCAAGCGATCGCTCAACTTCTAAGAGTTCTTGTTCAAAATCAAGTTCCTGATTATGCTCTTCTGGTGGTTCTGACGGTTTTTGAGGCTGCTTCATTAAAGTAGTAGAGTAAAAGTAAATGCGACAATACCTTGGAGTGTATGTCTCAATCTACACAGCCACTTAAAAACAGTCAACTGAATGAATTTACTACTTTAGAATTAGCTCAAGCTCTGATGGAGAGGTTGAGTATTTCTCCTAATGATTGGCATCGCCTCAAATCTAATCGTAAAGCTCGCGCTGGTGAGCAAGCAGCAGCAGCTCTTGTCTTCCTCCTCAAGGAAGAACCACAAGAAGCTCTCACGAGGTTAGAACAAGCAACAGGTTGGTTAGACCACTCTATTTCTGCACCACCTTGTCCGACACACGGAAAAGGGTAATTAGTAATGGGTAATTGGTAATGGCTTTTTCCGATTACCAATTACCAATCACCTATTATCAATTGTTTAACTTCGCAATAATGGTATACGCGGTCGAGCTTGCTCTAATTGCTTACACAGCCTTAATTCTGTACCTTTAGTATTCCACTCTACTTCGTCAAAAACAAGATGCAAAATCGATAAACCACGACCGCATTCTGACTCATCCGGTGGCAGGTACTCGGTTGGATCTGTATCACAATCACAAGCAGGAGTGAAACCTCCGCCTTGGTCTGAGATGATCCACCAATATTTATTATCTATTAAGGAATAACGTACTATTACCTTCTTACTAGGGTCAAGATTGTTGCCATGTTTAGCTGCGTTGACTAAAGCTTCTTGAAGCCCTAGTCGTAGTTCGGCTTGCATGGGCGTTGGAATTTCTGCCAGAAGCAAATCTAATATTGGACAGAGATATAAAGTTGAGGCGAAACTAATAGTACCCCAACTACGTCCAACTGGACGAAGTGAAATGGTGATCACAAGAGAAACCCCGCAGCTTCAGAGTTAGCTAGACATCAGTTTGCTGTCACAGGCACCCTGATTATTTGTGAGGTGGTCGTGTTGCCTTCAAACCTAACGTCTTTGGAACTAAATTTTGAAAATGCTAGGGAGCATTGGCTCTCCTAATGATTTTGGGCTGTTCTCACATAAAACGGCTGATGTAAACTTACCCAAGCAAATAGCAATTCAAAAAAAGCTTTGCTTTCACAAATAGAGTATAAACATACTCTTTTATTTGCCGAATTTTAGTTTAGACGACCCAATTCATATCTGAGAGTAGCCCATGCAGCTTCTATTTTTTGCACAGTTAAGATTATATTTTTAGCTTAATTCAAGTCTAGCATTTTTACTATCAGTTAGACTACAAATTTTCAATTTGAGTTTTTTAAAAGAACCATATATTTTTGTTTAATGCAACTGTGATCGCACAAGAAAGGCTGCTGCTTCTACATGGGCGGTTTGAGGGAAAAAATCTGCTGGTTGTACACGTGTAAGAGTGTATACACCTTTTTCGCAAAGTAATTTCAAATCGCGTGCCAGAGTTGCTACTTTACAGCTGACATAAACGATACGTTCTGGTTGAAACGTTAATAGAGTTGCGATTACTTGGCGATCGCATCCTTTGCGCGGTGGATCTAGCAAAACAATATCCGGTTTAATTTCCAGTTGGGGCAGTAATTTTTCCACTGCACCCGTCATAAAAATCACATTATGAATTTGATTGTTTTGAGCATTGCAAATCGCCTGTTCTACCGCCTCTGGTTGTATTTCCAACCCAATCGCTTGGTGAACTTGTTTTGCTAGGGGTAAGGTTAACGTACCGATACCGCAATAGGCATCAAGTAGCACCTCTGTTCCTCTTAAATCCAGTTCTGATTGAATAACCTGTAACAATGTCTCCGTTGTCTCCGTGGAAACCTGGAAAAATGTGTCTGGACGCACCTGAAATTCTAACCCAGCAAATTCTTCTCGCAGATAATCAGCACCAACGATACAGAGAGTTTCACTGCCAAAAATAGTATTTGTGCGTTTAGGGTTATAGTTTAAACAAACTCCTACTAAAGTAGGATAGCGATTTAACCATTCCTGTGCTTGCTCTTTTATGCCTGGTAAATTCCAATCTTTCACAACTAAAGTCAATAATATTTCTCCTGTCCGCCGACCGATGCGTAACCCAAGATGACGTATTGTTCCTGTGTGGTCTTTTTCGTTATAAATTGCCCAATTTCGCTTTTGAATATCTTGTTTAATTTCTGCCAATAAAGAATTTAATCGTGGATCTTGGACTGGACATTGATTTAAATTAATTAATTGATGGCTACCTTTTTGGTAGTAGCCTGCTTGGACATTTCCAGTTGCAGATACACCCATAGGATAAGTGGCTTTATTGCGATAACCTAGAGGTGAAGCAGCCCTTAAAACCAAATCTACAGGTGGTTGGACAAAACCACCAATACGTTCTAAAGCTTGAATAACTTGATTGTGTTTCGCTTCTAGCTGATATTCATAATCTATATGTTGCCACTGACAGCCACCACATTTATCAGCGACTATGCAGCTTGGTCGAATGCGGTGAGTTGAGGGTTGTAATACTTGTTTAAGCTTGGCGTGAGCATAATTAGGCTTGACGTGTACTAGACGGACAATAGCGCGATCGCCTGGTACAGTATCTGGTACAAAGACCACCCGTTCATGCGATCGTCCTACACCATCGCCTGTATCAGTTGTGTCTGTGATCTGAACTTCTATTAATTCACCTTGTTTCCAAAAAGAATTTGTCATTTGTCAATAAGTTGTTGATTGTTGATTGTTGGTTGTTAGTAGTTAGTGGTAATTCCTCTACCCCTTCACTTGTGTCCACAAGACTCGTTAAACTAGCAAATAATAAATCTCGTGATTCAATATCATGACTGTAGTAAGCCAAGTTATTCTCAAAGCCGACGACGAACTGCGTTATCCCAGCAGTGGTGAACTCAAAAGTATCAAAGAGTTTTTGCAAACTGGCGAACAGCGGGTACGCATTGCTAGCACCCTAGCTGAAAATGAAAAAAAGATTGTTCAGGAAGCTACCAAACAGCTTTGGCAAAAGCGTCCTGATTTTATCTCGCCAGGAGGTAACGCCTACGGAGAACGTCAACGTGCTTTATGTATCCGTGATTTTGGCTGGTATTTACGCCTAATTACTTATGGCGTACTTGCTGGCGACAAAGAACCAATCGAAAAAATTGGTTTGATTGGTGTGCGAGAAATGTACAATTCTTTGGGTGTTCCTGTACCTGGAATGGTAGAAGCCATCAACTGCTTGAAAAAAGCCTCCCTTGATTTACTCAATGCAGACGATTCTGCTGAAGCAGCACCTTACTTTGATTACATCATTCAAGCGATGTCTTAATCATAAGTCAGTACCCACACTGTCTCAAGGTGTAGTTTCGCTTGAGCTTGTCTAAGTGCAAAATAGCACTTGAAATTGATCATTATTTCTTAATACCATCATACTCCCCACACTTGCTAGTGGCTCTGGCGGAATCTCTGTCAAGTTACCAACCAGTTGTGGGGATATTTTATTTTGGGGTCGGTAATTGGTAATGGGTAATGGGTAATTAACCACTAACCAATAACCACTATCCACTAACTACAATGTAAATTATGGGGTTTTGGCTAGGTTAGAAAATGATGCTGGTGGAAAAACTTGAGCAACTTAAAGCTATATTCGCCCAGATGAACCAAGCGTTAATTGCTTACTCTGGTGGTGTTGATAGTACTTTGGTTGCTAAGGTTGCTTATGATGTCTTGGGCGATCGCGCTTTGGCAGTGACAGCTGTTTCGCCGAGTCTGTTACCTGAAGAATTGGAAGATGCTAAAATTCAAGCAGCAACGATTGGGATTCCCCATCAAATCATCGCTACACATGAGATGGAAAATCCTAATTACACTTCTAACCCAGTTAACCGTTGTTATTTCTGCAAAAGTGAATTGCACGATACCCTCAAACCTTTAGCTGTAGAAATGGGCTATCCCTACGTAGTAGATGGGGTGAATGCTGATGATTTGCATGATTATCGCCCAGGAATTCAGGCGGCTAAAGAAAGGGGTGCGCGATCGCCTCTAGCAGAAGTTGGGATTACCAAAGCCGAAGTGCGGCAAATTTCCCAACAACTTGGTTTACCTTGGTGGGATAAACCCGCGCAACCTTGTTTAAGTTCTCGTTTTCCTTATGGCGAAGAAATTACTGTAGCGAAATTACAACGTGTAGGTAGGGCAGAAATTTTTCTGCGTAAGTTGGGATGGCAGAATTTACGCGTTCGTTCGGAAGGTGATACTGCTAGGATTGAATTACCGCCAGAAAAAATCAAAGATTTTGTCCTGAGCACAGATTTAAACACAGTTGTCACCAAATTTCAAGAGTTTGGTTTTATTTACGTAACTCTAGATTTAGAAGGTTATAGCAGTGGCAAATTAAATCGGGTTTTAAAGTAAATTCCGCGCTTTGAGTTGCAAATATCTATCTACTAGTTGTTCTGTAATTTGATTTGCGGGTGCGTCGAGTACTAACACACCTTTTTGCTTGAGTTGGGCAAATGCTACTTGGCGCTGTGCTAATAAGTCTAAAGCAACTGCGCGGGTATAAGCATTTTTCACTCCCTCAAAGTCTGCTGTTGGGGAAATATGCGCCAGACGATCTACTTGGGGATCGCGTAAAGTCACAGCAAAGGATAGATAGCGGGGTGTAAGTCTGGAAAGGGCAGCCAGCAGTTCGGCAGAGGCTGTATTATCAACTATATCGGTGATGACTACAATTAAGGCTCTACGAGTTTGTTGTTGGACAACATGAGTTACCGCACCCATGTAATCTGATTCTAGTAACACTGGTTGAATGGGAGTCAAGCGATCAATGAGAGTTCCTAAATGATTTTGTCCCCTCTCTGGTGCAATCCATGTATGTATCTGGCGATCAAATACACCTACTCCGACGCGATCGCCTCGATGTAATCCTGCTAAAGCTAAAGATAAAGTCGCATTTAAACCCCAGTCAAACCGTCGCAAACCCTGGACTTTTGCTGTCATCAATCTTCCCCGATCCAGCAAAATCAACAAAGTTTGCTCTCGTTCTGGTTCTAACACCCTGACTAATGGCGGTGTATTTCCATAACCAACCCGCCGCGCCGTTGCTTTCCAGTCAATCAACCGCAAATCATCACCCGTACGATAGTTTCGCAATTCTGCAAACTCCGTGCCAATTCCCAACTGGCGAAACTGACGAATAGCACCAGAAGATTGCAATGTCAAGCGAATAGAAAGCGATCGCAATCCGACTAAATCTGGATAAACCCAAACTTTTAGGCTTTGGGGAATCTTGCGATCGTCCCAAGCTAAACCCCAAGCACCGAGTTGTCTGACTTGGATATCTCCCCAAGAAAATTCCCCGCGTTGGTTTGGGTGGGCTGTATAAGTTAATTCCTCAGTAGTTTGACTCGGAATCGCAGCCTGCAATGTTGGTGTAGATACGCCAAACTCACTTGGGTAATAGTCGCGAATTTGAATGATTGCTTTAGCTTTTCCCGAAGTAACTCGCAGTACTACCAAATTATCCCGTCCCACAGACAAGCGCGGTAGTAATTCCCGTGACACCTGCACTCGCTGACGACGAACTAACAAACCATCCACAACCATAGATGCCAAAACTACAGCATCATATAGCAAAATCATGGTGATGCTGGCACGAACACCAAAAAAGATGGCTAAACTAGAGGCGATCGCAATTCCTAAAATTAAAAGTAAATAAACTCGTTTTGAGGGAATCATATTTTCAAGGATGAAGGATGAAGAGTGAAGGATGAAATTTTTCTTCATCCTTCATCTTGGTACTGGCACTTTGTTAAGTATTGAAGCGATCGCAGCATCAATTTGCAAACCATCTAACAGTGCTTCTGGCTTCAACAGCAAACGATGACGCAACAGTGGAGTTGCAACCGTTTTGACATCATCGGGAGTAACAAAATCCCTACCTGCTAAATACGCCGTTGCTTGTGCTGTCACAAACCAAGAAGTAGCAGCCCGGGGTGATGCACCCAAAGCTAAATCTGGGTGCTGTCGCGATGTTCTCACCAATGCCAAAAGATAATCTATGATTGCCTCAGATACTTGCACTTGTTTGACTTCTTGTCGCGCCTGTAAAATTTCTGCCACATTCGCCACTGGTTTGAGGCTAGCAATATCCAAGCGTCGTGCTGCAAACCCCGCCTGTCGATTTAATAACATTTGTTTTTCTGCTACTTCATCGGGGTAATCTACTACCAGCTTGAATAAAAATCTGTCTAGTTGTGCTTCTGGTAAAGGATAGGTACCCTCAAACTCCAAAGGGTTTTGTGTAGCAATTACCCAAAATAAATCTGGGAGTAGCAAACTTTCACCATCCAGCGTTACCTGCATTTCTTCCATTGCTTCTAGTAGCGCCGCCTGGGTTTTGGGGGGAGTGCGGTTAATTTCGTCTGCTAAAAGCACTTCAGTAAACACTGGCCCCTTTTTCAGGGTAAAACTGCGACTATTTAAGTCAAAAATATTAGTACCAGTAATATCTGCGGGTAAAACATCCGGCGTCAGTTGGATACGACGGAACTCTGCTTGGATGATCTGTGCTAAAACTTTTACCAGAAGTGTTTTACCAGTTCCTGGTACACCTTCCAAAATTACGTGTCCACCTGCTAGCAGTGCAATGAGTAGCTGTTGTACAATACTGGATTGCCCGACAATAACTCGGTTTAAAGCTTGACTTAGGCGATGAAATACAGAATGGGTTTCGCTCATTTTTTGAATTGTTAGTTGTTAGTGGTTAGTAGTTAGTGGTTGTACTAGACACGTCATGGCACGTCTCTACATTGGTTAGTGGTAATATAGAATAACCAACTACCAACCAAAACTTTTTTACTTAATCCACAGTTATCGAATTTAAGCAACAAATTATATAGCGGTTTGCAATTAGGTGGGAAAAGCGACCACCGATGCACACAGATACACACCGATGAAGCAGTATACCCTATTGTTAAGCAAACAAACACCAACACATAACATAAATACCTACGGGTAATCTATCAGTGTCTATCTGTGTACCCTACGGGAAGCCGCCCTTAGGGGTGTCTGCATCCGTGTGCATCGGTGTTCGATGTCTCTAAACCTCAATTTACTTCTAATGTGAATTGAAGAAGCAACATAAGGTTGTTTGGCAATTGTCCAGAGTTTGATTTGATTAACGAACACTCATGGAACACAGATGAACACCGATAGATTATTTGTATCACTGCTCTCGAAACTAACGATTATTCATAATTAAGTATTGTTTTTAACTCTCCTTAGGGTTTGCCACTTTCCTAACCAACTAATCAACTCTCGTTCACTCATGCGACGCTTTTGAGATTGTTGCAAAGCAGCATCAAGTTCCGTCGTTGCAGTACCGATTTGTTGCTGCCAAGTATTGACTAAAGTTTGTCTATCGAGTATCTCTGAGCCTAAACCTAAATTTTTTTGCAGTTGTAACTGCTCTTCTTTGCCGATCATTTGTACCAAAAAATCGGTGGATTGAGCCTTATGCAGTACTCCCGCTAGTGCTTGAATATAAGCTTCGCTATTATCTAGTTCTGGTGTCTCCAAAGCTACAGGCTTACCAAAGCGGCGATTTTGCGCCCAAATTAACACGAATAATAAGATACATACCTGAATAAATGCTGGCAATAATGGGGTTTTAGCTAAATAACTAAACAAATCCCCTTCCCCTTGACTTTTTCTGACTTCGGGATCTTTATAACCGTGAATGTACTCATCCACAAATAATAAGTTACCTTTTTGACTGACTAAGCTGGCTAAATACTGGAAATTACTGAGATAATCTTGGTAGGCATTGGCGGCTAAATAGGGAGTAGTAGAAAAAATTATTTTGCCTTTACCGCGCCTTTCTTCCCAAACAACAGCACCAAAGCGATCGCCTAAAGATATTTTTTCCTGATCAGATATAGATGCCAATCGTCGTCGTGTTTCAATTTTGACATCGCCAAAGGGCGAATTTTGCATGGTGCTAAAGTTGGCTGCTGTTACCCGTTGGCGCACACCTAAAACTACTAGAGTATTACCAGCTTCCACCCATTCTCTTTCTTGGGATAATAGAACCGGGTGGTTTAGTTGGCTGTAAATTTGCAACAGTGTTACAGGACGTTTTTCTTTCTTTAATTCATCAAAAGGCTTTTGCCAGCGCTGGATTGTGATTCCACGGTCTTGCATAAAAGCATACCAGGCTCCGTAGCCATCGGGAGCAAGACCATAAGTAGAGCCACTGTTAATTTTGCTATTACTGGGAGCAGCAATGATGGTTAGTAAAATTAATACTGCAATAGCGATCGCACCCAGCCAGATTAGGCGATTTGAAGGTTTCATCTAATACTATTCTTGAAAGATTTCCCGATATGCTTGCTGACAATGCTCGTAATTTTCAGCAAGCATCTCAGCATCACTAAAGCATAACTGCTCATGAGTGGTAATGAGAGTTTCATAGGGCTGGATTTGGGGACATGACAAGCGCAAAAGTTGTAAATACTCGCCATCGGTACGGCTTTTTTTATGGGGTAGAATACCTTTTTCGTGCAAGTGCTGTAACATCGCCAAGTAAAGATAGCGACAAGCGTCACGATAGTTACCCTGACGGTAAAATTCTTGCGATCGCATCAATAATTTTGCTGCTGACAATTCAATATTTGCTGTTTGGGAAGCAGAGTCAGAACCTTTAACCCCAGGTAGTCTCGAATATAAGTAAGGACTAAATTCTCGCCACAACCACCAAACTAGCCAAACCACAAATACACCGACTCCCAACCACAACAAAAACTTTAATAACGAGATAAACCAAGAATCTATCGACCAACCAGAAGGCAATTCTGGTAGTGTAGGATGAAGACGAGACCACTGGTATTCCAGCCACTCTCCAATTTGTTGCTGAAATTGAGAACTCTGCCAACCTAAACTTGTTTTTTCAAATTCTGTTGTCATTAGTTGGTTGTTGGTTGTTGATTGTTGGTTGTTGGTTGTTGCTGGGGTTATTATTGGACTCCCCATCACTCCATCTCCGATTCCAAGTCCCTATTCCCCAGGATTATCACCTTTATTAACCAGGTTTTTTTCTCGTTTCAGACTTTCTTCAAGGGCTTGAATTTGTTCTCGACGTGCTTCTAATTCTAGAGTACGCCGTGCTAAGTCTTGGTTTTGCAAAGTAAGACTTTGTCGCCACTGTTCAGCGCGTTCTGCTTCTTGGCGCAAGAAATCTGGAGTAATACCAGTGGTGAGGTAAGTACCTATCAAATCCAGTACCCAGTTGGTAGCTTCTTCTATTCTTTCTATATCGCCTGTGGGGGAAAGCTCAACTAAAACCAGCAATTTTTCCGTCAGAGTTTTTCCCTTTCCCAGGATAATAAAAGCTTCTTCTGGGATTCTCACCCATATATTTTGAGCTTCCTGACGTGCTAATAAATGTAACTGGAACTGGTCTAAAAATTCGTTTTTGTGTACTTGAGCTAGATATAACATGACTTTAGAAAAAATATGAATTATGAATTATGAATGATAAGAAATTTCATAATTTACGTCTAATGTAAATTGAAGAAGCAACATAAAGTTTTTGGTGATCGTCCAGTTTGGTTTTGGTTAACGTAGACGCCTCCAAAGGCAGGTTAAGGGGGGATACACAGATACACACTGAATCTATCTGTGTGCATCTGTGTACCCTGCACCGAAGCCGCGCAAAGCGCGTCTACATCTGTGTTCGACTTTAGAAACTCATTCACATTGGGCGTAATTTATAATTCACAATTCATAATTCTTTATTGTTATGCTAGCTGACGCAAGCGATCGCGCAAAATTTCAGCTTGTTTTTGGGCTTCTGCTAAGGCGTCTCGTGTTTCCCTTACCACATTTGGCGGGGCTTGTTCTACAAACTTAGGATTACTTAATCTACCACTGAGGGATTTAATCTCTCCTTCCAACTTTGTTAGGCGCTTTTGCAGTTTGGCGACATAAGCATCTATATCTACCACGCCAGCGAGGGGTAGTAGAACTTGTACCGTACCAACCACACCTGCGATCGCTTTTTCTGGTGCTTGTGGTTGTGGTGATACTTCCGATGATGCCATTTGCTCAGCACTTGGTTTGAACAATTGTTGCCAGAACTTTTGTCGAGCCTCAGCAGACAGTATATTTTGGCCAACAAACCACGTAGCATAACCAAAACCTATCACTTCAAAGAAACTTCCCAGCAAAGGAATATCATCAACTGCATCAGCGATCGCTAAACCAAGTCGGAAAAAGTAGATTAACGCAATAGTTACAGCAATATTCTCCCAACCAATCCGGGGTTTTTCTGTTGGTTGCTGACTTTCACCACCAGTAATTGTTAAATTCTCAACCTTCGCCAAATCTTGAATATAAGATTGTCCGGCGGTGAGAATTTGCCTTTCCTTCTTACTGTCAGTTTGCAAGTTGACATTTACCCTTGCTCCTGGTTTTACATCTGCTTCGGCGCGCAAGTTGCGGATTGTGCGGATTGTAGCAATCAACAGTTCAAACTGTTCTTCTAATTCAGAATCAATGAAATTTGTCTGTGCTTCTGGATACAATTGCCGAGATAAACTTTGCTTAGTCTCTGCTCCTTGTTGAGTGAGAGTGTGCCAAATTTCTTCCGTAATATGAGGCATAAAAGGACTAAGCAGTTTCAAAATCCCTTCCAGCACGTATGCCAAAGTTTGTTGTGCTACCCGTCGTGATATCGGATCAGCATTCTTTTGCAGGCGAGATTTGACGAGTTCAATATACCAGTCGCAAAAATCACCCCAGATGAACTCATACAAACCCTTAGCAGCTTCACCCAGCCCGTAATTATCCAGATAATTGCGGGTTTGCTGCACAACACGATGGTAACGCGAAAGAATCCAGCGATCGCTTAACTCTGTAGGATTAGGTTCACCCAACTGCTGCGGCGTCTGTCCATCCAAATTCATCATCACAAACCGTGCCGCATTCCACAGCTTGTTAGCAAAGTTGCGGGATGCTTCCACCGACGGCGACTCATCCGTCTTACGGTTGTAGTCCATGCGGATATCTTGACCAGCACCAGCTACTTCCTTAATCATCGTGTAGCGCAGGGCATCCGTACCGTACTTCTCAATCAAAATCAACGGGTCAATACCATTACCCTTAGTCTTAGACTGCTTTTGACCATTTTCATCCAACACCAACCCGTGGATGTAAACATCCTTAAACGGCATTTGACCAGTAAAATGTCCTGCCATCATCGTCATTCTGGCAACCCAGAAAAAGATAATGTCGAAGCCGGTCACCAAAGTACTAGTAGGGTAATAAGTCGCTAAATCCGGGGTTTGTTCCGGCCATCCCAAAGTGGAAAACGGCCAAAGTCCAGAAGAAAACCAAGTATCCAGTACATCTGGATCTTGTTCTACCTTGACATTTTCACCAAATTGTGATTCTAACATTTCCCGTGCTTCTGTTTCACTCCGCGCCACCACAAACGGCGTGTTCTCAGTAATCTCACCGCCCGTTTCACTCACAGCGTACCAAGCCGGAATTTGGTGTCCCCACCACAATTGCCGGGAAATACACCAATCCTTCAACTTCACCAACCAATCACGATAAACCTTCGTCCAGCGTTGAGGTACAAACCGGGGGGAATTTTTCTCATCCAGGAATTCCAGCGCCCGGTCTGCCAGTGGGCGAATTTTGACAAACCACTGGGTTGACAGCAAAGGTTCCACAGGCACTTTACCACGCTCACTATAAGGAACCGAATGCTTATAATCTTCCACCTTCACCAGAAAACCATCTGCTTCTAGACGAGCAACCACATTCTTTCTGGCAACAAAGCGGTCTTGTCCTTGAAACTCGCCGGCATTCTCATTCAGAGAGCCGTCCTTATTCATAATATTGATAAATGGCAGACTGTGACGCTTGCCCATTTCAAAATCATTCGGATCATGGGCAGGAGTCACCTTCACACAACCAGTTCCGAAAGTCGGGTCAACCAACTCATCGCCAATAATCGGAATTTCCCGATTCATAATTGGCAGCGTGATAGTCTTCCCAATCAAATGCTGATAACGTTCATCATTGGGATTCACCGCCACCGCCGTATCACCCAGCATGGTTTCTGGTCGAGTCGTCGCCACCTCCACATAACCAGAACCATCACTCAACGGATAACGGAAGTGCCAAAGATGACCATCAACCTCTTTCGCATCCACTTCCAAATCAGAAACAGCTGATTGTGACTCTGGACACCAGTTGACTAAGTATTTGCCACGATAAATCAGCCCTTCTTCGTAGAGACGGTTAAAAGCTTCCAAAACAGCTTTGCTTAAACCTGCATCCAGGGTAAAGCGTTCCCGCGACCAATCTACAGATACACCCAAACGTCGCAGTTGGTTGACAATTGTCCCCCCAGATTCCCTCTTCCACTGCCAAGCTCTTTCTAAAAACTTCTCACGTCCTAATTCATAGCGAGTTTTACCCTCTACCTTGAGTTGCTTTTCCAGCATTGTATGGACGGCGATACTGGCGTGGTCAGTTCCGGGCAGATAGAGAGCATTATCTCCTTTCATGCGGTGATAGCGCACGAGGGTATCAATCAAACTATTGTCAAAAGCGTGACCCATATGCAGGCTACCGGTGACGTTGGGCGGTGGGATGACGATGCAATAAGGTTCACCGCCTGCGTGGGGGTCGGCTTTGTAGGTTTGATTTTCTTCCCAAAATTTTTGCCATTTGGCTTCGGTGGTAAAGGGATCGTATCGATCAGGGAGATTAGTAATTGTTGCGGTCATGCTGGGAAAACTAAGTGCGGAAGGACTTTAATAAATTTTGCCACAGGGTTGGAGTGTGTTTTATGGAAATGAACCGCAGAGGCGCAGAGGGCGCAGAGAAAAGAGAGTTAGGAGAGGAGATGAGTCGGCTGACAGGAATGGTAATTGGTGCAGCGATTGAGGTGCATCGGTTATTAGGGCCGGGGTTTTTGGAGTCGGTGTATCACCAAGCTTTAAGGTTTGAGTTTGAGATGCGGGGGATACCTCACAAGTTTAAGCACCCTGTAGCAGTTAAATATAAAAATCATCAAGTTGGCGAGGGCGAATTAGATTTTCTCGTTAGTGATCTCCTTATCGTTGAATTGAAAGCTGTGGAAAGGTTAGCCCCCATTCACGAAGCACAAGTCATGTCTTACTTAAAAATGACCAAAAACTCACTCGGTCTACTCATCAACTTTAACGTTCCTCTCCTGAAAGAAGGTATAAAACGCATCATCCTCTCCTAAATCTCTTTTCTCTGTGTCCTCTGCGTCTGGTGCGGTTCATTAAAAAATAACACCATAAAGCGAAATCTACCCCCAACCCTTGTATTTATTTATTGATCAATTTCTACCTTATACCCAAAGTATGAAACTCAAACCTAGCTTATTCCAACTCATCGTTGTCTTAATGACAGTATCACTACTGGCTTCCTGTACCACAAGCTCAAATACAAATCAGTCATACTGCAACAATCCGCAACAATCTGCACAGCAAGCTGATGACTGTGATGATGACTCTGGTGGTCATAGCAGCAGTCACCATCGTTCTAGCACTTACAGAAGTAAGTCTGGTACTTCCACGACAAAGAGCAAATCTAGCAGTTCTAAAGTAGGGCGTGGTGGTTTTGGTAGTTTCGGTAGTGGTAGTCGGGTGAGTGGATAAAGTGAGTAGTACGATGAATATTTTTGATTGTCCCCAGCGCGATCGCTTGTTTGGCTCGATGAAAATGGGTTGGTATAATGTTTGCCCAATTGATGAAACAACGGGTATGCTGTTGACTGAGCAAGCAAGTCCTTATGCTCTTTACCATTGTCAGCAAGTTTCGCCGCAAACTATCAGGGAAATTAAGCAAGCTTCGGAAGTTGTTGGTTGTGTACTGATGCAAGCTTGGTCGGTGATTCGCAATCTTGATGAGGAAGCGTTACTTTATTATGGTTTTCCCGAAGAAAGTATCAGGTTGGTGAAGTATGATGCGCTTGCACCTTTTTGTATGCGTCTTGATTGGTGCTGGAATGAACAAACTGGGGTGAAGAAGGTTGTGGAAACTAATCCCCAAACGCCGAGTTTCTGGTTTGAATGTACGGTTGGGAATCATAGGGTTGCAGAACATTTTGGCTTGCGATCGCCTGATGTAAATGCTCACGATACGCTCAAGTTTACACTCAATCAGCATATAAAAAGGGCAGCAGTATTTTTAGATAAACCGTTTGAGGAATGTGAAGTTGTTTTTACTACTTTAAATAATGCGGAGGATTTAGGAACGATGCAATGGTTAAGTAGCCATGTGCATCGAAGTACTATTATGCCGCTGGAATTTTTGCGGATTCAAGATGGTAAATGTTTATTTGACCAAAGAACTGGCAAATCTATAGATATATTATTTATGTGGTATCCGCTAGAATGGGCAATCCATGATACTGATGAAAATGGCGAAAGATTATGGCCGGCTTTGGAAAAGTTGATTTTGGAAAGAAAGGTTGTGATTGTGAATTTTGGTTCGGCTTTTGCACTGCAACCAAAGAGTGTATTTGCTTTAATTTATGATTTGGGATTGGATTTTTTTAGTGGTAAAGATGCAGAGACAATTTTTGAATATTTCCCTAAGACGTCATTGAATAAAAATGATATCAGGGATTCCTATTTTGCTAAACCAATTTTAGGCAGGGAAGGTGAGGGTGGATTTGCTGTCAATTCTGGAAGAATAACTGCAAAAAGTACCAGTAATAATCCATGGTACACGGAACAAGCTTATGTTTATCAAGAGTTATTAGAGTTTCCCAAGGTAGAAATTGTTGGGCAATCTATGACTGCTGTTTGGGGTGCTTGGTTATATAACAATGGCTATGACAAGTTTATTGCTGGTGGTTTAGGAATGCGCGTTTCTGAGGGAGAAATTACAGATAATATCGCCTATTGGTGTCCGGTTGGGTGTTAATCTGTAGTATTAACTGTTCCTGGTATGATTTCTGTGCTATTTATTCATTGAAAGGAAGAAAAAATAGTATAGTATTTTCAGGTAGGGAAGGCGATCGCATTCTTCGTTCCGTATTATTTCACAATCTCAGATTCAAAATAATATGAGTTATGTTTTAGGAATAGATGGTGGTAGCAGTATAACATAACTGAGTGGTCGTTCAGTCCCTCGGCTAAGAACAAAGTATAATTATGACAAAAGTCACAGCGCAAGAAATAGCACAGTTTCGCTCTCAGTTAGCAGAAAATTCCACGGTGATGGAAGCATTAGATGTCATTGAGGATTGTGATGGTGATTTGGAAGATGCAACAATGACACTAGCCATTCGAGCCGGACAACAGCCGGAAACAGGTAACTCAGAGTGGTTGGACGCTTTGGCGAAAAAGTGGCGTGCTGTAATTTGCGAACAAGAATTTCGTGAGGACTTGCTTCAAGGTTCAGTCCAAGGGATGATGACACAGTTAAAAACAATATCCACGTTTCCGCAAATTTTAGCAACACCAGTTTTGATGTATGTCCTCAAACAAGGTGTTAATACTTTTTGTGAACCACTAGATGAAGTGTTAGAGTAAGGGTCATTGTTGTTTGTTATTTGTTGTTTGTTCCAATCAACCACCGACTGCGAACCACTAACTAATCACTACTGATACCCTGTTAATTAGGGCAAATTTTACTTGAGACAACTGTTGTTATATCAATGAATTACCTGATTGCCGTATTAGCAGACCGTATTCAAGCCGAAGCAGCTTACTTAGCCTTAAAAAAAGAAGGCATAAAAGGTACAATTCTCGGTAAGGGTTACAAAAGCGCCGATGAATTTGGCTTAATTGACCCCAAAGAAGTTGCTCAAAAGCAAGCAAGACTGATGGCTTTTTGGCTAATACCTTTTGGATTTTTTGCAGGAGCTACTTTTAACATTATTACAGGGTTAGATACCTTTGCCTGGGCGGGTGAAATCGGCAATCATGTTGTTGCAGGGTTGCTGGGAGCTGCGAGTGGGGCTTTAGGGAGTGTATTTGTTGGTGGAGGAATAGGTCTAATTGCTGGTAGTGGCGACGCTTTACCTTACCGCAATCGCTTGAATGAAGGTAAATACTTAATAGTGGTGCAAGGTTCAGATAGTATTCACCGTCAAGCGACTCGGATTTTGCGTCAGTTTGAGCCTGAAAATATTCAAGGTTATAAAGAGTAGTTTTAGTTGTTTGTTGTTTAGAAAAATAACCAACTATCAACTACCAACTATCAACTACCAAAAGAATGAAATAATGCTACCAAGGGAAGAACTTTTAAAAGGTATTGAAAATAGAGATACTGTTGCTCGTGTAATTGATCAAGCTGAGCAAGCGATTAAAACTTGGGAAGTAGTTTTGACTGATTTTCTTTCTCCTCCAGAGTTAGCAGAAATTCAACGGGTATTTAGTCGCTTAACTGAAGTGCAGTTATTAGCGTGGGGAGGATACCCGCAAGCAGAACGTCAAAGAATGGCGATCGCACGCTCGGAACTTCCTTTGGATTTATCTCAAGTTGCGATCGCAGCGTTAGATATTGCTGGAAATTTTCTGTTTGATACTGCGACTCACCGCGACTTTTTAGGCGCAATGTTGGGAACTGGTATTATCCGCGAAAAGACGGGGGATATTATTGTTTTAGGTGAACGGGGAGCGCAGGCGATTGTTGTACCGGAATTGGTAGAATTTTTGGAAATGAACCTCAAGCAGGTACGTTCAGTTCCTGTCAAAACTCAACGCATTGATTTAAGCGAGTTAAAAGTACGAGAACCGAAGAAAAAAGAATTAACTACTGTCGAAGCTTCTTTAAGATTAGATGCGATCGCCTCAGCTGGGTTTGGCATGTCCCGCAGTAAAATGGTGGAGTTAATTGATGGTGGTGATGTACGCGTCAATTGGAAAGAAATCACTCAAGCTAATTCTCAAGTCAAAACAGGGGATTTAATTGCCATTCGCGGTAAAGGGCGTTTAGAAGTTGGAGACATTGCTGTTACAAAAAAAGACAGATATCGCGTGCAATTGACTCGTTATATGTAGTTGTTGGTTTGTAGTTGGTTGTTGTTTGGAAGAATCAACAATCAACTACCAACACTTTTAAGCTTTAAACTGCTTTTCCAAAATATTTAGCAAAGTCTCACGTGGAACTACACTAGCTACTTTGGTAATCAAGTGAGTCGAAAATCCGCCAATTACAACAGTAGAATCTCCTTTTTCCAAAGCCTTAAGAGTTTCCTTTACCACTTCTTCTGAACTTGATAATTGAGTATTTTTACTTACAATTGCTGGCGGAAATTTTGCTTCTGTAAAAAAGTTTGTTTCCGTCGGGCCTGGACAACAAACTAAAATGCGAATGCCATATTGACGATTTTCTGCCCACAATGCTTCACTAAAATGACGCACAAAAGCTTTACTAGCAGAATAAACAGAAAGATATGGTATCGGTTGAAATGCAGCTATAGAAGAAATATTAATGATGCTACCTGAACGTCGTTGTCGCATCAGTGGTAAAAATTTATGGGTTAAATCTACTAATGCCAAAACATTTAATTGTACCATTTTAATTTGCCGTTCTTCATCTGTTTCGGCAAAGTCTCCGTAATCTCCAAAACCGGCATTGTTAATTAGTAAATCAATTGTCAATGCTTTTTCTTTGGTAAACTCAAAGACAGTATTAGTAGCACCTGGTTCTGTCAGATCTTTAGCTATTACATCAACTTGAATTTGATATTTTTGGTTTAATTGGTTGGCTAGTTCGTTTAATTTATCTTCTGAACGAGCAACAAGAATAAGATAATGATTTTGTGCGGCTAACTCCTCAGCAAAGGCTCTGCCAATACCACTGGAGGCTCCTGTAATTAAAGCAGTCGGCATTTTAAATGAAACGATAAATTTTAATTATTTTATATATACTAACAATACTTGCTTGATATTGAACCTGCCCAGAGTCATAAGCCGAAAAACTCAAAAGCAGGATGAAGTAATGTATATAATTTTTTCGCTGCTCACAGTAACAATAAAATCCTCGTATCCTTAGTATTCTAGATACAATACCTACCTAACTCTCAGTATAGGTAGGGTAATTCAATTATGACTATGCTACTTCCCTTAGTTTTGGCTTTTCGTTCACATCTGAAACATTCAAGGATAATTGTTCGGTCTGAACTACAGTAGCTTGTTCTAAAACTTTTACTTCGATATTTACACTCACCAAATAGCTACCTGTGTCAGCGCCAACAGCCTCAGCCACTAGTTTGGCAAGATCTGGACGCTTGGCTGTCAGTGGATCACGTAGAATACATCGATCCCAGTCATGTTTAGCTGTTGGATTGAGGCTGAGAATATAGTGCTTAATCATATGGCAAATCCTTGATCCATCTCCAGAAGTTTGTCTAGTCGGAGAAAACGGGAAAGGGAAAAGGTAAGGGGATTTAAAATCCTTCCCCCTTTGTTCTTTCCACATTTGACTGAGTGAATCCTTTTCTATTATAGTACATAAGTACTATAAATTGGTTATCAGTTATCAAATTCTATGACTCACTGTTAAATGATTTCTAACCACTAGCAACCAACCACCAACAACCAACAATCAACCACTACTACTGATGACCATTGACTTTTGACTGTTGCTCCCTGAGTCTTGAATCTGGACTAACTAACAGTTGAGCATCATTTACCCAGATGGCTTGTTGGGGGACAGGAATAAAAATTCCGGCATGATCAAAGGCGATTTTGAGACGGCGGCGAAACTCTCGCGCGACATCCCATTGCTTGAGTGGCTGAGTTTTGATCCAGACACGAATTAATAAACCGCGATCGCCAAAGTTATCTATCCCCAAAACCTGGGGTGTTTCGACAATTTGATGTTGCCATTTGGGGTCTTCATCCATTTCTATGGCGACTTTCTTAATTAAATTCAAAGCCTCATCAATATCAGTTTTGTAGTCAACTGGAACAGTTAAATCAGCGCGTGACCAACGACTCGAGAGGTTAGCGACGATTTTAATTTCACTGTTAGGAATGGTGATCAAGCGTCCTTCTGCATCTCGAACTTGAGTCATCCGCAGATTCAGATTTTCTACTAAACCTCCTACAGTCCCTACAGAAATGACATCACCTAAAGCGTACTGGTCTTCTAGGATGATCAAAAAGCCGTTAATCGCATCTTTGATCAAATTTTGGGAAGCAAGAGATACAGCCACACCAACTAAACCAGCACCCGCCAACAAAGGAACAACGTCTATACCTAAAGCCAGCAGCGCACATAGAATACCCACCCCCACGCAGACAATAGTAACCATACTTTTTGTTACACCAGAAATCGTAGAAACTCGTAGTTGTAGACGTTCAGAAGTTTCTGGAGTCAGTAAAGCACTACTACTAACAAAAGCAGAGGTGAAACGATCAATAAGTAAATAGCTCAAACGCACCGATACATAAGTTCCAATTGCTACAGCACCTAAGATCACAGGAAACTGTAAACCGAGGAAAATTCCTAACTGGAGCGATCGCGTATGGGGAAACAAACCCAGGATAAATAATGCTCCGCCTCCCCAAATACCTACTTGGCCGATCTGATACAGCCGTTTTGTGACTTCTTGGATATGGCGTTGTTGCTGTTGATTTAGCTGTGTTGTAATTGGTCTAGCTGTTGGTGAAGCGGTAGAAGCTAGTTGCTGTTGGATAAAAGTCCTTTGTGAGCGGTTTTTCCAACGAGTCAGTCCCCAACTAATGACAAGGATGCTTAGTCCACATCCAACAGCAATTGCACCCTGACGGACTAAAAACTCTGGTTCTCGCTCTTGTTTTGCCTGTTCTAGTTGTTCTCGTAAGCTTTGGGAGATTTGATTTGCTAAGGTCCAAGCATCTACTTGTCGTAGTCTGGCATCTTGGTCAGTAATAGTCATTAACTGTCGGTTGTTGACATAAATTACTGGCAATCCGTTTTCGGTCTTAACTTGCACATCCAGTTTTGCATCTGGATTTCGAAAGTATTCTTGACTAATTTGATTGATATTTTCCTGGATATTCTCTAAACGCTCCGTAAAGTTCGCTCTTGGTGCGGTGATCTGAAATAAACGCTTACCATCCAAATAAACCCAGCCTGTAACTGTTCTGCTATCCGATTCACTAGTCCGCAAATTCGGGGGTTGCAGGTTGGGTATAAAGGGAATCTGCGCTGTAGCTTGTGGCATTACTCCAACAGTAACGACTATTGAAGAGAAAGCGATCGTCGCTACGAATCGAGAGCGCAATGGATACCTCCTTTATCAGTAAATAGTGAACAGTGTAGACGCGCTCATAGGCTTGTTGTAGGGTACACTAAACAGTAATCAGTAACCAGTGAGTAATTTAATTTGATAACTGATAACTGATTACTGATTAAATCCATACTGCCAAATCTATTTCAGTGATTATACCTGTCTACAGTTGAGTATTTACCCCTATTTACTTTAGAGGAAGTTTATTCTTTTTTCAAAATTATTTTTGTTCTACGCAAGCTCAACGGCTGAAAAGGAACAGGGAAAGGTAATGAGGACAAAGGGAATTAGTTACTATAATTATTCTCCTCACACTCCACCCTTACCTTAAACCGCGCAGAGCGCGTCTACACACTCCCCACCTCCCCATCCCTGTTGCCTATTTTCACAAAAATTCTGGTTGAATTCGGCAGTCTTGGAATAATCTAGTAGAGTGCGTAAAAATTTACGTAACTTTATTACTTTGAATAGAGGAACTATTTGATGACCGCAACATCTCCCCGATTAAAGCACGAGGTTAAAGACCTCGCCCTCGCTCCCTTGGGAAGACAGCGCATTGAATGGGCAGGACGTGAGATGCCAGTTTTACGGCAGATTCGCGATCGCTTTGCTCAAGAAAAGCCCTTTGCAGGCATTCGCCTTGTAGCTTGCTGCCATGTCACAACTGAGACAGCAAATTTGGCAATTGCCCTGAAAGCTGGTGGTGCAGATGCTGTGTTGATTGCCAGCAACCCCCTCTCCACCCAAGATGACGTAGCTGCTTGCCTCGTCACTGATTACGAAATTCCCGTCTTTGCTATTAAAGGCGAAGACAACGAAACTTATAATCGCCACGTTCAAATCGCTTTAGACCACCGTCCCAACATTATTATTGATGACGGTTGTGATGTGGTTGCCACTCTCGTAAAAGAACGCCAAGAGCAACTAGCAGACATCATTGGCACAACAGAAGAAACCACCACGGGCATTGTGCGGTTGCGTGCTATGTTCAAAGATGGTGTTCTCAGTTTCCCAGCTGTGAATGTGAACGACGCCGACACCAAGCACTTCTTTGACAACCGCTACGGTACAGGACAATCAACCCTGGATGGGATCATCCGCGCTACAAACATCCTGCTAGCTGGTAAAACTTTGGTTGTTGTTGGTTACGGCTGGTGTGGGAAAGGTACAGCCCTACGCGCCCGGGGACTTGGTGCAAACGTAATTGTCACTGAAATTGACCCCATCAAAGCGATCGAAGCTGTAATGGATGGTTTCCGTGTCCTGCCAATGGCAGAAGCAGCACCGCTAGGTGACTTGTTTATTACCGTTACTGGTAACAAGCACGTGATTCGCGGCGAACATTTCGACGTAATGAAAGATGGTGCGATCGTCTGTAACTCTGGTCACTTTGATATTGAAATTGACCTGAAAGCTTTGGGCGCTAAAGCCACAGAAGTCAAGACAGTCCGCCCTTTCACCGAAGAATATCGCTTACAAAACGGCAAGTCAGTTGTAGTTTTGGGTGAAGGACGCTTGATTAACCTTGCTGCTGCCGAAGGACATCCCAGTGCAGTAATGGACATGAGTTTTGCTAACCAAGCTCTTGGTTGCGAATACCTGGTGAAGAATAAAGGCAAGCTGGAACCTGGTATTCATGCCATTCCTACCGAAGTAGACCAAGAAATTGCCCGATTGAAATTACAGGCAATGGGAATTAAAATCGACACCCTGACACTAGAACAAATCGAGTACATCAATTCTTGGACTTCTGGAACCTAATCTTTACCGATAATTTACCAAAAGTCATCGAAGAAAAGCTTAAGCTATAGCTAGGTTTTCTAAGGCTATTGCCTTGGGGTAGGCACACCGCCTATCCCTTTTTTTTATTTATTGGGTAAAGAAAACTCTTGCTAGCTTCTTCCGAAAAGTGCTGCCTCACTTGGTGATTTACCAGAGTGGCGATCGCGTTCACTAGCGCATCTGGTTCTACGGGTTTAGGAATATGCGGTTGAAATCGAACCTTTAGAGCTTTTTGTTGGTTAACCTCAGTTCGGGTTAAGAAGATTTTGCTGTTGAACTTAAGCACCAGTTCTCAAAAATCGAACCACAAAGACACGGAGATCACAAAGAAATGAGAGTTTGAGAGGTATTTTGCACGTGGCGTCACCTGGCGTGGAGGATTTGTATCAAGATTTTTGTGAAACGGTATAAGATAGAAAGGTGCGTTATGGACAGAACGTCCTCACGCACCGAAAACCACTAAATGGTGCGCTGCGCTGTGCAACAACACACTCTACAGTACTGGATTTGGCAGTAATTCAATCACTTGTGTGTACAAAGTGGCTAAAACCACGATTCATAAGCTATTTCAGACTTGTGTGTACACCGTAATTGAAGCGGGGAGATTGAGGGGTTAATTAGACTTTTGCAAGAGATCTATTGATTTTTATTTGTTGGTATTGCCTAGATTTCTACACTATATTTTTTGGCAATTTGACACAGCTGCTCAAACTGTTCTTTTGATGCTAAATCTAGCTTCTCATCAGGTGGCAATTCATTTTTTGGGCCTTTCGGGACTAAGTACTTGACATACAGAGAAATAAAATCAACGATCGCTGCTATACCAGGCAAAGCATGAGTATCAGCTTGTTTTCCTGCCACTAAGATAGCCATACTTCCTTCAATTGATTTCCTGGTAGCATCAGCAAATTGACCAACCAATTCTTGAATATAATCTACACTTTCCAGGTTTTCTAACTTCACTAGATCTGGGGTGAATTCGTATCCTGCTGCTGTTGCTTGTTCGAGCACACACCATTGTGTGAACTCTTGCAGCGCTGCCTCGGGAAGACCAGGAAGATAATTATGTAATTCTGAATTAGACACTAATTTTCCTTTTGAAATTTATAGATGTAGGGAGTGGGAGGGAGGTGGGGTGATGAGGTGATAGGGTGGTGGGGTGATGGGGAGGTGGGGAGTGTGGGAAATATAAAAAGTCTTTTCTTCTCATACTCCTCATACTTCTCATACCCCTCATACCCCTCACACCCTCTTTAAGCAGTGCGGAAGCGCGCCAACTCTTCACCTGTTTTGGCATCGTGGGCGTGAACTGTACACACCAAGCAAGAATCAAAGGATCGGGCAACATGACCTACTTCTATAGGGTCAGCTGGATCAGCAACGGGTATACCCACCAAGGCTTCTTCAATGGGGCCACGCTTTTGTTCGGCGTCCCGGGGCCCGACGTTCCATGTTGTCGGTGCAATAACCTGGTAGTTCTTGATTTTGCCATCTTCTAGTTCTACCCAGTGACACAGGGAACCGCGCGCTGCTTCTGTTGCACCCCAACCGCGCCCATCTTTTTGTTTGGGTTTGATATACCAAGGTTCATTTAATTTAAACTCCCGCAGACAGCGTTCGGCTTGACGATACAACTTGACAATTTCATGAACCCGTGCTAGCTGACGGACATGGACACTGGGACCGCCCATACGCTTGAAAACATCAAGGATAAATCCATCATAATGTTGCCAAGATTCGCCATGTGTGCCACCTGCAACCAATTGTCGTGCTAAGGGGCCAGCTTCTAAACGTCCATATTCGATGTGGCGTACTGCACTTGACCAGGAATAAGCACCGTTGAAGTCTTTGTGATTTTTGGCGGTGGGGTTGGTGGTGCGGTCAAAAGGATGAACATCAGCTGTACCTTCGTCGTACCAGGCGTGAGTAGTATTCTCTCGAGTAAAGGTATGATCCATCAAAGTGTGAGTGTCGCTGTAACTGTCGTACACTCCACTCTTCATGATCATGGCAGCGTTACGGTTTTCAATGGTTGGTTTTTGGTATTTATCTTCATGGGGTAGATACCCCCAAGTGACGTATTTACCTACACCACCACCAAATTTATCTAAACCAATATCTAAACCCATGCGCCAGTAGAAACCCAAGTCTGACTGACGATGGTTACGATTTTCATGCAACCAAGCCATAAAGTCATCATAGGTCTGGATTTCTTCGTAGCGTTCTAAAGAACAGCCTAACCACACAGGTTCTAACCAATTAGTGCGGAAGTATTCTAGGATTGACCAAGCACGGGTAATATCTGTGAGGGTGGGGGCAGACATGACACCACCAGGAACCATGTAACTAGAATGGGGCCATTGACCACCCAAAAGGGCATAAATTTCTACAGGTTTGGCAGAAATAGTCACGCCAATTTCGTAATGCTTGCCAGTAAAGGCAGCAAAGCGGCGGACAGCTTCGTTATAGTAGCGGCTATTTTGGTATTTTTTGTTAGTGAGGTCAATGGCAAATAGACCGTAAAAATAGCGGGGTATACTTTGAATTGTTTCGACGATTTGACCGAGGTTTCTAGCTAAAATTGCATTGCGCGGCACTTCGGTTTCCCAGGCGGTATCCAATGCCCAAGATGCACAAGTGAGGTGAGAACCA
Organism: Fischerella thermalis PCC 7521; assembly: GCF_000317225.1. Taxonomy (GTDB): domain Bacteria; phylum Cyanobacteriota; class Cyanobacteriia; order Cyanobacteriales; family Nostocaceae; genus Fischerella; species Fischerella thermalis. The sequence continues at coordinate 124,582 of NZ_AJLL01000012.1, forward strand.
CCGCATATTCCACAGATACGAGGTGTAACAATTAAGCCAGCTTGGGGGTCTTTACCGCGTAGAATCACTTCAAAGCCTCGAAAAAGTTCGGCATGAGTCCAAGCGTTGACTACATAACCATCTTCGATTTCCACCCGCACATCTAAATCGCCTTCGACCCTCCCGACGGGTGAGATGTCTAATGTTTGAGTTCCCATAATTTATCCTTTTGGTAATTGCTAATCGGTAATTGGTAATTGGTGAGTCAGCGCGCAGAACAGGGGCTTCCTCCCCCAACCCCAAAGGGGACCCCTAGCCCCCAATCCCCACTTCCCCATGAGCGACTGGCGAACCCGTAAGGGTAATTGGTGGTTTTCTTTCCCATTACCTATTACCCATTACCCATTACCTAAACTAAGAAAAAGTCTTCATCTGCCCAAGTTGGGGCGGTGTCCTTTGCCACTAAGGTGAGTAAGGCATAGTCTTTCTGCTTCACCCCTGGCGGTAGTTCTTTGGGAACTCCCATAACAGTTTGGGTTTTAAATACCGTTCCCGGTTTAAGGTCAAAGAAGGGAAATTCCGGTTCGGTGCAACCCAAACAAGGCATTCCAGCACGAGTTTTGGAAGAAACGCGGTTCCACAAAATCCGGTTACAGGAAGAATGAGTCATCGGACCACGACAACCCAAGTCGTAGAATAGACAACCTTTACGTTGACCAAATTCGGCAGTTGTAGCTTTATAGGCAAAATGAATGTTGCGAGTACAACCAGTTTGGGTAAAGGTTTTGAAGAAAGTTTGGGGACGATGGAATTCGTCAAGGGTAATATCGCCAATGCGACCTGTGGCGATCGCAACTAATATCTGCGTTATCCAGTCGGGATGAGCAGGACATCCAGGTATATTAATTACAGGTAATCCAGCTTTAGAACGGTAATCTACCCCTAAAAACCCACCCTTTTGCCGTTTGAGAAATTGTAAACCTTGGGATTGGCTAGGATTAGGGTCCATAGCAGGAATTCCTCCCCAAGTAGCACAGTCGCCGACTGCAACCACATACTTAGCTACTTTTGCTAAATCACTAACCCAATTTTTCATCGGACGATGGGCAAAGCGGTTCCATTCTCCCGTACCATTAGGGGCATTAACTACCGTACCTTCAAACACCAAAATATCTACAGGGATTTTACCTAACACACAATTCCACAACATCCCTTGCAAATTTTCTCCTAATTCTAGCCCCAAAGAAGGATGCCACAGTAGGTTGATACCAAAGTCAGAAATTAAATCGCAGACAGTTGGTTCTTCTGCATTTAAAAATGACATGGTGTTACCTGAACAGGCACCACCTTGTAGCCATAATACGTTAGTCATTGGCCGCGTGTTTGTATTGTTGACAATAGACTTGTTGCAGAAGTTGAGGAATCAGGAACAGAAGAACTTTTACCTATTAATTCCTTAACCTTTCCCCTATCCAAAAGGCTATAGCGAGATTTGTAGAGTTTTACCTGTGAAATCTCGTTTATCTTTCAATATCAAATACTTTTCTTTCCAATAATATTATATTTAAAAAAAATTAAAGTATTAAACAAAACCAATTAGAACTTATAATCTAGCTCTTTAGTAACAAAAAATACAGAATATCCAGTTGCTTTAAATATCATTTAATTCAGTAAAATTCACTATATTAAAAATGCCAAACTCTAAATTTTAGAATTACAAACAAGAGATTATAACTGAAGAGGGATACTCAAATCAGTAATTAAATTATCATATTAATAACATATTAAGCTTTAGATAAGCAGTAAAACTAACATAATATTTACGTATAGACAGCAAGTCTATTTTATAAATTTTGCACTTGACAAAATCAAAAAAAATTAAACAATTAATAGTAGGGCCAAAGCATTAACCAAGGGATTTTTCCATCAAGTCGGATATTTTCACCCAAATGCGATGTCCATAAACAAGTTATCAACAATCAAAAACTTTGATCATTATTATTGAATTATTGATTGCACCTAGCTAACATGAAAACACTTAGTGTCTTAGTGTCTTAGTGGTTAAAAATCATCTTGAACCACCAAAGCACAAAGACGCAAGGATAAAAGAGTTTTCTTGGTTTTGCCAACTTTACATCTGCCATGAAACAAACTATTACAGATACCGCCACCAAAGCAGCGATCGCTGCTATTGCTTCTGAGTCAGCATCAACAAAAGATAAAATTGAGATGCTAATTCAGATGGCACATGGTTTTGTCAAAAAACCAAAAACTGCTCAAGATTTGTGGAATGCGATCGCCTTATATCAAGAAGCAGAAAATTTATGTGGTGAAGATTACTTTTTATTCAAAGCGCGGGCAAAAGTAGGAAGGGCTGGGGCGTTGCAGTCAATACCCCAAGACACAGAAGGATTGTTATTACAAGCACAAGTATTATACACAGAAGCATTACCAATTTTACAAGAATTTGCCTCATCCGAAGAAGTCGCAGAAGCCCAAATGAATTACGGCTTAGTGCTACAATCTTTAGTACCATTCAACATGGCAAAAATCGAAGATAGCATCCAGGTATATCAAGCGGCTTTGCGAGTATTCACCTGGGAAAATTATCCACAGGAATATGCAATTTTACATAACAATATTGCGATCGCCTACCTTTCGATGTCAGGAGGTTTTCAGCAACAATATTTGTTTGAAAGCTTAGCGGTACAAACTTTTGAGGCTGCACTAAAACACATTAATATCATCGATCATCCCAGGGAATATGCGATGTTGCAGAATAATTTAGGCAATGCCCTGCAATACCTACCATCATCTCATCCCTTAGATAATTTAGTGCGAGCGATCGCAGCTTATGATCAAGCATTAAAAGTGCGTAATCTCCAAGATACACCAATAGAATACGCTAACACCATTGCTAACAAAGCCAACGCCTTACTTAATTTACCTGACAACTTGAGTCAACCAGAAACAGGTAATCTGCAAAACTTCACACAAGCGCGTAATTACTATCAACAAGCTTGGGAAATTTTTACTAAATATGGACAAATAGAGCAAGCGCAAGTAGTAGCCCAAGTATTGGCAGAACTATAAATTATCAGGAGAATAAACTATGACAGATTTGCTTACAACCTTAGCATCGGGTGATATTAACCTACTTACAGGATTGCTCTGGTTAATAATAGCAACTGGATTATCTGTAGTAGGTGGTGCAATTGGCGGCATACTTTTAGCCGGAGAAGAATTAGGTTATAAATTTGCTGCTACCATTGGTGGATTATTTGCCCCTGCGGGTGTTATTCCAGCTATGGTATTAGGATTGTTACTTTTGAATTTTTGTCCCAAGTTTTAGGAGGTTTTATGTTAGAAATCGGCTGGTTTTCTGCTAAATTATTTCTCAAGGGTAAACTCATACGTGATCCGCAGTATTTTTGGCAGCAAACGGCTATTGGTGCTGCCATAGGTCTGCTCTTACTAATAATACCATTATTCTTGCATTTTCCCTTATGGCTAACAGTAATATTATCTAGCATCGCAACGGGTGCTATTATGCCTTTATTGCTGCAAGATTTCAAAATGAAATGAGTTTTTGATTTTGAGTAGCTAACATGAATTGCGTACACCAGAACATATAAAAACTCTTTGTGTCTTGGTGTCTTGGTGGTTTAAGATTTTTTACCACCAAGGCACAAAGTCACCAAGTTACGGCTTTGCTATCACGCACTATAACTCAATACGGTTCGGTTAAGGCTAGTACTTTTTGTCAAGGTTATTTTTTCTAACGAACTGCACCAGGTGCAGAGGACACAGAGAAAGAAAAAGAAGGAGAAGGGAACATTGCTTCACTGAACTGTATTGTACTCTAGCTAACAATCAATAATTAACCAATGTATAATGATTTCACTAGAAGAATTAGTAGAAGAAATTAGCCGTTTTGAAGCAATAATATCTGAGTGGGAAGAGAGTCAAAGGTGCGTAGCTATAGGCTTGAAACGTGCTATTGAAGATTTACATAAAGAAGCTTTAACTCGTTTAATTAAAAGTGTTAAACAAGAGTCAGTATCAGCTTTGCGTAATGCTGTTCAAGATGAAGTGGTTTACGGAGTATTGCTTTATCATGAACTAGTAAAATCACCAACACTACCTTTACGACAACGAACATGGATGCACACAGATAAATACAGATGATTTATTGGTGTGCATCTGTGTGTATTGATATCTTTGAATTATGCAAAATGACTACTGAAGAAATTAGGGTTCGCGGTACTGTTCAAGGGGTAGGATTTCGCCCGACTGTATATCGACTCGCAAAGGCTTGTGGGTTGCGTGGTGATGTTTGTAATGATGGTGAAGGTGTTTTAATTCGTGCTTCTGGAACTGATGAATCTATAGAAGAATTTATCAAAAGATTACAGCAAGAATGCCCACCATTAGCAAGAATTAATCAACTCACACGCAAGCGTTATGAAAAAGAATTTTTATTCCATGATTTTGTGATTTCTCATAGTATCAGTAGTGCTGTCAAAACGGAAATTTCTCCTGATGCTGCTACTTGTTCCCAATGTCGATCAGAAATATTTGATTTTTATAGTCGCTGGTATCGCTATCCCTTCACAAATTGTACTTATTGTGGCCCCCGGTTGAGTATTATTCGTGCTATTCCTTATGATCGCATTAACACTAGCATGGCGACTTTCACCATGTGTGCAGAGTGTATGAAAGAATATAACGATGTCGAAAACCGTCGCTTTCATGCCCAACCTGTAGCTTGTCATGTTTGTGGCCCAAAAGCAACATTAGAACGTGCTGATGGTAAACCAATTACAGCTTCAATGTTTTCCATGTTGGATGATGTCGATGCTGTGTGTACTTTATTGCAGAGAGGCGAAATTGTCGCCATCAAAGGTATCGGCGGAATTCATCTAGCTTGCGATGCTACAAATGAAACGGCTGTGCAAAAACTCCGCCAGCGCAAACAACGATATCACAAACCCTTTGCTTTGATGGCGCGGGATTTAGAAATCATAGAAAAATACTGCACCATCAACGATAAAGAAAGAGAATTATTGCAAAGTTCCGCCGCACCCATTGTCTTGTTGCAGAAAAAAGAACCAAACACTCCTCATACTCCTCACACTCCTCACACTCCCCCCTTACGGGAAGCCGCTACGCGTCTACACACTCCTCACACTCCCCTCACCTCCCCACCCCCCCACCTCCCCATATCCCCCTCTGTCGCCCCAGGACAAAATACCCTTGGTTTCATGCTACCTTACACGCCTTTACATCACTTAATTCTCAAGCGCATGAACCACCCAATTGTCTTAACAAGTGGCAATATTTCTGATGAACCACAATGTATTGATAATGATGAAGCGCGAGAGAAATTAAGCCAAATAGCTGATTATTTCCTGTTACATAACCGAGAGATTGTTAACCGCGTAGATGATTCAGTAGTGCGGGTAGTTGGTGAGCAATTACAAACCATTCGTCGCGCCAGAGGCTACGCACCAGCACCGATTAAATTACCACCTGGATTTGAGCATTCTCCTGCAATTTTAGCAATGGGTGGCGAGTTAAAAAATACCTTTTGTTTATTAAAGGATGGACAAGCAATTTTATCTCAACATTTGGGAGATTTAGAAAATGCAGCCACCTTTACAGCCTATCAAAACACCCTCAATTTATACTTAAACTTGTTCGAGCATCAACCAGAAGCGATCGCCATTGACAAACATCCTGAATATCTATCTACAAAACTCGGTCAAGAACTAGGATTTACTCATCAAATTCCTATTTATTCTACCCAACATCATCACGCCCATATTGCCGCTTGCATGGCCGAAAATCATCTTCCTCTAGATTCACCACCTGTATTAGGCATCGCCTTAGATGGTTTAGGTTATGGTGAAGATAACACAATTTGGGGAGGTGAATTTCTCTTAGCAGATTATCACCAGTTTCAGCGATTAGCAACATTTAAACCAGTAGCCATGATTGGTGGAGAACAAGCTATTTACCAACCTTGGCGTAACACTTATGCTCAATTAATATCAGCATTTTCTTGGGAAGAAATCATAAGAAAATATGGTGATTTAGAAATAATTAAATTTCTCAACCATAAACCACTCACACTCCTCAATCAACTAATATCAAAAAAAATCAATTCTCCCTTAGCTTCCTCCGCAGGACGTTTATTTGATGCTGTAGCTGCTAGCATCCGTATATGCCGAGAAGAATGTAACTATGAAGGACAAGCAGCAATGGAAATGGAAGCTTTAGTTGATAAGAATATCTTAAATAAATATAAAGAAAAACAAAACTATCCTTTTGAAATTAACATTTTAGATAATATTTACTGTATAGACCCAAACCCCATGTGGCAAGCGTTATTAAAGGACTTACAGCAGCAAACTTCTCCAGGAGTCATAGCTGCTAAGTTTCACATCGGTTTAGCTCAAGCCATTGGGAAATTAGCTACTTCATTGTGTCAACATCATCACATTAAAACAGTCGTCTTAAGCGGAGGAGTATTCCAAAATCTTATCTTATTAGAACAACTGAGTAAATATCTCAAAAATTCAGGCATCAACACACTAACTCACAGCCTGACTCCCTGCAATGACGGCGGATTATCACTAGGGCAAGCAGTAATTGCAGCCGCCAAACTCATCAAAAAATAACTCCAAGTATATATTATCTAAATCCTATAATTTCTGCCTTTGCGTTCTTTGCGTTCTTCGCGTTCTTCGCGGTTCATTAAACAGGAAAATCAACAATGTGCTTAGGCATTCCCGGTCAAATCATCGAAATCACAGACCAAAATCATAAACTAGCCATAGTCAACATCGCTGGTGTCAAACGCCAAATTAACATTGCTTGTATAGTTGATGAACAACATCCTCCCGAATCTTGCATTGGTGACTGGGTATTAGTTCATGTTGGCTTTGCTATGAATCGAATTAATGAAAAAGAAGCATTAGAAACCTTGCAGATGCTGCAAGAAATTGCAAATAATTGTTGATTGTTGATTGTTGTTTGTTGTTTGCAACAACCAACAATCAGCTACCATCCACCAACTAACATTCATATGAAATATGTAGATGAGTTTCGTGATTCTAATAAAGCTAAAGCACTAGCTTGGCAAATAGAAAAATTATCTTGCCAGTTAGGTAAACAAATTAAAATTATGGAAGTATGCGGCGGTCATACCCATTCTATATTTAAGTATGGCATCGAAGCAGTCCTACCCAAGGCAATAGAATTGATTCATGGGCCTGGTTGTCCGGTGTGCGTTATGCCCAAGGGTAGGTTAGATGATGCGATCGCGATCGCCCAACATCCTAATGTCATCTTTGCTACCTTTGGCGATGCAATGCGGGTTCCTGGTTCTCAAACGAGTCTGCTGCAAGCGAAAGCAACAGGTGCAGATATCCGCATGGTTTACTCGCCCTTAGATAGCCTGAAAATTGCCAAAGAAAACCCCAACAAAGAAGTTGTATTTTTTGCCTTAGGTTTTGAAACTACAGCCCCTAGTACTGCTTTTACCATCCTACAAGCAGCCGCAGAAAATATTCACAACTTCAGCTTATTTTGTAATCACGTTCTTGTGATTCCTGCTTTACAAGCACTGTTAGATAATCCTGATCTACAACTCGATGGATTTATCGGGCCTGGACATGTCAGTATGGTAATTGGTACTGAACCTTATCAATTTATTTCTCAACAATATCACAAGCCAATTGTCATTTCCGGGTTTGAACCTCTAGATATTCTCCAATCAGTTTGGATGCTAGTACGGCAGTTAGTAGAAAAGCGCTGCGAAGTTGAAAATCAATATCGCCGATTGGTAGAAAATCGGGGTAATCAATTGGCACTAACTGCTATGAATACGGTGTTTGAAATAAGAGAATTCTTTGAGTGGCGTGGCTTGGGTGATATACCTTATTCTGGGTTAAAAATTCGTTCTGAATATGCCCAGTTTGATGCTGAGTTAAAGTTTATTATTCCTAATTTGAAAGTAGCAGATCATAAGGCTTGTAAGTGTGGAGAAATTCTCAAGGGTGTGATGAAGCCTTGGGAGTGCAAGGTGTTTGGTACTGCTTGTACGCCGGAAACACCAATTGGTACTTGTATGGTGTCTTCGGAGGGTGCGTGTGCAGCTTATTACAAATATGGTCGTTTTTCTATGGTTGGGAGAGAGGGGGTGGGGGTTTAGGGAATTGCAGAATATCTTTTTTGGACGAACCGCCAAGACGCCAAGAAGCCAAGAAGAATGGGAGGTTTTATGCCATTTGTGACTGTTCAAATTGCCAAGGGTCATTCTATTGAAAAGAAGCGACAATTAGCGCAAGCAATTACTGATGCTTTGGTTGCGACTATGGGTACTAAGCCGGAATGGGTGACTGTGCATATTGATGAGTTTGAAAGGGAAAATTGGGCTGTCGGTGGTGTTTTACATGTTGATAAACATGGTGGAAGGCATGTGGAGAAGGGGGTGTAAATTTAAGTGAAAAGTCAAAGGGAAGGTAGTTAACTTTTGACTTGAATTTGGTGAGGATGTATGCAACAAAATTTATTTGATTTGTCTGGGAAAGTGGCAATTATCACTGGTTCCGGACGGGGTTTGGGAAAGGTGATGGCTGTGGGTTTGGCTGATTTTGGTGTGAAGGTGATTGTTGGCGATCGCAATTTTGAGGAAGCGAAACAGACAGCACAAACGATTAAAGATGCTGGGGGAGTTGCAAGTGCAACTTTTGTGGATATTTCGGAGAGTGATAGTTGTAATGATTTGATTCAGTTTGCTGTTAATGAGTTTGGACAGGTTAATATTCTGGTGAATAATGCTGGAATTGATATTATAAAACCCGCAGAAGCAATTTTGGAGTCTGAATGGGATGAAATTCTAAATGTGAATTTGAAAGGACATTTTCACTGTTCGCAATTTGCTGCTATCCAGATGATGAAGCAAAATACGGGTGGTGCAATTATTAATATTTCCTCAATTGCTTCTGTTGTGGGTATTCCTGGGTTGGTTGCTTATAGTGCTGCTAAGGGTGGAATTAACCAACTGACGCGTGTGATGGCGGTGGAATGGGCCTCGAAAAATATCCGAGTGAATGCGATCGCACCAGGTTACTTTGAAAATATCATGCTGGGTGCGAATGTAGAACATGAAAAGCTTGAAAAGCAAAAACAAATTATCACTTTTACACCAATGGCGCGTCGTGGTAAGCCAGAGGAATTAATTGGTCCATTGGTTTTTTTAGCTTCCGATGCATCTTCTTATATTACTGGTGCTATTTTATTTGTTGATGGTGGATATACCGCTGCTTGAAGGTGAAGATAAGTGACCACTAACAACCAACAATCAACCACCAACTAAGAACTAACTATATGAACTTTTCCTATGCTAATTCCTCCCAAATTTCTCTGTTTCAAAACATCGAAAAAATCCGCCGTCATCGAGGGAAAGTACATGATCAAAACATCACTCTCGCCCATGGTAGCGGTGGTAAAGCTATGCGCGATTTAATTGATGATGTTTTTGTTAGTAAGTTTGATAATCCAATTCTTTCACAATTAGAAGACCAAGCAACTTTTGATTTAGCGAGTCTTCTCCAACAAGGAGATAGACTGGCTTTTACAACTGATTCTTATGTTGTAGATCCTTTATTTTTTCCTGGTGGTGATATCGGGGAATTAGCTGTTAATGGTACGATCAACGATTTAGCAGTGAGTGGTGCTAAGCCTCTATATCTTAGCTGTAGCGTCATTTTAGAAGAAGGTTTATCAATAGAAACCTTACGACGCGTTGTTACCAGTATGCAAATTGCAGCCAATAAAGCTGGTGTACAAATTGTCACTGGTGACACAAAAGTTGTACATCGTGGTGCAGCCGATAAGCTGTTTATTAACACAACTGGTATTGGCGTAATTCGTGCAGGTGTTTCTATTTCTGCCCATTATATTCAACCCGGAGATGTAATCATTATTAATGGTGAATTAGGCAATCATGGTACAGCTATTCTCATCGCCCGTGGAGAATTAGCATTAGAAACGAATATAGAAAGTGACTGCCAACCATTACATGATTTAGTCCAAAATATTCTTGATGTTTGTCCTGAAATTCATGCTATGCGGGACGCGACACGGGGTGGTTTAGCTACTGTATTAAATGAATTTGCCCTCAGTTCTAATGTCGCAATTCGCCTTCATGAACAATCAATTCCAATTCGGGAAGAAGTGCAAGGTGTTTGCGAAATATTAGGTTTAGATCCATTGTATTTAGCCAATGAAGGTAAACTCGTCGTAGTAGTAAAACACGAACATGCTGATACAGTTTTATCAGCAATGAAATCCCACCCCGCAGGAAAAAATGCTTGTATTATCGGGGAAGTTATTCCTTCCCCCCCAGGTATCGTTTTATTAAAAACTATTTTTGGCACAGAACGGATTGTAGATATGCTTGTCGGCGATCAATTACCACGTATTTGTTAATAATACTATGTTATATAGACATTTAAAAAAACGAACACAGATGAACACAGATAAACACCGATAATTCATCTGTGTTCATCGCCTTGCACGGTGGTCGAAAAATTGAAACTTTGGGCTAATTAATAAATTAAAAAACTTATGCATGAACTTAGCATTACCCAAAATATCGTAGCAATTGTAGCCGAACATGCCCACGGTTTAAAAGTGCAACGGGTACTATTAGAAATAGGTCAACTTTCAGCTATCATGCCTGATGCAATCCGATTTTGTTTTGATATTTGTTCTCAAGGAACTGTTTTAGAAGGAGCGAAATTAGAAATTTCGGAAATAGCAGGCTTAGGAAAATGCTGCCAATGTGGTTCAGAAATTCCTCTAACACAACCCTTTGGCCAGTGTCAATGTGGTAGTCAGCAAATAAACTTAATTGCTGGTCAAGAATTGAAAATTAAAGAAATAGAAATAGAGGAAATATGTGTGTAACTTGCGGTTGTTCCAATGATAATGAAGCCAAAATCTCTAATTTAGAAACCAGTCAAGTCATGGAAATAGATACTAATGGGCATAGTCATCATACTCACACCCACACTTTAGCAGATGGGACTGTCATTACTCATTCTCACAGTCACGACCAGACTCACGAAACCACATCTCATATTCATGCTAAAATACATGGCACAACAATATCTTTAGAACAAGATATTTTAGCTAAAAATAACTTAATAGCAGCCCAAAATCGCGGCTGGTTTAAAGGTAGAAATATTCTTGCATTAAATCTCATGAGTTCTCCTGGTGCGGGGAAAACCACCCTCTTAACTCGTACTATCAATGATTTAAAAAATAATTTAACTATCAGTGTTATAGAAGGTGATCAAGAAACTATCAACGATGCCAAAAAAATTCAAGCCACAGGCTGCAAAGTTATCCAAATTAACACAGGTACAGGCTGTCATCTTGATGCAGCCATGATCGAAAAGGGATTACAACAACTCAATCCACCGCTGAATTCAGTTGTGATGATTGAGAATGTTGGTAATTTGGTTTGTCCAGCATTATTTGATTTAGGAGAAAAACTCAAAGTCGTAATTCTCTCTATCACAGAAGGAGAAGACAAACCTATCAAATATCCTCACATGTTCCGCGCTAGTGAAGTTATGCTTCTCACTAAAATTGACTTGCTGCCTTACATCCAATTTGATGTGCAAAAATGTATAGAATATGCCCAGCAGGTCAATCCTCAAATTCAGATTTTTCAAGTTTCAGCATTAACCGGAACTGGGCTAGAAAATTGGTATGAGTGGCTAACTCAAAAAGCGGCTAATTGTTAACAGGGAACAGCCAAAAAGAGCATCCCAATTTTTTCAAAACACAAAAATTAACACTCTGCGATCCTTTGCGTCAACTTCTGCGTTACTCTGCGTTTAAAAAACTCTAACATTTGGGATGCTTCCCAGGGAAATCTCCATAATTAAGCAGATTTAATCAATGATCACTGCTCACTGTTAATTTGTCGTTGACTTGGCTATCAGCTGCAATTGCAACCCCTGGGGATAACTTCCTTCCTCTTTAATTCGCTTAATTTCAGCATCAGTGATCCGCAAACCCAGATTTTGCGCTACTGTTCGGACAATATCCCCTCGATCAATGATACCCGCAACAGCACCCGCAGGCGAAAGCACGGTAACGCGGGGTAACTGTTCCTTTTCCAGTTTGTTAATGATTTCAGCGATACTAGTTGATTCCTCAACGCTAGGAATTTCTGTCAAGGGATGCACGATCGCATCAACAGTCCTGGTTTCCCACTCGCTTCTTTCTACTGTTCGCAAGTCATCAATGGCTACCATACCCCGATAACGTCCATCAGATTCAGCAAAATAAATCTGTGCAGGATTCGTTTCTAATAAGTATAAGTCGGCAAAGGAACGTAGGGTTTGGTTCGCATCGACTATGCGAAAATCACGAGTCATAGCATCAGTTGCTTTCAACTTCAGCAAGGTTTCTTGCAAAATGGTGACCCGATCATAAGTAGTGGCGTTGCGGATACCAAACCAACCCAATAGGGCGATCCATAAACCTGTAACTAACTCGCCTGTAAAATAGTCTACTGCCAAGCCCAGGGCGATCGCAGCATAACCTAAAATTTTTCCTGTTTTTGCTGCCCAATGTACAGCTTGAAAGCGATCGCCTGTAGCTTTCCATACAGCTGCTTTTAACACCTGTCCTCCATCTAAAGGTAAGCCAGGAATCAGATTAAATAAGGCTAATACTAAATTTATTCTCGCTAAATCTCCTATCATCATTCGTAGCGCACTTGTTTCAGGTAATACATCAGTCCCCAGACGTAGCAGCACAAATAAGGCAATGCTAACTGCTGGCCCAGCGATCGCTACTTGAAAGGCTTTACCAGGTGTTTTAGATTCTTCTTCAATAGCAGCAATCCCGCCAAATAAAAACAAAGTAATGGAATTTACTTTAATGCCTTGCGATCGCGCCACCAAGCTGTGGCCCAACTCGTGTAACAATACCGAAGTAAATAACAGTAGTGCCATGACTACTCCTGCACTCCAAGCCCAAACTGTTCCTAATTCCTGATAAGCTACACCAAAGTTCAGGGTTGCCAACCCTAGAATCAAAAACCACAAGGGGTCTAAAAATAAAGGAATCCCGAATAAAGACCCTATTCGCCAATTTGTATTTGTTTGCATTTTTATTTCCTAGATTATTAAGATTTGTTAGTAGTTAGTAGTTGGTTGTTAGTTGTTAGTTGTTGGTTATCTTTCTTCTATGGGGATTTAAAACCCCATCCCAAACCTTCTGTTCCCTTTCATACCGCTAACTACTAACCACTATCGACTAACAGTCACCACGAAAATACATCTATTTATTGACTTACCCAATTTCTAGAATAGACAATTCCAGCCAAGCACATAAACACACAAACAAAAACAGCAGATAAAGCGCTTCCCAAAGCTCAAACATCTGCTGCTTTATGTATTGCTTGTAGTATAACCAAAACCTACAGGATACCCAAGTTAGTCAACCCCAAAACTGCACCAACACCAAGGATGTGACCAGCAGCCATCGCAGCCAGGAATGTAGCAACACTAGGATTATTGAAAACTGAAGGGAAAGGTAAGGGCATTTTTGGACCAACGTGAGGATACCAAACAACGCGGGGAATAATCAAAAGACACAACAGACAAGCACCAGTAATGTACAAAAATTCCGACAAGCCCCATGAAGTGTAGGTATTGGGAACAGTACTTTGAACTGCAAATAAAATTGATGAAATCACAATTGTTTCTCCTACATGAATAAATTATTTAGCTGTAGAAAGGCGAAATTCCCTATGAAACCCCGCATCTCTACAGCCATGTCCATGCTCTATCTAATTAAGTGGGGTATCCTCTTTCCCTGGAGAGGTTAAATCCTCTTTCCTTAGTTAGGATGACCGAAACAATTGTGTATTTGGAATTGGAAATTCCAAATTTAGATCTAGCTAAATCTTACCGATATTTGTCAATCCCAAAACAATGGCAACGCCAATGACATGACCAAAAGCCATCGCAGCGACAAAGGTAGGAATGCTTAAAGGTAGTCCAGGCATTTTTGGGCCAACTTTGGGCTTTTCAATCCTGAAACTTAGCAAAACAGCCACCAAACAGCTGATGCTAATAATCAGCGCCACTTTGGGACTCCACTCGGCTGTAGGAGGAACTGTGGCTGCGGCTGCTAGTAAGATTGATGACATCAGGCTTTTGTCTCCTATAGAAAAATTTTGGTGTAGACCACACAAATTATAAGATTGCTAGGGAAAAATTAACTTTTTGTATTAGGAAAAATCTCGAAAATTTTTATGCGGATTAAAATTTGCGGTATCACGCAACCACAACAGGGAAAAGCGATCGCTGATTTGGGTGCAACAGCATTGGGATTTATTTGTGTTACTACTTCCCCGCGTTATGTTACTATCAAACAAATTCAGGCTGTAGTAGAAAAACTGCCCAGCAAAGTTGACAGCATAGGTGTATTTGCTAACACGCGTCCTGAAAAAATCAAGCAGGCTGTTGTTGATGGTGGTTTAACTGGAGTGCAGTTGCATGGAGATGAATCACCAGAATTTTGTCAGCAGTTGCGTGATTTACTACCTGGGGTAGAAATCATTAAAGCTTTGAGAATACGCACAGCCACAGATTTTGACAAAACAGCTATCTATAATCTCTTTGTAGATACACTGTTACTTGATGCCTATCATCCGCAGCAGTTAGGTGGTACTGGTAAAACTTTAGATTGGCAACTACTACAAAATTTCCAGCCCAGTCGCCCTTGGTTTTTAGCTGGAGGGCTTACACCCTATAACATTTTAGAAGCTTTAAGTCAAGTAAAACCCACTGGTATTGACTTATCTAGTGGAGTAGAACGTGCGCCTGGGGATAAAGATTTACAGAAAGTAGCTCAGTTGTTTGAAAAGTTAGGAAATAGATAGTCGTTAATTGTTGTTTGTTGATTGTTGTTTGGAATAACAATCAACAATCAACTAGCAACTATCAACAATTTCTTAAAATATCGCCGCTTGATGACGAATCAAATTAAAGAATTCTTCGCGGGTTTTGTGTTCTTCCTGAAATACGCCAACCATTGCACTGGTGACGGTCCAGGAACCTGGTTTTTGCACACCCCGCATCACCATGCACATATGGGTGGCTTCAATGACAACAGCCACACCTTGGGGTTCTAAGATTGTCTGGACTGCTTCGGCTATTTGGCGAGTTAATCTTTCTTGTACCTGCAAGCGACGAGAATACATCTCCACAATACGAGCAAGCTTACTCAATCCTACTACTTTTTGATTCGGGATATAAGCGACGTGAGCTTTGCCCATAAATGGCAACATATGGTGTTCACATAAGCTAAAAACATTAATATCTCGGACTAGCACCATCTCGCTATGTCCCTCATCAAAAATCGCTCCATTCACCAGTTCTTCTAAGGATTGATTGTAGCCACTGGTTAAAAACCGCAAGGCTTCTGCTACCCGCTTTGGAGTTTTCAGTAGTCCTTCACGTTCTGGATCTTCTCCTATACCCAAAAGTAGAGTCCGCACGGCTTCCACCATCTCATCTATTTGTTCTTCTTGTGGTGGGTGTAAGTCGGGTTTTCGCCCGTCGTGAGTATTGCGATCAGGTCTAGTGGTGATGGCTTCTGTCAAATCGGGAACCAAAGGAGACTGAAAACGATTGGAACCGTTGGAGCTAACAATAGTCATGGTATGAGTCTTGAATAGTTTTGGAATTTATAGATGACTGAGCGATGAAAACAGTTAACAGTGAATAATCATCAGTATTTACTGATAACTGATAACTGTTAAAGAACGCCAACACTAGGCATCAGGGTCAACTCATCAATCACTGCTTGCTGTGGTAACAATGCAGTGTGGAGAATCGACTGAGCAACAATTTCTGGAGATAGCATTTTTGAGCGGTCAAAGTCAGCACCGACTGCATCCCAGAGTTCGGTATTGACCGCACCAGGACATATAGCACTAACACGGATGCCGTGGGGGCGCTCTTCTTGTGCCAAAGTTTGAGAAAGAGCCAGAAGACCAGCTTTGCTGGCGCAGTATGCTCCCCAATTGGGAAATGCTTGTTTGCCGGCAATTGATACAACGTTGATGATTGTGCCTTTCTTGCGATCGCGCATTCCCGGCAAAATTCCCATAATACACTGAAACACACTGGTAAGATTTAAATCTAGTACCTTTTGCCAGTCAGATAGGCAAGTTTCGCTCAGACTAGCAACATAAGCCATGCCAGCATTGTTGACCAAAATATCTATGTCACCAAAGTCATGAGCGATCGCCTGTATTTGTTTTTGCACTTGGTCTACACAAGCTAAATCTACAGAATACGCTTTCGCATTTACTCCTATGTGCTGAGCTGCTTGTGCTACTACTGCTAACTTCTCAACAGAACGGCTTACTAAGGCAACATCAACTCCCGCTTTTGCAAAGGCTAAAGCAGTTGCTTTACCAATACCACTACTTGCCCCCGTAATCAGGGCGCGTTGTTTTTGATCAAAACTCATGCTGTGAATTCCAAATTCTTTGGCAGATAAAATCGCATTGCCACTCACTTTGTTCAAATTCTTAAATTTACTGCTGAGATTAAGTAAATCTAAAGATTCGATTAATCATGCTTGACAAATGCTATTATTCATTGCCAGCACGGGCATATACTCTAGTCAATTTTGCCAGACAAAACGGAGATGTTTGCCTTGGAGGCAAGGTAGCACCCTTTAGTTTTGTTGTTGGCATAGAACAAACATACAAATCACTCCTCCAGCCGAGTTGATTTGCCAATAACGTAAATGCCTATGGTTAAAAAGATTGTTAAAAATCTTTAAGAACCATAGGCAATTATAGCATTGCTCTTATGCTAATCAAGAATTTCAGTATCCCTAGTGGGAAACTTCAGTAAAAACACCAATTTTACGGAATTTATCATAACGTAGTTGACGGCGTTCAGCAGCAGTGAGACGGCCCAATTCATCTAGATTGTCTAATAAAGCACTTTTCAGAGTTTGAGCAGTCTTGATGGGGTCAGAATGAGCGCCACCTACAGGTTCTGGCAGGATTTGGTCAATAATTCCTAAGTTTTTGAGATCCTGAGAAGTCATTTTGAGAACTGCTGCTGCTTGGGGAGCCTTGCTAGCATCTTTCCAGAGAATAGCAGCGCAAGCTTCTGGGGTGATCACCGTATAAACCGAGTGTTCAAACATAAGGAGGCGATCGCCTACACCAATACCCAGCGCACCGCCAGAACCACCTTCACCAATCACCGTGCAGATAATTGGCACATCCAGGCTAAACATTTCCCGCAAATTATAAGCGATCGCTTCTCCTGCGCCCTGTCGTTCAGCTACTACAGTCGGCAAAGCCCCCGGCGTATCAATAAAAGTTAAAATAGGCATCCCGAACTTATTGGCGTGTTTCATTAACCGCATTGCCTTACGATAGCCGCCAGGAGTAGCCATACCAAAATTCCGGGCAATATTATCTTTAGTGTCACGCCCTTTTTGATGACCCAACATTACCACAGGTTGCCCTCCCAAACGAGCAACACCACCAATTAAAGCTGGATCATCAGAACCACAGCGATCGCCATGCAATTCCATCCATTCGTCAGTAATAGCCTGAATGTAATCAAGAGTACTAGGGCGACGAGGGTGACGAGCGACTTGGAGTCGCTGTGATGGTGATAGACTGGTAAAAATTTCCTCACGTAATTGCATAGCACGAGCTTCTAGTTGACGAATTTGACTAGAAACATCGACGCCATTTTCTTCCGCAAGTTGACGGATCTGCTCAATCCGGTTTGCTAATTCTGCCAAAGGTTTTTCAAAATCCAACAGAAGTGGTTTGCGCTCAGTAGTTGCCATATTTTACGAATAGGAAATAGGGAATTGGGGATTAGGAACTAATAATTGGTAATTGGTAATTGGTAATCATTTTTCCCCATTACCCATTACCCATTACCTCTTACCTACACCAACAGCGGTCTAAATCCGTGTTTTATGGAAATTTGACCAATATGTTCCATCTTTTCTACGGTAATCTGATTACGTCCCCAAGAGAAGTTCGTATGCAACTTCTCAAATTCCAACAGCATTGATTCTGCAAAACAAGCAAACAACTGTCTTTCCGGGACATCCATATTGACGATTTTCATGATCTTCCAGTTAATGTCAAGAGAATGCTCCACAATGCCACCATTCAGAACATGCACATCAGGATGCTGGATCTTAGTAGCTAGATTTTTTGGATAGCCTCCATCGATCAACAAACAGGGTTTTTTTAACACTGTAGGATCGATTTCCATGCCTTTGGGCATACTAGCAACCCAAACTATAATGTCAGCAAGAGGCAATGCTTCTTCCAAAGCTAGGATTTTTCCCCGCCCTAGTTCTGCTTGCAAATTTGTGAGGCGTTCTTGGTTTCGGGCTATTAGCAGCAGATCCCTAACATCTGTTTTTGCCTCTAACCAGCGACAAACAGCACTACCAATATCTCCAGTTGCTCCACACACAGCAACAGTTGCATCAGATAGTTCAATCCCTAATTGTTTTGATGCTTGTTCTACCTGCCTACAAATAATGTAAGCGGTGTGTGTATTCCCTGTGGTAAAGCGTTCAAACTCTAGCTCGATGTTGCGGACTTGTTTGAACTGCTCTAAATTAAAATTTTCAAAAATTATCGAGGAAAATCCACCCAAAGCCGTAATATCTATATCATGCTTTTGAGCAAGAGCCATAGCATTCAGGACTTTGCGTGTAGCTGCTTTAATTCGACGGTTTGCTAGCATTTCCGGCAAAAAGCAGGATTCTACATACTTTCCCTCTATTTTCTGACCAGTGATGCTGGTTACAGTAATGTGATCAACAATTTGGGGCGGGGCGCTGCACCAAAAATCTAGACCTTGATCTGCGTACTCCGGATAGCCTAAGTCTCTGGCTACCGCTTGTGCGTGTTCCAAACTAGTGAGATGTCCGATTAGACCAAACATGAACTATTCTATTAGGCGTATGCTTTTTTAAAAGCGTGGTGGCAATGAATTTTGGATTTTGCGAAAAGTTTGAGCCAGGGCTTGGGGCGTTAGCGTCACCCCCGAAAGCGATAGCAAGGCTCAAAGCTTTTCAAGACGGATTTTGGATTTTAGATTTCAAGACGGATCAACCAAAAGATAAATCCGGTGGCTGGAAAGTTTTGGATTTGTGATCTAACTGAAACACCAATGTGTCATCCCAGAAAAACAATCTTCAACCAGTCATCTAAAATCAGAGTGGTCAGTGGGAGAGAAATTTCTAACTCGTGAAAATTCTACACAAAGCGCAAGATTTCTCAACAGTTGGATAGTGATTCATACCAAGACGAGGTAAAAGTTAAAAGGTCTATCGATTTTGAATTTCAAATTTGCGATTTTAGTTGATTATTCCAAAATCGAAAATTAGCACGGTCAAAATCTTAACCTTGTTCCTTCTAACTTTTACCTTGAGATTACGCAGCTCTAAGTCCGTAGGCAGACAGACGCATAATGTCACGGGTATTGAAGCCAATATTACTTAAAGCTTCACCGTACTGAATCATAAAGTCTTCTACCAACGCTTCTTTTTCCATTGCCAATACTTCGGCGTCATCTGCAACTTGGTTGAGCATTTGCCAAACAATCGGAAGATTTTGGCGATTTGCTTCTTCTAATTCAGCTTTTGATTCTTCAAAGTGTTCTTTTAACCAAACTTCTCCAAAATTTAGGTGACTATATTCATCTTTGACAACGCCTTCAGTAATTTTACGGGCAAAATCATCAGCCACAGGGATATAGATGTTGTATGCTGCGATCGCAAAACATTCAATGATTAAGGATTGAATCAGCAAACAAGTAACGATTTTGCCTTCTTGGGCTGCTACTTGAAAATTGTGATGCAGTTGGGCAAAAAATTGTTTAGCAAACTCTATATCTGGGGTTACTTGGAGATTGCGCCCACAGGCTTCAAATCCCTTTTTGTGACGACTTTCCATTTTGGCAAGACGAATTAGCTCATCTTTGTGTTCGCTCAGCAGTTCAGCAAGTTTCAGGTAATTTTCATGCGCTTCTTGTTCCCCTTCAATCACGATTGCATTAATGCGGCTATAGGCATCTTTATAGGTTTCGCTGTGAAAATCAATTTCTGGTTGATCTGCTAGCTGCTGCATTTGATGTTCGCTCCTGGATATATGATACATTTGATACCAAGATTTTATTTAACCCTATGAATATAGGGCAATGATAAAGTGATGAAATATGTAGACGCCCTTTGGGCGGCTCCCCAAAGGATAGGGTAAAGTGTGATTTGTGAAGGATGAAGTTTGAAGTGTGAAAATTTTTCATCCTTCTGCCTTCTGCCTTCTGCTTTCAACATAGCTGCCTTCATGTTTCATCCTTTATCCATAATCCTTATTTTTACTCACTGTGGTTTAATTTAACTTAACAAGTCACTATGTTATAGATTAGCGGTTGCCGGCAGCGTTAGCGTAGCTCCTCCGGAGGAAGGCTTACTCTGGTCACAAAAAACAAATGGTTGGATCTTCAAATTCAGTACATGTCCAAACCACTCGGAAATCTTAAATATTCTTCTTTTTGGAGTCTGGCAGTACTTTTGTTAGGGGGCCTGATTGTCTTGTTACCCCTTTTTGTAGTTTTCTTGACATCTCTTGCACCGCCTGGCACTACTCCGAATCTGCTTCTTCAGAACGGTTGGTCTTTAGCAAACTACCATGAAGCTTGGCGACGAGGTAAATTCTTACTGGCATTTGCTAATTCTAGCTTGGTAGCATTAGCTGTCACGGGTTTTCAAATAGTGACTTCTGCCTTGGCAGGTTATGCCCTGGCAAGACTCAAATTTCGTGGTAGACAAGCATTACTATTGATTGTCTTAGCAACACTGGTGATTCCCTTTCAATTACTCGTGATTCCTATATTTTTGGTCTTGAAATGGGGACACTTGATTAACACTTACTGGGCTTTGATTTTACCGACGGCTGCTAATGGTTTTGGTATTTTCTTATTACGGCAGTATTTCTTAACAATACCTGTAGAGTTAGAAGAAGCAGCAGCAATAGACGGGGCAAGCCGAGTCCAAATCTTGTGGCAAATAGTATTACCTTTAGCACGCCCAGCCTTGGTAACTTTGTCTCTGTTTACCTTTATCGGTGAATGGAATGATTTATTTAAGCCGTTAGTATTTACTACAAAACCAGAATTGAGAACTGTACAGCTAGCTTTGGCTGAGTTCCAAGAGCAATTTACCAATAACTGGCCTTTGCTAATGGCGGCAGTAACTATAACCACTGTACCGATTTTATTTTTATTTCTCCTTGGCCAGCGTCAATTGATCCAGGGTATTGCCACAACAGGAATTAAGAATTAAGCGAATCAATTATGGATTATGAAGGTTTCAGTATTCAAAATTTATTATTTGTATCCTCACCTGCTCCCCAAACTCTAATCCCTTGTCTGGGAGTTGATAAAATGCTTGTTGTGTAAATTTATACAAAATATTTGTCTCAAATTTTGTTAAACATACCAGTATTAATAGGTATACCTATTTTAAATTTGAGAGATTAGATTGGGTGGTATAGCTTAATACGCATACTTCCTGACTAAAGGCAAAGGAAAAAGGGCAAGGGATGGAAATAATACCCCTTTCCTTCACCTTTTACCTTATTCCCAGATGCAATAGTGTTAGTCCACATAATCAACCTTGTCAACCACTAATGGATGCTTGCGGGAACGTGTGTTTGTTTGTCAGCAATTCTCAACAATTCCAACTCGGAATGTGAAATTATCACTGACAACTCAAATATTAATGAATATTAAGTATTTTGCTAGCAATCACTAATTGCTTAGACTAAAACGCACGAAAATGCTTCTTTTTTCTTTACTTAAATCATCGCTATTCTTATACTCCAAAGCCAAAATAGGTTTGTATCCTGGTAATGGCATTGCCAGCTAAATGCTGTACCAAATAAACTTTGTTAGATAGTAAAAAAAAGGGTAAGGGAGAAAGGATTATTTCCTATTACCCTTCTAGGAAACAAAACCCGTCTATCATGCGTTGGTGAAACTATTGTGCCTCTCCAACTCGGCTAATCATAAAAGTAAAATCCCATGAGTAAATCTCTCAAGCAAAATTATAAATCTCCAACTAACAACAAGCGTGTATGGTTGCTGATATTGGGTCGTAGTGGCATCGCTTTAGGTGGAATTTTACTAATAGGACTTATAGGTGGTGCTTGGCGGTTGTGGAGTTTTATCCAGAAAGATTTAACACCACTAGCAGAAAAAAGTCTGACCACTACACTCAATCGTCCAGTGAAGCTAGGAGAAGTTAAGGGATTTTCGCTCACGGGAGTAAAGTTTGGGACTTCAGCCATTCCAGCAACATCCACAGACCCTGATAGTGTTGCAGTCGATACCGTGGAGGTAGGCTTTGAACCGTTACAGTTACTTTTTAAGCGTGAACTGAAGTTGGATGTAACCTTAGTCAATCCAGATGTTTACGTTGAACAGGATCAACAAGGGCGCTGGATTACCACTATTATCAAAAGACAAGGTCAAGGTCAACCAATTCAAACAGATTTGGATAAAATACGGTTCCGCAATGCCCAATTAGTCTTAGTGCCACGCAAGAGAGATATAGAAGACATGGGGGACAAGGGGGACACGGGGAATAACGCCTCTTCTGCCCTCTCCTCTCCCGTGAGATTTTCACAAGTAAACGGAACTGCCCAACTATTGGAAAACAACCAAGTGATTCGGTTGGACTTGACAGGAAAACCAAGCAGTGGGGGTGATGTTGCCTTGAAGGGAGATATCCGCCCACAGACATGGGCAACGAATTTACAAATACGCGGGCAAGAGTTGCTAGCCTCTGATGTGACGCGCTTAGTTAAGTTACCACTATCATTACAAGCCGGTCGAGTCAACGGTGACTTGCAGATGCAGTTTCAAATTGGGCAAACTCAGCCGCCTATATTATTTGGTAATGTTGATTTGCAAGCAGTTCAGTTTCAAGTTCCAAAAGTTCCCCAACCATTTTTGAATACCCAAGGAAAGCTGCACTTTCAAGGCACAGAAATTAAGCTTGACAATGTCATCGGCAGCTACGGCAAAATCCCATTAATTGCTAACGGTACCATTGACACCGAAACTGGTTATAAGTTGGCAGGGCGTGTAAATGGCGTCAATGTCGCTGATGTCCAAGAAACTCTCAAACTCAAATTGCCTGTACCTGTAACTGGGGAAGTACAAGCAGATTTGCAGTTTACAGGAAAAACGACCGAACCGATTCTTACAGGTATCGTTACCACTAACAAGCCTGCCCAAATTGATAAAGTTGATTTTGATAGTGTCAGTGGCAAGTTTGAGTTTGCACTAAAAGATGAGGTGATTGTCTTTGAAGATATTCAAGGCAAAGCCAAAGTCGGCGGTGAGGTCAAGGGTACTGGCAAGGTTGAGTTGGGGACAGTTCCCCGTTTGAATTTTAATTTATCGGCCAAGGATGTTCCTGGTGATGCGATCGCTCTTCTTTACAACTCGCAACCAGGGTTGAAAGTCGGTACTGTCTTTGGTACAGCCCAAATGACTGGTACTGCTGACAATGTGCAAACAATAGTACAATTCCAAGCCCCCCAGGCGCAGTACCCTACCACAGGTGAAGTTGTTGTCAATAGCGATCGCACTCTCAATTTCCGTAATGTTGCCCTCAGTGTCGCTGGTGGTAAAGTCCAGGTTGCCGGCAGTTGGAATAACCAGAATTGGCAAGCAATTGCTGATGCCACGGGTGTACAAATAGAACCTTTTGTCAACCCCCAACAACTAGAAAATATAAATCTTAATGATGCCCGCTTCAACGGTCGCCTCATCCTCTCTGGCAGTTCCGCACCCTTCAAACTGGGTAATATTCGCACTCAGAACGCCAAAGTTAAAGTCGCAGATGGCACAGTGGCAGTTTCTCAAATCCAGCTAGGGGAAAACAGCTTTTCTGCCAAACTTGTAGCCGATAGTGTGAGGTTGTCACAGTTGCTGAAACAGCCTGTCCCTGCATTACAACCAGCATTACAAGCTGCGATGGCGGGTACATTCCAAGTATCAGGTAATACTAATAATTTTGACCTGAAAACTTTACGTGGAAATGGCTCAGCCAGCTTAGCTGTAAAAACTGGTACAGTTACTGCTACGAATATTCAAGTAGCCAACGGTGTATATCAGGCACAACTGCAAGCAAATAACGCACCACTGCAACAATTAACACCTGTTCCTCAACAATTACACGGTCAAATTACTGGTAAGTTTAATGTTACTGGTTCTGTAGAGTCCTTTCAACCAGAAACAATCCAAGCTAACGGTCAAGCCAAACTTAATGTTGGTGGTGGCAGTTTTACAGCCACAAATATCCAAGTAGCTAACGGTCGCTATCAGGCCGTAGTTAATGCTGCTGGCGTGGACTTAAATCGGTTTCAGGAGCAGCTAGAAGGTAAATTCGGTGGCAAAGCCCAAGTTGCTGGTAATTTAGGAAGCTCTAAGTTAGCAGATATCCGGGCAACAGGTCAGGTAAACTTTTCTCAAGGTCTAGCTGGTATTGAGCGACCACTGACTGCGCTTGTCGGCTGGGATGGAGAAAAGTTGCTCGTTGAACGAGCAACAGCCCCTGGTTTAAATGCCAGTGGTTACATATTAGCCAATAGCAATCAAGCTGGCATACCTGAAATTACGGAGTTAAATCTTGATGTTCAAGCCCAAAATTACAATCTGCAACAGTTGCCATTAAAGTTGCCTCAGACAGTAGATCTAGCTGGAAAAGCTGATTTTAACGGGAAAATTACTGGCAATCTGCCTGTGCCAAATTTGGTAGGAAAACTGACACTGCGAGACTTGAATGTTAACAACTTAGCTTTTGAGTCGGTGTTAAACGGTAACATCCAATCAGTGCAAGGACGTGGTTTAAATTTAGATGTCACTGGCAAGCATGACAAAATTGCTGTCAATCTCGATGGGAATAATCGCCCCAATTCCTTTACAGTGCAATGGCAGCAAGCTTCAGCAATAGGTCAAGCACAAGGCGATAATTTAGCGACAAAAGTAGAAAACTTTCCCTTAAAAGTGTTGAATTTGCCAGTACCTGCAAGTACTTATTTGGGACAAGGGGAAATAGCAGGTTCACTGAGTGGAGATTTTCTTATTAATCAAAATACATTAGCAGTAGCCGGGGATGTAGCGATCGCTCAGCCACAAGTAGGTAGAATTAAAGGCGATCGCTTGCAAGCTCTGTTCCGTTACGAAGATGGTAAGACAACCCTGACCGATAGCGCCTTCATCAAAGGTAACAGTCGCTATGCCTTTACTGGTGAGTTTACACCCACAGCTACAACTCCCCAAATCAAAGGCAAACTAAACATCAGTCAAGGTGAAATCCAAGATATATTAACAACACTCCAGTTTTTTGAACTACAAGATTTCCAACGGGGAACAGCTACCCCAACCTACGGTAAAGCGAGTGACCTCAACACCGTAGCAGTCGGTTCAGCAGGCCAGCCTATACTAGATCAAATTCGCCGTTTTTCCGAAATTAAAGCACTGATTGCACAGCAGCAACAACAACGGCGTGATGTTGCTTTAGTACCAGACTTAGCAGATTTAAAAGGGACTTTTAACGGCGAAATTGATTTTGATACTGCCACAGAAAATGGACTAACAGCAGATTTTAAATTGAATGGTCAAAACTTCGTCTGGGGACGAGAAAGCGAACCCAACCACCTATACACAGTAGAACAAGTAATTGCTCACGGTAGCTTTGAAAATGGTGTTCTCAGGTTACTACCTTTGCGAATTGAATCTCAAGATCAGCTGATCGCTTTCACTGGTAATGTAGGCGGTACAGAACAATCGGGTCAGCTACGGGTGAAAAATTTCCCCCTGGAGGTGTTGAGTAATTACGTCAATTTGCCAATGGGTGCGACAGGTAACATCAACGCTACAGCAACTTTAGCAGGCAGTGTTAATAATCCCCAAGCCAGAGGAGAATTACAAATTACACAAGGAACCCTAAATCAAAAAGGTATAGAATCGGCGACTGCAAGTTTTAGCTACCACGATGGACGTTTAAATTTTGGTAGTAACGTCATGGTTGCTGGCTCCGAACCTGTTACCATTACTGGCAGTGTTCCTGCAAAATTGCCTTTTGCTACTGCTGCACCAGATAGCGACCAAATCAATTTGGATGTGCAAGTGAAAAACGAAGGCTTAGCAATTTTAAACTTGTTGACAGATCAGCTAGCTTTTGAAAAGGGACAAGGGGAAGTCAATCTCACTGTACGGGGAACAAAAGAACAACCAATTGTGAATGGTATTGCTGCTGTTAAAGATGCCACATTTTCAGCTCAGGCTTTACCAGGAAAATTGACTGATGTCACAGGTAAGGCCCAGTTTGATTTTGACCGTATTAAAGTTGAAAGTCTCCAAGGCAATTTTAGTCAGGGTAATATCATAGCTCAAGGAGAAATTCCGATTTTCACTAACTCCCAAAAACAAATAGATCATCCTCTGAATGTGTCTTTGAATAAATTAGCAGTGAATTTGAAGGGACGGTATCAAGGAGGGGTGAGTGGCAATTTGCAGATTACTGGTTCTGCTCTCAGTCCAGTTATTGGCGGTAATCTCAAGCTAGCTAATGGTCAGGTTTTAATCACAGAATCAGCTAACAACGCCATCAATGCTGGCAATAGTCATCAAGAAATTAGTTATGCCAAAACAAATAAACCAGAAAAATCTGAAAATTACACTACAGTCACACGATTTAATGATCTCAAATTAGAATTAGACAAAAATGTAGAAATTGCTTTACCACCAAT
Source organism: Fischerella thermalis PCC 7521 (assembly GCF_000317225.1). GTDB lineage: Bacteria > Cyanobacteriota > Cyanobacteriia > Cyanobacteriales > Nostocaceae > Fischerella > Fischerella thermalis. The sequence continues at coordinate 151,502 of NZ_AJLL01000012.1, forward strand.
TCTAAGTTTCCGCGCTACTGGTTCGCTGAATGTCAATGGTTCATTTAATAATCCAGAACCTGAAGGAACTATTCGCCTACGGGGTGGAGATGTGAATTTATTTACTACTCAATTTAACCTTGCTCGTGGTTATAAAAACAGAGCGGTTTTTAGAGGAGATCAAAACCCCGACTTGGATATCCGCCTCTTTGCTAACGTATTGGATGTCAACCCTTCCCAAGTAACTATCACTCCTTTCTCTTCTGAAATCAGTGATGAAAACATTACATCCTTTCAACCTGTAAATACTGTGCGTGTCGAAGCCAGAATCGATGGTCCAGCTAGCCAGCTTAATCAAAATCTCGAACTCACCAGCAATCCTCCCCGCAATCAAACAGAAATAGTTGCTTTACTCGGGGGTGGTTTTGTACAAACCTTGGGACGTGGTGATAGCACCTTGGGACTTGTCAATTTAGCAGGTTCGGCTTTGAATATTCAACGCGCTTTTAACCAAATTGGTAACGCTTTCGGTTTAAGTGAACTACGTATATTTCCTACTGTTGCTTCCGATGATCCAGATAATCCAGAAGTAACAAGGAGAAATTTTTCGATGGATCTGGCGGCGGAAGCTGGAATTGATGTTTCCCGTAATATTTCTTTTTCTGCTCTCAAAGTTTTGACGAGTGATGAAGCGCCACAATTTGGCGTTAACTATCGTATTAATTCTGAATTTCGCCTGCGTACTTCCACTGATTTATCTGGCGATAATCAGGCGGTGCTGGAGTATGAAGATAGGTTCTAGGCAGGTAGAATTCCTTAAATGTCCGGTAGCCAGAGCCATGAAAAGCGATCGCAATAGTTCTTTACGATCATTCTGCCAATGGATTAAATGAAATCAAGTACCGTGTATCACTAAAAATTAAAAAAAGCTTATTTTTTAATATTGTCTTAAGAATCTACTTGACTTTTGCTCAAAAGTTGTATAGAATCAAGTCACATGAACGACAGGCACACGTTAATATACTTAATCCACAGGCAAAGGCTTGTGCCTCCTGCCTAAGCCCAGCGCTGCAATAGTTCACCTAAATATCACATTCGCTTTCAGTTGCACTGTTTAATATTTCACTCAGTGAATGCTTTGTCTTGAGCTTCCTACCGTAGATGAGCTAATTTGCAGTGTCCTACTGTCCACCCTTAGTTGTAATTACTCCCATCGATAACTCTTCGTGACGCAATACATCTTTAAATTAATTGCGATCGCGTTCCAAATAAAATTTCCGGTCTAGTAGGCTTCTGCTAGACCTCATTTGTTTTAAGTAAATTAGATGAGTTTTAGCAATAGTTGATACAAAAACCACACTGAGGGGAAAACTATTATAGAATAGACAATCGGTGTTTAAAATCAACATGGTAGAAGCTACAGTTAATATTCCGGGTTATCGCGTTTTAGAAAAAATTTATACAGGTATTAGAACTCTTGTTTATCGAGGTTTGAGAAAGCAAGATCAGCAACCCGTAGTGATTAAACTGATGCGGAATGAATATCCTAGCTTCAATGAACTTGTGCAATTTCGTAATCAGTACACAATTGCCAAAAATCTTGATATCCCTGGTATTGTGCAACCACTGAGCTTAGAAACCTACGGCAATGGTTATGCTTTAGTAATGGAAGACTTTGGGGGTATCTCTCTTCAGGAATGGATCAAGCAAAACATCCCTTCTGTAGAAGAATTTCTCGACATCGCTATTCAAATTACCCTGATTCTAGAAAAACTACATCGTGATCGCATTATTCATAAAGACATCAAACCGGCTAATATTCTCATCAACCCCACAACCAAACAAATCAAAATTATCGACTTTAGCATCGCTTCTCTACCCAAAACTATGTACAGGATTTGTTCTATCTCATCAACCTCTACCAGCAGAAATATCCCAACCCTGATTTAGAAATTCAAGCAGAAATCGCAGCCATAGATTTAGAATATGTGCGTGAAGATTTACCTAAATTAATCTTGTCAATGCAAGAGGGTGTACAGCGCATTCGTAGTATCAGCGATAGCTTAAGGTCTTTTTCCAGAGCAGACACCGAAAGTAAAATTGCCTTTAATATTCATGAAGGTCTCGACAGTACTATTTTGATTCTCAAACATCGTCTCAAAGCGAATAATACTCGTCCCGCCATTGAAGTTGTGAAAAATTATGGTGATATACCTCCCATCCCATATTTTGCTGGACAATTGAATCAAGTATTCATGAACCTACTAGCAAATGCCATAGATGCTTTAGAGGAGTCAAATTTTGGACGTAACTTTCAGGAAATTCAAGCCCATCCCAATTGCATTACTGTTTCGACTAGCATGAGTCAAAATAAAAATTCAGTTTTGATCCGCATTCAAGATAATGGCGTGGGGATGTCAGAACAAGTTAGACAAAAAATCTTTGATCACCTGTTTACCACCAAAGCTGTAGGTAAAGGAACTGGATTAGGATTATCTATTGCCCGTCAAATTGTTGTAGAAAAACATAGGGGTACTCTGGAGGTAAATTCTACCCCGGGACTGGGAGCAGAGTTTGTAATTACTATCCCAGCCTAGTGGTTGATCGCATTAATTTTGCTGGGTTAATAATTTAATCAATTACCCTTTTCTTCTCCCCTTCTCTTGGCGTACTTGGCGTCTTTGCGGTTCTTTTTTACCCCTCAGAACTAATGACACAGACCACTAGAACCCCACCCAATCCTCAACCCCCGATCCCAAATCAATGACTATTAACAACGTTCACTGATACACTTGAACTTTCCGCCTTCCCAACTAGTCAGCGCCTATGGTGCATATAAAAAGGGTTGAACTTACCAATTTTAAATCCTTCGGTGGCACTACCTCCGTTCCTCTGTTGCCGGGGTTTACTGTCATTTCTGGACCAAATGGTTCTGGGAAATCGAATATTCTTGACTCGCTGCTATTTTGCTTAGGACTCTCTAATTCTAAGGGAATGCGTGCCGATCGCTTACCCGATCTCGTCAACACCACCCAAACTAGCAAATCTCGTGCTGCTGTCGAAGCTAGTGTGACGGTGACGTTTGATTTATCGGATCATGAACCAGATGAATTTTTAGAAGTTGAACCGATTGTTTCCACCGTCGAAGTTGAAAGCCTCGATGACGATACCTCCGTTGCACAGAAGAATACACAAGAGGTTGAACCAACAGAAGACGAAAAAAATCGTAAACAAAAAATCCGCGCTATACCGGGTGGAGAGTGGAGTGTCACCCGCAGGCTACGCGTGACTCCCCAAGGAACTTATACATCAAACTATTACATTAACGGAATTTCCAGTACTCTGACAGAGTTACACGAAGAATTAGAACGTCTGCGGGTTTATCCAGAAGGTTACAACGTCGTTTTGCAAGGGGACGTCACTAGTATTATTTCGATGAACGCGCGGGAAAGGCGCGAAATTATTGATGAGTTGGCAGGGGTGGCAGCCTTTGACCGTAAAATTAATCAAGCGAAAAATACTCTCGAAGAAGTTCGGGAAAAAGAAGATAGTTGCCGGATTATTGAAACAGAGTTAACTGCACAGTGCGATCGCCTCTCTCAAGATAAAGCCAAAGCCGAAAAATATCAAAAACTCCGCACTGAGTATTTAGAAAAACAAAAGTGGGAAGCGGTGTTATCTTGGCGTACCTTGCAAAATCACCAAGAAAAGTTAGCGAACCAAATTCAAGCAGGCGATCGCACCTCCACCGAACTCACCGAACAACTCACCCACCTCAACACCCAAATTACTCAAAAAAATATCCAACTTGCACAACTCAACGCCCGTGTGAAAGCATTGGGAGAAGAAGAACTTTTAGCAGTACAATCCATCCTCGCTAACCAAGAAGCCGAACGTAAACAACTCCAACGTCAACAAACAGAACTAGAAACAGCATTCCAAGAAACAGCCAAGCGTCTAGTTCAAACTCAGCAAGAAATTCAACAGCACCAGCAAACTATAGAACAACTGGTGCAACAACAAAATGTAGAGATGTCGCATGCAAAGTCTCTACAAACGGAACGAGATGCAACCCAACAAGAATTAGAAAATTCTCGTCAAGCAGCAGCAGAAATTGCTTCTGCTTCGGAAGCTTGGGTACAACAACAAACAGCACTCAATCGCCAAATTGAAACTTTGCTGCAAACCGTCGAACCCCAGCGCACCGAACAAGCACAGCTAAGGGAACGAAACAACCAACTGCAACAGCAAATTCAAGAACAAACCCAGTTAATTCATACTCTAGAACCACAACTTGCAGAAAAACAAACTGAGTGTAGTCGCCTAGAAACAGAATTTAATTCCTCCAGTGAACCAATTCAAGCATTAGCGGAAAATCTCACCGCCACAGAACAAGAATTACAAATTCAACAAGAAACCCAAAAGCGCCTCTTACAAGAACAACGGGAAAAACAACGCCAATTAGATAAATTAGAAGCACAAGCGCAAGTACAACAAGAAGTCCAAGGCACAGGCGCAAGTAAAGTCATTCTACAATCAGGAATGCCTGGTATTTGTGGGATGGTTGTCAAACTAGGACGAGTGGAACCGCGTTTTCAACTCGCTTTGGAAGTTGCTGCTGGTGCGCGGTTGGGACATATTGTGGTGGAAGATGATTCCGTCGCCGCCGCCGGAATTGAATTATTAAAGCAAAAACGTGCTGGGAGAGCAACTTTTTTACCGTTAAATAAAATTCAAGCTCCGAAATTTACACCAGATGCAACCCTGCGTTTAGCTCAAGGCTTTATCGGCTATGCTGTGAACTTAGTGGAGTGTGAGCCGCGTTATCGGGATGTGTTCGCCTACGTTTTTGGCAATACAGTTGTCTTTTCCACCTTAGAACACGCTCGTAAAAATTTGGGACTTTACCGGATTGTCACCCTCGAAGGCGAATTGTTAGAAACTAGTGGTGCGATGACTGGTGGTAGTGTCTTCCAGCGTTCGGCGTTGCGGTTTGGAAGTGGCGAAGCAGCGGAATCGGAAGAAGTCTTGGCGCTGAAAAAGCGCTTGGGAGATATTGATCGAATTTTAGAACGTTGTACCGAGGCGATCGCATCCCTTTCAACTCGCGCCAAACAGCTTTCCCAAGAATTAACACAAGCACGTCAAACCCGGCGCGAACAGCAGTTGCAACTAGAACAGTTACAAAAAGAAATCAAAACCCTCACTACCCAGTTAGAAACTACGCGATCGCAACTTAGCCAAAATACCGAAAGACTTACCATTGCTCAGTCTCGTTTGGAAGTTTTAGATCGGGATTTACCAGGACAAGAGCAACAATTGCAACAACTACGCCACGCGCTGGCAGAGTTGGAAGCCTCCCAAACTCCCCAGGAATGGCAGCAAATTCAAGCAGTGATCAAAGAACAAGAGCAACAATTACAACAACGAGAACAAGTATTACGGACAGCCGAACAAAACCTCAAAGACTTAGAAAATCAGCAACAGCGCTTACAGGAGAAAATTGAAGCAGCAGAACAGCGTATTATTGAATACCAAACACAACAATCCTCTACCAGAGACACAATCAATCGCCTTGCTGGTGAAATAGTCGCAATTAACGAACAAATTTCCCAGACTCGCCAGCGTTTGAGTGAAATGGAAGCGAATTTAGGGGAAGAAAAACAAAAACGCGATCGCGCTGAACAGGAATTGCGTGCTGACACCCAGCGTCAACAACAGCTAGAGTGGGAAATTCAAAAACTCCAAGAAACCCAGCAAACGCGTCGGGAACAACTAGCAAACGTCCAAGCCCAACTGCAAACAGTGGCGGCGGATTTACCATCACCTTTACCAGAAGTTCCAGATAAAGTCGATTTAGAAGAATTACAAAAAGAATTGCGATCGCTTGCTAAGCGCCTACAAGCAATGGAACCAGTGAATATGCTGGCGTTAGAACAATACGAACGCACCCAAAAACGTTTAGAAGAACTCAGTCAAAAATTGCAAACATTGGAAGCAGAACGTACAGAATTATTGTTAAGAATTGAAAACTTTACTACTTTGCGTCAACGCGCTTTTAAAGAAGCATTCGACGCCGTCAATGAAAACTTTAAATCAATTTTTGCCACCCTTTCTGAAGGCGACGGCTATTTACAACTCGACAACCCCGAAGATCCATTTAGTAGCGGCTTAAATTTAGTTGCACACCCCAAAGGTAAACCAGTACAACGCCTTGCTTCCATGTCTGGGGGAGAAAAATCTCTCACAGCTTTAAGCTTTATTTTTGCCCTGCAAAGGTATCGTCCTTCGCCATTTTATGCATTTGATGAAGTAGATATGTTTCTGGATGGGGCAAACGTGGAACGATTAGCTAAAATGATTAAACAACAGGCGCAACAAGCACAATTTATAGTTGTGAGTTTGCGTCGCCCGATGATAGAATCAGCCGAACGCACGATTGGCGTTACTCAAGCAAGAGGAGCTTTTACTCAAGTGTTGGGTATTAAGTTACAATCGTCTAATACGTCGGCTTGAGTTTTTGTTAATAATAGTGTATAGATAAACCGGATTCGAGATCAGGACTCGGTATAGAATGACCTCTGAACAAATAATTAGGCGTTCCGATATTTTAAATACCCAGGTAATCACCCGTGACAACGGGAAAAGACTAGGCATAGTCAGTCAAGTCTGGGTTGATGTAGATCAGCGAGAGGTTGTGGCTCTTGGCTTGCGAGACAGCCTGATCTCCGTCTCTGGCATACCGCGCTATATGTACCTCAGCAACATCAGCCAAATCGGGGATGTGATTTTGGTTGATAACGAGGATGTCATCGAAGACATTGAGGTTGAGGCTTTCAGCAACCTGATTAACTGGGAAGTAATTACAGAAACAGGTGAAGTCTTAGGTAAAGTCCGCGGCTTCAAATTCAACGGCGAGACAGGGAAAATATATTCTATCACTATCGCCTCCCTAGGACTACCCCAAATTCCTGATTCTTTCCTGAGTACTTATGAACTCTCGGTAGAAGAAATAGTCAGTACAGGTCCTAACAGGTTAATTGTATTCGAGGGTGCTGAAGAACGGGTAACTCAGCTCACAGTCGGTATTCTAGAGCGTCTTGGTATCGGTAGAGCGCCTTGGGAGCGGGAAGACGTAGAAGATTACAACTACGCTCCCCGAACAGTTGCACCTTCCAACCAGTTACCGAGTGGAGTGCCAATAGAACCAATTAAGCCTAAAGTTCGCGCTCCCGAACCTGTAGTAGAACAGGAATGGGACGAAGACTATTATGAAGAAGAACGACCTCAACGACGGGTGATGGAAGCACGATCTTACGAGTCCATCCGCTACGAAGAAGAGGAAGAAGACAACTGGAGTGAAGCCACGGGTAAAGATAGGTATGAAGCCCAACCCTACGAACCACCCCAACCTTACACCAGTAAATCATCATACACAGAAGAATATGATGATTACGACGACGATCTCAAGCGCGACGCTTGGGATGATGAACCACCAAAGCCGGTAAACATTCCCAAGAAAGTCAAAGAGAAAATGCCAGAGTACGAAGAAGAAGGCGGATATTAAATCAGTGAACAGTGAACAGTTATCAGTGATCACAAACTAATAACGTCCAGAGTCTTAATCCCTGACTTTTTAGAAGATACAGCTGGCGAAGGGGAGTCAGACTGCTCAAGAAAAAACAGATTGAGAAGAAGTTCACGTGGGAGCAGGCTAGTTAAAAAAGTGCAGTATTATACTGCACTTTTTGAGTATAAGAATGTAAGACCAAAGTACAAGTAAGTGTACCTAGACTGGCGCAAGGGTAAGAAAAACAGATAGTTAATTAACCCTGTTTTGTTAATCCCCAATCCCCGCTTCCTTCCCCCTTACACCATTAAACGAGATTTTCTCAACAACCAACTTGCGATCGCCACAGCTGTAACTAATAATAAAAATGTCACCACTACCAGCGCCGCTCCATAGCCAAAATCTAAATAACGCATGATTGTTGAGTAGATATATAAAGATACAACTTCCGTAGCGCCGCCAGGTCCACCGCCAGTCATTACAGCAATTAAATCAAAAATCCCGAAAGCTTGGGCAAAGCGAAACAGCATGGCAATCAGAATTTGTGGCATCAACAGTGGTAAGGTAATTTGATAGAAACTTTGCCAAGGTCTAGCACCATCAATGGCATGGGCTTCGTACAAATCTGAGGAAATTGACTGCAATCCAGCCAACAACAAAATACTAATAAATGGCGTAGTCTTCCACACATCTGCAAACACAACTGCAACCATTGCTAGGGTTGGTTCCCCCAGCCAATTTATTCCTGTTTGAATTACACCCAACCTGAGCAAAATATCATTTACCACCCCAAATTGATCATTAAAAATCCACGCCCACGCCAAACCAATCAAAGCAGTAGGCAAAGCCCAAGGTATGATAGCAACAGTTCTGACTGTACCTCGTCCAAAAAATCGTTGATTGAGAATTAAGGCGATTCCCAACCCTAAAACCAATTCAAAAATCACAGATGCGGTTGTAAATACAGATGAAATCCAGAAACTTTGCCAAAAACGCCCATCCCCAGCCATCCGCACATAATTATCCAAACCAGCAAAATTAGCCTGTAGTTGAGTTCCCAAATTCTGAGCAAACAAACTCAACCAAAAAGCCCGCAGAATTGGATAACCAAATACTAACAATAACAGCAACAGCGCAGGCAACAAGAAAAGCCACGCCGTTCTGTGTTCTCGACTACCCATTGTACTTAAATTGGTCATTGGTCATTGGTGGTTGTTGGTGGTTGGTTGTTAGTGGTTAGTGGTTAGTTGTTGATTAGGCTTCCCCCACTCCCCTAATCCCCACCTCCTCAAACATCCCCCAACAGCCGCCTCGTCTCCTGGGCTGCTGCTTTCATGGCTGCTTCCGGAGTCATGCGATTTGTTAATGCTGCACTCAGGTAACGTTGCAAAATATCTGAGGTTTGGGCATACTGAGCAATGGGTGGACGCAAAACAGCTTGTTCCACTACTTCTAGTAATTGGGGGTAGTGGGGATAGGTGGCGACAATTTGCGGATCCGTAAATAATGAACGCCTGCTAGGTACAAAACCAGCTTGGAGAATAAATCGACGCTGTGCTGCTTCGCTGGTAAAGTATTGAATTGCTTTCCAAGCTTCTTGGGGATGTTTAGTCGTTTTAGAAATTCCCAAACCCCACCCGCCTAAGCAAGCTCCTGAATTTTCACCAGGGGCGCTCACCATTGGCTTAATGGCAATTTTACCTCTGATGGGAGAATCTTTTTCATTAGCGAGGGGCCAAACATAGGGCCAACTGCGTAAAAATACCGCTTGTCCACTCTGAAAAATGCGTCTGGTTTCTTCTTCTTGGTATGTTGTCACACCGGGAGGAGAAATACCTGTTGCAATTGTCTCTTTGAGAAAAGCGATCGCTTTTAAGGTTTCTGGTCTATCTAATCCTACTTCTAGGGTATTAGGATTCACCCAAAATCCCCCGAAACCTTGAAGAATTTCGACAAACATCGCCGCTAATCCTTCATATTGGCGACCTTGCCAAATATAACCCCAATTTATCTTGTCTTGCTGTTTTAATGCTTGGGAAATCTTGATCAAATCTGTAAAAGTTTCTGGTGGATTAAACCCCGCTTGTTTAAGTAAATCTTCTCGGTAGTAAAGCATTCCCACATCACTCCGCATCGGAATTCGATACAACCTACCTTTGTAACGTCCACCTTCTACATCCTTAGGTGAAAAAGCTGTCAATTCTGATTCTGTAACCTTGTCTGTTAAATCTAGCAGCCACCCAGCCGCAGCAAATTTAGGTGTCCAAATGACATCCATATTAATCAGGTCATAGGGAGAATCACCTAAAATAAAAGCTGATGTGTACAAATCTTCGAGTAAATTCGTAGCGTTTGGCCCTTCAATAATATTGATGCGAATACCAGGATTTTTACTCTCAAAGTCTTTGATGATACCCTCTTTCCAAGGTTGAGCATCAGGGGCTGTCATCAACAAATTGAGGACCACTGGTTGTTGGGTGTGGGCTGGCGGAACAGATACAAAAATAATACCCAACAATACCACAACAAAAATTACTATTGAAAATTTCAATTTTGCTAGGACTTTTACCATTAGCTTTGCTGGCTGACGGTTAAATATTCACTTTACTCTGAAAAAGTAAGTGATTTGATGAAATATTAAGTAGTTGTCAGGAAATTTTAAAAATACGTAATCTTATTTATTATTTATTTTTGTTATCAATCAGAATTGCAGCCACAACAAAAATAAACAAATAACGAACACAGATGAACACAGATGCACACAGATAAATCATCGGTGTTAATCTGTGTGCATCCGTGTTCGATAACAAAATACTGTTGTTAACGCTTCAATCCACATTAAACCTAATTTAAATTTAATCTATAAAACTTTTATCAAAAATAATATAATTAGCCTTTCCTTTTACTTTGGCACGATACATTGCTGTATCCGCATCCCGCAATAGATTTGTCGGTTCTTCGTAACCACTACAACTTAAAGCTATCCCAATACTAGCTGTTGTGGAGATTTCATATCCATTGAGGTGCAGAGGTAAACTTAAAGTTTCTTGAATACGTTTGGCAATATTAATAGCATCACTAACATCTTTAATATCCTCTAACAACACTGCAAATTCATCGCCGCCAAATCTAGCGACAGTATCACCACCACGCAAACACGACTCCAAGCGTCGAGCGATCGCTACTAATAAATCATCACCCATGCCATGCCCAAAGCGATCATTAATTATTTTAAAACTATCTAAATCTAAAAATAAAACAGCAAAATGATAATTAAAGCGTCTTTTACAACGTTCTGATGCTTGTTTTAGCCTATCCAGAAATAACACTCGGTTAGGTAGTGCTGTTAGTCCATCATAGAAAGCATTGCGAATTAGTTGTGCTTCCTGTTGCTTGCGTTGAGTAATGTCTTGAAAAACTATCACAGCACCTGCAATTCTACCCATATGATCACGAATTGGTGCAACAGTATCTCCAATCGGTATTTTTTTCCCATCCCTGGTTATGAGAAGACAGTTTTCTGGTAGTTGCAAAACTATACCAGTTTCCATTGCTTGCGTTACTATATCAACAATCTCTTCTCCAGTGTCTTGATCAACTAAATTTAAAACATCTCTCCAAAATTTCCCCAAAGCTTCTTTTTGCTGACAACCAGTCAGTATTTCCGCTACTGGATTCATCATTTGGATGCAAGAATTTATATCTGTCATCACTACTGCACAGCCCATACTATTAATAACCGTCAGTAGTTTTTGATTTTCCTGTTTTAATTGCTTGTGAATTTTCTCTTTATAAAGAGCCATTTCGACTGCATTATACAATTCTTTTTCCGTGAAGGGTTTAATAATGTAGCTAAAAGGCTCTCCTAAGTGATTATTACTAAATGTTTTATGTTCTGGATCTTCTGTTAAACAGAGTACTGGTATTTTCAAATTAAATTTAATAGTATCTATTACTTCAACACAATCTAATTCTCCTATTGAACAGATACAAATTAACACTAAGTCAGGACTGATTTCTACTATATTTTGTATTGCATTTTCTCCAAAATTAATTATTTTATGAACCTCATATCCTAACTTGTGTAAAGTATTTGTAATATCCACAGCAAGGATTTCTTCATCCTCGATAACTAGGATTTTTGGAGCCACCATGCTAAAGTTACCAGTTCTACAGGAGCGAATTTTGTTGTCGATGTTAGCTAAGTTTGTAAGACCGTAATCCTATCATAATAAATCCCCTATCCTACTGTGTCTTACTTAACTAAATTAATCACTACCTCTTGCTGTTTTTGAGAAAGTAGTCTATTTTTTAATTCTTAATTAACCAGCTACAAGTAACTGAAGTGTCTAATATCAAGTTAATATAATGTTGTTTAACAAAAAAATTTTTTAGACAAGCTTGATAAATATTGGCAGCACACAGCACATTTCTTCTATTTATCAAATTTAAAATATACAGTGTCCTAACTTATTAGATATATCAGGGATTTTTGGTATAACTATTACCTTATGATATGTATGTTAATAGTTAATAGTTAGTTGTTAGTTGTTAGTGGTTACCCATTCTTTAAACTACTTACTCCCCACCACCCCATCTCCCCATTACCCCCCAACCCCACAAAGTGGGGATCCCTAGCCCCCCACTTCCCCACCTCCCCACCTACCTGCTTCTAGTCACACAAATGCTGATTTTGCCAGCAAAGTCTGGGATTGGTGCAGCAGGTTTACTGAGGGTAACTTGAACTTGCGTGAGACGATCGCACTCTTGCAAAATAGAATCTGCAATTACAGCTACCAGTCTTTCAATCAAAGCAAACTTTGATGTTTTGATCAGATGTTGCACCAAATTAATAACTTGACGGTAGTCTACAGTATCTGCGATCGCATCAGTTTTGCCTGCTGATTTGAGATCCAACCATAACTTCACATCCACCTCAAACCATTGTCCTAGCACCTGTTCCTCTGGTAGATAGCCAGTGTAGCCATAAGCCCGAATTCCGGTGACATCAATGCAGTCCATATGAAAATAAAAGAGCGAATTTTGCCTTTAGGATTGTAAAGCAAGTCATATATTGTTGGTTGTTGGTAGTTGTCAATTGTCATTGGTTATTAGTTTTTCTCCCCATCACCCCATCTTCCCTACCCTACGGGAAGCCGCGCAAAGCGCATCTACACCCCATCACCTATCCCCTATCTCAAAAAATTCCATGCAAGTTGGTTTCAGAAACACAAATGAACTCTGGGCTTCCGTATTGACACAAACGTTGCAGCACTTGGGCTTAACAACTGCTATCATTTGTCCTGGTTCTCGTTCCACACCATTAGCGGTTGCTTTTGCTCAACAAGCACCAGAAATAGATGTTATTTCCATTCTCGATGAACGTTCCGCAGCTTTTTTTGCCTTAGGAAGAGCAAAAGCCACAGGATTACCCACAGCTATCGTTTGTACTTCTGGGACAGCGGGGGCGAATTTTTACCCAGCAGTAATTGAAGCGAAACAAACTCGTGTACCACTGCTAGTTTTAACCGCCGATCGACCACCAGAATTACGGGATTGTCATTCTGGACAAACTATAGACCAGTTGAAATTATATGGCAGTTACCCCAACTGGCAAACAGAGTTAGCTCTACCCGTAGCAGAAATGGGAATGCTAGCTTATTTACGGCAAACAATGGTTTATGCTTGGGAGCGATCGCTCTACCCTGTCCCTGGCCCCATACACCTAAATATACCTTTTCGCGACCCCCTCGCACCGATTCCTGACGCGAATGTAGAGACACAAAATTTGGCGTTTCTACAGTCGCAATTTAACCCAGAAGAATTTTTTGCTCACGTCACAAAATTCTCCCCATCACGCCATCTCTCAATCACCCCATCTGTTCCCCTTAACGATTGGCAAAACTCTGAGCGAGGAATCATTATAGCTGGAGTTGCCCAACCACAACAGCCACAGGAATATTGTCAAGCGATCGCCCAACTTGCCCAAAATTTACAATTTCCAGTCTTAGCTGAAGGATTATCCCCTGTCAGAAATTATGCTAGTATCAACCCTCACATTATCTCTACTTATGACCTGATATTGCGGAATCAGCAACTAGCAAAACAGCTCACACCAGAAATAGTAATTCAAATTGGTGAAATGCCCACCAGTCCAGTACTGCGTAACTGGCTAAAATCCACTGCTGCTAGACGTTGGCTAATTGACTCTAGTGATCAAAATCTTGATCCTCTCCACAATAGGACAGTTCATCTACGGGTGAATGTAGAAGAATTAGTCAGCAAACAAGAGGGTAAATTCTCCTTATCACCCCACCACTCCACCACCCCATCCTCTTACTTGCAACTATGGCATCAACTCGAAGTACAAGTTAGAACAAATGTTGATCATACCTTTAAGCAAATAGACGATTTATTAGAAAGTAAAATTGCTTGGTTACTTTCCCAGAGTCTACCGCCACAAACACCTTTATTTATTGCCAATAGTATGCCTGTACGAGATGTAGAATATTTCTGGCAACTCAATCAATCTGGTATACGACCCTTTTTTAACCGGGGTGCAAATGGTATAGATGGGACATTATCTACTGCTTTAGGAATTGCCCATCGTCATCAAAGCAGTGTCATGTTAACTGGAGATTTAGCACTATTACATGATACAAATGGCTTTTTAATTAGAAATAAATTTGTTGGACATCTAACAATTGTGTTAGTTAACAATAATGGTGGTGGCATCTTTGAAATGTTACCTATTGCTAAGTTTGAACCACCATTTGAAGAATTTTTTGCCACACCCCAAAATATAGACTTTTCCCAATTGTGTGCTACCTATGGTGTGGAATATGAATTAATAAATTCCTGGGAACAATTGCAAACAAAATTAAATCCTCTACCTACCAGTGGCATACGAGTGTTAGAGTTGCGAACAAATCGCAAACTAGACGCTCAGTGGCGTCAGGAAAATTTAGGTAAATTTGCCAAATTTTGAATTTGGCAGAGGTCTCTCAAATTAT
>NZ_AJLL01000013.1 GCF_000317225.1 Fischerella thermalis PCC 7521
TTCTATTAGACTATTTTAGCCTTGCCACGCCAGTAGGTTGGATAAAGCAGAAATTTTTGGTTGATCAACTTCTAAAATTTCAGCAGCTTCAATTTGAGTCAAATTCTGTTTGGTAATAATTTCGCTAATTTGACGTGCAAGTTCTGCTTTAACAAGTAGTTCATCAGGATTAGCTAGACCTAAATCTGCAAACACATTACCACTGCTTGTTTTAACGTTGATTTTCTCTTCCTTTTGCTTAGTGCTATAGTTCTGTGTGTAATCTTCTTTCGCTCGTTTGAATCTTTACCCATTTTTTACTTAGATAACAAGGAACTTATAGCACTATTAAATACGTAATATCACTTATCGAAAGTCAGTTTTGAAAGTGTATTGTAGTAGAAACACTCTGCATCTAGTTGTTACCCTACTTTTAGACCAATGACAAATCACTAATATGTTAAAAGTTTTTGCCGATCGCGGTGGTACATTTACAGATATTGTTGCCGTTACTGATAATCAAGGAATCATCAACAAACTCTCGCAACATCAAGAACGGTTTTTAATTGTTCCTCTTCCTAATCAGCAATGGATTATAGTTTACAAATTACTCTCAGAAAATCCCGAACAATATCAAGATGCAGTCATTCAAGGTATTCGAGATATCATTGGACTTTCTCGTAATCAACCCATACCCCAAGAAGCCATCGAAGTGGTAAAAATGGGAACAACAGTTGCCACAAATGCCCTGTTAGAAAGACATGGCGATCGCGTAGTTCTTCTCATTACCAAAGGGTTTAAAGACGCATTGCGAATTGGCTACCAAAACCGCCCTCACATCTTCGCCAGACATATCATCTTACCCACAATGCTTTATGAACAAGTAATTGAGGTAGACGAACGCTATGATGCTAACGGCAACGAATTAACCCCAGTCAACATTGCACAGGTCAAAAAAGACTTACAAACAGCTTACAACACAGGTATTCGTAGTTGTGCCATTGTGTTTATGCATGGCGATCGCTATCCTCGTCATGAACAACAAGTCGCCCAACTTGCCCAAGAAATTGGTTTTACGCAGATATCCATCTCCCACCAAGTTAGTCCTTTGATGAAGCTAGTCAGTCGAGGAGACACAACAGTTGTAGATGCATATTTAACTCCAATTCTGCGTCGCTATGTCAACCAAGTAGCTAGCCAGTTACCAGGCGTAAGATTAATGTTCATGAAATCCGATGGCGGCTTAACCGATGCACAACAATTTCAAGGTAAAGATAGTATCTTAAGTGGTCCGGCTGGGGGTATTGTCGGCGCAGTCCAAACCAGTAAAAGAGCAGGTTTTGATTTAGTTATAACCTTTGACATGGGCGGAACAAGTACAGATGTTGCCCACTTTAAAGGAGAATATGAACGTCAGCTAGAATCAGAAATTGCTGGCGCACGGATGCGAGTTCCCGTATTAGCAATTAATACTATTGCTGCTGGCGGCGGTTCAATTTTGTTTTTTGATGGTTCTAGTTATCGTGTCGGGCCAGAATCAGCGGGATCAAATCCTGGTCCTGCTTGTTACCGTCGTGGCGGGCCATTAGCCGTCACCGATGCTAATGTCATGCTAGGCAAAATTCACCCCCGATATTTTCCCTCTGTCTTTGGTCCAGACGGCAATTTACCCTTAGATAAAAATATAATTGTTGAGAAATTTACTCAACTAGCTCAAGATATCCAAAATGCTACAGGTAACACCCGTACTCCCGAACAAGTAGCCGCCGGATTTATTGCGATCGCTGTCGAGAATATGGCAAACGCAATTAAAAAAATCAGCTTACAACGAGGCTATGACGTCACTCAATATGTGCTTTGTTGTTTTGGTGGTGCAGGCGGACAAGTTGCTTGTTTAATCGCCGATACTTTGGGAATGAAAAAGATATTTTTACACCCTTATGCAGGAGTTCTTTCAGCTTATGGTATGGGATTAGCTGATGTGAGAGCAATCAGAGAAAGCGGAGTCGAACAACCTCTCACCCAAGAACTAATCCCGCAATTACAACAGTTAATGCAAGTTTTAGAAACCCAAGCTAGAAGTGAACTAGATACCCCCGAGGGACAGAGGGAGTTTAAAGCAAGCAACGAACAAGAAATAGTCCGAAAAGTTAACTTGAAATATGAAGGAACCAACTCGATTTTGACAATTGATTTTGCCTTAGATATAGCAATGATGCGGCAAGAATTTGAAGTCGAACATAAATCGCGCTATGGTTTCATTCAAATAGAAAAAACCTTAATTGTCGAATCCGCCTCAGTCGAAATAATTCAGAAAATGGACACACCAGAAGAACCCTTAATTACCCGTACCCGTCCCCTCAATCAACCTCCCAGCTCTGTCGACACAGTGCAGATGTTTACTGCTAACCAATGGCATAATACACCTGTTTATCGACGAGAAGAATTACAACCAGAAGATAAAATTAACGGTCCAGCAATCATCGTTGAAAAAATTAGCACAATCGTAATCGAACCAAAATGGCAAGCCAACTTAACCGAACGCAATCACCTAATTTTACAACATATTGATTAGACCTCACATAAAACGTACAGTCACCAACGAAAAATCCATCTGTGTACCCTGTGGGAAGCCGCCCTTAAGGGCGTCTACATCTGTGTACATCGGTGGTCGAAAAATCAAACATTTTGGTCATAGCTACAACTCCCAATAGACAAAAACAACATGTACACAACATCTCAACCCGACCCCGTCCGCCTCGAAATCTTCAAAAATCTCTATCAATTTATCGCCGAACAAATGGGAATTGTTCTGCAAAACACAGCAGCATCAGTAAATATCAAAGAACGCTTAGATTTCTCCTGCGCCATTTTTGATGCTTCCGGACTACTAGTAGCTAATGCCCCACACATTCCCGTACATTTAGGCTCAATGAGTGAAAGTATTCGTAGTTTAATTAACGATAAAGGTAACACCCTCAAACCAGGAAATGTTTATCTATCTAATAATCCCTATAACGGCGGAACTCATCTCCCCGATGTCACAGCAATTACCCCCGTTTTTGATGAAGAGGAAAAACAAATTATTTTCTATGTAGCTTCCCGCGGACATCAAGCCGATATCGGCGGAATTACCCCTGGTTCCATGCCTCCCCACAGTACCACAGTCGAAGAAGAAGGAATTCTCTTTGATAATTTCCTCTTAGTTGAACAAGGCAATTTTCGAGAAAACCAAGTACGAGAAACACTCTTAAATCATCCCTATCCGGCTCGTAACCCTGACCAAAATATTGCTGATTTTAAAGCACAAATTGCAGCCAATGAAAGAGGAGTACAAGAACTCCGAAAAATGGTTTCTCAATATGGACTCGACACAGTCCAAGCTTACATGAAATTTGTCCAAGATAACGCCGAAGAATCAGTAAGAAGAGCGATTGATGTTCTCAAAGATGGCTCATTTATCTATGAAATGGATGACGGCGCACGTATTCAAGTCAAAGTCACAATTAACCGAGAAAACCGCAGTGCTACCATCGATTTTACAGGCACATCTCGACAATTAAATACTAACTTCAATGCTCCCAAAGCCGTCACTCAAGCAGCAGTTTTATATGTCTTTCGGACTCTAGTTGATGATAGTATTCCCCTCAATGGCGGTTGTCTCAAACCCCTAGAAATTATTATCCCTGAAGGCTGTATGCTCAACCCAACCTATCCAGCAGCAGTGGTAGCCGGAAATGTAGAAACATCGCAAACTATTGTCGATGCTTTATATGGTGCTTTAGGCATCATGGCTGCTTCTCAGGGAACCATGAACAATTTTACTTTTGGTAACGATCGCTATCAATATTATGAAACCATCTGCGGTGGTTCTGGTGCAGGAACTAACTTTGATGGTACTCATGCAGTCCATACCCACATGACTAACTCCCGCCTCACCGATCCCGAAGTTTTAGAAACTCGCTATCCTGTCTTAGTAGAAAGCTTTAGTTTGCGTCCTCATAGCGGCGGTAAAGGAAAACACTCAGGTGGGAATGGCGTTATCCGTCGCATCAAGTTTTTAGAAGCGATGACAGCTAATATTCTCTCTGGACATCGAGTCATACCTCCCTTTGGGTTAAATGGTGGGGAAGCCGGACAAGTTGGACGCAACTGGATACAACGTCAAGATGGAACCCAAGAGAATTTAGACAGCACAGCGACAGTGCAAATGCAACCAGGAGATGTTTTTGTGATCGAAACTCCTGGGGGAGGAGGATTTGGTAAATTATCCTGCTAGCTGAGTTAGACTATTTCTTTGTGTCTTTGGGTCTTGGTGGTTAAAAATATTATAGAAACCACAAAGACACCAAGACATCAAGCAAAATTTATAAATTTTTAGCATTTATTTACATAGTTTCGAGAATCTATTTCAGTTTGTAACTATTTGCCTATCTCGTTATATCTATTCCTTTAGACTGATCTAAAAAATAGAAAAAAATTTGGAATAAAGAAAAATGCCTTCAGTAAACTTTTTTTGTCATGATTTTTTTGTTGCTGTTTCTTGCTTAGCCTGTATTATTGGTTTGCTTCTACTATGGGAGAACAAACAGCACAAACAAAAAGATGATGCAGATGCAACAGAGGTAATTTTATTTAGAATGACCTTTTGTTACTGGCTAGTTTACTGCGTTGCTTTTGGTATTGAAAAATTAGTGTTACCTCATTGGGAAGCAATACAGATGACTTTGAGGATTACAACAGCTTTGTCGTATTTCTTAACATTTTCTTGTATTGTTAGCCTGCCTCTACATAAGTTTGCTGTCCGTCAAGTTGAGGAATAGTGATTAGTTTGTAGTAAGCACAAAGCGTGCTTACTACGAATTGAGTACAGTAGCAACTTTAAACGCAGAGGTTCGCAGAGTTTTTCGGAGTTGTATTCGCTACGAAATGGGAAAACGTTGTAATCGGTTTTATTTGAGCAAGCTGACTAAAGCTTCAATTAATGTTTGATTTTGTTCATCTGTACCGACTGAAATCCGCAGTTTGTTGTCTAATCCCGGTTGTTTGAAGTAACGCACTAGAATTCCTCGTTCCTTCAATCCTAAATAAAGCTGTTCTGCATTACCTTCGGGAGGTGTAGCCAGGACAAAATTTCCTTGGGAATCAAGAACTGTGAAACCTAAGTTCTTTAAGTCAACAGTCAGCTTTGCTCGTGATATTTTTACTTTCTCAGCACAAGCATTTTTATAAGCTTGATCCCGCATCGCAGCTGCACCAACTAAAGTGGCAATCGCATCAATGTTGTAACTATCTTTGACTTTAAACAAACCTGCCAGTAATTTAGGATGAGCTACAGCAAAACCCATGCGTAAGCCTGCTAGAGAGTAGCCTTTGGATAAAGTACGCAACACAATCACATTCTCAAATTCTTGCACCAACGGCAAGGCAGAAGATTCAGCAAAATCAACATACGCTTCATCGATCGCGACAATCCCTGCAACTCGCCGTGCTAAAGTACGCAAATCATCCAACGGTACAGAATGACCAGAAGGACTGTTGGGAGAAGCAATAAAGGTAATCGCCCCATTAGCAGCAACCAGATCATCAATAGGCAGGGTAAAATCTTGGGGATAGGGAACTTCAACAACTTCTGCTGGTTGCATCGCTGCTAGGGTACGATACAAAACGTAAGTCGGCATTGGGTAAACAACTTTGCGATCGCCTCCTTCCGCACAAGCACGCACCAACACATTCAGCACATCATCACTACCGTTACCGACAATGATCCAATCTGCGGGTACACCCAACGCTTCACTGACAGCAGCACAAAATTCACGCGCAAAGGGATCAGGATAACGCCGTAACCACTCACTGTCTAAGTTTCTCAGGATATTGAGTGCGTCTGGTGATGGCGGGTAAGGATTTTCATTGGTATTCAGCTTAATAATTTTGGTTCCCGGTTTCGGTTGTTCTCCGGGAACGTAACCAGTCATAGCATCAATGGCGGGACGGAAGTAACTCATGAAGTTCAAGTTCGCAGACTACTAGGATGATTATCGCTTCAGATGCTCTACTGTAAAACACAGCAAGTTACGGGTTTCATTGCTAAAGCTCTAGCTATTTATGCTGTTGGAATTCAGTCCACATATGCTACAGTCACACCAGTACCACCATCAGATTGTTCTGCTGCTTCGTAACGACTAACTCTGGGGTGTTGCTGCAAAAAGGCATGAACACCTTGGCGCAGTTTACCAGTACCGTGTCCGTGAATAATCCAGATTGGCCCTGTTGCTTCGGAAATTGCTTTATCTAAAACAAGTTCGGCATCTGCAACCCTACGCCCACGTATATCTACTGTATTTTTAGATGTACGAATTGCTGGGGCTGGTTGGGTTGGAGTAACTGGTGTTGCTGCTGGAGTTGGTTTTGCTTTCGCTACGGGTTCAGCTTTTTTCCCATCCAGAGATTCCACATCTTCTAGTTTGACTGTCATTTTCATAATCCCAAACCGGACGGTCAATTCACCATCCTCATCGGGTGCAGTCAAAACTTCTGCTGTTTGCCCTAATTTGGGAATCCGGATGCGATCGCCTTCTTTGGGAATGTATCCTTGTTTCGGTTTTGGTGGTGGTTGGGGTATAAATTTTTCGGCAATTTGATGCAAAGCATTTGTGGCTTGTTGGGCATCTTTGGCAGTGGGTGTACCTTGCTGCAAGCGGCGAATGACTTGAGCAATTTCGCTTCTAGCTTGAGCAATCGCTTGCTGTACCGCTATTTCTTGGGAAGCACGCAAAGTTTGTTCTCTTTCCTGTAAATTTGCGGCTTTTGCGGAGACTTCTTTGTATAAACGCTCAGCTTGCTGCAACAAATCTTGTGCTTGTGCGGCTTTAGTTTCTTGGCGACGGCGTTGCGCTTCTAACCCAGCAATTACCTGGTTAACTTCGTCTGTTGATCCTCCCAGATTAGTTTTTGCCTGTTCAATAACTTCTGCTTTTAACCCCAAGCGTCGGGCAATTGCCAAAGCGTTAGAACGTCCAGGAATCCCCCACAGCAGCCGATAAGTAGGCGAAAGGGTAGCCTCATCAAACTCTACCGAGGCGTTTTCAAATCGTTCATCTTGATATTTCAACGCTTTGAGTTCACCAAAGTGAGTAGTTGCCATAGTCAACTGGGCATGATCTGCCAGATAGCGTAATAAGGCGATCGCTAAGGCACTACCTTCAGCAGGATCTGTACCTGCGCCGACTTCATCGAGGAGTACTAGGGCAAAACTTTGATGGTGTGGTGGGGTGCAATCTTTCTCCCCATCTCCCAATCTCCCCATTGCCCCTAATCCCCACTCCCTGTCGGTTGTGGGGGCCCCGAGTTCCCCATCAAGTGGCTTATCTATCGCCTCCAAAATCCGACTAATACGGCGAATATGTCCAGAAAATGTAGACAAATTTTGTTGTAGTGATTGTTCATCACCTATATCTGCCAATACCTGGTCAAACCAAGGTAATTCTACTGGTTCACGGGCAGGAACAAATAAACCGACTTTTGCCATTAAGGCTGCTAAACCTAAGGTTTTTAAAGTTACTGTTTTACCACCTGTGTTTGGTCCAGTAATCGTTACTACTTTAATTTCTGGTTGAACCAGTAAATCTACAGGAACTACTGCTTGTCCTTGTTCGTGTTGTTGTTGCCATACTAACAACGGATGCCGTAATTGCCGTAGGGTAATGTACTCGTTTGTTTGGCGATTGATAAAACGGGGTGGATTGGCTTGTAGCCAGAAACTATAACGTGCTTTGGCAGTTGCTAAATCTAGAGTAGTAGTAATGGCAAGTAATTTTTCCAAATCAGGTTTTACTTCTGCCACTTGTTCAGTTAAAGCGCGACGAATAGCCTCTTCTTCTGCCTGTTCTCTTCTAACTAACTGCCGCAGTTGATTACCCAAGGGAACAATAGAATTTGGTTCTATATAGAGCGTTGCACCGCTAGCAGAAGTATCATGAACTATGCCGGGAATCGCATCTTTTTGCGGCGCTTTCACAGGAATTACATAGCGATCGCCTCGTTGGGTAATAATTTGTTCCTGAACTGCATTGGATTTTACTTGGATAATATTATGTAATTTTTGTGTAATTTGGTTACGTAATTTCCGCAATTCTGTACGAATGTCAGCAAGTTTTTGGCTAGCGCGATCGCTTACTTGTCCTCGTTCGTCAATACAACGATGAATTTCTTGTTCTAGTTCTGGATAAGTTCTTAACTCAGCCACTAGTTCTGTGAGAATGGGCAAATCTGGCTGATTATCGATGATCCGACGTAAATTTCTGCTTCCCGCCAGAGTGGTAGCAATAGCCAGGAGTTCTTCACCTGCCAGAACTCCTTGTAGTTCTGCCCTTTCTAGAGAATCACCAATATCTTGAATTCCTTCAAACGAAAGTCCTGTAGTGAGGCGACTTTCGAGTTCATACACTTCTTTAGTTTGCGTCAACAAATACTCACTCTCAACTTGAGAGCCAGGCGGAGTCAAATCCTGCGCTGCGATCGCCCCCAGTTTAGTAGCCGCAAAGGTCGATAGATGCTGGCAGAGGCGATGCCATTCGAGTAGTTCTAGAGTTTCAGATTGAATCAAGGCTTTGATATGTACTGTTTTAATAATTGATTAATATCTGATTTAAATAATCTGAAATTTATCGTAGCAATACAAAACCCTCCACGGCTCACTCTGGCAGGGTGAAATTTCCGTATAGCATCGAGAAAAACGGGTGTAGGAGGATTTTGTGGCTGTAGGGTAAAAATTTCGGGGTATTTTGGAGTATTTTTAAGATATGAATTTAAGAAAAGTTCTTGTTTTTTTTTACACCCTTACAGCCTTTTGCTCAATCGACTAACTGAACCGTATTGAAATTAAAGATACCAAATCAACTAGGCATGGATGAAAATAATTAAGTAATAATTGACACATAATATCCAAATTTTTGAGAACCTGGCTAACATCAACCTCAAGTAAATAACGATGCAAAAACTGAATCATTCAGCCTTGTTCTTTATCTTGATTCTTATTGGCATTTTTTTATTTAGGCAGTTCGTTTAAAAAAACCGCTGCAAATGTCTCCACAATTTGATACCCTAGCTTAAACAGATTTGGGAACATTAACAGCGTGGAAACTCAAATTGGGCGGGGAAAAACAGCTCGTAGGGCTTACGGTATAGATGAAATAGCTTTAGTACCTGGCAACAGGACGCTAGATCCGAGTTTGGCAGACACAAAATGGCGTATTGGTAATATTGAGCGAGAAATCCCAATTATTGCCAGCGCGATGGATGGTGTAGTGGACGTTCGCATGGCCGTGCTTCTATCAAACTTAGGAGCATTGGGTGTATTGAATTTAGAAGGAATTCAAACTCGCTATGCTGATCCAGAGCCAATTTTAGACAAAATAGCCTCGGTGGGCAAAGAAGAATTTGTCCCCTTGATGCAAGAACTTTATGCCGAATCTATTAAACCAGAATTAATTGAACAAAGAATTAGAGAAATTAAACAACAAGGCGGTATAGCCGCAGTGAGTGCAACTCCCGCGCTTTCAAGTAAATATGGTGCTGTAGTGGCAAAAGCAGGGGCAGATTTATTTTTTGTGCAAGCAACTGTTGTTTCCACAGCACACCTGTCGCCAGAATCTATAGTACCCCTTGATTTGGCTCAATTTTGCCAAGAAATGCCCATACCTGTGGTCTTGGGTAATTGTGTCACTTATGAAGTTACCCTAGACTTGATGAAAGCAGGTGCTGCGGCGGTTCTTGTTGGTATTGGTCCTGGTGCTGCTTGTACTTCCCGTGGTGTGTTGGGAGTGGGTGTACCACAGGCAACAGCGATCGCAGATTGTGCAGCTGCCCGTGATGACTATTATCAACAAACAGGTAAATACATTCCAGTAATTGCTGATGGTGGTTTAATCACTGGTGGTGACATCTGTAAGTGCATTGCTTGTGGCGCAGATGGAGTTATGATTGGTTCTCCTTTTGCCAGGGCTAGTGAAGCACCAGGACGTGGTTATCACTGGGGTATGGCAACCCCTAGCTCTGTATTACCCAGAGGAACGCGCATTCGCGTAGGTACGACTGGCACTTTAGAACAAATTCTCGTCGGTCCAGCACAGCTAGATGATGGTACTCATAATCTCTTAGGAGCCTTAAAAACTAGTATGGGTACATTAGGAGCAAAAAATCTCAAAGAAATGCAGCAAGTCGAAGTTGTGATCGCTCCTTCCCTGTTAACTGAGGGTAAAGTATATCAAAAAGCTCAACAATTAGGTATGGGCAAATAAGACAGGTTAGTTGTTAGTACGGGGAATGTGGGAATGTGGGGAGATGGGGAGTGTGAGGAGTGAATAGCAACTAACCACCAACCACTAACCACCAACCACCAACTACAAAAAAATTTTTCCAGACTCTAAAAGATTTACTGGAAAAATCACATACGTCGCCTACAATAGGAATAGCGGAGACGCATGTTTCCGTTCACTCCTCACACCACACTCCGCCCGGACTGCTGTTCCGGGCGGTTCCTTATGCAGAAGGCCGCAAACAGTAGAGGCAATTGACGTTTCTCTAGAAGTTTAACCCCTAAAAATCCCATCAAGCCGTAGAAGTGTTAAATACAAATGTATATGTCTGACTCCAAGCAATGCTTTTTGCTATGGTAGAATTTCAGCACGATCAAAAATATATAGGCAAAGGTTTGTAGCCATGTCAGCAGCCGCACAAGTTACCGACTCTACTTTTAAGCAGGAAGTATTAGACAGCGAAGTTCCTGTTTTGGTTGACTTTTGGGCACCCTGGTGCGGTCCTTGCCGGATGGTAGCCCCAGTTGTAGATGAAATAGCAGCTCAGTATGAAGGTCAACTCAAGGTAGTTAAAGTTAACACCGATGAGAATCCTAATGTTGCTAGTCAGTACGGAATCCGCAGCATTCCTACATTGATGATTTTTAAGGGTGGGCAAAAAGTTGATATGGTAGTGGGAGCTGTGCCTAAATCTACATTAGCTAATACTTTGGAAAAATATCTTTAAAGTCTAAGCTACAGCAAATACGTTTGGAGTGTTTTTCACTCCAAAAATTTTCGGTATTTGCTAGCCAAATAAAGGGATACTATAGCTAGTCTCCTAACTCTAATATTTTTCCAACTATCGTAGTTTGCACTGTGTTTTACTGCCCAACACAGAATAGCAATAAAGTCTACTCTAAAAAAGTCATCTGTGATTCATTTCTAACTCTTTGTTTGCCAACTCCCAGTGGGAAAAACTAATGCAAAAGGTAAAAATTCAAGGCTGTAAAGCTTTGAGCACCAGCTTTTAACATGTTTTCCCGGTTGTAGCCATTTTTGGTAAACCGCCCTATATTCTGTTATTTCAAAGTAATTTTTTAGTTGGCAAAGAAAGTAGTAGCACCTTGGTTTTTATAACTGGAGGTGCTTTTTTGTCTTAGACAATTCAGAAGAAGATGGGGAAGGTGGAGTCCCCTATGAGGATTAGGGGCGGTGGGGTGATAGGGAGAAATTCTCTCCCCATCTCCCAATTACAGATGTCCTACCGACAACTTTAATTTTGTTTAACCACTTACTTAAGTGTTCTCAAGATCAATTGGCAATGGCAGACAGTTGAAAATTTGTAGTGGTTGAGAAATTCCACATTGAAATCAAATTCAGGTAAAATATAGTGCCGCTTTGGCTACAGTTCTCATGACCTCATCTGCGTCGTCGTTTGACACATTAGAGTCTCTCCAAACCGATATCGTCGAATTATTTGAGCGTTTACCAACGTTGAAGCATCGACAATATATTCAGCAGGCGCTAGCTACCATAGTACGTCTGGCTGAGAGTGATGT
Organism: Fischerella thermalis PCC 7521; assembly: GCF_000317225.1. Classification (GTDB taxonomy): domain Bacteria; phylum Cyanobacteriota; class Cyanobacteriia; order Cyanobacteriales; family Nostocaceae; genus Fischerella; species Fischerella thermalis. Next base: position 11,837 of record NZ_AJLL01000013.1, read on the forward strand.
CGATCGCCTTGATTGGAAAATCATGTCCGCTGCTTTAATAGACATGGAACGTGGTTTCCAGCTTTTTCATAACTACCGACATGTCCGGAAAGTAACCATATTTGGTTCGGCTCGCATATCACCAGAAAGGCCAGAATATCACATGGCAGCTAACTTCGCTCGCTATGTCACTCAATTGGGATTTATGGTCATGACCGGTGGTGGTGGTGGGATTATGCAAGCTGGTCACGAAGGTGCTGGACGAGAAAATTCTTTTGGTCTAAATATTCAACTACCCTTTGAACAGCAAGCAAACCCAATTATTGAGGGTGATCCGAAGCTGATTCATTTTAAGTATTTCTTTACTCGCAAGTTATTTCTTTTAAAAGAAAGTGATGCTATCGCCTTATTCCCTGGTGGGTTTGGTACTCAAGATGAAGCTTTCGAGTGTATGACTTTAAGCCAAACAGGTAAGTTTGGCCCAGTACCCGTAGTCTTAATTGACCGTCCTGGTGGAGACTACTGGCGTTCTTGGAGTGAATATATTGATAAACAATTAGTGAAAAATGGTTTGGTAAGTCCCGAAGACCCAAATCTTTACACAGTGACAGATGATCTGGTGGTAGCTTGTAATGCTATTACCCGTTTTTACCAGGTTTATCATTCTAGTCGCTATGTAGGCGATCGCCTAGTAATTCGCCTGAGAACAGATATATCAGATGCGGAAGTAGAGCAATTAAACGCTAATTTTAGTGACATTCTGGTGACAGGACGAATTGAAAAAAGCCAAGCTTTACCTCAAGAAAGACAAGATGAAACTTTAGAACTACCACGCTTAGTTCTTTACTTCAATCAACGAGATTTGGGGCGTCTTTATCAAATGATTGCAGCCATCAACAGTATGGGTGCGCCTTCACCAGAAGATAGAGCGCACCCAGAATTGAAGTGATACCGTTTCACTGTAAGTCTGATATATCTGATGACCAGGAGGACGGGTGGTGGGGAGATGGGGTGGTGGGGTGATCGGGAGGTGGGGAGTAGAGAAATAACAACTAACAACTAACTACTAACAACTAACTACTAACTTTATGGTCAAGAGTATCGCGTTGTTGGTAAGGTCTTCCTAAAGCGATAGGTCTCAATAGATTAAATTGATTGGCAGTTGTTGAAGAAAAGGTAAAGGAGAAAGCAAAAAACTTTAACCTTTCCGCTTTACCTGAAATAGTGCAAAAACGACTTTTCCAAAAAGTCTATTTTGTTTTTACACGGTAGCGTGTACAAATGTCAATGTATCATTTACAATTTGTAGTTTTACTCTCCACTTTTGTATTTGAATCCAGCTTTTTCAGCTACCATGCTTAAAAGTTTTGATGTGGCGCGAGTTGGTTCATATACACTTGTTTCCCACTCGCTGACGGTTTGCTGGCGAACGCCTAACTCTTCGGCAAATTCTTTTTGGGAAAGTCCCATTTGCAGGCGTAGTGCTTTGATGGTTTCGCTGTTCCAGTTCATAGTATTAGTTGCAGTTTGAACTTTGTAGCTACCAGTCGGTTTGCGAAAAGTGACAGTTTCTGATTCTAGGTTAAGTTCTACTACGTACCCTGCCTTCATCCAAGCTGAGGCTTGGGGTGAACCTGTGCTGCGGTTTCCCCACCATCGGCGTTCTTTTCTGGCTGAGTTGGGTAGGGTGCTATTAATCAATTTTTCAATTTCTGTGAAAGAAAGGGTGATTTCAGGGCAATCACTTCTTTGGAGATATTCTAAAAGTGGTTGATACTTACTTCCTCCTTTCACGTTTACTCTATCTCCCAATTGGTATTAATTACAATTTCTCAAAACTATCAAAAATATTAGGGTAGGTGTTGTGCCTACCCTTGCAAATACAAAGATGAGTTTGCTGTCCTGTAAAAAGGATGGTTGAATTTACGAATAACTCAACACCCAATTTACAAGGGTGCGAACACCAAAGCCAGTCGCGCCAGGTCCGTTATAGCCGTTTTCTTTATCTGTCCAAACGGGCCCAGCTACATCTAAGTGCGCCCAAGCCGTAGTGTCTTTAACGAATTGTTTTAAGAATAAGGCAGCAGTGATGGAACCACCAGGACGAGGACCTGTATTTTTCATGTCCGCAATCCCAGACTTCATTCCCTCAAAATACTTTTCTTCCATTGGAAGTCGCCAAATTTTTTCGCCTGCACTGTCCGCTGCTGTTTCTAACTCTTTAGCTAAAGCATCATCAGGAGTAAACAAACCAGCAATATCATCACCTAAGGCAATCACACAAGCACCAGTGAGAGTCGCTAAATCAACGATCGCATCAACGCCAAGTTTATCAGCAAATACCAAAGCATCGGCTAGAGTCAAGCGTCCTTCTGCATCAGTGTTATTCACTTCTATTGTTTTACCGTTAGATGCTTTGAGAATATCACCAGGGTGCATGGCATGGCCGCTAATCATATTCTCGGTAACGGCGGAGATGAAGTGAACTTCTACATCTGGTTTGAGTTGACCAATCACCTTGGCTGCACCAAAAGTCGCTGCTGCACCACCCATATCTATTTTCATGTTTTCGATGCCGCTACCTGGACCTTTGATGTTGAGTCCACCAGAATCAAAGGTTAAGCCTTTACCAATAATTGCTAGCTTGCGTTTGGGTGTACCTTCTGGTTTGTAGGTGAGGTGAATAAATTTTGGTGGCAAATCAGATGCTTTTGCTACTCCCAAAAACGCACCCATGCCCAATTTCTCACAGTCTTCCCGTTCCAGGATTTCTATGTGCATTCCTGCTTCGGAAGCGATCGCCATTGCGGTTTCTGCCATTGTAATTGGTGTTACTTCGTTAGCAGGAGCCGCTACCAGTTGCCTTGCCAAAATAACCCCAGAACAAATTTGATTAGCACGAGCGATCGCCGCCTCTTGTCCATTCAGTCCCAGTAATTCTACTATTTCTACTTGTGGCCCTTTATCCTCAGGTTCTGACTTAAAGCGATTATCTTGGTATAGTGCTAATTGCACACCTTCAGCCAAGGCTTGGGCAGTTTGGGCAGGATCGTTGTTCCAAACTGGTAAACTAATCGCCAGAGTTTTACATTTTTGCTTTTTGGCTTGGCGAGCGATCGCAGCTGCTGCACGGCGCAAAGTATCCAATTTCAATGCATCTGCTTTTCCTAAGCCCACCAGGATAATTTTACGAACTGGGCTACTACTACCTAATCTTGTGAAAGCAGTGCTACCGACTTTTCCCTTAAATTCCTCTTCAGCAATTAGTTCTTTTATATACCCTGCAAATTTCTCATTTAAAGTCGCCAGTTCGCCGGTTAGCTCTGTATTATCTTCAAATAATCCTACAGCCAGACCATCTCCAGTCCACTCTAAAATCGGGGTACTACTAGGTATAATTTCCATTTTTTGATTGTGTGTAACAGTTCTTGTACCAGTATTGCGTAAAATTCGTGTTTTATGGGTTGTTAACGGTTGTTGCTATACAAACGCAAGTACTATCTGGTAATCCAACATTCAAAGCATTCAGCAGGCTCAAAAGCGATGGGAACTTCTCCTGAGTTTTGGACAAACCTCGAAGCAAAGTATCGGCTGCATCTAGCGGGAAAAGAAAAAACCTATCTTGATGGCGCAGCCCATTACCTGAACAATAATTCATACATGCGCCACTTTAAGGTGCGTTTTTCCTGTGGTTGGTAGTTGGTGAAAATACCTCATATTGACTATTGACTGAATTTTATTCAAATCAATATTAAATTTAGTGGCGATCGCATCAATAACTTTTTGTTCTCCTGGTTTAATCTCACCATCGAGTTTGGCAATTCTGTAACCTTGAACTAAAAGTGGTATGGTAAAATCACGGTTAAGTTGATTGAGAAGTTGCTCTAAAGGCTGGGGTGACTTGATATTTTTGCCTATTGCTTCCAAAGAAGCAGGACTGAGATTTACAGCTTCTAACTCTGGTAAAATTTCTTCCCAAGTCTTGTCTAGATGTCTGGCTAGGATCATGTGAACTAAAATTTGATCCATGACTGCTTGTTGAGCGATCGCAGTTTCCAAATAGCGATCGCTTTGTTGCTTGAGTTCTGCTAAGGTTTCTTCAGAAGTCAGGGACTTGGATTCATCTAGCTTCGCTTCATAAAATCGACAAGCTGCATATCCCAAAGAATAAATCATTGTCGCATTCGAGCTAGCACCAATCACCGCACCCGCAAAAGGTACATTTCGCAACAAGCCTAAACCTGCTGTTCTCAACAGACGACCACCACCTAAAGCTAAACCAAAAATTGCCAACACCTCCCCTCTACGGCTGGGATCTTTTAAATCTAACCCATAGGCGGCGGCAATCTCATAAATCATTTCTGATTGCAATTGGGTTGTAGCTGCTAAATCAATTGCCAACAGTGCTGCTGCAAAACCCGGTAAAATACTTGTTGCCAAACCAATTCCACCGGCTTTCATTGCTTTATCCACCATGATCCGGTGGGCAATTTGGCTAGGTGATTCATCAGGATGTTCCTGCTGAAGCTTTTTCACTAATGCTGCGGATTTGTCTAAATCAACATTCTCACTAGCACCAACTAGCCAATTGAGATTTAACGCACCAGCTACTCTGCGGATCAGCCAGTTCTCACCCAGACGTTCTGTTACTTGTCCTGCTGTATGAGTTGCTTGCTCAAATAGTTGGTGTACTTGCTTGGCTGCTGCTTCTCCTACACCAGCTGCTGTTTCTGCAACTGCTTTACCAGCTTCAATCGCTGTACTACCAGCGGCTGTTCCTACCCCGACTGCGGTTCCGGCTACGCAACCTAATGTTTCGGCAAAGGATTCTAACAAAGATGGTTTATCTTCTTGTATATCGGAAGTGGGTATATTATTTGTATCTTTTTTAGATTTATCTGCCATTGCTTGGCCCTTCAGTAACATCCTTCTATTTCGGTTTTAACGGAGGTGCGATCGCCTTGACCTCTTTCTGGGAGGATAAATCAGATTCCCCATGGGGTGAAATTGACAATCATAACTAGTTAACTTTAATTTGTGCCGGACTACCTCACTTAATAAATTGTTATCAAAAATAAAACACCTCAATTGCTTTGATAGAAGTACTCTAGAGATTTTTGTAACTAATAATACATTTTTGCGGAAAAATTATTGCTATCTATAAACGTTGGGTATAAAAAGCCTGTCCTTAAAAATAACTATTAGCAATTGGGTAAAAATATATAGCTTCTAGGGTTCCGGTTTAATTCAGGGAAGTTAAACGACTGGTCCAAGAGAAGCAACCAGTTTCACAAAAACTGGCACACGGCGGGAAAAAAGCCCGGGAGGTACATAGCAGAAATTGGACTGTTATGACTTACTCGGGCTATAGTTTTTCCTTAGTTATTGTTTAGATGTCATATTTTGAGACATGACAGATCAATCTTTTGGTGACGCCAATTCTCATTTCCAACGACCAGAAACACAAGCGAATCGGGCGCTGGAAAAAGAAGCGAATTTGCCCTTGACAGGGTGGCAGCAGGAAGTTTCTCGAGGATTAGAATTTGGTTTAGAAGCAGCAGAAAGTATCAGCGATCGCTCCATTCCTACCTTTTCTCGCGGTGAACTTCCCCACTTTGCTGGAATCAATACTTTTTTGAAAGCACCTTATTTGGAAGATGTGCGGAAAGTCGGTGAATACGACGTTGCGATCGTGGGTGTACCGCACGATTCTGGTACTACCTATCGACCCGGAACTCGATTTGGTCCCCAAGGAATCCGTCGCATTTCCGCATTATATACCCCTTATAACTTTGAACTAGGTGTTGATTTACGCGAGCAAATAACCTTGTGTGATGTGGGTGATATTTTTACCATTCCCGCCAATAACGAAAAGTCTTTTGACCAAATTTCTAAAGGTATTGCCCACATCTTTAGTTCTGGTGCATTTCCCATTATTATAGGAGGCGATCACTCAATTGGATTTCCAACAGTGCGAGGTATTTGCCGTCACTTGGGTGACAAAAAAGTCGGAATTATTCACTTCGATCGTCATGTCGATACCCAGGAAACAGACCTCGATGAGCGGATGCATACCTGTCCCTGGTTCCATGCAACAAATATTAAAAATGCTCCCGCAAAAAACCTCGTGCAATTGGGAATTGGTGGTTGGCAAGTACCGCGACAAGGTGTAAAAGTTTGCCGAGAAAGAGCGACCAATATCCTCACAGTTACGGACATCACAGAGATGGGTTTGGATGCAGCAGTCAACTTTGCCTTAGAACGAGCTTTAGATGGTACTGACTGCGTTTACATCAGCTTTGATATTGATTGCATTGATGCTGGTTTTGTCCCTGGAACAGGCTGGCCTGAACCTGGTGGATTATTACCGCGTGAAGCGCTTTCCATGTTAGGTAAAATTGTCCAAAAAGCACCTATTTGTGGTCTAGAAGTTGTAGAAGTTTCGCCTCCTTACGATATCAGTGACATTACATCATTAATGGCGACACGGGTGATTTGTGACACAATGGCCCATTTAGTCATATCTGGTCAATTACCACGCAAAGAAAAACCCGCATATATTCACCCCGAAGCCCAATCAGAGTTAGTGGAAGATTGGAGGTAAGTTTATCATTGGCACTTGTGTGTGGTGTGGAGATTGCATAAAAAAAGTGGTGATTTGAAACGCAAAGGTGAGCGCAAAGGGGCGCAAAGTCTGAATAGTAAATATTTCGCTATGAAATGAAATCCGTTTGTTTATTTATTGTATCCGCGAAACCTCACCCCCTTCCCCTAATCCCCACTCCCCCAAGGGAGTGGGGGTCCCGAGTTCCCCTCTCCTTACCAAGGCTACGGTGTACACACAAATGATCGAATCACCCCAAATCCCGACCTCACCCCCTTCCCCCTCTCCT
>NZ_AJLL01000014.1 GCF_000317225.1 Fischerella thermalis PCC 7521
GCCGGGGTGAGGTATAGATGCAGTAATTGATTAATCAGATTTGATATTGGATCAATATTGACCTTGGGTTTTAGCCTGGGGCGAAGGAGAGAAAATTTGCACGAAACTGATATGACAAAAGCGCTCATTTTAACTGTAAAAGATTGGTGGGAATCCCAGCCTGAGCGCCCTCAGATTTCTCAAATTCACCTAATTGTTGGTAGGTTTACTTGTGTTGAACCAGCAAGCTTACAATTTGCTTTTGAGGTGCAAACGCACAATACCTTTTTAGAAGGGGTAAAACTGGTGATTCAAGAAACACCATTAATTGCTTTTTGTCACCGTTGCCAACAAGAATATTCACCGCAAATTGGCTGGCAATACGCTTGTCCTGAATGTAATTCTCCTATGGAGGATATTCGCTCAGGTAGAGAATTAAAAATTGACAAAATTGAGTACGCTTATGCATCAAACATTTGACGCAGCCTTAGGAATTAACTTGCTTCATGCTAATCAGCAAGGGGCTGATCACAACCGATCGCATTTTGATAAATGGGGAATTATTTGTTTCAACATTATGAGTAGTCCGGGTGCTGGTAAAACAGCACTACTAGAGCGTACCCTTGCTACTTTGAGCAATGAGTTAAAAATTGCTGTAATCGAAGGGGATATGACCACCGATTTAGATGCAGAACGTCTGCGAAAATACGGTGTACCAGTAATTGCAATTAATACAGGTCGTTCCTGTCATTTGGATGCCAAAATGGTAGCAGGTGGAATTCATCGACTAGAACATGAATACAATCCCAATGATTTTGATTTAGTGCTGGTAGAAAATGTTGGTAATTTAGTTTGTCCTGCTGAATTTGAAGTTGGAGAACACGCCAAAGTTGCTTTATTGAGCGTGACTGAAGGTGAAGATAAGCCTCTGAAATATCCGATTATGTTTCAACAAGCAGATTGTCTGCTGATTACCAAAATAGATTTGGCTCCTTATTTGGATATTGATATTAGTTGTATTGCAGCTCATGTTCGTCAGATGAATCCCAATGTCACAATTATTCCTGTTTCTGCAAAAACAGGTGAAGGCTTGGAAGTTTGGTTTGATTGGGTGCGTCAGTTCAAATCCTTAAACTACCCTTTAAGCTCACAGTGAAACTTAGGTATAAGAGCCACTACTTTGGTATGATACGGATATTTACGCAAAGTCACCGTCAAAAGACCTAACAGGAATTTTACTATGTCTTGAAGGTCATTAATTGACTAACCCTGACATTGGCAGATTGTAGAAATGTGCAATTTGATGCATCTACGGTACAAATTGTAAGGTTTGTACTTAAAAAATTGACGAAGTAATGACTAACACCATTTCTCTGTGAAGATGCACTTAGATATTTATAAACGAACCACCAAGAGCGCATCAGACGCGCTCATAGGCTTCCCGCAGGCTAGAACGCCAAGGACTACAGAGTTATTAATTAAGTACAAGTTTATAGAGAATTGGTATAAGGACAAAGAAATAATTTGTCGCAAAAATTCAAGCCTTACTTTAAGTTAAACTCAGGGATTAATTGCACGCGTAAATCTACTGCAAAGACCAAATAAATTGTCTAATTCGATACTATAATCGACGGGTCTTATGAGTAAGCGTAACGTTCCCATTTTTCTTTTTTTGGCTCTTGGGCTAGGAGTTTCTTGTTTGACTTTTGGTACGATTTGGTTAATCGACCAATTATCATCTCCTACCTTTTCAAGTGTAAAAAATACATCCGCAGCTGAATTGATGGATGAAAAATTAACACTTCTGGGAGATACTTTTAGTGGTTACAGCACTTTTCGCAATCAGACTTTTTTGGAAGCGCTAAAAAAAGCTGGTTTAAACCTGCGTTATGAAGATGAATTTGACCAAGCTAAACGCACTGAACGTTTTAATCAGGGACAATCTGACTTGTTGGTAACGACACTGGATCAGTTTCTCAAACAACAGCCTCAAGGAAAAATTGTGGGGCTAATTGATTATACGGTAGGAGCAGACGCGGTTGTCCTCAATACTAAGAAGTATCCCAATCTCAAATCAATGCTGGCTCTGAGGCAATTAGTAGAGGAAGCACGCAACAAGGGAGAACAGTTCACAATTGTCTTTGCCGGGGATACTCCTAGCGAGTATTTGGCACAGGTGTTGACTACAAAATTTGAGGAGTTTAAGCTGTCAGATTTCCAAATCAAAAAAGTGGCAGATGCTTCCGAAGCCTGGAAGGTATTGCAAGACTCCAATCAAAATGTGGCAGTTGCTGTGCTTTGGGAACCTTATGTCAGCCAAGCCAGACAGAGGGGTTACACGGTGGTGCTATCAAGTAAGGATTTACCGGGGACAATTGTGGATGTGATTGTTGCTTCTAACCGCCTGATGGAGTCGCAACCAGAGAGCATATCACAATTACTCACTTTTTATTATCGGTTTATTGATACTAATGTCCGCAATGCTGAACAGTTGCAAGCACAAATTGCTGTTGATGGCAAGTTATCTAGCGCTGATGCTAACGCAGTTTTGCAAGGTATTGACTTTTTTACCTCCGTGGAAGCTGATAACTGGATGAAAGATGGCACCTTAGAGAAACGCATCAACTCTACTGCTGCGGTGCTGGCGCTAGTAGGCAAAATGAATCAAGTTCCCCAGAATCCCAAAGAACTGTTTACCTCCGAGTTCATAGCGGAGGCGGCGAAAAACACCCACAATTTAATTCAACAGGTACGTATTGATAACCCGGAACTAGCAGACAGATTTGCTGGTAAAGGAAAAGTGATCGCTCCCATTGCGAATTTCAATAGTAACCAGATAGCCACCGCCCCTAATATTGGCAATTTACAACTGCAAGGAGAGGTGAAATTTACAACTGACTCTGCTTTGCTTACTAATCAAGGTAAGGAAACGCTAGATAAGCTGAGTCGGGATATTGCAGAATTCAACGAACAAACAATAGCTATACGAGTGATTGGTCATACTTCTAAGTTTGGCGAAGCCGATTTTAACCAAACTCTGAGTCAAAAACGGGCGCAGACAGTGGCGAATTATCTGCGCGATCGCGGTCTCAAGCACAAGATTGTAGCTGTGGGTAAAGGTTCTAGCCAGCCACTAGCTGGAGTTCATCCCGAGGATAAACGTAATCAACGGACGGAAATTCGTCTAGTTCGTGTTAACTAGTATTAGTTGTGAGAGGAGTTTCATGAAGTTACGCATTTTGCCATCTTTATTAGCTTTATTTTTCATCAGTTTACTTGTTGCTGTCAGTTGTACTCCTTCTCCACAAACTTCTACATCAGGAAATTCGGCTGCAACTCCTACAAATACCAAACCAATTCAATTCGGTTTTAGTGCTTGGCCTGGTTGGTTTCCTTGGCAAATTGCTCAAGAACAAAAGTTATTTGAAGCAAATCAAGTTAATGTCGACTTGAAGTGGTTTGATGGCTATTTAGATTCCATTAATGCTTTGAGAGCAGGTCAATTAGATGCCAATACTCAAACTTTAAATGACACGATTAGTTCAGTAGCCGCCGGTTCAGATCAAGTGATTGTTTTGGTCAATGACAATTCAACCGGCAACGATAAAATTATCGTCAGAGAAGGAATTAATACTATTGCTGACCTCAAAGGCAAAAAAGTTGCAGCAGAAGAAGGAACTGTTGACCATTTTTTATTATTACTAGGTCTAAAAAAAGCAGGTTTAACGCAAGCTGATATTCAGTTTCAACCACTAGAAACAGGCGCAGCCGCCGCTGCTTTTGTTGCTGGTCAAGTTGATGCAGTGGGAGTTTTTGCACCCTTCACCACAAAGGCTTTATCACGTCCTGGTAGTAAAGAATTATTTAGTTCTAAAGACTTTCCGGGGGCAATTCCTGACCATTTAGTTGTCAGTCGCCAACTCATTAATCAGAGACCACAAGATGTCCAAGCATTAGTAAATACTTGGTTTGCAACCTTAGATTTTATGAGAGCAAATCAAGCAAAAGCTTACGAAATTATGGCAAAACGTGCAGGGGTGTCTGTTGCCGAATATCAAGCATACAATGCAGGGACTAAAATCTTTACTCTAGAAGAAAATGTCCAAGCATTTAATCCCGGTAACAACATGACATCTCTGAGATATGCTGCTGAGGAAATTAGTAAATTTCTGGTTGAGAGCGGTTTGATTAAACAAGCACCTAATCTTAACCAAATCTTTGATGATCGTTTTATCAAAGCCTACGCCGCCAAGCAAAAATCATGAACCAACACGCTGAAGATTTGCCAGAAATAAATTGCGGACGTCCTCAGAAAATGTTACCAAAATCATACTTTTGGCGCATTGCTGAGGATATTCCTCATAACTTGGCTTGGACTTTAATGTTCTTGTCAATTTCCGTACCTATACTTCTGTGGTGGATTATTTCTAATACAGGTTTAATTCCACCTTTATTTCTTCCTTCTCCCGGTCAAGTTTGGGAGGCATTTCAAAGGCTTTTGGCAAGTGGAGATTTACAAAAAGATATTGCCTTTAGTTTATTTCGAGTCCTGGGTGGATTTTCCCTAGCAGCAATTGTTTCCATTCCTTTAGGCACATTAATGGGTACTTTTGCCAGCATTCGGGCGTTGCTAGAACCAGTGATTGGTATCGTGCGCTATATGCCAGCTCCGGCATTTATTCCCTTACTAATTTTATATTTTGGCTTGGGAGAAACGCCGAAAATCATGCTGATTTTTATCGGCACACTGTTTTTTAATACCTTAATGGTGATGGATGCAGTCAAGTTTGTTCCCAAGGAATTATTAGAAACCACTTATACTTTAGGTGGTCAAAGAAAACAAGTTTTACTACAAGTTATTTTTCCATTTATTCTACCTAATATTATCGATGCTTGTCGTGTCAACATGGCTGCATCTTGGAATTTAGTGATTGTCTCGGAATTGGTAGCAGCAACAGAAGGTTTAGGACGCCGAATTAGTGTTGCCCAAAGGTATTTGAAAACAGATGAAATTTTTGCTGGATTAATTGTAATTGGTTTAATTGGTTTAGGAATTGACCTTTTGTTTCGATTGTTATTGCGTGCTTCTTGCAAGTGGGCAATGACAAATGACAAATGACAAATAACAAATAACAAATAACAAATTATGCATTTAGAAATTAATCAACTCCAAAAACAATTCAAAACGAAGCGCGGTTTGCTCACTGCACTTCAAGATATTAGTTTGCATATTGAAGAGGGAGAATTTGTCTGTGCAGTAGGTGCAAGTGGTTCTGGTAAATCAACCCTGCTACGCCTAATTGCGGGGTTGGATACTCCAACCGCAGGGGAGATACTGGTTGATGGGGTGCGGGTTACAGGGCCAGGATCTGATCGTGGTATGGTTTTTCAAAGCTATACTCTTTATCCGTGGATGAGTGTTGCCGAAAATGTAGAATTTGGTTTGAAACTACAAGGTGTACCCAAAGCCCAGAGAAAACAACAGGCGGCTTATTATCTAGAAGTAGTAGGTTTATCTACCTTTACTAAGGCGCTACCTAAAGAACTTTCTGGTGGGATGAAACAACGGGTTGCGATCGCTCGTGCTTTAGCATCGAAACCAAAAATTTTACTTATGGATGAACCCTTTGGCGCTTTGGATGTACAGACAAAAGAAGCAATGCAGCAATTTTTACTAGAAATTTGGCGTAGTACCAGCACGACAATTTTTATGATCACTCATGATGTAGAAGAAGCTATTTTCTTATCACAGCGTATCTACGTACTAAGTGCGCGACCAGGTACAATTAGGCGCGAATTGCAAATCCAACTACCTAGCAAATCGAACCCTCAAATCAAGCGCCATAGCACATTTCAGAAATACAAAGATGATGTGATGAAACTTCTGTATGAGGATGGGATGCAAACAAATCGTATTTGTGAAGTTCAGTCATCGGTAATGGGTAATAGGTAATGGGAAAAACCAATCACCAATTGCTGATACAGCACCGCAAACATGCTTTACAATCATTCCAACCCTGAGGAACTACTATTAAAATCAAACAATAAAAAACTGGTGCGTATCACATGGCTACAAAAAAGCAATTCAATAGCTTTGAAGAAATGCTATCTGGCTCTGATGTACCCGTATTGGTAGATTTTTATGCTGACTGGTGCGGGCCTTGTCAGATGATGACTCCGATTTTAGAGCAGGTTAACGCCCAACTCCAAGGTCAAATCAGAATCGTCAAAATAGACACCGAAAAATACCAACAATTGGCTACTCAGTACAGGATAGAGGCTCTACCAACTTTATTACTATTTAAGCAAGGTCAGCCAGTAGATCGAATTGAGGGTGTGTTGCAAGCACCACAATTAGTACAGCGTCTGAGAAGTTTGATTTAATAGAACTTCATCGGGGAGTGGTTGAGCAAATTGGGATTCCACTTCCCACCTTAAATTATGCACAGTCTATGAACCCTTGGCGTCTTAGTGTCTTGGTGGTTCAAGCCTTGATTACATACTTTTGTGTTAAGCTCCCTGGATTTAGGATCTGTTTCATTGTTTGCGTCCCGGGAAAGGGGAATATTTAACCACAAAGACACAAAGACACAAAGTAGAATCAAGAAAAACCAGGCAATGAAAGTAGATTTTTACCCGCCTTCAAAAAATTTGTAGTAAGCACAAAGCGTGCTTACTACCTGATTTAAATTGCAACTATCAACAAGCTGCTGGGAATTCTCCCAACATCTTGACTTCTGGTTCTAGTAAAATTGACCATCGATCCTGTACTTGATATTGCACATGACGGATGAGATTGAAAATATCCCACGCACTAGCACCACCGCAATTAACGATAAAGTTAGCATGGCGTTGTGCTACTTGTGCGTTACCAATCTGAAAGCCTTTTAAACCAGTTTGTTCAATTAACCAACCTGCGGCGTAGGGTTTAGGGTTACGGAAGACGCTACCGCAACTGGGTTTGTCGTAAGGTTGCGTTGTCAGTCGGTGCTGTTTGTGTTGCTTGGTAGTTGCAATCACAAGGGCGGGGTCCGCGCCTGGTTGCATTCGGAAGGTGGCTTGGGTAACAATGCGATCGCTTCCTTGTAAGATAGAAGTACGATAGCTATAACCCAATTGTTCGCTAGTCAGGGTTTCGATAGTACCGTCAGGTGAAAGTACTTGAGCGCTGACTAGGATATCTGCAATACAGCTATTATGCGCTCCTGCATTCATCACCACAGCCCCACCAACGGTTCCAGGGATACCTACAGCCCATTCTAAGCCCTGCCATCCCCGCTCTGCCGCAGCCATTGCCAAACCGGGTATTGGTTCCCCAGCTGCTACTGTTAATAGACCAGTTTCTGGGTCAAAATGAGTTTGGCGCAGATGGCGGGTAGCGATAACTAAGCCTGGAATACCGCGATCGCTTACTAGCAAGTTAGAACCTGCTCCCAGTACTGTTACTGGTAAACCTTCCTCTTTGGCATATATTAAACTAGCGTGCATTGCTTCGATGTTGCGAGGCGCAACATACCATTCTGCTGGTCCTCCAACTCTGTAGGAAGTATATGCTGACAGAGGAACTTGTGATTTAATTGCGCAGTCTGTACCAAGTAAGGGAATTTCCTTAATTTCGGAATTAGTTGTTTGTCGTTTATTTACATTCACACCAGAATTTGTGCAGACATCTACCGCTGCCTGGGAAATTGCCATATTTACCAGAATCTGTTTTAATTTGATGTTTATCCACCGTACAAATACGGTAATTATTTGATGCAATAAATTAAGGTTGCAAGACTGAACATTAAGCTAGAGCAAGAAACTAGCCCTTGAGACTTTTAGGATGTCGCTGTCGCTGGTTGGTGGAGTGTAGCAATTACCTCCGGAATTACTTGATTTAAATTCCCAGCTCCTAGAAACAGTGCTAGGTCTCCAGAACGTAGTGTTTGCTGTAAGAAATCACACATTAAGGCTAGGTTTGCTTGATACTTGACTTGTGGATGATGTTTGGCAACTTCCTGTGCTAGTTGTTCACCGCTCACCTGTCCCATGTTGACTTCCCCAGCGCTGTAAATGTCAGTGAGTATAACTACATCAGCATGGGTAAAAGATTCGGCAAATTCTTCTAAAAATGCCAGTGTACGGCTGTAGCGATGAGGTTGAAATATGGCAACTACTCTTTGTCCTGGTCTTGCTTGCAGACGTGCGGCTGCTAGAGTAGCACGAATTTCGCTGGGATGGTGGGCATAGTCGTCAATGAATGTGATTCCATGAGCTTCGCCCCGGAATTCAAAGCGACGTCTTGCGCCTTCAAAAGTAGCAAGTCCCTTGGCAATTTCGCCAAATTCTAATCCCAAGACGCGACCAACGGCTACTGCTGCTAGGGCGTTGCTGAGGTTATGGCGACTGAGTAAACGTAAGTTTAACACACCCAAGGCTTTGCCGCGCTCCCAAACTAAGGCGGTAGTGCCATCTGCACGATAGTCTATATTGGTTACGGTATAATCTGCACCTGTGTCTGGATGTAAACTGTAACTAATTGTTGGTTGCAAGCGATCGCGCACCGTTGCACAATCAATGCTAGCTACCAGAGTTTTACAACTATTAGCGAAGGTATGGAATATTTCCACTACTTCTTCTAAATTGTCGTAGTGGTCGGGATGGTCTAGTTCGATATTTGTGATTACACCGATTTCTGGGGCATGTTTAACTAATGAACCATCTGATTCATCTGCTTCTGCTACTAAATAGCAACTTTGACCTAATCTTGCGTTACCTTCCCAGGCATCAACTTCACCACCAATCAAAATTGTGGGGTCAAGACCCGCTTGCAGTAGCATATATCCGATCATACTACTCGTGGTAGTTTTGCCGTGAGTTCCAGCAACTGCGATACTGTCATATTCGGAAATTAAAGTTGACAATACATCTGAACGATGGAAAATTGGACAGCCTAATTCTAATGCTGCTTTATATTCCAAATTGTTAGTATTTATTGCTGTTGAACAAATTACTTGCGGTAGTTGTGCCACTTTATCAGTTGACACATGATTTTGAGTATTTAAAATTACTCGATTTTCATTCTCTTTGGGGCGAAAGAATTCCAAATTGCTTGCTTCTTGTTTAGCAAAAATATGAACCCCGATAGATTCCAATTTGGAAGTAATGTGATTTGGACGAAGATCCGAACCAGAAACAGGCAATTGACGTTTTGCTAGCACGTATGCCAAAGCAGACATACCTATGCCACCAATACCAATAAAATGAAAAGGTCTACCGCTAAAGTCTACAAAATCTTTCATCAATTACTCCTCTAATACCACACCACATAAACATCACAAATGACACGCGTATCATAACAGGATTTTGTTTTTTATTGATACTACCTCTGTATAAATCTCATACTCCTGATAGGTAGATTTTTATGCTCAGATTACATTACTTCAGGATGATTTTAACCTTGCCAGTGGTTTTTCTCTTCCTGAACTAATATTATGTTTATTCTGCAAATTTCTGCACCTTCGGGAAATATACAACTGTATTTTCAAACACATAATTTCGGTCTATGTGCTGGAATTAGCTACAATGGTAGACTGAGTGTTAACTACTTTGAAATCGAATCAAGCTAAAAAAGAGAGTGGATGCAACAAATTGCAATTTTTGGTGGCACATTTGATCCCGTTCATTGGGGACATCTCATCGTAGCCGAAACCGCTCTCAATCAAGTACCTCTAGAAAAGATTATTTGGGTGCCATCAGCTCATCCTCCTCATAAAAAAGCGGCTTCGTTTCAACATCGTTTAGCAATGCTGCAAGCGGCGACAACAGACAACTCTGGCTTTGCTGTTTCACCGATTGAGCAATTGCAATCTGGTACTTCTTATGCCATCAATACCCTGATTGATTTATCCAATTTTTATCCCAATACTCATTGGTATTGGATTGTTGGTTTGGATACATTCCAAACATTACCTAAGTGGTATCGCGGACAGGAATTAGCACAATTGTGCGATTGGTTAATCGCACCCCGATATCTTGGTAGTGAATGTATAACTCAAACTGATTTAATCTGCAAGCAAGTGGAGCAAAAATTAGCAAGGCAGTCCTTTACCATACACTGGCAATTATTGCATACTCCTTTAGTAGGAGTGTCGTCAAGTATGATTCGTAACTTATGTCGCGATCGCCAATCGATTCGTTACTTAGTTCCAGAATCAGTACGAAGTTACATAGCTGATCACAATCTCTATGCTTGAAGCAGGGGATTGGGGATCGGAGAGTTGAAGGAGGACAAGCAGGACATGGGGAACATGGAGAAAACTAATAACCAATGCCCGATCCCCGTTGCCCCTAATCTCCATAGGGAACCCCAAGTTTCCCGATCCTCGCTCCCCTGAAGCTATAATTAAAAAAATTAAAATTTTTTTGGGATCTAACACTTTATAGTTATAAATACTCCCCCCTTTGCGATATGATCGGGGTCAACCATAAGATTTAATTAGGCATATATAACAGAGGGCAAGACGCTGTGATTAGAGTTGCTATCAACGGTTTTGGGCGCATCGGTCGTAACTTTATGCGCTGTTGGTTAGGTAGAGAGAATAGCAATATCGACCTAGTTGCTATCAACGACACCTCAGACCCCAGAACTAACGCTCACCTGCTCAAGTATGATTCGATGCTAGGGAAGTTAAAAGGTGCTGAAATTACTGCCGATGATAACTCAATCATCGCTAACGGTAAGACCGTTAAATGCGTATCTGATCGCAACCCAGAAAACTTGCCCTGGAAAGAGTGGGAAATCGACCTAATTATCGAAGCAACAGGGGTATTTACTGCCAGAGAAGGGGCGATGAAGCATATCAATGCTGGCGCCAAAAAGGTATTGATCACCGCCCCTGGCAAAAATGAAGATGGTACTTTTGTAATTGGCGTAAACCATCACGATTATGATCACGACAAACACCACATCATCAGTAACGCCAGCTGCACCACCAACTGCTTAGCTCCCGTTGCCAAAGTCTTACATGAGAAATTTGGCATCATCAAAGGTACAATGACCACCACCCACAGCTACACAGGAGATCAGCGTCTGCTGGACGCTTCTCACCGGGATTTACGCCGTGCGCGTGCTGCGGCTATTAACATTGTGCCTACTTCCACCGGTGCAGCTAAAGCTGTAGCGCTGGTACTACCAGCACTCAAAGGCAAGCTCAATGGTGTAGCATTGCGTGTACCCACCCCTAACGTTTCAATGGTGGATTTCGTAGTACAAGTTGAGAAACAAACCATTGCTGAAGAAGTCAACGCAGCCCTGAAACAAGCTTCTGAAAATGAGCTAAAAGGCATTTTAGATTACAGTGAACTACAATTGGTATCCTCTGACTATCAAGGTACTGATGCTTCCTCCATTGTTGATGCCAGCTTGACAATGGTCATGGGTGGTGACATGGTTAAAGTCATGGCATGGTACGACAACGAATGGGGGTACAGCCAACGCGTTCTAGACTTGGCAGAATTAGTAGCCGAGAAGTGGAAGTAATTAGGTTTGTTGTTTGTTGGTGGTTGTTTGTTGTTTGGAAAAATTAACAACCAACAACCAACTAGCAACCACTAACCAAAATGCTGAAATCCCTGACTGAGAGATAAAACTTGGTCGGGGAATTCTTGTTTTTGGTCACGTAATACTACGGTTGAGCCATTTGTGATTTCTCCAATCGCAGCAGCGCCCTGACCAAGCATTTGTACTAATTTATCAGCTGGCTGTTTTGGTAAGCACAACACCAATTCAAAATCTTCACCACCGTAGAGGCTATACTCTAAGGCTTGTTCTGGGGTTAGCCAGTGAGCAAAAGCTGGTGGGAAAGGAATTTGTGTACGTTCTACTACAGCCCCGACATTACTAGCACGGCAAATTTGTACTAACGCATCAGCTAAACCGTCGCTGCTGTCCATCCCAGCGATCGCCAATTGAGAAGAACCAAGAATTTGCCAGAGGATGGGTAAGACATCTAATCGGGGTTGTGGGCGCTGGTGAGCGCGGATTAAAGCCTTTGTTTCTTCTGGGCTAAGGTTTTCTGCCTTTTCGGGATGCAAGAGCAATTCTAAGCCAGCCCGGGACGCGCCATGAACACCAGTAACGATGATCGCATCTCCGACTTGAGCTCGGTGACGGCGGATAATTTGTTGGGGGTAAGCTTGACCAAAAGCAGTAATAGCAATGGTAATTACTGGCGATCGCACTACATCACCACCCACAATTGGGGTATTGTATTGTTGTAGGCATTGTGTCATACCTACATACATTTGTTCTACCCAACTCACAGAAACATCACCAGGTAGTCCCAGCCCGACAGTAATTCCTAAGGGGGAAGCGCCCATCGCCGCCAGATCTGATAAATTAGCAGCAGCAGCCCGCCAGCCAACATCGACTGCTGACGTAGTAATTTCACTGAAATGAATGTTGTCAACTAAAACATCAGTAGTTACTACCAGAGACAGCCCTGTTTCAGTAGCAATTACTGCTGCATCGTCCCCAATAATTTCCTGAGGACAGAAGCGTTGCAAAATTTGTAAAAGTCCTTGTTCGCCGATATCTCTAACTAGTAAAGAAGATGACTCAGTGTTCACAGTATTTCTCAAGCTCACATAAATCGCATAAATATTTTCAGGTTAGGATATAAATACCGTCTAGAAATCAATCGGGATGGTCACTACACCAGCAACTAAGCTCACCTTTGAGGAATACTTAACCTATGATGATGGCACTGGCTGCCATTACGAATTGGTGGATGGCTCTCTGGAACTTATGAACCCACCTACAATTGAACATTTTCTAATAGCCGATTTTCTAGATACAAGCCTTAAAGCAGAAATTAAGCGGTTGGGTTTACCTTGGCTATGCTTGCGAGAAGCTGGAGTCAGAACAGGTAGAAATAAATCTCGGTTGACTGACTTGTGCGTAGTGACGATAGAACAAGCAAGGGAATTGATGAATGTATCAGCAGTATTTCAAACGCCGCCGCTATTAATCGTAGAGATAGTCAGTCCAGAATCGATAAAACGGGACTATCGCTACAAGCGTTCTGAATATGCTGCCCTAGAAGTACCAGAGTATTGGATTGTAGATCCCTTAGAGACAAAAATTTCAGTATTATTACTGGAAGAAGGACTGTACGAAGAAACAGTATTTACAGGTAGCCAGAAGATTGAATCGCGGACTTTGCCAGAATTAGCGATCGCCACAGAAAAGGTATTTGTTGCAGGTAATCTCTGAAGAAACACGGGTGTAGAGGTATAGGGGTATAGAATTGGATATTTTTTTATTTGCAAGTCCCTGATGGACTGTATTCAATAATTTACTGTAACTCCTTCTTCAGAAAAAAAACGGCTATAACCTTGTGGAAAGTTAGGTAACTCACCAAACACGACATATCCACGTTTCCGATAGAACTCTGGAGCTTGAAAACTGAATGTATCCAAATACGCATATTGACAACCTCGCTTCACAGCTTCTTGTTCCGCAGTGGCTAAAAGAATATCACCATAACCTTTCCCACGAAACAACTCATGTACCCATAACACATCAACATACAACCACTGCCAATATGTTTCTCCAATTAATCCACCCACTATATCCCTCATTTGTCACTTTGGGAGAATCCAATCGCTCAAATAGTTACGGGGCTTTAGTTTCCACTTTTCGTCTATAAATTTTAGTTTCTGTTAGAAAATAAAGCCTCAAACCCGGATGAAACCAAAGTCTCAGAAGTTGGCTGAGATTATTGTTTTCCGAGAGTGACAGAACAGGGATATGATCATCTGAATCTCGCAGAAAGATTACTAAGTGCTTGTAGTTACCCTCACTAGCACGACTGCTATTGAATTTAATAATCTGCTGTAGGACAAATTCAACTTCATGAGGCTGTGGTTCTGTCACTATCTCAATTTTCGGTTGCTTCATAGATTCACTCTGTTCTAAAGGCTTACTAGTCAGGTGAAACTTAACCTATTTTTATACTCAATGAGAGCATCCCAAATTTTTCAAAACACAAAACGAAGTAGCTCTGATTAACACTCTGCTACCTAGTGCGTCAACCTCTGCGACCCTTGGCGTTTAAAAATAAACTCAAACATTTAGGATACTCCCTACTCAAAAGCTATACTTGATCAAAATTTTGAGTATGAAAACTTTTCTAAATGCCACAACCAATACATGTAAACAAAAATAACCTATACACCTTTTCCCGACTCGCACCCTTTATTCAAGAATATATTTACAATCACAACTGGACGGAATTACGCCCAGTTCAAATAGCGGCATGTCAAGTCATTTTTGATACAGATGCTCATTTATTAATTGCGGCTGCTACAGCTGCTGGAAAAACAGAAGCAGCGTTTTTACCGATTTTAACTTTATTACATGAAAATCCATCAAGTACAATTGGTGCATTGTATATCGGGCCAATCAAAGCTTTAATTAATGATCAATTTGAACGTTTGCATGGTTTACTCAAAGAAGCAGACATTCCTGTTTGGCATTGGCATGGTGATGTTTCTCAAAGTCATAAAAATCAGCTGCTCAAAAATCCTCTAGGTATCCTGCAAATTACACCAGAATCTTTAGAAAGTTTATTAATTAATAAATATCATGACATCAAGCGTTTGTTTGGTGATTTACGATTTGTTGTCATTGATGAAATTCATGCTTTTATGGGTACGGAAAGGGGTTGTCAGATTCTTTGTCAGTTGGCTAGATTAGAAGACTTGACGCAAAAGCAACCTCGAAGAATTGGTTTATCGGCTACTCTTGGTGATTATGCATTGGCTGAGGAGTGGTTATGTTCTGGGAGTAAAAAGTCGGTGATTACGCCGAAGATTGAGAGGGAAAATAGACAAATTAGGTTGGCTGTGGAGCATTTTTTTGTTAGCGTTGATGATGAGTTTTGGGGAAAAAAGAACCGCAGAGACGCAGAGAGCGCGGACATAAGAGAGGGGAGAGAGGGTAAGTTTGATATTGATGTTTATGAAAGATATATTTTTAATTTGAGTAAGAATCGTAAGTGTTTGATTTTTGCTAATAATAAATCGCAAACTGAAGCGGTGATTGCTTCTTTGCGCAAAGTTGCCATGAGGGAAGGGGAAGCGGATATATATCATGTACATCATGGCAGTATATCTGCTAGCTTGCGACAAGTTGCAGAAAATGCAATGCGGGAACCGAATCGACCTGCTGTGACTGCTGCAACCTTGACTTTAGAATTAGGTATAGATATTGGTTATCTTGAGCGGGTGATTCAGTTAGAAGCACCGCTTTCCGTAGCGAGTTTTTTACAACGTTTGGGACGTACAGGTAGAAGGGGTGAAGCTGCCGATATGCGCTTTGTGTGCGCGGAAAACGAAGTGTTATCAGAAGCAACTCTACCAGAACAAATTCCTTGGCAACTTTTACAGTGTATCGCAATTATTCAACTTTATTTGGAGGAAAAGTGGATTGAACCAATTAAGCCTGTGAAATATCCATTTAGTTTATTGTATCACCAAACTATGAGTATTGTAGTAGCAGTTGGTGAAATTTCACCAGCTACTCTTGCTCAAAAAGTCTTGAGTTTGCCTGTATTTACTGCCGTATCTAGAGATGATTTGAAGTTATTACTACGCTATTTAATTGATATTAACCATCTGCAATTGACAGAAGAGGGGAAACTCATTTTAGGTTTGGCTGGTGAAAGGGTGGTGGGTAAGTTTCAATTTTACGCTGTCTTCCCAGATAATGAGGAATTTCTGGTTAAACAAGGAGCGACAGAAATTGGTAGTATATCTCTGCCGTCACCTGTAGGTAATCAATTTGCTTTAGCAGGGAAAACTTGGGAAGTTGTAGAAGTTGATTTTAAAAAGAAAATTATCTTAGTGAAGCAAGTTGAAGGTCAAGCAAGTATTTTTTGGCGTGGTGGTAGCGGTACAATTCATACACGCATTCTCCAAAGAATGCGACAAGTTTTATTTGAAGATACAGAATATCCTTATTTGCAAAGTAACGCGATGAAGCGTTTGCGTGTAGTTCGCGAACTTACACGCAATTCTGGATTAGATCAAAAAAATATTTTGCTTCTGGCTAAAAATAAGTCTTGCATTTTTCCTTGGATGGGTACAGTAGCTTACCGGACTTTGGAAAGGTTGCTAAACATGTTCTGTCGTGAATCTTTAGCAATTAAAAGTATTGGCGGTGTAAATCCGTACTATTTGATAATTAAATTAGATAAAACAAAAGTAAACTCTCTTTATCCAGAAATTCTTTCTTTGTGTGAACAAAGAATTACGGCTGAGAATTTATTAAGTGATGCAGAAGCTCCAGAAATTCAGAAGTATGACAAGTTTATTCCCCATGCACTTCTACGTAAAGCTTTTGCGAGTGATCATTTGGATATGGAAGAACTAAGACAACTAGTGGGTTTGTGGTAAATCACACTTGTTTAGAGAATGCTAAATAGCCGTCAAGAATTTTGTGTGGCAACAGAGATGACTATTCTTTGTGTCTTGGAGTCTTGGTGGTTGGTGATTTTTTCACCACTAAGGCACAAAGACACTAAGTGTTTTTCAGCCAGGTAGACGTAATTAACGTTTCATTAGTCCAAAATTCCGCCTGAGAATAAACGGGTTTCACTTTCACCTGCGTACTTTAGCAGATGATACTTTGATTGGCTGCGCTGGCTTGTTCGGTATTCAGTGGATGCATCAGATTGCTTCATTGGGTATTGCAATTGGTGATCCGGCATACTGGGGTAAAGGTTATGGTACGGATGGACTAAAACTGCTGTTGGGGTATGCCTTCCGGGAATTAAATCTCTACCGAGTGGGATCATCAACTATTAGTTATGATATCCGGTCAATTAAAGCCCATGAAAAAGTCGGATTTCGTCAAGAGGGAATTCAACGCAGCTTTATTCAGCGGGAGGGTAGGCGGTTTGATTTGATTATATTTGGTATTTTACGTCCGGAGTGGGAGGCGCTTCAGACAAGATGAAGAAGGCAGAGGGTTAGAGAGCATTCCTTCTGCCTCCTGCCACGCCAGGTGCTTTATGCCGGGAAACCCGTCCACCGCACTGGCTCCTCTGCCTTGTTTGATAAAACAGGGAAAAAGGGAAAGGGAAAAATAAAACCCTTTAACCTTCTTATTTTGCTCCCATTTCTATCACAATACTACGTGTGAAGTCTACACGCTGTTCAAATTCCAAGCCTTTGATAGTATTGACAAAATCATTGGTATTCTCAGGTAATTTGTAGTTAGAGGGAACTTGAATCACAACACCCTCTTCCATTCCCTGCGCTAAACGCAACCATACGTCTATCTTGGCACTGGAACTTAAAGCAGTGTAGGCGCGGCTAATGTCACTATTAGCACGGCTAGCTATGTCACGTTGTGCTTGTAGCTGCTGTTCCTTTGGCAATGCTTTAATTTGATCGTACAATGCCGCAGCTGTATCTTGAGCAGAAGTTTGATTTGCTGGTATCAATTGCTCTTTAATGTCTAGATAGCCGAACCAGAGTAAGGCTAGCTGAGTATCAACGTCAAATTTGCGAAATTGTTCTACAGCTTTTTTGGTTCTTTCGTCAGTTGCAAATGTCATAAAAAGTCTCCGATTACTTTACCAAAACTGCGTAATTAAAATTACTGAGGTTAACTTGCCACTCCTCACTCACAAAATCTTATAAATTAAATATTCTAGATTAACCCTACTTCAGGTAGAAATAGCTTCCGTAGCTTTTGACAGATGCAATTAATACATTTATGAATATATAAAAAATGCTGGAACAACCAAAAATCAACATCCCAATGTACGATTATGTAATTATCGGTGCAGGTTCAGCAGGCTGTGTATTAGCCCATCGCCTGACAGAAAATCCAAAAACCACAGTATTGCTATTAGAAGCAGGGAACCCAGATCAAAAGCCAGAAATTCATATTCCTGCTGGTTTTCCTAAGTTGTTAAAAACAGAATATGACTGGGCATATTACACAGAAAAACAGCCTTTCTTAAATAATCGTCAACTATATTGGCCTCGTGGCAAAGTTATCGGTGGAAGCAGTTCCATAAACGCCATGATTTATATTCGTGGTAACTTAAGTGACTATGATTATTGGCACAATTTAGGTAATTCAGGCTGGAGTGCTAAAGACGTACTTCCCTACTTTATTAAAGCTGAAAATCAGAATGTCCTGAAAAATGAATATCACGGTGTTGATGGTCTCCTCAATGTCACAAATCAGCGCTGTATTAATCCACTTTCTCGTGCCTTTGTCAAAGCAGCACAACAAGCAGATTTACTACTAAATCCAGACTTCAATGGTGCCAAACAAGAGGGATTAGGATTTTATCAAGTCACTCAAAAAAACGGTAAACGTCATAGTGTGGCAGCTGCTTATTTAAAGCCAATTTTACAACGACCAAATTTAACTGTTCAAACTAATGCCCAAGTTACAAAAATAAATTTTTTAGGTACACAAGCTATTGGTTTAACCTACATTCATCAAGGTGTAAACCATGAAATAAAAATTGCTAAAGAAGTTATTTTAAGTGGTGGCGCAATTAATTCACCACAGTTGTTAATGCTATCAGGAATTGGAGATGCTGAACAATTAAAATCTTTAGGGATTCCTGTAGTCATGAACTTACCTGGTGTCGGCAAAAATTTACAAGATCATCTGTGTGTACCTGTTGCTTATACATGTACTAAATCTGTATCTCTGGCAAATGCAGAAAAATTTATCAATGTTCTGAAGTATTTATTGTTTAAAAATGGGCCTCTGACTACGAATGTTGCAGAAGCGGGAGGTTTTGTCAAAATCAATCCTGATTCACAATTGAATGAATTACAATTCCATTTTGCTCCTACTTACTTTTTAAATCATGGCTTTACTAGACCAGAAGGACATGGTTTTACTTTTGGCCCGACTCTTTTATATCCACAAAGCAAAGGTAACATTACTTTACGTTCTACTAATCCCTCAGAAGCACCCGTCATTCAACCAAATTATCTGGAAAAAGCAGCTGATTTAGAAGTTTTGGTTGCAGGTGTTAAACTATCACGTCAATTAGCACAAATGCCAGCCTTTGATAGCTTTCGAGGTGAAGAATTTGTTCCTGGTGTGGGGGTACAGGATGATGAAGAAATTCGTACTTATATTCGAGACACTGTAGAAAGTTTGTATCACCCTGTTGGGACTTGCAAAATGGGTAATGATTCTATGGCGGTAGTTAATTCCCAACTACAAGTTCATGGAGTCCAAGGACTGCGAGTGATAGATGCATCAATTATGCCTTCCATTACTGGTGGTAACACTAACGCTCCCACAATCATGATTGCTGAAAAAGCTGCCGATATGATTAAAAATTACTAAGTTTTCCGGATAGAGGGCAGCTAGCTATAGCTAGGTGGTGCAAAGGGCCCGACCATAATCACAGCAATCACCATGCCTATCGTCATGAAAGCAGCAAATACATAATCTCTTAGACGCCAAGGAGTTCTCATGGAGAATGCTGCAATAGAAAGAGAATAGAAAGCGATCGCACTAACTACTATATTTTGGATTTTAGTAGATCATGAACTTGTAGTACAGCACCACCGATAAATGCCTTCTGCCTACCTGCGGAAGCCGCTACGCGTCTACTGTCTTCTGCCTTCGTTTACAATATCTAGGGAACAATCACAACCAAGCACCACAACCGGAGATAGTTAGTTATGCGACTCCTACACACAATGCTGCGTGTTGGCAATTTGGAAGAATCGCTAAAGTTCTACTGCGATGTTTTGGGAATGAAGTTGCTACGAAAAAAAGATTATCCAGGGGGAGAATTTACTCTGGCTTTTATTGGTTATGGTGAGGAAAGTGATCACACAGTTATCGAACTAACTTATAACTGGGGTGTGGATAAGTATGATTTGGGCAATGCTTACGGTCACATTGCCATCGGAGTAGATGATATTTATGCTACCTGTGAAGAAATTAAAAAACGTGGTGGTAAAGTAGTGCGAGAACCGGGGCCAATGAAACATGGTTCTACAGTAATTGCTTTTGTAGAAGACCCAGATGGGTATAAAGTAGAACTTATTCAACTGGGTACTCAAGGTTCTGCTGTGAAACAGGAAGAACAAAAACTTGTCACTCAGTAATTCTGAGGCAGAATTGCAGGAGATAGAATTGAGCGTCAAGCAATGCCGACAACAGAGGATTCGTTCGCCCAAATTCTTGGCGGGGGGTTTAGTCGGTTGGGGCGTCCTTAGCCACATGTGCTTACCCGCAAAGGCGGATTCTCTGCTACTTCAACCGTCGCCAGAAACTCAAAGCTCTGACTCTAGCTTACAAGTAGTCATTCCAGAGGATAGTATCGCCACAAATAATGTGGAAGTATTACCTCCAGACACTGATGTGAGTGTTGGGCAAATAGAGTTTTCAACCATAGCAAATTCTGAGTCGTTAGTCAAAGATGAAGTGTTTGGTAATCTTGACGTTGATTCTGATTTACGAACACAGCAAACTTCAGTCTCAGAATTGTCTGATGTTCAGCCCACAGACTGGGCTTATCAGGCATTAAAATCACTCGTGGAAAAATATGATGTCATTTCTGGTTACTCAGATGGTACCTTTGGTGGTAATCGTCCCATGAGCCGTTATGAGTTTGCTGTTGCTCTTGCGGCTACTTTATCTAAGGTTGAAGATATTATTGCTGATAGGATGAGCGATCGCTTTATCCAAGAAGACATGATTGTCTTACGGCGGTTGCAAAAAGAATTCCGTTCGGCTTTGGATGACTTACAGCAACGGGTTGATAATTTAGAAGCACGCAACAGCGAATTACAAGCACACCAATTTTCTACGACTACGAAACTACACGGTGAAGCAATTATTGCTTTGACTGATGGTACTGATGCTAACAAAACTGTAGTTTCCCGTTCTCGCTTAACCCTCTCCACTAGCTTCAATCAACAAGATGTACTTGTGACTCAACTAGAAGCTGGTAACAATGGTGGAGATGCAATTAGTTTGGCACAACAACAGGAAGATAATTTGCTGGGAACCACTGGTTTTATTACCAATGGTGGTGGACTTGATTATGTGGAAGTAGACTCTGATCTCAGGTTGAGACGCTTACACTATACTTTTCGTCCTTCCCAAGATGTGGCGGTGACAGTGGGTGCAAAAATGTTACCACGAGATTTTATTGACCATAATAAATATGCCAATAACGAGGCGGTTGATTTTAGTTCTAGCTTTTTCCTGAATAATCCTCTGATTGTCCAAAATCAAATTGATCGCAATGGCGGTGCAGGTGCTGCTGTGCAGTGGAACCCTGGCGATGGTCAATTCACGGTGCGATCGCTCTACATTGCTGCCGATGCTGACCAACCAGATTTTACCAGCACACAAGGGGGTTTGTTTGGCGATCGCTATCAAGCTAGTGTGGAAGTTGAATATTTACCCAGCGATCAGCTAGCCTTGAGACTGCAATACACAAATGCCCTGATTAACAATACACACATTAACGCCTTTGGTGTCAATGCCGAGTATAGCCTCAATCGGAATGCAGGCATTTTTGGACGCTTTGGATTTGGTAATTACAATGGATATAATACCGCCATCAATGAGGATTTAGATTTACATCCGGTGACATGGGCTGTAGGTGTGGGTTTCCGTAACCTCTTGCTTCCCGGTACTGTTGCGGGTATAGCGATCGGTCAGCCTTTTGTCAGCGAAGATTTAGGAAATGCCACTCAGACAAATTTTGAAGCCTTCTATAATCTCCAACTCAGTGACAATCTGAGTATCACCCCCACATTTTCATTAGTAACAAACGCCGATAACGATAGTTCTAACGGCACTATTTGGCAAACCACCCTCAGAAGTGTATTTTCATTTTAAATTGTTGATAGTTGGTTGTTGGTTGTTGATTGGTACTTCCAAACAACCACAAACTAATATAAAAACTGCAACCGTAGATACAAGCGGCTGCAAGCAATTCATGCTGGGATAATATTCTAAGACAAGTACGTCCGTAGTTTAAAATCCAAAATCTAAAATTGTAAAGATGCAGCCTACAGATCCAGATAAATTTACAGATAAAGCTTGGGAAGGGATTGTTAAATCTCAGGATATAGTACGTGCTTATCAACAACAGCAATTAGATGTAGAACATTTAATTATTGCTTTATTACAACAAGAAAATGGTTTAGCAGCACGAATTCTTAACCGTGCTGGTGTAGATGCTAACCGTTTGCTACAACAACTAGAAGAATTTACCCGTCGTCAGCCCAAAGTTGGTAGAAGTGATCAGCTTTACCTGGGGCGTTCTTTAGATACTCTATTGGACGTAGCCGAAGAAGAAAGAGTACGGATGAAGGATTCTTACATCTCCGTAGAACATATCCTGCTGGCTTTTGTCGAAGATGAACGTGTCGGGCGACGGATAGTTAAAGGCTTTAATCTAGATACTGCGAAGTTGGAAGCTACGATTAAAGCAGTCCGTGGTAGCCAAAAAGTCACAGACCAAAATCCCGAGTCCCGCTATGAAGCTTTGCAAAAATTCGGTAGAGACTTGACAGAACAGGCAAAGTCTGGCAAGCTCGACCCAGTAATTGGACGGGATGACGAAATTCGGCGGGTTATTCAAGTATTGTCCCGACGTAGTAAAAATAACCCCGTCTTGATTGGTGAACCAGGGGTTGGTAAAACTGCGATCGCCGAAGCTTTAGCACAACGGATTGTGAATGGTGATGTCCCGGAATCTTTGAAAAATCGCCAACTCATCGCCCTGGATATGGGTAGTTTGATTGCTGGGGCCAAATACCGGGGTGAATTTGAAGACCGCCTCAAATCAGTTCTCCGGGAAGTTACGGAATCTAACGGTCAAATTGTCTTATTTATCGATGAGTTACACACCGTTGTCGGTGCAGGTTCCGGGCAACAAGGTTCAATGGATGCCGGAAATTTACTCAAACCGATGTTGGCACGGGGAGAACTGCGGTGTATAGGTGCTACCACGTTGGATGAGTACCGTAAATACATTGAAAAAGACGCTGCTTTAGAACGGCGTTTTCAACAAGTATTTGTAGATCAGCCCAGCGTGGAAAATACAATTTCTATCCTGCGGGGACTCAAAGAACGTTACGAAGTCCATCACAACGTCAAAATATCAGATTCGGCGTTGGTGGCAGCTGCTACTCTCTCTGCTAGATACATTAATGACCGCTTTTTGCCAGATAAAGCGATCGATTTAGTAGACGAAGCCGCCGCCCAACTGAAAATGGAGATTACCTCCAAACCAGCTGAGTTGGAAGCGATTGACCGTCGCCTGATGCAGCTAGAGATGGAAAAGCTGTCCTTGGCGGGAGAAGAAAAGGCTGTACCGCAAACGAAAGAGCGTTTAGCGCGAATTGAACTAGAAATTAGCAATTTAACCGCGAAACAGCAGGATTTAAACGGGCAATGGCAAAGTGAAAAGCAGCTATTAGAAGCGATTAGTGCCTTAAAGCAAGAAGAAGAAAAGCTCCGGGTACAAATAGAACAAGCAGAAAGGGCTTACGATTTAAATAAAGCTGCCCAATTAAAGTATGGCAAGTTGGAAGGAGTGCAACGCGATCGCGAAGCCAAAGAAACCGAACTCCTGAAAATTCAGAGTCAAGGTAAAACCTTGTTACGGGAACAAGTCACTGAAGCGGATATTGCCGAAATCGTCGCCAAATGGACAGGAATTCCCGTTAATAGTTTGTTGGAGTCGGAACGGCAAAAGTTACTCAAACTCGAAAGCCACCTACACGAACGAGTCATTGGACAACAGGAAGCCGTCTCAGCCGTTGCAGCCGCCATTCGTCGCGCCCGGGCTGGGATGAAAGATCCTGGCCGTCCCATCGGTTCATTTTTATTCATGGGACCGACGGGAGTGGGGAAAACAGAACTCGCCCGTGCTTTAGCGCAGTTTCTGTTTGATTCCGATGACGCCCTGGTGCGTTTAGATATGTCTGAGTATATGGAGAAACATTCGGTTTCTCGGTTAGTGGGTGCGCCTCCAGGATACGTCGGCTACGAAGAAGGCGGGCAACTTTCGGAAGCAATTCGCCGCCGTCCCTATTCGGTGGTGCTGCTGGATGAAGTTGAGAAAGCCCATCCGGATGTGTTTAATATTTTGCTACAAGTGCTTGATGACGGTAGAATTACGGATAGCCAAGGGCGAACCGTTGATTTTCGCAACACCGTTATTGTCATGACTAGTAACATTGGTAGCGAACACATCTTGGATGTTTCTAGTGATGACTCCCAATATGAGAAAATGCGGAACCGGGTGATGGATGCTTTGCGATCGCACTTCCGCCCAGAATTTCTCAACCGTGTTGATGATTTAATTATCTTCCATGCCCTTAACCGCAGTGAGATGCAGCAAATCGTGCGTATTCAACTCAAACGGGTGGAATATCTGCTTAGAGAGCAAAAAATATCTTTGGAAATATCTCCCGCTGCCTGTGATTATCTGGTGGAGGTGGGGTACGATCCAGTTTACGGCGCTCGTCCAATAAAACGGGCAATTCAAAGAGAAGTTGAGAATGCGATCGCTACCAAAATTCTGGAGAATACGTTTATTGCTGGGGACACGATAATCATTGACAAGGGAGATAGCGGGTTGAAATTTAGCAAGAAAATTTCCCTGCAAGTATCAATAGTTGCCAACACAGTACAACTGATAGAGTCATCATCTGAAAATTGAAAAAACTAAAAGAATGAGCAGCAAGGGGAGAGGAAAGAGAATACATCCTCTCCCTATACTTTTTGCAACTACTCTATTCAACTGATTTTGATTGAAAGTATTTTAGATGAAGTTAGTTTTTATAGCTGGCTGGGAATAATTAGATTATAGGATTTGATATTCCCTAAAAGCAGTATAATCATGTCTTTTGACTTCACTGTTGCCATACCTACCTACAACGGCGAAAGCCGTTTACCCAAAGTCCTAGAGAGATTGCAAAACCAGACAGGGGTAACACATTTAAAGTGGGAAATTATAGTTGTCGATAATAATAGCACAGATAATACAGCAAAAGTTGTTCGAGAATACCAAGCTATTTGGCACAAGGATGTCTCCTTTCAATATTTTTTTGAAGCTGAGCAAGGATTTCCTTTTGCCCGACAAAGAGCTATCAAAGAAGCAAATGGAGAATTAATTGGCTTTCTTGATGATGATAATTTACCTGCACTCAACTGGGTACAAGCAGCATACACATTTGCAAAAGAACATCCGCGAGCAGGAGCCTTTGGCAGTAGAATTCATGGTACATACGAAACAAATCCACCGGAAGAACTGAAGCCAATAATTTTTTACTTGGCTATTGTTGATAGAGGCTCACAACCCCTCATATACGAACCGCGGAAAAAAGGATTTCCCCCTGGTGCAGGATTAGTTGTTCGTCGGAATGTTTGGAAGCAGCATGTACCTTCTCGGCTTTTTTTAGTTGGTAGAGCTGGAACATCTTTCATGCCAGCTGGTGAAGATACTGAAGCACTATTGTACATCCATAAAGCTGGCTGGGAAATTTGGTATAACCCTGCTATGGAGATTGAACATGTTATACCATCATGGCGATTAGAAAAAACTTATCTTATGACTCTGATGCGGAGTATTGGTCTAGGTCGCTTTCATTTGCGGATGTTATCACTACATAGATGGCAAAGACCTTTTGCTTTTTTTATCTACTTAATAAGTGACTTACATAAGCTGATAATTCATTTCACTAATTTTAGAAAATTTGCACAAGGTGAAATTGTTGCCGCTTGTGAGATGGAACGACTCATTGGTACTCTAATAAGTCCGTTTTACTTAAGTAAAATCAAACTGATAAATTTTATGAATCGTCATTGATAATCATTAGAAAATACGTCTATTCATGGGTATTTCTTTATGAAGATAGGTTATGTAACTACCTACGATGTTCTCAACCCCTCAAAATGGGCAAAATTTAATTTAGGAAATTATGGTTCAAATCACTACATATTTAAAACTTTAATAAATCAAGGTTTAGCAATTGAAACTGTAGGAAATTTTCAAAAAAGATACTCTTGGTTAACTAGACCTAAATGGAGTTTTTATAGAAATTTTTATCATAAAGATTATTATAGATGGGCTGAACCAATAGTCTGTAAAAATTACGCATACCAAATCATAAGAAAAATTGATAAATTAGATATAGATATAATTTTATGTACAGAAGGAGCTGCACCAGTAGCTTATTTGAAGCATCAAAAACCACTTGTTATTTGGATAGACACAGTTTTAGCAGCATTAATTGATGTTTATCCGTATCTAAGTAATCTTTGCAGAGAAACTAGAAATAACATTTATGTAATAGAAAAATCTGCTTTGGATAGAGCGAAATTAGTTATTTTTTCATCTGAGTGGGCTGCTCAAGAAGCTATAAGGATTTACAAAATCAACAGTGACAAAATCAAAGTCATTCCTAGAGGAGCAAATATAGAATTAAAGCCAGAGAGAACCATTGAAGAAGTTAAAACAATAATCGCTTCAAGAGGGGAAAATTTTTATAAATTTATATTTATTGGTGTTGATTGGATAAGAAAAGGAGGAGAAATAGCTTTAGCAGTCAGTAATGAATTAAAAAAAAGGGGTTTTGATATTGAATTTAGAATTATAGGAGACCTACCGAAAAACACGAAAAGTCTACCAAATTTTGTAAAGTTAATAGGATATATAGATAAATCCACAGTTCAAGGGAAAGAATATTTTTATAATTTACTTGCAGATTCTCATTTTCTAATTTTACCTACTCAAGCAGATGTTACTCCCAATGTCTTAATTGAAGCTAATGCTTTTGGAGTTCCTTGCTTAGCAACAAATTTAGCCGGTATTCCTACAATTATTAAAGATGATGTTAATGGTAAAACTTTTCCTATGGATGCTAAAATATCAGACTACTGTAATTACATTATTACTTATCTACTTAATTATTCAAAATATGAAAATTTAGCTCTTTCTTCTTTTAATGAGTATAGAAATCGCTTAAACTGGTTGGCGGCTGGTCAAAGGGCCAAAAATTTATTTATGAATTTATTATCTTCGTAAAAAAGTCCTCGAACATTAAAGCAATGCATTTAGAAAGTTAATAGGTAAGGCAAAATATAATTATGCTTGATTCTAGGTTAGAAGTTTGCAATGTATTCTGTTTTTTTGCTTGAGAATGTAATTTAAATTACTATTTTTTATATCATTACTAGGTAGGGAAATCCGAATCGCCATTATAGGGCAAACAGTGCTATTAAGAGGGTTTAATTACCTAAGTAGAGCTTTTAAAATTCTGATTGTTCGCAACTTTGCTCCTTCCTACACTCTAGTAACAGAGAGTGTTAGTGTATTCTTGTTTGAAGATCACTAAAGCGTTTGGTATTTTTCATTAGAGATTATGCTAGAACAAGGAACCATCAGTATTCATACTGAAAATATATTCCCGATTATCAAGAAGTCTCTTTACTCAGATCACCAAATCTTCTTGCGGGAATTAATATCCAACGCCGTCGATGCCATACAGAAACTGAACATGATATCCCGTGCTGGAGAATACTCTGGCGATATCGGTGAACCAGAAATTCAAATTGCTATAGACAAAAACAATAAAACCCTCTCCATCACCGATAACGGTATCGGGATGACAGCAGATGAGGTGAAAAAGTATATTAACCAAGTTGCTTTCTCTAGCGCCGAAGAATTTATTCAGAAGTATAAAAGCACATCTGACCAGCCTATTATCGGTCACTTTGGTCTAGGCTTTTACTCTTCCTTTATGGTGGCGCAAAAAGTCGAGATTGATACCCTATCTTACAAAGAAGGAGCGCAGGCTGTTCACTGGACTTGTGATGGTTCGCCAGAGTTCACCCTAGAAGAATCATCTCGTACGGCTCGTGGTACAACAATTACTCTCCATTTAATGGAGGAAGAACTAGATTATTTAGAATCTGCACGCATCAAAAATCTTGTCAAGACTTACTGTGATTTTATGCCAGTGCCAATTAAACTGGATGGCGAGGTGTTAAATCGACAAAAAGCACCGTGGCGTGAGTCTCCCAGTAATTTAAGTAAGGAAGACTATATAGAGTTTTATCGCTACCTCTATCCTTTCCAAGAAGACCCCCTACTATGGGTGCATTTGAATACAGATTATCCTTTTATCATCAATGGTATTCTGTATTTTCCGAAACTAAGACCGGATGTTGATGTTACCAAAGGGCAGATTAAGTTATTCTGCAATCAAGTTTTTGTCAGCGATCATTGCGAAGAAATTATTCCCCAATTTCTTTTGCCGATGCGGGGTGTAATTGATAGCAGTGATATTCCTCTAAATGTATCACGCAGTGCTTTGCAGACCGATCGCACCGTTAAGAAAATCGGTGATTACATCGCCAAAAAAGTAGGCGATCGCCTTAAAGAACTCTACCGCGACAACCGCGATCAATATATCAGCGCTTGGAAAGACCTCGGTACTTTCGTTAAATTCGGGGTGATGAACGATGAAAAGTTTAAAAAGCAAGTCGAAGACATCCTAATTTTCCGCAGTACTGCTGAGCTATCAAACCAAACTGCTTCCGAAACCCCAGCCGTACAAGTACAATCCGAAGGGGAAGACGTTTGGCAAGATGTCACTCCCCCTGCATCTTCTGGAGGTGATTCCTACACAACCCTCAAAGAATATTTAGAACGCAACAAAGAACGCCACAAAAACCGCGTTTTCTACTGCACCGATGAAGCAGCACAAGCCACCTACGTAGAACTTCATAAAAAACAAGGCTTGGAAGTCCTGTTTATGGACTCCTTCATCGACACCCACTTTATTAATTTCCTCGAACGTGAATTCCAAGATGTCAAATTTACGCGTGTAGACTCTGACTTGGATCAAACTCTCCTAGATAAAGATCAAGCTACAGAGATAGTTGATCCCAAAACAAATAAAACCCGCAGTGAAGTGATTAAGGAGTTATTCGAGAAAGCACTCAACAAACCTAAATTAAACATCCGTACTGAAGCCTTAAAATCAGATAATCCCCAAAGCACACCTCCCGCAATGGTGTTGCTACCAGA
Organism: Fischerella thermalis PCC 7521; assembly: GCF_000317225.1. Taxonomy (GTDB): domain Bacteria; phylum Cyanobacteriota; class Cyanobacteriia; order Cyanobacteriales; family Nostocaceae; genus Fischerella; species Fischerella thermalis. Next base: position 29,091 of record NZ_AJLL01000014.1, read on the forward strand.
GATTTTGCGTCGCCTCCGGGAAATGAATGCACTCATGCAACAGCAAACGGTAGAGTTTCCCGAAGAGCATATTCTGTTGGTAAATACTAGCCACCCCCTGATTCAGAACTTAGCAACCCTTAGTCAAAGTAGTATTATTCAGGGTGGAGGTGAATCACCTACAGGTCAGTTAGTTAACATGATTTGCCAACATATTTATGATTTGGCACTGATGTCTCAAAAAGGATTTGATGCTGAAGGAATGAAAGGCTTTGTTGAACGTTCTAATGAAGTCTTAACGAAGTTGACAGAACAAGCAACTAAGTAACCCCCATTAAGGAAGGATAAAGTTATACCTGTCTTGAAAATGGGTGTGGGGGTAGTTTGGGTGTAAGAATTTAGGAGGAGATATATTTTCATCTCCTCCTTGTGAATATAATTGCCTGTGGGGTCTTGCACCTGTTTCTCAACCACCTCAATAGCTTTCTCCACCACCCGCAAGCAGCTATACAATAGAAGATCGTGTTCAAAATAAATCGGAGATTATCCTATGTCTCGTCGCTGTGATTTAACTGGTAAAAAGGCCAATAACGCCTTTGCAATTTCCCACTCCCACCGCCGCACTAAGCGTATTCAGAATGCCAACCTGCAAAGCAAGCGCGTTTGGTGGCCCGAGGGTAATCGTTGGGTGAGACTCAAATTGTCTACCAAAGCTATCAAAACCTTAGAAAAGAAAGGTTTAGCAGCTATGGCTAAAGAAGCAGGGATTAATCTCAATCATTACTAGGCAGAAAATTGAGTAGTTCGTAACTATGTTTGTAATGAGGCGCTTTAGCCTCTAAAACAAGCTTTCACGTTACGAATTTATCAAACACTGTACAAAAAATCATTGGGCAAAATCCCATAGTACAGTCGTTACTCAATGAAGAAGTTTTTCATCTCCCTGTAAATGGGGGATGAAGGCAAATAAAAAGGTAAAAATATAAATTATCCAAGAGTTTAGGTCTATTTACTTACAATAGCAAAACCCAGTTACTCAAAAAAATTGGTTTAGACTGGGACATTTTAAACTTTTCCTGTATTTTCGTGCATGATTGAATGTATTTTATTTTTGAATTTTCTTAATAAAAGGGTGGAATAAAATATCTTTCAACTTGCCAAACATTTTTGATAGTACGTAAAATTCATTCTGAATTGCATGACAACCAATATAAGATTCAAAACCGTCTAATGGTCTTTTTTGTTCTATATAAGAAAACTGACCTTTAATTTTATCTTGCCATTTTGAAGTATGCCTAGTAGCAATACTAAATATATATATCGAAGCATTTTTATGACTATTAAAGCTTAAGTATAGTAGAGACATACCATTCTCCTCAAACATTCTTTTTATAGTTAGTGGAGTAAATCGCCAGTAGTCTCCATAATTTGTGTGCATTTGCTGTAGAAACGGGACAACCAGTATTACGACATCCCTACTCATCAAACATAGGTTCTTGAAAGCAGTATTTACTTGATAAATATGTTCTAAAACTGTGTGATTGAATACAACATCAAATTTATTGATTAGTTCATTTGGTAATTCACTAGCTAAATCCAAAAAAAATTCATTCTCTAATCCTTGAAATCCCATTGCTTCAGGCTTATAGTTGGTGATCGTATAACTACTAGCATTTATAAAATAATCTTTATACCGTTTGCCCTCTTTATCAGCATCTTGCCAACCACTAACATTTACAATATCTCCATCAAAAAGATGAGCAAATTTTTTTAGTTCTCGATTTGACCAAATTCTTGCAATCAAATACTTTCTATCTATAAAAATGGATGAAAAATTTTCAGCTGCTCTATTTGCTGGAAACATTGGGTATTCTCCATTGCGTACGTAGATTGGCATCCTATTATAATTTATACATTATACTTTGATGATATTTCAGTTGTCTAACACCACTCTCCTTAATATAAAGAAGAAGAGATCAAATGCATAATATAGTAATATTACTTAAATTTAAGCGATAATCGCTACATAATAAATTTAAGACTTTGTCATACTTACTTGCCATTATAGTATTGAGGCATTAGAAAGCATGGGCTTCATATCAACAAAAGTCAGACATCTGTTCGTACTGAAGGCTGAAGCCTCCACCATAAACCTTTCATTTATTTATACCTAACTACTTAATTTTTAGCAGGTTGATAATTTTACTATCACAAGTGGGTACTATAAGCTTACTTTGCTAAAAACATAGTCATCAAGTGACTTCGCTCTGAAACAAAATCACAAAATTGGATGTGAAGTTATGGCGTTATTATCCTTTGTCGGTTATAAATTAAATTATTCAGATAAAATAGAAATTTTCTGGATAAATAATAAGAAATTATCAAAAATATAAATTCAAGATTTTTTATTTATGTTGCTACTGCATTTATGTTTACGTTTATATCTGGCAGTAGCTATATAAATAAAGCTTTGCACAGTGCCTGCGAAATTTATCGAAAGGCTGAATTTCTAATTGCCCATAAAATAGACACTCAAAAAAACTTAGCAGGAAATTAGGTTATGTCTCCAAAACGCAAGTTAGTCAGGAAAATACAAAAAATATCTCAAAAACTTTGCAATAATTCTTCACCAATAATGAAAGAGCAAAGTCTATGGCTACTGCGATGTTTCTTAATAACTAGGAGACAATCAGATTGGATAAATGCAGGCTTTGTGTTACCAACAGTGGTAATGGTATCGTTGGTGGTAGTGCTACTAACTACTGCTATCTTATTTCGGTCTTTTGAACGTTCTAAAAATGCTAGTAATGTTCGCGTGAATGAAGCTGTTTTAAATGCAGCATCACCTGCTTTAGAAAGAGCCAAAGCAAAAATAGATCAACTATTTAAAGATCCACGGCTTCCACGTTCAACTCCGTCTGACTTTTCATTAACTCAAGTTATTGGTGAGAATATCAGTGAATTCACATTTGGTGATGAAACACCGCTCAAAGTCGTGAAAGATTTTAATTCTACAAGTGGTATTCAAGATGAAGAGACTCTGAATACAGCATGGAAATACCCTGTTGATACTGATAATAACGGTAAATTAGATAGTTATACCCTTTATGGTATCTATTTTCGTACTCCTACTAGTAATAGACCCAGAAATCCCCTAGAAGCAAGAACACAACCCATGGACGAAGGTGCAACTGGTGGTAAATGTCAGAGTGATGTTGCTACTAGCGCCGATTTAGTAGGTAGTCAGGGCTGGTATAAAGTTGGTAGCAAGCTAAAAAGAAGCTTGTTTATATACACTGCGACCGTACCGATCACTGATACAACAGGCTTGGGTAGTAATTATGAAAAGTTCAGTGGCAATAAAGGTTTTGTAGCGTTGGAGTATCAACAGGACAGAGAAAGAATACCTCTGAATAATAATGCAGTTCTTTATGAAAATGATCTAGAGATTGCACCAGGATTTGGTATCAACATCAATGGACGTATCTTCACAAATGGTAATTTGTTGACAAGGCAATCCGGTACTGCTGCTTCTAATACCATTAGATATTATCTGGTCAGCAGCCCAAAATCGTGTTACTACACAGAGGAAAATAGCAAGATAATTGTAGCTGGCAATGTCATCAATAGCCGTGTTGATGAAAGCTCCTCCGGTTCTGGTGTTTTTGTAGATTTGTTCAATCAAGGCTATGACGTAGATAATATTGCAATTGTCCAGGATAAACTTGACAACACAAAAAAAACCGTACCAGCGTCAGTTTACGGAAATACAGCAGCCTTCAATGATGAGGCCTATGCTAAGCGAATTGACCATCTAGTAGCAGTAACAAACGCTACTTATCCAAGTAAAACCGCTCTGCCTGAAGAAGTTCAACAGCAAATTGACCGACAAATTGCTGCTGATCCGACTTTAGATCCAGCTGCGGTACGTGATGAACAGCTAAGGATTTACTTTAGAAAGCGAACTCGGCGTGTTCCCTACGCAGAGATTCCTTTTAATAGTAATCCTCTGAAATATACACTTGGTTCTACTAGCTATGATTATGAAACAAATAGCCCGCTACAAGGAAGTGGTAACTCTCTACGACCGGTAGATGCATGGGTTTTTCCTTATGATCCCAGTGATGGTAAGACGGCTTCCAACTATGCCAACATTGACATTAAAGATAACGGTACGAAGAAACTTCATCTGTCGGCAACCGATCCAGCAGTACAGGTGAATTTAGGTAAAGAAGAACGAATCGGCGATCGCGTTTTAGTAGGTAACAATCTGCCGCAGTTTATATACAGTACAACTAAAGGTAAATTTGTTAGCTCCGAAGAAGGTCAGGTAATTTCTGGCAAAGAATGGGATAACAACACTAATCAGCGCAAACGCTTCACCCAAGCTTACCAATTAGATGATCTAGGAATGACTGATCGGGATGGCTTTTGGGAAAAATCAGCAGCACAAAAACCCCAAGGATCACTGGATGTGGTTGGAGGACTGCGAGTGATTACGGGAGCAGGAATTTACTTACCCAATGACTATAATCCTAGCGATAATACTTTTACTGACACCCAAAAGATTATTTGGCCAGATTATATGCCAATGGGTGTTACCACCAAGCCCGAGGGCTTACCCGATGACAAAACACCATACCTGCGAATGCGGGCTACGGCGGTTTATCATTACCAAGACGATTCCTACGATCCTAAGACTCCAACTGATTACCAAACACCGATCGCTTGTGTCAGTAGCTACTACGATCCTACAAACAGTACGACAGCCAGAAATCAAACAGGTTTACCAGATGTTAGTTTAAGAGATAACTATAGAAACTTAACTGGATTGCCCAACGTTAATGACAATCCAGGCAAATCCCACAACGGTGTCGTCTACTCCGCTTCCTCTCTATCAACAACAGGTTATGAAGCAGAATTGAATTACCAAGCACAGTTAAAGTACCCCAACGGACGGTTGGTAAATGAACAGCTTAAAAAGGCCTTAGACAAAATAGCAGCTAGTAAGTCACTAACCTTAGCAGAACAATCAGCAGTTGATTCTGCAATGTGTGCTTTAAAGATTTTAGATGGCACAATTGGCAGTCCTACAGACTCTGCAATTCCTCATGGCGCGATTATGGAAACTGCTTTTTTGGATGCAAGGCAGATAAAGGCTATTGATAAATCGGCATCGGGAACAAGCTACGATTTAGATGTAGAACTGCGACAGCCATTAGAAATTCGTGCCACGATTATAGATCTAGACCTGTTACGCAGAAAATCAAAGACAGGTGGAGAGTTTCTATTTCCAAATAGTGGCATTATTTATGCCACCCGTGATGATGCACTGCCAGACGCTAGCAATGCAAGTAAAGATGTAAGTGCTACTGACTTTAGGTTAGACCCAACTCGGCGGCCTAACGGCATTATGCTAATTAATGGCAGTGACTTGAGCCGAAATAGTACTTATAAACCTGAAGAAAAAGGTCTAACTCTAGCATCAAACCTACCAGTTTACATTAAAGGGAATTTTAACATCCACACACAAGAAGAGTTTACAGATATTCTCTTGAAATCTACTAACAGCTGGGGTAATGACTTTTACAAACGTAAAACATTGAATCCACAATTTGCTTGTCGCCCGGGTCAATTTTCTGGTTGCACCACTGGTGAAACATGGCGATCAGCCTCGGTAATAGCTGATGCAATTACAATTTTGTCAAAAAACTTCCGCTTGGGCTTCCGCCAAGAAGGTGACTATGACTTAAGAACTAATTATGATGTCATCGATAAAGATCGTAATCCGGTGTTTGTTACTTTTGATGCTGATGGTGATGGTGACAAGCCCTTGGGAAATGTTGACGAGACAAAGTTTGGCTTTGATTTAAATGGTGATGGAGATGCAGCCGATACAACGGTTTCTGAGACTCAAATCACAGCTTCAGCTGCTGCTAAAATCAATGGCTTTTGGGATAACAACTTTGTCACTAGTTTTCCTTGGAAAGATAATAATAGTAGCTACGGTAATCCTACAGATTTAGATAATAAGCCCATCCAAAGTTCCTACTTCAACAACTTTGTTACCCCAATTCAACGTCGGGTACCTTTTCCAGAGTATGTCATGGAACTTTGTCGTAAACCAACAATTACAGCTTGTGGAGCTAGTGATTGGAGTGTAGGTTATGCAGCTGGTAGCACTGTTGACTGGGATTACAAGGCAACGGATTCGGGTACAAAGCGTATATTACCAAATGATTCTAACTTTACAGTTGATAAACTAGGAGCTGGTACTACAGCTAGACCTGCCTTGAATGCAGCAGACCGACATTTTCCCCGTCGTGTTGCCTTCCTCAGAGATAGTAACGGTAATTTAATCCTATCTGGTGGTAGACCAATTCCTTTGGGCATAAAAGGTACTGATAATCCCTCTGATGGAAAGACAGATAATGCAGGGCAGGTAAACTACTATCCTTACACTAATACTACAATTGCAGGCACTCCTTACCCTGCATACAGTTCTAGTAATCGACCCAGATTACATCAAAGAGCTCTTTGGTTTAAAACAGATAAAAGTAACACTGCCAATTATGGCCATAGCTACCCTCTGTGGATTGAAAATCGCAGTAGCCTCAGTGGAACAAGAGTCACAGAGCAACCGCTTTTAATACCAGTTCTACAAATTCAGTATCCATTGACATCGCCGAGTAGTAATACAAGTACGCTCAACGACAGTGGTGATGCGAGGACTACAGGTAACTGGATGCAAACCGCTACACCTACAGAAACCAATCTCGTCTTTGCTCAGGGTGATACTCCAGGACGTCCAGTTGAAAGCAATGGTGGTTTAGAAAACTTTGTACGTTATTTAGAGCGTTGGCAAAATGGTCCTAATAACACCGACCTTGTTAACCACATAGCCGCTGGTGCTTTTATCCAGTTTAAACGTAGTTCTTTTGCTACAGCACCGTTCCAAGTATTTACTGAAACATACAATAATTCTTCTACAGGGTACAGTTCTACAGGAACTATTTTTGGATATCCTCAAGCCTACAGACTGAGTGTTAACCAAACCAATAATGATAGATTTGGTCGTACACCCTTTTATACAGGCTCTCAACGTCTCTGGGGTTATGACGTAGCCTTGTTAACTCAGTTACCTGATTTGTTCTCGCAACGCTTTACCTCACCTGCAACTAACCCTCCTAACGAATTTTACAGAGAAGTCGGAAGAGATGATGCTTGGGTGAAAACTTTGCTATGTGCTGCTCAAGACAGCAGTACTGGTGGTTATGAAAATGCTCCTTCCACGATCTATGGAAGTAATTACAAATACGCTCTTAGCCAAGACCAACGTGGTACATGCCCTTAATTTCATCTAGTTCTGCATTTAACGAAAAGCTAGGATTATTTAATTGCTGAGATATGATTCACCACAAACAACAGCAACTATCCCTGTCCAGTCAGTTAGGTTTTACTATCATTGAGTCATTAATAGCAATAATTGTTGTTGCTATTTTACTAGCAGCGATCGCCCCTGTGATTGTTTTGTCTGTGGGAACACGAGTGCAAGCAAAGCGTGTTGAGTTAGCTACAGATGCTGCCAAAACCTACATTGACGGTGTTCGTTCTGCAAAGATTGTAGCACCTCCGATCAGCAAAAAGAATGATCCGCCAATACCAGCACCCTCAGGAACTTTATCTTGTCCGACAACAGGAAGTGCTATCTGTTCAATATCACCTGCTTCTACACTATTTCAACTGTATTGCGTAGATGCAGATACAGGAGGCTGCACCCAGGATAATTCTAAAGACATGATCATCCAAGCATTTGGATATAACGCCAATTCTACTAATGCTGATGATGGCTACAGATTAGGATTGCGAGTATACAGAGCAGATGCTTTTCAAAGCGGCGTTACATTGAAAGCATCTCCTGATATTAAGCAACAACGAAGTTTTACTGGTGGGAGTGGTTTATCACCAATACAAGCTCCTCTGTTGGAAACATCAACAGAAATATCTAATAAATCAACAACATTCAGTAATTTCTGCGATCGCTTAAAAAATAAGGATAATTCTCAATCTCAATGTTAAATCTTCGTAACCTCAAGGGGAAAATGTAGTGTTATGAATCCATTCAAATGGATTTTGATGAATCAGCTGAAACACTTTAAGAGCCAACAAAAAATCAGTGGATTTACTCTGATTGAATTATTAGTTGCTCTGCTCCTTGCCTTTCTTGTGATTACACCTTTATTAGGATTCATGATCAACATCATGGACACAGATAGGAAAGAGCAAGCCAAAATAAACTCTGAGCAAGAAATCAAAGCAGCTCTTGATTTTATAGCACGTGATTTGCAGCAGGCAGTTTTTATTTATAACGCTGATGGCATTAAAGCCATTAGAAAACAACTACCTAAGTATGATCAAAAAGATAATTACTTTCCTATTCTTGTCTTTTGGAAACGTCAATTTATCCCTGGCGCACTAACAGTAGGAAGTGGAACAGATGATACTTTTGTTTACTCATTAGTTGCCTACTATTTAATAAAAGACAATAACCCTACATGGTCAAAAGCAGCGCGAATTGGCAGATTTCAAATCAGTAATGGCTATGGACTGACTGATGCTGAGCGAGAAAGTACTCGCGATCCAGGTTTTCAATTATTCGATCTCAAAGATGAAGGTGATTTGAAAACCAAAATGAATAAATGGACAAAAAAGACTGGTGAAAACTATACCCAAGATATTCTGCCACTGGTTGACTACATTGATCAAACACCTATTGGTACTACAAATACAGCTCCAACTTGCTCTATGGGTGAATTAATACCAAAATATTCTGGCAGTGGAGATGATGTTGCTACGGGCAATGTAATAACACGTGGCTTTTACGTCTGTGTAGACTCAGACAAGACTGTTGCTGAAGTTTATTTACGTGGTAATGCTTTGGCTCGTATTCAGCAAAACAATCTTAACTTCCATCAAAACATAGAACAAAACAAAGTTTATTTTCCGCAAGCCAGCATACGTGTAAAAGGACGTGGATTCTTATTTACTCAGTAAAAATTCTCAAGTTTGTAAAATCAGGGCAGCTTAACTATGTGTGGCCTAGTTGTATGCGTAAGATTATTGATTGCACAATCAAAATTTGATTCCGACTCCACTCAATCTAAGGCAGGGTATTCCCTGATTGAGCTTTTGGCAGTGGTAGTGATAATTGGAGTTTTGGCAGTGATCGCAGCACCCGGCTGGATTGCTTTTGTCAACAGACAACGGTTAAATAAAGCTAATGATGCTGTTTTAGCAGCACTCCAAGAAGCCCAGCGAGAAGCGAAAAAGGAAAAGCTCAGTTACAGTGTTAGCTTTAAAACTGACAATAATATTCAAAAATTTGCTATATATCGTGCAAAAAACTCTGATGGTACAAATGCTGTTCCTAATAGTTCGGATTGGGAAAATTTATTAGGGGATTTAGATATTAAACCCGGACAGCTAGTTATTGGAACTAACATTACAGGTGAAAATACCAGCAGTAGTACTGTCAGTTATGCTTCTAATCCTGTATTCAGTGCCACTAGCAAACCACAAACGATAACATTTGATTACATGGGTGCTTTAGACCTAACAGTTAAAACCAAAAATGATGGTTTGACTGCTGTACAAAATAGTAAGATTGGTAATAAAGGCTTAATTGTAGCAGTTGCCATAGCTAAACCTGGTAATCCTACTCAAGCAACTAATACAAAGCGATGCGTAATTGTAAAAACTCTTTTAGGTTCACTACAAACAGGCAAGGATACTGCATGTGAGTAACAATTTTATTATCAAAAATAATATATAAATTTAGTAATTACACGGGACACTAATATGGCACCTGAAGTTGAAAATAGTTTATCAGGTGCTTTTTTATTTGGCGCTCAGATTATGCATATTGACTTTACTGTAGCTATCCCTACTTATAATGGCGCAAGCCGTTTACCTGAACTACTAGAAAGACTGCAAAATCAAATTTCCACTGAACACTTTTCTTGGGAGATTATTGTTGTAGATAACAACAGTACAGATAATACTGCTACTCTTGTTCGCAGTTATCAATCTTCTTGGCAATGTTCCTATCCCTTAAGGTATTGCTTTGAACCAAAACAAGGAGCAGCATATGCTCGCAAAACAGCTATTGAACAAGCCAAGGGAAAATTTATTGGCTTTTTGGATGATGATAACTACCCAACTTATAACTGGGTTGCAGCAGCTTATGCTTTCGGTCAATCTCATCCAGAAGCAGGAGCTTATGGTAGTCAAATTCATCCAAAATTTGAAGTAGAACCACCAGAAAATTTTCAACGAATAGCCCCATTCTTGGCTATTACAGAACGAGGTAATTTGCCTCTTTTATATTCGTCTCACAAAAAATTGCTTCCACCATCTGCGGGGCTTGTTGTTTGCAGAAAAGCTTGGTTAGAAAGCTTACCGAAAGAAACTATTTTGTCTGGTAGAGTAACTGGCAATATGCTTACAAGTGAAGACTTAGAAGCATTATCTTATATTCAAAAATCAGGTTGGGAAATTTGGTATAATCCAGCCATGGAAATTTATCATCAGATTCCTTCTTGGCGTTTACAAAGAGAATATTTAATTCCTTTTTTTCGTGGAATTGGACTTAGTCGCTACATAACTCGCACAGTCAATTTAAAATCTTGGCAAAAACCAATAGCTTTAGCTGCTTACATGCTCAATGATTTACGTAAGATTATTATCCATTTACTCAAGTATCGCTGGAAAATTAAAACTGAATTGGTAGCAGCGTGTGAAATGCAACTTTTTATAAGTAGTTTCATTAGTCCTTTCTACCTATGGAGGCATGGATATTTACAGCGCTACCTCTCTAAATAAAGTGCATCTGTTCCCTTCACCTCCAATATTAAGTGAAAAAAATTTTCCCTGTCTTCTTGGATATTACATCAGCTTTAGGTGCAAGACATCATAGTTAATGATACCCACAACAAGGAGATGAAAAATTATTATTTGGAAACTAATATTAAAAGATTAGTTTTTATAATTATTCGCTTCTTTTAATTAAAGTAAAAAAATAAATTAAATATCCGGATTTTTTAGTAAATCCCAGTAACTAGCAATAGACGTGTTAGTTATTGTTTATAGTTAATGTACGATTTTTTTTACAAAAAAAACAGGAACTATGGATTTACTTTCCTGGAAAATTTAGTCACCATATTTATAGTAAGTATACTATCTATAATCGTTGTACCTCATTGGTTAGTTTTTATAGAAAGTCAACGGCTCAACGTTGCCCAAGATGAAATTTATCGAGCTATGCGTCAAGCTCAAAACGAAGCCACAAAGCAAAAGTTAAGTTGGCAAGTTAGCTTTCGCGAACAAAACAATCTTATTCAATGGACAGTGCATCAAGCTCAAGCAGGACAATTTATTCCTAGTGCTATTAGTACCAACGATAAGTTATGGCATAATCTCGATACTAATATTCGTATTGCTCAAGAAAAAAATCAGAAAGGTAAATACGAAACAACTTTCAGAAAGCATTCTTCACAAAAAGTGTGGCGAGTAGTATTTAACTATCAAGGCTGTCCAATTTATGAAGTTGGAGATGAATGTCTTCATACATCACTAAAATCACTAGGACAAATTACCTTATACAGTCAAAACGGTGGTAAAGCAAAGCGTTGCGTTTATATTTCTACTCTTTTAGGAGCAATACGTATGGGAAAAGACCATATCAAAGCTAACGAAAATGGCAAGTATTGCTATTAAGATATTATTGGTTGAATTCAAATATATATTGCGTGCTGAAATCACCCAAAATTGCCAAGCAGCACTTAATAATTTTTACTCGCTATCCAGAACCAGGTTTGACAAAAACTCGGCTGATACCTGTTTTGGGGGCTGGAGGTGCTGCAAATGTTCAGCGCCAGATGACTGAGTATACCCTATCTAAGGTTCAAGAATTGCAAAAAGCGATCGCCATCTCTGTGGAAGTACGCTTTAGTGGCGGTGATTTGGAATTAATGCAAAATTGGTTAGGAACTGATTTAATTTACCAGTATCAAGGTGAGGGAGATTTAGGTCAGCGGATGACGCGATCACTTTTAGATGCGTTTGATGCAGGTGCGCGACAAGTAGTCATTATCGGCACTGACTGCCCTGGTGTCAATGCCCAAATTCTTGCTCAGGCTTTCACAAAACTTCAGCAGTGGGATATAGCGCTTGGACCAGCAATAGATGGTGGTTATTATCTAATCGGTTTGCAGCGTCCTTTTTTAGAATTATTCGTTGATATAGACTGGGGAACTTCCCAAGTCTTGCAACAAACTGTGGCTATTTGCCATCAACTTAATTTATCAGTGGCTTATTTGCCAAGTTTAGCTGATGTTGACCGTCCAGAGGATCTGTCTATTTGGGAACAAATTTTTGTTGGTTAGTGGTTAGTGGTTAGTGGTTATTATTCTACTCCCCACACTCCACGCCAGTTGCTCTTTGTTGGAAACCAACAAGACTGCACTGGCTCCCCCACTCCCTTGTCTCCCTTGTCCCCTTTCGCCAATCCCCAACTTCCTAGTTATCACTCAAGCTCTAGGTATTAGTAATCACTATAATTTATCTGAGGACAGGCTCAATTGTAAGTGTTACCTTGGTGTATTGATAATGACATAGAAAAATAATTACCGACTTAAAAATACTCCAGGTTTTCAATAGTTGCTCAGGTATTAGGAACAATATTTAGGTAACTTGACATAAAATAGTCACTCATTCTTATCGATTCGAGATGAATTATGAATAATAATTTTGCTGCTGTCACTGCTGCTCGTACCCTGAAGGTGGTTGGAATAATTTTAATTTTGTCTTTTTTACTAGATTTTGTAATTCTGTTGTTTCCCTTCCAACCTACAAATCGCTTATGGCAAATTGATTTAGCAACAGCGTTGGTTGACCGAGGGATTGTACCCTTAGTAGGGTTAGCTATGCTGTTTGCTGGATATTGGGCTGATATTACTGAAGATGGTCGCCCGTCTGGTATAGATTTGAGATTCCCTGCATTAGTACTATCTAGTATCTTAGGCTTGATGTTTTTGCTGATTTTTCCCCTGCACCTGAATAATGTACGTCAAGCTAGCGTGCAACAGGTAGAACAAATCAACAAACAAGCAGATCAGGCAGAAACTCAACTGGACAATCAATTATCACAGGTACAAGCTCAGTTGAGCAACGACCAAGTCAAAACTGAGTTAGAAAAGCAGAAAGTCCAAGTCAAAGCTCAATTAACTGAAATACTCAAAGATGAGCAGAAGTACAAACAAGCACTTGAGAGTCCGAATGTTCCGCCACCTGTGAAAGAGGTACTTAAAAAAGCTAAACAAAATCCTCAAGAACTTGACAAGTTTATAGCTCAGCAAAGCGACCCACAGCAGGTTGCAAATCAACGACGCAACCAAATTCGTCAAAGTAAGGAAGAAGCTGAAAAACAAGCTAAACAAAGAGCCTGGAAATCTGGAATGCGAATTGGTATGAGCAGTCTATTGCTGTCTATCGGATACATTATTATCGGCTGGACAGGTTTAAGAGGTATGGGTGCTGCTCAAGGTGGTTCAGTACGTAAAGCTACAGCACGCTAGTAACTTAAGAGGGTGGGGAGGTGGGAAGAAAAGAATTCAAAATTCACGCATTTGGAAGAGAGTGTGAGGGGTGGGGGGAGTGGGGGGAGTATGAGGAGAATAATATAGTGACCAACGACAATTGACTATTGACTAACAGTTTCAAATGTTCTCAATCTATATATTGACTTATAACGAAGAACTAGATATTGCGGCTTGTATTGAGTCAGCAATGCTATCAGATGACATTGTTGTTGTAGATTCATACAGTAGCGATCGCACTGTAGAAATTGCCAGTAGTTACCCTGTTCGTGTTGTTCAACATGCCTTTGAAAGCCACGGTCGTCAACGGACTTGGATGTTAGAAAACATACCTCCAAAACATGAATGGGTGTATATTCTAGAAGCTGATGAACGCATGACACCAGAACTATTCGCTGAATGCAACCAAGCACTGCAAAATCCAAGTTACATTGGTTACTACGTTGCCGAACGCGTAATATTTATGGATACCTGGATTCGCCGCAGTACTCAGTATCCTCGTTACCAACTGCGGCTTTTCCGTCATGGTAAGGTTTGGTTTACAGATTATGGTCATACAGAAAGAGAAGTTTGTGACGGCGCAACAAGCTTTTTAAAACAAACCTATCTCCACTACACTTGTAGCAAAGGCTTGAGTCGCTGGATTGAAAAGCACAACCGTTACTCTACTGATGAAGCAAAAGAAACGCTGCATCAACTAGAAAATGGAAAAATCCTCTGGTGGGATTTATTCTTTGGTAAGTCAGAAGTTGAACGCCGACGTGCCCTCAAAGATTTGTCTTTGCGTCTACCCGCTAGACCCTTGCTACGTTTTATATATATGTATTTTCTCTTAGGTGGGTGTCTGGATGGACGTGCTGGGTTGGCATGGTGTTCTTTGCAAACTTTCTATGAGTATCTTATCTTACTCAAAATCTGGGAAATGAAGCATATGCCTATATTAGATCTAGATACACAATCACCTGACAAAAAAGTGACAACAGTCAAAAACAAGGGTGTAGGGTTTTAGGGAAAACATGATTAACTGCGTTTGACTTTTTCCTTGCCATAAGGGAGTTAGCACGCAGCAAGACAGTTCTCTCCATCAGTAACTGGGGTCAAGTAGCATCAGCTTGTATCTTTTTTATTTGGGGCTAGTTTTTCCTCTAGACCTCACACCCACATACCCTTACCGTTAATATAGTTTATAGAAATTAACATTACAGAAATAAATTTTTTAGAATCATCCAAAGTTATGTTGTCAGACTAGCTTGTTCAAGAAGTTGATTAAAACGCTATCTAATAAATACTTATGGAATAATAACCAGCTTGGGATTGCACGCGGTAGTATTAGAGATACCCCAAAAACTTGCAACAATCGTTTACAAGTTTTAAAAAGTAAATTAATGCTCTCTTGAGATAATCCAACTTTTATCACAGTTGGTACAAGTCTACATGCTCAAACTCAATTAAGCGATGAAAATTGGGTTCAGAGGTGAGGAGACAGTACAGCAATGTTTGATCTTCTGGCTTCTGTTGCTGAATTTTTTCATCAAGCTAGAAAAATAGCTGTTCTTTAGCTACAAGTTGCTGAATTAAACAGCAAAATACGACTTTTCAATGTCCAGGTCTGTCTTAGCTATTTGTTAAAACTGCTGTTATGAATATTGATAACAGAAATTCTACAAGCTTAAAAAAGGAGAATCAGGGTTTGGTAATCGATCGCTGGAAGCAGGACTTAAAAAATGACCTGATTGCTGGTTTGTTGGTAGTGATTCCTCTAGCAACTACCATTTGGCTGACGATTACCATTGCTAGTTGGGTCATTAACTTTCTCACGCGCATTCCCAAGCAATTAAATCCCTTTGTTGGAATGCACCCCATCTTAGTAAATCTACTAGATTTATTAGTGGGGTTAATGGTGCCATTACTAAGTATTCTCCTAATTGGCTTGATGGCTAGGAACATTGTAGGGCGCTGGTTACTAGATTTTGGTGAGCGATTTTTACAGGCAATTCCCCTGGCTGGACAGGTATACAAAACCCTCAAGCAACTTTTAGAGACGATACTCAAAGATACAAATGGTAAATTTCGCCGTGTAATATTGGTAGAGTATCCTCGTCAGGGAATTTGGGCGATCGCTTTCGTTACTGGCGTTGTCAGCAGCGATATCCAAGCGAATATGTCTCGTCCTATGCTCAGTATTTTTATCCCCACAACACCGAACCCCACCACTGGTTGGTATGCGGTAGTTCCTGAAGATGAAGTAGTCAACCTGTCGATGTCGATAGAAGACGCCTTCAAAATTATTGTTTCTGGCGGTATTGTCGCCCCTAACACTCCCCTGCCTCCTGTCATTATTACCAAAGACCGTAAAGTAGAAGTATCACCTCTAGAAGCAAAACGGCAGGTTTTTCCTGTTGAAGATACTTAAAATTGATTAATGTAAATTAACAAGTAAACACTACTGATATACTGTTAACTCCGTTGATATTCACCTGACTTATACTCCCCATACATTCTTACTTAAATTCATATGCAATCCAGGAAACCCCGTCAAATTGCCCGCGAATTGGCACTTCTGAGCCTTTCTCAGCTGCCAGCCAATCCTAAAAAATTAACTGAAGACCAACTACCAAAATTGGTGTTAGCAGCAGTACGCACCCTGCGCTCAGAAGTGCAAGATACTTTGGATAATGCTGTCGCTGAACTACAACGCAGTAACGATCGCCTCCTCAGTAGCGAAACTCGCGCTAGTGACCTTAATGTTGCTAGAACGATGGTGAAAGAAGCAATAACTTCTACTCAAACAGCAATTAACCAGTTAAGTGCAGCTGTTGAGTTTCCAGAATTAATTCAGCTAGCAAACCAAGACAAAGAAGTTAGCAGATACGCCATTGAAATAGTCAGAACAATCGACGAAGAACGCAAAAATATAGACCAGCAAATCAGCCTAGCGCTAGTAGATTGGCAAGTGACTCGTCTGGCTCAAATTGATCGTGATATTTTACGAATTGCTGTAGCAGAAATATTATATTTGGGAGTTCCCAACAGTGTAGCAATTGATGAAGCTGTGGAATTAGCCAAACGTTACAGTGGAGATGAAGGTCATCGGTTTATTAACGGTGTTCTCCGCCGAGTTACGCAACAGCAAAAACAGCCTGTTTAGAGGAGATGGGGAGATCGGGAGGTGGGGAGTAATGTAGAGACGCGCTGTTTGAAGCGTCTGGGAGTGTGAGGAGTGTGTAGACGCGCTTTGCGCGGCTTCCCGTAAGGGTGGAGTGTGAGGAGTGTGAGGAGTGGGGGGAGTTAAAGAATTACCATTAATTACTAACTAATAACTACTAACCATCAAGCACTAACTACTAACTATTGTACAGACGTGCCATGGCACGTCTGGTATAACAACCAACTACCAACCACTAACTAAAATATGGCTTTTAATTGGTTTCGTCGTCAACATACTGATTCTTCTGATACTTCATCCCCAGAAAAACAGGCAGAAACTCCTGCCGCAACGCCATCTCCTACAGAATCAGCCACAGCGCCAACAGCAGAAACAGAACAAGCTGTAGCAACAGATTTACTTGCCTTCGCTAAAGCTGCTTATAAAAATATTCAACAAAAGCAACAATCTCAGTCAGTAGAAACTCCAACTAGTGAGGAAACAACTGAGGTTGTAACTGAAACGACATTAGAAACTACAACAGAAACATTATCCGCACAAAAGGTTGAAACCCTAGCTGAAGTCACACCATCAGCACCAGAACCACCAACAGAAAATGTTCCCCAAACGCCAGTTGTCACATTAGAAGAAAACTCAGAGAAGACCTCAACTGAAGCAGTAACACCACCACAAGAACCTGTTGGTTTATCTTTACTAGCAAAGGCAGCGGCTGAACGACAAGCAAAACAAGAACGTTTAATGGCAACTGCGATCGAAGTCACAGAACCGGAAGAAGTCAAACCAACTGCATCTGCGACTGAGGTTCCAGAAACAACCGAAGCTATACCCGAACTAGACTTTGATGAAGGATTTTTATGGTCAGCAGAAGTACTAGCAGCACAGGGTAGGCGCGCAGAAGACGTTTCAATTGAAGAAATTACTTGGCTCAAAAGGCTACGGCAGGGTTTAGATAAAACCCGTCGTAATATTGTTAACCAACTCAAGGCAATTGTTGGTCAAGGACCGCTAAATCAAGCCGGAGTAGCAGAAATTGAGGCATTGTTGTTGCAGGCAGATGTGGGTGTGGAAGCAACAGATTACATTATCACCGCCTTGCAGAACAAACTGCGCGAAGAAGCTTTGCCACCAGAACAGGCGATCGCCTACCTCAAACAAATTCTCCGGGATATGCTGGATCGACCACAGGAGAAATCCCAAAAGCAGTTTTTCGCGCCAGAAAAAGATGCTTTTAATATTTGGTTAATCACAGGGGTCAATGGAGCTGGTAAAACTACTACTATTGGTAAAATTGCTCACTTGGCACAAAAATCTGGCTATAAATGCTTGATTGCGGCAGCTGATACTTTTCGTGCTGCTGCTGTACAACAGGTAAAAGTTTGGGGCGATCGCAGTGGTGTAGAAGTAATTGCCAATCCTGGGAAAAATACTGATCCAGCTGCTGTTGTGTTTGATGCGATCGATGCGGCAATAGCACGGCAAAGTGAATTACTTCTGGTAGACACCGCAGGCAGACTACAAAATAAGAAAAACTTAATGGAAGAACTCAGCAAAATCCGTCGGATTATTAATAAAAAAGCACCCAATGCCAAAATAGAGTCATTGCTGGTATTAGACGCAACTTTAGGTCAGAATGGATTGCGTCAAGCTGAAGTTTTCTCTCAAGCCGCAGAACTCACAGGTGTAGTTCTCACAAAATTGGATAGCACCGCCAAAGGAGGTGTGGCTTTAGCTGTAGTACAGCAGCTGGGTTTACCAATTCGCTTCATTGGTGCTGGTGAAGGTATTGAAGATCTGCGTCCTTTTTCTAGCTATGAGTTTGTAGAAGCGCTTTTGAGTGGCTAGTAGGTCGGGAATCGGGGATTAGGGATCAGGGATCGGCTATAAGGGATCAGAAATGATAAATACAGAACTTAGGCATTGACAGGAATTTGAATATGTGTATTTCAGCCTATCTCTTGTCCTAGCTGTTGTAGAATAAAGTCACGAG
>NZ_AJLL01000015.1 GCF_000317225.1 Fischerella thermalis PCC 7521
CGTAAGTCCTGCAATTACCAAATTCCTCGTCCCCAAGGGGACGAGGAATTTTAATATTTTTTTCTCGTTCAGGCTAGTGTAGATGTAAATTTTTTATCTGCATTTTTATAGTTTTTGAGCGTGGAAACATTTATAACTTGCATATTTTCAGGTCTGGCAAAATGCGTCAATCCCTCTAGTTGTGTAAAACAGGGGTGTAGGGGTGAGGTGCAATCAATCCCCAATGAGCCAAGAAATTTATTTTTTGCTATAAGTTGTCTATAGTGGCTGAGAATAAACCATGTTAAATAAGTTAGACTCCCACTCCTCCTTACCAAACATCCAGGAAATTGCCACAAATTTTCGTCTCATAGGTTGGATTAACTTCGGTCTACAGCTAAGCCTTCTCGTAGTTTCTGGATTAATTGTATTATTTGCGATCGCAGATCCTAATTTCAATCTCAAGGCTCAAGATCCCATGTCTTGGTTAGGTTTATTTTGTGCAGTCGGTGGACTGTTGATATTGGGGATCAGTCTTTATTGGGATTGGAGATATACTCGCATTGGCAAAGAGTTACACTCAGCAAATCCAGCATTACATCCCAAAAAAGCAGATGTCATTCGTCTCCTCTGGCAGGGATTGACTTTAAACGGTGTTGGCATGATATTAACTCTCTTTGGTGTTGAGGCGATCATTGGTACTCTTGTAGCCAGATCCCTGACTCAAGTTGAAGGATTGGCAATCTACAACGCGAGTCAATTGATTGAACCACTCGATATGTTTGTGGTACAAGCAAATATTAATACCATCCTGGCTCAATTTGTGGGCATCATCTCTTCCGCTTGGCTAATTAGTCGGATTAGCTATCATCACCATTAACGTTGATTAGAATATACTTGATTTTTGTCTTTCCCCAATCCCCGATCCCTATTTTCAAGAGAACTTTATCAACAGTCCCAAAAAGCGTTTCGTTTTTGGCGTCAACAAGGTTCGGCGATAAGCATCCGCCGCTTTCTTAATTGCTTCCGCCTGCGTTGGGTAAGGATGAATCACACTACTCATCTTACTCAAACCAATTTTATGCACAATTGCCGTGGTGACTTCTGAAATCATCTCACCTGCGTGGCGGGCGACAATTGTTGCACCAAGAATTTGATCTGATCCTTTTTTGTGCAAGATTTTAACAAAGCCATCTTCTTCACCATCTGCGATCGCTCGATCTACGCTACTAAAAGGTATCTTGATTGTATTTACATCAATGCCTTTTTCCTGGGCTTCTTGTTCATACATCCCCACATGGGCAATTTCTGGATCAGTATACGTTACCCAAGGCATTACTAAATTACTGAGTTTATAACGTCCCAAACCAAAAGGAGAGAATAAAGTATTTTTAATCACTATTCGCGCCGCCGCATCCGCAGCATGGGTAAATTTCCAATTCATGCAGATATCACCAGCAGCATAAATCCTGGGGTTGGTAGTCTGTAAGTAATCATTTACCATCACGCCTCGTTGCTGATCATATTCCACCCCTACAGTCTCTAAATTCAAACCTTCTACATTGGGGACACGTCCTGCACCTGCTAAAATTTCATCAACTGTGACAGAATCTTCTCGACCATTGCAGCTAAAATAAAGCTTCTTGCCCTCAATCGTTTTTTCTACTCGCTGCATTTGGCAATTTAAGACCAAACGAATTCCTTCCTGAATAAAGACATTTTGGACAATTTCGGCAGCATCAGCATCTTCTTTATTGAGGATGTGGGAACCGCGATGGAAAAGCACCACCTCACAACCCAAGCGCCGGAATGCTTGTGCCAATTCGCAACCGATAGGCCCGCCACCAATGACAGCTAAACGTTGTGGTCGCTGGGTGAGAGAAAAAACTGTCTCGTTAGTTAAATAGTCTGCTTCTTCTATTCCTGGGATGGAGAGACGCGCCGCTCTTGCACCAGTGGCAATTACAGCTTTTTTAAAGTTGAGAGTTTTGTCACCAACTAATACAGTATCATTGCTGGCGAAGCTAGCGTTACCCAAAAAGACATCAACCCCCAGCTTTTGAAAACGTTCCGCCGAGTCGTGATGGCTAATACCAGCGCGCAGCTTTCGCATTCTTTCCATAACTGCGGGAAAATCTACATCAATGTGTTGCGTGATGTTCACTCCCAAGTCTCTAGCATTCCACATTTCACCCACAACCCGCGCTGATCTAATCACGCATTTTGATGGTACACAACCCACATTTAAGCAATCTCCGCCCATGAGATGCTTTTCAATTAATGCTACTTTCAAACCCAAACCCAAACCCGCCGCACCCGCCGCTACCACCAACCCCGCCGTACCTGCACCAATTACTACCAAATCATAACAATCAACAGGTCTGGGATTAACCCAGTAGGGAGGATGTACGTAGGAAACTAGCCTTTGATTATACTCATCTAGTGGGCGGACTATGACTTTTTGAAATTCAGAATTAGACATTTCCATAACCTTTTTTATATTGTTGATTAGTAGTTATTAGTTAGTGGTTAGTGGTTATTCGCCACTCCCCATCTCCCCACTGCCCCTACCAGGGGCCCCGAGTTCCCCACCTCCTACAAAACCTCCTCAAGGGCTTTTTTGGCTATCCGAGTGACATAAACTGTGACTGCAACTGTGGCAATAAAACCTATGATCCGAATTGTCCATTGTACTGTGGGGTTGGTTGGTTGAGTTTGTGTACCAATCATGGCAAGATTTCCAGCTAAGGAACCGATGTAGACATACATAATTGTTCCTGGGATCATGCCTACAGAACCTATAAAGTAGTCTTTGAGGGAAACGTCGGTAACACCAAATGCATAATTTAATAAGTTAAAAGGAAATATGGGGGAAAGTCGGGTGAGGAGAACTATTTTGAGTCCTTCTCTACCAACAGCACGGTCAATTGCGGCGAATTTTTTATTATCTGCGATTTTCTCGGCTACCCAGCCTCTTGCTAAGTAGCGTCCCACTAGGAAAGCGGTGGTTGCGCCTAAGGTTGCACCAATAAAGACGTAGATGGAACCCCAAATTACACCGAAGACAACGCCAGCGCCTAAGGTGAGGATGGAACCTGGTAAAAAAGCGACTGTAGCGATGATGTAGAGGATGATAAATGCGATCGCTCCTACTGTACCTAAGCTGTCAATCCACTGCAAAGCATTTCGCAACCATTCCTGAGGATTGAATCCTGGTGTATTCACGGTTTCTTGTGCTGATGCAAGGTCTGCGTTGAAACAGAGTGTCAAGGTAAAGGCTAGTAAGGTTAAGAAAGTTAGTTTTAAGAAGTTAGGGAATTGTTTGGATTCAGGTTTATTTTTTAATGTTTTATTTTTCATGGGGAATGAGTTTAAGTTTTAGTTTTGTCGTTGGGTGAATAATTATTTTTGAAAAAAAACGAACACGGATGAACACGGATGAACACGGATGAATACATA
>NZ_AJLL01000016.1 GCF_000317225.1 Fischerella thermalis PCC 7521
TTTGTAATTTTAGTTACTATCTACGCTTTTTTGAAGAGCTTTCTGGGCAATTCTAGTTACATAAATAGTTACAAGAACTGTGGCAGTTAATCCTATTATTTGTATTAACCATTTCCCAATTTCCGTTTCTGCTGTAGTTGGCTGATGATGAGTGCTAATCATGGCTAAGTCGGTAGCAAGAGAACCGATGTAAACATACATGACAGTACCTGGAATCATGCCAATGGAACCTAAGATATAATCTTTCAGTGAAACTTGGGTGATTCCGAAAGCATAATTTAACAAGTTAAATGGAAATATGGGAGACAAGCGAGTCAAAAATACTATTTTGAATCCTTGTTTGGCAACTGCTTGATCAATCGCTTTAAATTTTGGATGCTTTTCCAACTGTCGACAAACCCAATCTCGTGTTAAATAACGCCCAATGATGAATGCAAAAGTGGCTCCGATAGTTGCAGCAATTAACACATACATAGAACCCCAAACTACACCAAATAGACAACCTCCTTTGAGTGTGAGCAAGGAGCCGGGTATAAATAGTAATGTCGCTATGTTATAGATGATAATAAACGCGATCGCACCCCATGAACCAAGACTCTCGATCCAGGTGATTGATGTCTGCAACCATCCCTGAATGTTTAACTGTTTGGCAGCAATGATTAGACTGACAGCCAGACAAGATAATAGCACTAGTTTGAGTTTGGGTTTTCTATGCATATTGATTGCAAGGAAGATGGGGGAGTATGAGGAGTGGGGAATAACCACTTACTACTAACTATCAACAACCTACCACTAATAAAATACGTAAATAAAATGAGAAATAGCTTAAAACCTTTTTAATTTTTCCTGACGATACCAACTGCGAATTCGCTGGGGGGAGATTCCCAGAAAATAAGCGATGATCACTATTTGATTGATAAATGTTGTTTGCCAAATCCCTTTTTTTAGCCAGCGACGTGCTGAGGTAATAACTGGTACAGGAATGAGTGTTATTTTCCCCAGGTTCCTTAAATGTAGCATGAATTCAAAGTCTTCCATGATGGGCAACTCTGGAAAGCCACCAACATGATTAAATATTTTTTTTGTTAAAAATATTGCTTGATCACCGTAAGGCATTTGTAAAAAACGCGATCGCACATTTACCCCCCATTCTACTACTCGCAAACTCGGCTGTTCTGCACCAATTCGCAAGGCAAATGCACCAGCGACCACTCCAGGCTGTGCTAATGCTTGGCGAACCATGACATCAAATCCAAGTGGTAAGCAGGTATCAGCATGGAGAAACAGCAAAATCTCACCGCTAGCAACAGCAGCACCCGCATTCATCTGCTTGGCACGTCCCGCAGCCGCCGAGATGACTTTGACGCCAAATGATTCAGCTATGTTTACCGTTTCGTCTTGGGAGCCGCCATCAACTACAATGATTTCGATATGATTACTTAGTTGAGTACTAGTTAAGGCGGCTTTGATGTTCTCCGCTTCATTCAGAGTTGGAATAATAATGGAGATTATAGCAGTGGCAATATTTTGAGTAATAATTTCTGACAATTGATGTGTTTCTCCAAACTTTGTCATTTTTTTTAGAGATTATCTGACAAAAAAGTTATAACCCCTTTCCATCTAATGCAGGATGTTCTAACCGAATAAACTAGTATAGCCTTGCGTAAAATCTTTAGCGGAGAAATCTGTTGGCATTACGCAATATAGGGCAATATAGCAATGTACCAGATATGCCATGGCACGTCCTGGTACACCTCATCAAATCTCACTCAAAATTTTTATGTAATTAGGGAACTATCAATGAAGTGTAAATTTCCAGCTTGGTTACGGTCTATTTTGTATATTTTACTTTTTATTGGTTTGACTAGCTGGCTGTTAATCTTGGATACTCCTGCTGTTCTAGCACAGGAAAATACTGTTAACTACACACTTTCTGACTTACGATATCGAGATTTTTCTCATCAGGATTTACATGGAACATCTTTTGCAGGTGCAGAAATGCAGGGAGCAAATTTTCAGGGAGCAAATCTCAGTGGAACTATTCTCACGAAGGGGTCATTTTTGCAAGCAGATTTAAGTAATGCTAATCTTGCAGAAGCATTTGCCGATCGCGTTATTTTTAATAAAGCCAATTTAACTAATGCCATTTTTAGGGATGCAATGCTTGCTAGTAGTCGCTTTTTTGAAGCAGAGATTACAGGAGCAGATTTTTCTGGTGCAATTGTTGATCCTTATCAAGTGAAGTTGATGTGCGATCGCGCTGATGGAATCAATCCGGTGACGGGTGTGTCAACTCGCGAGAGTTTAGGATGTCGCTGAATTATCTCCACAGCATGTAAATCACGCGGAGTAGTGATGGCGATCACAACAGGCACTGAGAGTATCGTGATAGTTTCAGGCTAATTTGATTCATTCGTCCAAATCCCCATCAAGGGATTTTTCCATTTTTTATTTTTCTCGGCTACTCTTATTTATTGAGCCGATACCTTTAATTTTTCATCTGAACTGCTACTAAGCGAGTTTTTAAAACAGAAAGACTAGCTCTGTTAATGATAAAACTGAAATTCACAACTTTTTCTGGATTAGGACTGATTTCACGCATATAATCGAATACAGATTGAGAAGTACAAATCATATCTATATGTTTGAAAAACTGAGAATCTTGATGAATGCTTTCAATATCTACTGATTGCAAATTCAAATGATAAATGCCTGATTTTTCTAGCATCTGTTTCATTTTTTTGCTCTCAGCCATTTTTTGACCCACAAGTAACACCTGACAGCCGCGATTCAGTGTTGAAATCTGTGTTATGAGGTGTATGTCTGGCTCATAATTTACTCCAATCACTTCATGTTTAGGAGCAGCAATTTGAATGACATTATATGCATACTGAGCAGTTGTAATTACTAAATTAGATGCATAAAATTCTCTTAAAGCTCTCGATTGAGCAGTTTGTAAATCTTCTAAATATAGTAATGATAGAGGATGACTAATTTCTGATTGAAGAGATTGAAAATATATATCAGCCTCAGATTGCACTGATTCTACAAATACCAACTTCAAAGGAGCAACTTGTTTACGCTCATTTGAACTTACTGCTACAGCATAAGCAGTTAATCCAAAATCAAATGGATTTAATCCCATCTGAGTAGCTATTAAAAAAGCTTGCTCTAGTACTTTATAAAGAGAGTCGCGACTAATTGACTTTTGAACCAATTCACTTTCAGCCACAAAAGTTCCTCTTCCTCGTTTTGCGATAAGATATCCAGTTTCTATTAATTCAGAATAAACTAATGCAATAGTATTATGATTTATGTTCAGGTATTCTGCCAGTTGAATAACTGTTGGCAAGCTATCCCCAGGTCTCAAATATTCTATTGCAATCAATAATTTAATCTGTTCAGATACCTGAACAGTAATTGGAAGAGGAGCATGGGCATCAATAGTGATAGGTAGTAGTCTAGAAGAGGACATCAAAATAAGTAAAACTACAAACTATGATTATTCATTGTAATTTAATTTTTCTTGATTGACATTCCTTTTATTTGTTATTTCGTCATAGTTTTTTCACAAAAAATATAATTTTCTTTAAAATATTACTTACTCATAATAGAAATAGAATGCAAATAGTCAAACTTGCTAATCAGCCATGTAGTTAATTTACTTAATTAAATCAATCTTCTGTAGAATACATTTATTTTCTCCCCTTCTTGATAAATAACTTCAATTTTATTCACTTGTATCACTAATTTATGAATTACTTTATAAAGATAAAACAACCATTTTTTTCGTCTTTTTAGATAAGAAAACAGCTGAGAATTATCACAATAAATCCGAAGAAAACTGTTTTGAGACCAAAAATAAGCATTAATTCTACAACTATTCAAAAGCTCTCTTGTAGGGTTGTCTAATTCTGCCATAATTTGCTGATTAAGTGTTGGCGATAAAGTGCTAATTTTCTCTAATTTTAGCTGTGTTAATTCTAAATAGTCTGCTGTGTTGTGCTTGCTTGTGTAATATGGTGTTTGCTGAGTAGATGCTTTAGGATCAAGTAGCTCAACTCTCACAGCTTACCTCCAGGTATCTTTTTGGTAGCATTTGGACAGTGGCAGTGCTTTAGTTAGAGTCAAACTTCCTGCCACTGTTAACTTTACAATTTTCAGTTGATCTCAATAACTGACTGAACAGAGTAGTAAAAGCAAAGTTCACACTCAGACTTTTGCATCCAACTCTGACAGTTTTCTGGCAAAGGAACTGATTTTAGAACGTCTACGTGCTATCACCAAAAAGGCAGGAGGTACGCAGTAGAGGGACAATTGAGTAACACCAATCAAACCACCAATCATAACGATCGCAAAAGGTGGCCAAAAACCCGTACTATCAAAAAGCAAGGGAAAGAAACCACACATATCAGTAATAGTGGTAGAGATCATATGACGTGTGGAATGAACCACAACCTCACGCACTCCTTGGCGATCGCCGCTTTGAGCGAGGGAATCTTCTAATAAAGCAGCCAAAACAACAGTGGCTTCATTGATTCCTATACCTATGAGTGCAACCGTGGCAAGAATGGGGTTAAATCCAAACGGATAACCAAAAACACTTAAAGAGCCTAACCCAAAACCCGCAGCAAGTATAGCAATTAATCCCAGAACCCCTGCTATAGCAAAAGAATTAAAAGCTAGCACCAGCGTCCCCACCATCAGCACCAGCAACACACTCACCGTTGACAAAAGATTAGTAACTGCTGTACTTCTTGTTTCTGCTTCACCTCCGAAATCGAAAGAGTAACCAGGAGGTAACTGAAAGTCACTGGCTGCTAAACGGTGTTGAAAATCTGCCAGAACTTTCGCTGGTAGTACTCCAGCTGTGAGCAATCCCTGTAATTTATTCACCCTTTGTCTGTTGCGTCGAAAGATAGTTGCCACATCAGGCATAAGTTGAACATCACCCACAGCTGATAGCGGAATCCTGGCACGTTCTTGACCTGATGTTGGAGTGTTGCTTGATAGCAAATCCAAGGAAGAAATCTGATCTAAGTTACCACGCTTAAAATTTGACAAACGCACACGCACTGGCAGATTTTCCGTATCCTCCAAAACTGAGCCACCCACAGCACCCTCTAAGCTATTATCTAACTGCTGGGCGATCGCACTCTTATCAAGTCCTGCTAATCTTGCTTCTTCTTCGTCAATTTTTAAGCTCAGTTTCGGCAAAGCCTCAGCCAGAGTGGCACGAGTGTGGAGTACATCAGGAACCTGATCTAATACTAAACGCATTTGGTTTCCTAATTCCCGCAAGCGTTGCAAGTCAGGCCCGTAAAGCCGTAACTCAATGGGAGCCTCAAATGGTGGGCCTTGCTCTAATTGTCGCGCCCAAACGATAGCTGAAGGAAATGCCTGATCCAACTCTTTTTGTAAAGCTTGAATCACTGGCAATGGTGACACCTTGGGTTGCAGTTGCACCAGGGCTTGGGCATAATTAGACGAATTCTCGCGGTTGTTGATGATGTTATAGTAAATTTTCGGAGCGCTTTTACCGATAAACCAATGAACATCACTTACTTCTGGGTGCTTTTGGATTAATTGTCGTGCTTGCAAAACAGTAGATTCAGTTTTTTCCAACGATGTTTGAATTGGTAGCTCCAACTCAATGTAAAACTGATCCCGACCTGAAGGTGGGAAAAATTCTATATCTAAATGAGGAGCTACAGCAAAACCAGCTATTGGTAAAACTAAACACATACTGACTGCTATAACTGGTCTGGCAAGAGCTTTATCCAAAGTCCAACGGTAAACCCGCGTGAGTTGGGGGTGAGAAAAGCCTGTCTCCCACCAAACATTCCGGCTAGAAGCATGACCTCTACTCCTATGCGTCCAATCATGCAACTTCCCAGCCACCGCAGGTAAAATCGTTAACGATGTAACTAAAGAAGCAACGATCCCCAGAATTGAACTCAAGCCAATAGTACCTGTGAACTCCCCCACACCCCCAGGTGCTAAAGCAATGGGCAAGAAAGCCAAAACAGTGCTGAAAGTTGAACTTACAAGCGGAACCGTCAAGTGCTTAATGCTACCAGCGATCGCCTGTTCTGGAGCCATGCCTTCATGCAGGCGGACTTGCACTTCATCAATCACAGCAATGGAGTTATCAACCAGAAGACCCAAGGCAATAATTAGTCCTGTAATCGACATTTGATGCAATGGCACCTTTAATACTTGCATTGCGCCAAACACTATTAAAGATGACAAAGGCAAGGTGACGGCAACAACCAGCGCCGCTCTCCAACCCATCATAAAATAGAGGACAATCATCGCCAGGACTGAACCAATCAGCAATTCCTGGAGGACAATACGAATTCGGTTTGCGACATAACGGCTTTGATCCAGGAGGAGGTTTAAACCAATCCCACTTGGTAACTGGGCGCGGAATTTTTCTATGGTTTGATCGGCTCCATGTTTCCAATCATCAAGACGTTTCTCCGGTTCTACCAACACCTCTAGGGCGATCGCTGGCTGACCACTGACTAAAGCAAAACTGGCAAGCGGCTCAATTGTTGCTTTTTTGACTTGGGCAATATCACCCAAGCGAGTAAATTGACCTGAGTTACCAAAGCGAATCGGAATGCGATTAATTCGCTCTAGCGAATCAAGTTCGTCTTCAACTTCAAATAACAGATCGTTGTTTGAACTACGTAGCTGACCAGCTGCTACCTTGGCATCGCTTGAGAGAATCTGCCTTGATAATTCTGGCGCTGTCAAACCAAGGGAAGCTAAATCCGAGGGGCTAATCTCAACGATGATTTCTTCGTCGGGATCACCAAACATTTCAACTTTTGTTGTGCCTGGAACATAGCGTAGTTGGTCTTTAAGTTCCTCACTCAAACGACGTAGAATTGTATAGTCTGTCGGTTGCTTGAGATTCCAGGTTAGAGCAACGATCAAAGCATTGGCTTTAATTTCTAATTTTTCAAACCTGGGTCGTGAGGCTTCTGATGGTAGCTGGGGAATCGCATCTGTAATGCGATTGCGTACACGCGACCAAACTTCGTCAGCATCTTTGCCCTTGACTGTATCTTTTAATTCAATAGAGATAATTGAGAAACTTGGGCGTGAGGTAGATTCAAGATGTTTGATCTCTTCAATATCAGATAATTCTTCCTCGATTTTATCGGTAACAAGCGTTTCCACACGCTCGACAGTTGCTCCAGGAAAAGCAGTTTTAATTAAAGCGTTGCGCTGAGTTAAGACAGGATCTTCAAGGCGGGGCATAGTCAGAAATGCAGAGAGTCCCCACACAACGATCAAGCAAATTGTCAGAAGTAGTAATTGGACATTGCGGTAAAACAGAGTTGACATAATTCTGACGCCCTTTTTTAACAGTTATCAGTGATCAGTTATCAGTTATCAATTTGCTTGGGTAACAGTTTGCATTGTTGGTGGGTTTAAATCCCGCGTCATATGCCTGATAACTGCGGTTAGTACTGTTTACTGAATTAATATGTGTACAACACCTGAGTCGGGTTGGATTGTTTGGCGCACCAGTCAGCGATCGCTTTCTCTGAAATAAATTTTCAATTATTCCTCAATTTCACCGAGTTTTGATCTTCAAACCAATTAATGAAGTGAGCAAACCACCTGTAATTAGAAGTGCAAAGATTCTGTCGAAAGCATCAAGTAATTCACTTGACGATGGTCTACCTAAAAGTGCAATCACCAGGGCGATTCCTAAAACAGATCCGATTTGACGAATTGCCTGGTTAATTGCACTCCCAACTGCAAAGCGATTTGGTGGAATGCTATGTACCGCCGCACTACTGAGTATTGACAGGAGTAACCCAACTCCAATTCCAATTAAAATTGCTGATGGTAGCCAAATCGTCAAGAAAGATGGCGTTACCTGTGCTTGGGTGTACAATAACAAGGCTCCTAATGCAAAGATGATGCCACCGGGTACAATCAGAATCCGATGACCTCGAGCATCAGCAATCCGACCAGCAAATGGCGTCACCAAAGCAACCATCAGTGGCCCAGGAGTAATCGCCAGTCCAGCAGCAAAGGTCGAGTATCCCCAAACTTGAGTCAGAAACAGTACAAGTCCGAAGAACATGGCGTTAAAAGCCATGCCGAAAACTAGGGTTGCTAAGTTGGAAAATCGGTAGTTTGAGTCATTAAAGAGTTTCAAATCGAGCGCTGGAGATTTGACGTGAGCCGAACGACGCAAAAACAAAATCAGCAGTATGATTCCAACAACTAAAGTAATGATTGTCCGGCTATTGTCCCAACCCCACTCGTCACTTTGAACTATTCCCAAAGCTGCAAGAGCAACTCCAGCGATTGACAGTAGCACACCGATAATGTCTGGTACATCCTTGGTGTCAGGATCATGTGACTCAAACAGCAATCGATTTCCCAGGATCATAGCCATAGCACCGATGGGCAGATTTAAGAAGAATGCCCAGCGCCAACCCCAAGTTTGCACGATTACCCCTCCCAAGGAAGGGCCTATTGCTGCTGCTAAACCACCAACAGCACCCCATAAGGTGACTGCTGTTGCTCTCTTGTTCTTAGGAAATGCACTCAGAATTAACGCTAGTGAAGCAGGAGTGAGCATTGCACCGCCAACAGCTTGAAAAGCACGAGCCGCAATCAATAGCTCAGGGTTAGATGCTATACCACACAACAAAGAAGCAACAGTAAACGTTGCTACACCCGAAAGAAATACTTTTCGCCGACCAATTCGGTCTGCCAAACGCCCGGCTGGTACTAAAAGTGCAGCATACAAGACTGTGTATGCGTTCAGAACCCATGAAAGCTGTGCTGCGGAAACCCCAGAAAATGTACTCTGAATACTGGGGAAAGCAACAAATAGCACTGTTGCATCAAGGGAAGCCGCAAAAACGGCTAAGTTAGTTAGAGCTAGGATTTTCCAGGCTCTAGAAAGAGTATTTGCTTTATCATTTTGAGCAAGCATTTTGGATTTTATATTTTAGATTTTGGATTGGGAATTGGGCATTGGGAAAGAGACTTGTTAAATTATTCCCCCTTGTCCCCCTTGTCCTCTCCGTCCTTGTCTTAAGAGCCTGCAATATGTACTAGCTGACCAGGCACAATTCGTTGTATTCCGTCAACAATCACATTGTCACCAGACTCAATTGCTCCCCGGACTAGAACGCGATCGCCTTCGGTATGCACAACTTCCACGTCCCGACGTTCGACGCGATAGGGTTTTGTTGCATTTGCATTCGCTAAGGATAAATTCTTTGGGGAATTTTCCGTCTCAGTTAAGGCATAACAAGACCACAAGCCACGTTTTCCTTGTACAAGTGCTGAGATTGGCAACCAGTACCCAGTAGTTGAGACGGTTTGAGCAATTTTTAATCGCCCGATTTGCCCAGGTGCTACTGATTGCTTTGCCGACTGTTCTAATGTCAGGATGACGGTACGAGTACGGGTAGCTAGATCAATTTCTGGCAGAATAGATGATACTTTCGCTGCGTATGTTGTTTCCCCAATTTGCACGCTTTGCTTAGTACCTACTTGGAGTTGGGAAAGTAATGATACAGGAATACCGATTTCTAATTCTGGTCTCACATCTTCCATTAGGCGCAGCACTGCTTGACCTGCATTGACAACAGTTCCTTCATCCAGCCGTCGAGCTGCAATAATCCCAGCAAAAGGAGCTTTAATAGTACTTTTGGCTATGGTGATTTCGATGTCAGCAATGCCGGCTTCTAGTTGTTTGACTGCTGCTTTTTGGGCTGCTATCTGTTCTTTACGTGTTCCTGCCAATAACTCATCTAATTTACTTTTAGCTGCCGATAGGCGCTCAAACAAGGCATTTGAGTTAAAGGCTACTTCATCATATTGCTCTTTGGAGATTGCTCCTGTTTCGTACAGATACTTGCGTCGGGTACGTTTTAAATGTTCCAGTTTTAATTGTTCTTCTATTTCTTTGACTTGAGCGCGAGCAGTTGCTATATCTTCGTTGCGAGGCCCGGTTTGTAATTCTTCCAACACAGCTACAGCTCGGTCTTTTTGAGCAATTAACTCTTGACGTTTGGCTTCTAAGTTAGTTGTATCCAGCTTGGCTAAAGCAGTTCCAGTAGTGACCCGATTCCCCCGATCAACACCAAACCAAATTAGTTTTCCACCCCGCTCAAAGCCTAGTTCACTGGCTCGAACTGCTTGTACTTCTCCTGTGTAGGTGCGTGAGACTTGATAAGAAGTTACTGGCTTGACGTTGGTAGTTTTGACAGTGAGAAGACTAACATCTGCACTACTTTCTACATTTCGCTTGTCCATTGAAAAGCGTGTGATACCAATAGTCAGGCCAAATAGCAGGAGGATGCTGCCTATTAGCGTTAGCCTTCTGGTTGTTGACTTGAAGTGAGGTATTACCTGTTTAAACGCAAGCTCATCAGATGATTTTGTTTTCATGCCTTTTATCCTTCAAAAGCGATCGCAACATTTACTTGCTTGCATTTGGAATGGGGCATATGTAAACCTCATTTACAAATAATTATGTTGATTATGTTGCTGAAAACTTGCACCCATCAATTTTTTGACCTCGCTGAAAATTTGCTAATTGCAAAAGAGCCAGACCAGTCGGTCTTTAAAAGAGCAAAAAAATTTATCTGTACTCAAGTTCTTCTTTTAGAGAAACAAGGCTTGTCAAATACTGATTTAAATGCTCAATAACTCTTTCCATGTGAATACGCTTTCTGTAGAGTTGGCTCATCATCAAAGCTCCTTCAAGGTTAGCAATGAGAATGGTTGCAACTACATCTGCCTCCACAGCCTGAGAAATTTCACCTTCAGCAATTCCCTTTTCGATAATTTGGCAAATAAGTTGTCGCCAACTGTTCATTGCTTCCTGCGTCTTTGCACGTAAAACCAAATTTGTATCGTCGCTTTCAATCGCAGTATTCAAGATCGGACATCCACCAGGAATAAGTGGTTCCCCAAGCACAAAACTGAGGTAGACAGAAGTGATGGCTTGTAGGCGCTCAATCGCATGAGTCTTTCCTTTGATTGCATCAAGAAAACGTTGATTAACAAGGTTAAAGGCAAAATCTAAAGCATGTAATGCTAACTCTTCTTTACTTTGAAAATGGTTATATATTCCTCCTTTTTGCAATCCTGTAGCCTGCATAATATCCGACATCGAAACACCACTATAACCCTTCTGGTTAAACAGTTCTGCTGCCTTTCTCAGAATTTTTTCTCTAGTAATTTTTGCTTTGGACATTTGGCATCATTATTCACAGACCTTTTGGTCTTTAGTGATATTGCGAATATATCAGAAGGGATGTTGGATGACAAGAGGTAAAGCAAAAATTCAGAAGGCAGGAGGAACCCACGCGCTTTATCGTGGGACTTGGTGCTACGCATCTCGAAGCGTTTTATTTTAGTGGTTTACACCTGAAAGTCACCTCCCCCTTATTGCCCCAATATTTGGGGAGAAAACGAAAATTCAGTTCCCTCCCCTTTGCAAGGGGAGGGTTAGGGTGGGGTAAAACCAGGATTCATAAGCGATTTAAGACTTGTGTGTACACCGTAGACCAAGGAGAGGGGCACCTCTTGTGAGGTTTTTTCATGGCAAAGTTCGTGAAATTTTTCCATTAGGACTGCCCTCTGCCTTTCTTTGTAACTATCTTTCTTCTTTTATGAAATATCAAATTCTAAAATAATAATTAAATAATCAACGGATTTTGAAAAACTACATTTATGATTATCCGTTTTACTTCAAAAATGGTTATCCCTTTGATAAGGAGCCTTTTAATTATATTAACTTATTTATAAAATATGTGCTGTCTTAATTTGTTGCCAATGTTTATCTATTGATTTATCAATGTTAATTTCCTTCCTGAATTGATTGTAAGCTACTATTCTGAACAAGCTGAGATATAAAAATTGATTATTTATATACTTGCCTAAAGTGATGGAATACCAGTAATTTTCTCTCATCAAAATAGCTTGATAGTCTATATTTCATAGGGAAATGGTAAGATTGAGGCACGTAAGGTTGAGATAAACAAAGCAATTTCATGAAAACTTGCAAATATGGGAAATTTAAGTAAACTCTTTTTTAAGAACAGGATAACTCGTACATGAATAATTACGGATATTAACTGACACGATTTCTTCAAATTATTGCTTTATAAGGCGTAGCCAGTTTTTATAATCTGATAGAGAAGTTACAAATCTTACTTTAGCATACTGTTTTATTAGTATTTCAATACCTCTATGTTGGTATTGGGATAAAGAACACCAAAATTTCACCTCCGGATATCAGACCAGCAGCATCAAGTTTAAAGTATCAGCAGGAATAGCTATTTTTCTGCTCAATTTCCAGAAATTGTGAGATTGCTGTGATGCCAATTCTCTGTAAATTTGCACTTACATGATTAGTCGCAAGCAAAATTGAATTTTCAAATTTGCAGTCCATATTCCTGACAAAATCATCTAAATGCAGCTTTATGGAAACTAGGCATTACTATTATTCGCACAATCTCTATTTCTTCATATTGTCCTGATTTCAGGATTTCTTCAACTGTCCAATTTTTGATTAATTTCCTGCTGCCTTTTTGAGGAGAGAGTAACACAATACTTGTCAAAATGGACGTGTTGTAAATAATCTTTGCGATAATTACTTCCTTGATTTACTGAACCTTCTAACAATGATGCAGATATCATCAGAGTTGGACAAGCTCAGATCTATTTTGCACTTAATTTAGCTCCTCAAACTACCCACAACTAATTATTTTTGGGAATGTTTTGAAATCGAGGCAGCATCATAGTTTGGTATTGAAAAAATAGTCAATCAAGGATTTAAATTACCTGCATCACAGTGTTTTACAATTTTTTTCATTTTGTACCGAAGTTAATTATATCTCCTTGTTGGGTTAAGGTAATTTTCCTTTTGGCAGGCTAAGTAATATTTTCCAAGTGAAGTTAAAGCACTTACCGATATGCACAGCACAGCATCTCACCCTAATGAAATTGCAGTCGTTGGCATGGGTTGTTGGTATCCTGGTGCCAATAATTTACAACAACTGTGGGAAAACATAGTAGCAAGGCGACAACAATTTCGGCGATCGCCAAATCAAAGATTACCCATTTCTGACTATTACGATCCAGATCCCGATGCGCCAGACAAGACATATGGCAGCCGTATGGCTGTGATTGATGGTTTTGAGTTTGACTGGGTTAAATGGCGCATTCCTAAAAGTGTAGTAGATTCTGCGGACATTGCTCAATGGCTAGCCTTGGAAGTTGCCATCCAAGCTGCGGAAGATGCTGGATATAACCGTAAAAATATTCCCACCGAACGCACTGGCGTATTGCTTGGCAACACACTGACAGGAGAATTTTCACGCTCCACCAGCATGAGAATGCGCTGGCCCTATGTCCGGCGTGCCTTGGTTGCTACAGCCCAAGCACAGGAACTTCCACCATCAGCGATCGACTCCCTGGTGGAGACTATGGAGGCTTACTACAAGTCTGTTTTCTCACCAATTACAGAAGACACACTCGCAGGTAATCTCTCCAACACGATCGCAGGCAGAGTTTGCAACTTTTTTAACTTTCACGGTGGCGGTTACACAGTCGATGGAGCCTGTTCTTCTTCCCTCATTGCTGTGGCTAACGCTGCTACCGCTTTAATGAATCGTGACTTAGACCTGGCTTTTGCAGGCGGCGTAGATATCAGTCTCGACACCTTTGAATTGATTGGGTTCGCCAAAACAGGCGCTCTGACTGGTACAGACATGAAAGTTTATGACCGCAGAGCCAGTGGCTTCATTCCTGGTGAAGGATGCGGTTTTGTAGTTCTCAAGCGCTTAGAAGATGCTCGCGCCGATGGTAACTATATATATGCAGTCTTAAAAGGTTGGGGCATCTCATCTGATGGTAAAGGCGGGATTACAGCTCCTAACCGTGAAGGACAAGCTGCGGCTTTGCGCCGTGCTTATGATCGAGCTGGTTACAGTCCCCATACATTGGATTTTGTCGAAGGACATGGAACTGGGACAGTCGTAGGCGATCGCACAGAACTAGAAGGTATAGCCTTAGCCATGAGTACTGATGGCGAACCCGATCCCCGTTCCTGTGGAATCACCTCCTTTAAATCCTTAGTTGGTCACACGAAAGCCGCAGCAGGTATTGGAGCCTTCATTAAATCAGTCATGGCTGTCAACCGCCGAGTCATCCCACCAGTAGCTGACTGCCAAGAACCCAACGCAATATTTGAGACTTCCGCCCGTTCTCTTTACCCGATTTTGCAAGGAGAAGTTCGTCCTCAAACAGATATTCTGCGTGCTGGCGTCTCTGCGATGGGATTTGGCGGTATTAATTGCCATGTCACCCTGGAATCTGGCGATGCTCCAGCCGAGAAACTGCAAACCTCTATTGAAGAACAATCTCTGCTAGTTTCCAATCAGGATACAGAGATTTTTGTCTTGAGTGCTGAATCAATTCCGGCTTTACT
The DNA here is from genome assembly GCF_000317225.1 of Fischerella thermalis PCC 7521. Taxonomy (GTDB): domain Bacteria; phylum Cyanobacteriota; class Cyanobacteriia; order Cyanobacteriales; family Nostocaceae; genus Fischerella; species Fischerella thermalis. The sequence goes on from NZ_AJLL01000016.1 coordinate 14,492, forward strand.
CGAACAAACGCGGACTTTGATCAATACCGCAGAAGGTTTGAGTTTTGCAGAAGTAGTTGATCTGGCTGCACACCTGAGCCGCAATCTCCAGCCCCAACTGCCAATTCGGGCAGCTTTGATCGCAGGTAAGCCTGAAGAGTTAGTTAACCATCTGACTCTGTTAGAAAAATTGTTGCATGAAACACCCCCTAAAAAAGGAGAGTTAGTTACTAGCCCGCAAAAAGAAGTGTGGGTAGGAAATAGTGTCCAACAAAACCAAATCGGTTTTCTCTTTCCTGGCCAGGGTTCCCAGAAATTGAATATGGGTCGTTGGCTGGTAGAGCGTTATCCCTGGGCTAGAGAACTGGTAGAGCAAGCCGATATCTGGCTGCGTGAAGCTGGCTTTGGTGGTGTGCGAGAGTCCATTTATCTACCCCTAGACCGTGCTGTCAACCAAGAGCAAGTTGCAGAATGGTCAAAAGCACTAGCCCAAACAGCAGTTGCTCAACCTGCAATCTCTCTGGCTTCATTGCTTTGGTTGCACTATCTTAAGCGTCTGGGGATCAAGCCTGTTGCTGTAGGTGGTCATAGCCTGGGCGAACTCACTGCTTTTCACGCCGCCGGAGCCTTTGACGAGAAATCACTTTTACATCTAGCCGCAATTCGCGGACAGGCTATGTCTGCGAATGTGGAAGGCGAAAATCAAGGTGCGATGGCAAGTCTAGCTTGCTCTCAAGAAACAGCAGAGAATATTCTCAAGCAAGTCAGTGGTTATGTTGTTTTGGCTAACATCAATAGTCCAAAACAGATGGTGATCTCTGGCGAATCGACTAGTGTGGAACAGGCGATCGCCCTAGCTCAAGCAGCAGGAATTCGCACTCATCAGTTGCCGGTTTCCAATGCTTTCCACTCGCAATTAGTTGCAACCGCAGCCGAACATCTCAGAAAGCAAGAACTGATCCCAGAGCAATTAGAACAAATCAATGTATCTTTATTTTCGAGTGTAGATGGTCAGCAGCAAAACCAGGGGCGATCGTTACGTGAACACTTTGCCAATCAAATTCTGGCGCAGGTAGATTTTGTCTCACTAGTGAAAACACTGAATCAAACCTGTGATTTACTTGTGGAGGTAGGGCCAGGGAAAGTCCTTTCCGGTTTAGTCAGCGATATTAATGATACCAAGAAAGCATCTTGTTTCCCGGTTGAATCTAAACCCGGACTACACCGAGATTTGCATGTCATGTTAGCTGCGATATTTGTGCGTGGCAATGAAATAAAATGGGAAGTCCTCTACGAAAATCGTCTTGTGCGTCCCTTTGTACCAGTATCAGCACGAGTATTCATTGAAAATCCTGTAGAGCGACCATTCCAGATATCTGCCGACCAAATATCCAAAATCTCTCCTGCTTCTCTAGAGACACTACCTAGTCCAGAAAACCAAGTTCCTTGGGAAATCCTGTCTAATTATATTTCCCAACGAGGCAGGTTTTTAACAGAGGTGATCCGAGCAGACTTGCAAACTTTGTCCCATATTCCTAGCCAAAGCAACGGCAATGGTTCTAGCAAAAATGGCTCCTCGAAGAATGGTTTCTCTAGTCAAAATAATGGTTCTTCACGAACTCCTAGTTTGGCAAAAGTTCCCCAAGAGACGCAAATTGAAATCCCTGAAACTGCTCAACCACATATCAATGGCAATCAAACTAGTAGTGTAGAAAACTTTCTTGTGGACTTTATTGTTAAACAAACAGGTTTTCCACCACAAAGCGTCACACCAAACATTAGACTGCTCGATGACCTCAACCTTGATTCTATTAAAGCAGGGGAATTAATTGCTGCTGCCACCCAACAATTCGGTGTTGCGGGTAAAATTGATCCTGCATCTATGGCTAATGCCACAATCCAAGAGATTGCTGAGGCGATTCGGCTAGTTATTCCAGAAAACAGTTCTCAGCCAGAAATAGCTGAGATAGTTCCAACTCATAGTCTTGCTACTAATGGCAATCAAACTAGTAGTGTAGAAAACTTTCTTGTGGACTTTCTTGTGGACTTTATTGTTAAACAAACAGGTTTTCCACAACAAAGCGTTACACCCAACATTAGACTGCTCGATGACCTCAACCTTGATTCTATTAAAGCAGGGGAATTAATTGCTGCTGCCACCCAACAATTTGGTGTTGCAGGTAAGGTTGATCCTGCGTCTATGGCTAATGCCACAATTCAAGAGATTGCTGAGGCGATTCGCCTAGTTATGCCACAAAGCAGCAATGGGAGCAATGGAGTTAAAAATTCTACAAGTGGCTCTCAGCTACAGGCTCGCAGGCAAACTGAATTAACACAAACACCAGAGCGCGATCGCAAACCACGGGTACGTGATTACATAGTTAGAACCATTGCAGAGGTATCTACACCAGTTGCTTTTGGGAAGCATCCTGAGGAGAACTGGCAAACTGCCAACGCTGTTATCCTCTGTGAAAGTACTGAAACCGCCATTGCCGAAGCGTTATGTAAAAAACTACGGAACCAAGGCGCTCAAGCGCAGATCTTATCCTTTGCGACAGCACAGGCTGAAGCAGTCATTGGTAACACTGACTTTACTCACTTTATCGCTGTACTTCCACAAAAACCGAGTAGTGGGTCGTCAGCAGACACTCTTTTACTCAACATGATTGAGCGGTTACGCAGCATAGCCACTCCCCCGCTAGCTTCCCAAGCATCCCGCACCCATACAACAGTAGCGTATATTCAATTTGGTGGTGGACATTTCGGCACACAGCCACCGCTTGCAGATATCGAGCAATGCTGTGCGATCGGTTTTGCATCCAGTCTGCATTTAGAACGCCCTGATCTCAAAGTACGAGTCATTGATTTTTCTACCAAGCTTAGTCCCACCAAGATCGCCAAATGTGTAACAAAAGAGCTTGCTACCTCTCATTTCTACTTAGCTGCGGGTTATGATGCAACCTTGAAGCGTTACGTTCCTCGTCCACAAGTTCAAGAACCAGCCGAGTATGAAGAACGAAATATTACCTGGTCTTCTAAAGATGTGATTCTTGTTACTGGTGGAGCCAAGGGTATTACTGCGGAATGTGCCTTAGCTTTGGCGAAGAAAACAGGGGTACGCATGGCTCTAGTTGGTCGTTCGCCGCTGCCAGACAAACATACTGTTGGTTCTGGCAATGCAGAGGTGATGCGGACTCTCGAACGCTTTAGTGCTGAAGGATTAACTTGTCTTTGCTACAGTTGCGATGTTGCTGATCCCGAATCTTTAAGGGCTGTCCTGCGACACATTCGCCAGGATCTTGGCGAGATTACCGGAATCATTCACGGAGCAGCCCTCAATTGGCCAAGACTGATTGAGCAAGTGTCAACAGAAGCTGCGTTTGATGAAATTAAGCCCAAGCTTAAAGGCATACTTAATTTATGTCAGGAGTTTGCTGAAAAGCCTTTGAAGCTCTTTGCTGGTTTCTCATCCGTCATCGGTATTACCGGAATGCAGCGTAATGCTTGGTACGGTTTCTCTAATGAAGCTTTAGATTTGATTTTGCGCCGCTTTAAAGCTCAACACCCAGAAACTGCGGTTGTTTCCATGGCATTTAGTGTCTGGGAAGAAGTCGGTATGGGAGCGCGGATGGGTAGTGTTCGCAGCCTGAATAAAATGGGAATTAAGGCGATCCCCAAAGATGCAGGTGTAGATCGGTTCTTGCATCTAATCGAGAACGAAGCTGCTGATATGCGAGTAGTGGTTGCTGCTCCTATGCAAGCTCTTTCTGCCTTTGAGACCAGTGGCTTTGATACTTGGTTCCCTGAAAGGTGTTTACCACCCAAAGAGTCAAAATTCTTAGAACGGGTGCTGCTGTGTGAACCGGGTGTGGAAATGGTTGCACGGGCGCATTTGAGCTTAGAGCGAGATTCTTATCTTCTGGATCATCTCTATAAAGGTTCATACCTATTTCCCACGGTTTTTGGCTTAGAGGCTATGGCTCAAGCAGTTGCCTATGTTACGGATAAGAACACTCTAGCAACTCTAGAAATTGCAGATATCCGCCTAGAGCGCCCAATTGTTGTTGATCCAGAAAAAGGGTTAGATATCGAAATTCATGCAGAGGTACTTGAGCGAGAGTCTAAAAATGCTCCCCAGGAGGTGTGTGTAACTATTAAGACTGAAAAAACAGGATTTAATATTAGCCATTTTTCTGCTACTTTTGTTCTTGGCAGCCAGAAAACTCCTGCTACAGAGTCAGTCGAACTCCCATCTACAGCCTTAGATATTCGACCCCAAGAGGATCTCTATAGTTGGTTGCTGTTCCAGGGGCCGCGTTTCCAACGCTTGCAGCAAATTTACACGCTGGATGCTGAAAAATGTGTCTTCCGTACTCAGAGAAACTTTAGTTTCTCCTCTGCTCAAGCAGACAATGTAGATCGCTCAGAAGGGCCATTCTTACTCGGAGATCCTTATTACAGAGACTCGTTACTCCAAGCTGGACAACTGTTGATCCCGCAAGATAATTGCCTACCTGTCATGATTGAACGGATCGAAATCTACCAGCCAGAAAGTGAGTTGAGTGATTCCTGTATCTGTATCACCGTACCCCAGGGTCAATCAGGGAAGCAATTCCGCAATAGTGTAGTTGTCATAACTGAAGATGGGCGTGTTGTCGAAAAACTGAGTGGATACGAAGCACGGTTACTAGAACACCGTAAAGATAATCCGACGGTGGAAGAATTGGCTGATCCGCAACGCAGAGATGAAGTACTATTGCACCAAAAAATTAGCGATCGCGCCGATTCTTTTGGAGTTAGCGCCCCTGAGATTTCCCTGGCTTATCTGCCTGAAATCAGTACTCTCTCGCCAGATGAACGTCACACCCAAGAGTTGCCTTTATTCTATCAGGCTCTCGGTAAACTACTAAACTCCGATGTCTCGCAAACACAAATTCACTGGAGTGCATCTGGAAAACCAATGGTGGATGGAGTCGGAATGGAGGGAGTAGAAGTATCTCTTTCTCACGATCAGCGCGTCTGTCTGTGTGTCGCCGGACAAGGGTCTCAAGGTTGCGATATTGAGCCTGTAAGTCATCGTAGCCAGCAAGACTGGAATGCATTACTCAGTGAAGCACGACAGCCGTTAATGCAACAACTGCTGCTGCGTTCTGATGACTCAGGGGATTTGGCTGGAATGCGAATTTGGACGGCTGTAGAAGCCCTGCGTAAAGCAATTGGAGCCAAGGACATCAGCTTGAGAATTGCCCAGATTGAAGGAGACAGCGTACTGTTCCGTGATATGTCTGCTGGTAGTCAACTCAAAGTTCTCACTTTCCCTGTGCAGTTGACACGAGGCTCACAAAGGATGGTTGCATTGATTGTACAGGATGCTAAACCACAATCAACAAATGGCATTTATACAGAGAGGGGAGGTAATGAATTAACTTTTCTGAGGGCATAAGTTTAGGTACAACTTTGCGTAAAGAAGTTGTGATGTGAAACGTAAAGGGGCGCGGAGTTAGGCGCAGAGAGAAGTTTGATCGGAGGAAACCTCCGCTCAAAGCTTCGGTGGGAACGCAGAGTTTGGTGTAAAAGTTTCGCTAAATTTTAACTACACAAAAGCCAATGTTGATGAACAATACTCAATCCCAAGTTTACGATGTTGTGATTATGGGTGCTGGCATGGCAGGAATTTGCCAAGCTCGCCATCTGCTACTCAATATTCCTAACATCAAGATTGCCTTAGTCGATCCCCGCCCAGAAGAACGGGCGGATAAGGATATGAAAGTAGGTGAATCAACTGTCGAAATCTCCACCCTGATGATTTGTAAGGAGTTAGGACTTTATGATTACATGATTGAAAATCACCCACCCAAGTTTGGCTTAAACTTTCATTGGCCTAAAGATCCTGCTAAAACAGAAAACACGGATGACTATTTTCATCTTTGGGCTACCCGTCAACCTCCCCTGGCTTCTGTTCTGATTAATCGCCCCAAATTTGAGCGCGATGTCCTGAAAATGAATAAGGAGATGGGGGTTGAGTTTTACAACGGTCGAGTTGTTGATGTTGACCTCACCTCTGGCGATGAGTTGAATAGTGTACAGGTTAAAGTAGGTGATCAGCAACTGGAATTAAAGACCAAACATGTTATTGATGCAGCTGGTCGCAAATTCATCATCGGTCGGAAGACAGATAATTTGGTCTTTGGACCAGAGAATCTTTACGGTGTGAATAATGGTTCAGCATGGATGCGAGTCAGAAATGTCGATCGCACTATTTTCCATAGTGGTTATGATCCTGAAAATGCTACATGCAGCCATTACTATGCAACCAATCACTGGATGGGTCATGGACATTGGGTGTGGATGATCCCGACGGATACCGAAAGTATGGAACTGTCCATCGGCTTAGTCCACCATCATGAGGTCATACCTGCTCAAAGCGTTAATACCAAGGAAAAGTTCTCTGCTTTTCTAGAGGCTAATCACAATGTTGTCTACCAATTGCTCAAGAGTGGGGAGGAAGTAGATTTCCATTATCTGCCAAGGCTAGCACATAAGAGTAAGCAGATGTACTCCAGAGATAACTGGTATGTCATTGGTGATGCAGCAGCCATGTTTGATCCTTTTTACTCGATGGGAATGACAATGATGTCCTTTCAAATCGAGAATGTCACAGAAATCATCCGCGCAAAATTTGCAGGTGAGGCTGATGTAGAGAGGAAGCGGGTTGTTTACAACAACTTTGCTGTCAACATGATTGCTCGCAATAATCACCTCGTTAGCCACCATGAAAAACAACTTGGTAACGCCAGTATCATGAGTTGGCGGATCTTCCTCGAAAATATGTGGTGGTTCGGGGTGCTGATCCCAATGTATATCGGCAAATGGCACTTAGATTTGCCCTTCCTCCACAAGTTTGGCAAACAGGGACGTGGTGCGGTTGTGGCTGAAACCTTGGAAGAAGCATATAAGCTTTTTGACAAGCTGTTGGAGAAGAAGCAGAATCTGGGATTTATGTATACTCATCGTACGGATGAATTACCTTTTGGGTATTCAATCACTAAGGATGTTAGTAAGTACATAGGTCTGAGTAAATACGAGCCTAAACACTGCAACATCTATGCCGAGATGAGAAACACTTATTTCTTCGTTGCTTTATGGTATCTGAAGTTGCTTTGGAAAGGATTTGGTTTGTCAGGTTTGCTAGCACCGAAAAATGTCAAACGAGTTTTAACTTTGCTGAAAATATCTGCTCAATCTTATGTAGATGAGTTGATTTTTGACTACCAAACCAGAAATATTCCCACCAACAGCGCAGTTGCTAAGCAAAGAGAAGAGTTCAAGAATTATCAACCCCGGACTGAACTCCAGCCTTGGCAGAATTTGGCAACTGTAGATGCAAATGATACCAAGTTACCGGAGCTAGTCAAAGTAGGTAGCTAAGTTTTAGCTTTCGATTCCGCAGTGTTTTTCTTGGTGTTTTAGTGCTTTGTGTTGCCAAAATGATTTTTCACCACCAAGACACTAAGACACAAAGAAGAATTACCCAAATAAACCTTTTATCAGAGTTAAGAATATGACAACTAACAACACTCAATCTCAAGTCTATGATGTTGTAATTATGGGTGCTGGCATTGGAGGAGTCTGTCAGGCTCGTCACTTGCTACTCAATATTCCCAACATCAAAATTGCTTTAGTTGATCCCCGCCCGGAAGAACGTACTGATAGAGACATGAAGGTTGGTGAATCAACCGTTGAAATCTCCACCCTGATGATTTGTAAGGAGTTGGGACTTTATGATTACATGATTGAAAATCACCCACCCAAGTTTGGCTTAAACTTTCATTGGGCTAAAGAAGCTGGAAAAACGGAGAATACAGAAGACTACTATCATATCTGGACTGTAAAACAACCTCCCCTTGCTTCCGTGCTGATCAATCGCCCAAAATTTGAGCGAGACTTGCTGAGAATGAATCAGGATATGGGAGCTGAGTTTTACAACGGTCGAGTTGTGGATGTGGATCTCACCCCTGGCGATGAACTGAACACTGTCCATGTCAAACAGGGCGATCGCTATCTGGAATTAAAAACTAAACACGTGATTGATTCTGCTGGTCGTAAGTTCCTCATTGGTCGCAAAACAGACAATCTGATTACTAGCCCAGAAAACCTCTACGGTATTAACAACGGTTCAGTATGGATGCGAGTCAGAAATGTGGATCGTACCATTTTCCACAGTGGCTATGACCCCTACGTTTGTACATGTAGCCATTACTACGCAGCAAATCACTGGATGGGTCACGGACATTGGGTATGGATGTTACCAACTGACACCCAGAACATGGAATTGTCCATTGGACTACTCTACCATCACGACATTATTTCCCCCCACAGCGTTAATACCAAAGAAAAGTTCTATGCTTTCTTAGAAGCGAATCACAACGTTGTTTACCGCTTACTCAAGAGTGGAGAAGAAGTTGACTTCCACCACTGGCCCAGGATAGCGCATAAGAGTAAGCAGATGTACTCCCAAGATAACTGGTACATCATTGGTGATGCAGCAGCTATCTTCGACCCCTTCTATTCTCAGGGGTTGACGATGATGTCCTTTCAAATTGAAAGCGTCACAGAAATTATTCGTGCGAAGTTAGCAGGTGAAGCTAACGCTAAAGAGAAATGCGCCTTGTACAACAAATTTGCTTTGAACATGATTGATCGCACCAATGTTTTGGTTAGCCGTCATGAAAAGCAAATTGGTGACGCTAGTATCATGACTTGGCGGATGTACCTAGAAAACATCTGGTGGTTCAAAATGCTAATTCCGATGTTTGTAGGTAAATGGCATTTGGATTTAGATTTCCTTAAAAACGTTGTGGCAAAACCAGGTCGTTTATATGTCGTGCAAATCATGAATGCGGTGTATGAACATCTTGATGAATTGGTAGAACGCAAAGCCAATATCGGATTCTTACACACCCACATCGCCGATCAATTGCCCTTTGGTTTCACCATGAGCAATGATTTCGATAACTTCTTGCACCTGACAAAGTATGAACCTCAGCGTGCAAACATCTATGTTTCTATTCAATGGTCTCACTTCTTTGTTGCCCTCTGGTATCTCAAATTTTTGTGGAAAGCTTATGGTTTGAAAGGAGTGTTATCACCACACAATTTGAAACACGTCTTTGCTTTGTTCAAAGCATTTCTTGAAGCTGCTTGGGATCACTTGATCTTTCGGATTAAAACCAAAAATATCCCAGGTAACAGTATCATCGCTAATATCAGGCAAGAATTCAAAAATTACCGCGCTCCAGCCAAATTAGAGCCTTGGCTAGAAGAAGTAACAGAAGCATCAAATGGTAATGTTACTACTCAATCTCGTGAATTGGTGAAAGCGGAGGTTTAACAGTTATTTCCTCTCTGTGTCCTCTGCGTCTCTGCGGTTAAATACAATTATTTTTAAACCACAGAGGACACAGAGAACGCAGAGGAAAGAGATGACGAGAAGTTTTGACTTTGATGTGATTAGTATCAAACATAATTATTTGGAAGTGAGAAATTTTATGCTTGCACAACCTCCAGTTAGAATTAGTAACATTCTGGAACAACAAAAACAATTCTTTCGGACTGGTAAAACCAAAGATATTGATTTTCGGACTGCACAATTGCACAAATTAAAGCAAGCATTGACAGAAAATCAACCTGCCATTTTTAAGGCTTTAAAAACCGATTTAAATAAATCGGGTTTTGATGCTTACTTTGAAACAATAGGAATTATTAAAGAAATTGATTACGCACTTAAGCACATTAAAAAGTGGGTAAAACCACAAAAAGTTGCTACTCCTTATCATCAGTTTCCTGCTTCTTCTCACATTTATGCTGAACCATTCGGCGTGACTTTAATCCTTGCTCCTTGGAATTATCCTTTTAACTTAGTAATGACTCCTTTAATTGGAGCGATTGCAGCAGGTAATTGTGCTGTTTTAAAACCTTCGGAAATATCTGCTCAATCCTCTGCTGTGATTGCTGAAATTATCGGTAAAATATTTGAACCTTCTTATATTCATGTTATTGAAGGTGGTGTAGAAATCAGTCAAGAATTATTGTCAGAAAAATTTGATCACATCTTTTTTACTGGTGGAACTGAAGTTGGTAAAATTGTCATGTCCGCTGCTGCCAAACATTTAACCCCAGTTACCCTAGAGTTAGGTGGTAAAAGCCCTTGCATTGTTGATGAAAATACTCACCTTGAATATACTGCTAAAAGAATTGTCTGGGGTAAATTCATCAATGCTGGTCAAACTTGCACTGCTCCCGATTATCTTTTAGTACATCAAAACATCAAAGAAAAATTATTAAATCGCATTGAAAAATATATCAAGGAATTCTATGGCAATGTACCATCAAAAAGTCCAAATTATTCCCGAATAATTAACCAAAAACATTTTTTCCGTCTTGCTAATTTGCTAAAAGATGGGAAAATTGTAGTGGGAGGAGAAACTAATCTCAAAAACCTCTACATTGCTCCTACAGTTATCGATCAAGTTTCTTGGGAAGACAATATCATGCAAGAAGAAATTTTTGGTCCGATTCTTCCTGTGATTGAGTACACAGATTTAGATAAAGCGATCGCAATCATCAATGAAAAACCAAAACCCTTAGCTCTTTACTTCTTTTCCAAGAATAAACAACATCAAACTCAGGTTTTGCAGACAACTACATCCGGCGGAGTTTGTATTAATGATACAGTCATGCATTTAACTATTCCTTCTTTACCTTTTGGAGGAGTTGGTGAAAGTGGAATGGGTCGTTATCATGGCAAAGCTGGCTTTGAAAATTTTTCTTATCAAAGAAGTGTATTGAACAAGTCTTTTCTGTTCGATCAAAATTGGAGATATTATCCTGCTCCCAATCGAAGATGAGTTTTTCTTAGTGTCTTAGTGCCTTTGTGTTTCAAAAATAATTTTTTTCACCACAAAGACACAAAGACACAAAGAAGAAAATAGACTTGTCTAATGAGATTTGATTTGATAGAGCTAGTCCAATGATTAATTTTCGATCAGTTTTCCTTGTTATTTACTACAGAGAACAAAAATGGTTACAACAATAATTAGCCCTTATCTTGATGGCAATTTTGCCCCAGTTCAGGAAGAAATTACTGCTGATGAACTCGTAGTAATTGGTGAGTTACCACCCGATTTATCCGGGATGTTTGTCCGCAATGGTCCAAATCCTAAGTTTGCTCCTATTGGTCGTCATCAGTGGTTTGATGGTGATGGGATGTTGCATGGGGTGCAAATTAATCATGGTAAAGCCTCCTATCGCAACCGCTATGTGCAAACTAGAGCTTTGAAAATGGAAATCGAAGCAGGGCGATCGCTATGGAAGGGACCAACAGAACCACCTAATTTTGAACTTCCTCATAATAATCTGTTTGGGCCTTTCAAAAATACTGCCAATACTGCTGTAGTTTGGCATGGTGGAAAACTTTTAGCTCTGTGGGAAGGAGCCGAACCTTACGAAATTGCAGTACCCAACTTAGAGACAGTCGGGCCATATAACTATCAAGGTAAACTTGCATCTCGCTTTACAGCCCATCCCAAAGTTGATCCGGAAACAGGAGAGATGATGTTCTATGGCTATGCTGTGACTTCGCAACCATATCTGCAATATAATGTTGTGTCACGGGAGGGAGAACTAACAAAAACTGTCACTATTGATATACCAGCACCAGTGATGATGCATGACTTCGCCATCACTGAACACTACACTATTTTCATGTATCTGCCTCTGACTTTTAGCATGGAAAGAATCATGCGGGGAGAATCAGCATACTTGTTTGAGTCAGATGTTCCCAGTTGCTTTGGTATCCTTCCCCGTTATGGAGATAACAGTAATATTCAATGGTTTGAGGCTCCTTCTTGCTACATTTTCCATACTGTTAATGCTTATGAAGCCGGAGAAGAAATTGTCCTCATCGCTTGTCGGATGAGTGGAACAACATCTCTTGACATCCCAACAAAGTTTAGTGATGGTCAGGATGATAAGCCAAGACTGTACCGTTGGCGATTCAATCTGCGTACAGGTGCGGTTTATGAAGAACCACTGGATGATCTTGCATCAGATTTCCCTAGTCTGAATCAGCAAAGATTGGGGCGACAAAGCCGATATGCATATACAGCAAAAATGGCATCTGGGCAAAGGATAGCATTTAGCTTTGACGGATTACTGAAATATGACTTGACAACCAACTCTTCACAGGTATATGAGTTGGGATTGGGTCGTTACGGCGGAGAAGCGGTTTTTGTCCCTCGCCCCAATACCAATACAGAGGATGATGGTTGGTTAATGACCTTTGTTTATGATTCAACGCAACAAGCCTCTGAATTATTAGTATTAAATGCCCAAGATTTAACTACTGAACCTGTAGCTCGTGTTCTCATTCCGCAACGAGTTCCCTATGGTTTTCATGGAATTTGGATTCCACAGGAATTGGGAATTTAAACACAGTATGAACTTTTGAAACTTCTCCCCACATCGGGGAGAGGTTCACCACCAGAGGTTAAAGCATATTTATCAAACTTAATAACGTCAATAATTCAAGCCCACTTTCCACGATCATGATGCAATTAATTGACTTACTACAGCTAGATTTATTACAGCTAATTCGACAAAAGCTAGATGGGATCGAAATTAATAATTTTAAACTCGCACAACTCTTATGCACAGTTATCCCAGCGACTTGTCCGTTTGCAAGAGACATTCAAGTATTTGGTTATCTGATTGCTCGCATCCCACCCTTGTGTAAGTTCAATCCCTTGTACGACCAATTCGTTGGGTTGCGGTTTCGTGCGCTCTGTTACCTTGCTCAAAATCAACCTGCTACCACAACTTGAAATATAGTCCGAAACAAAAACCAACTCAACTATTTAAATTAGGAGAACCAAAGTGACACAGGATATCATATCCGAAACCAGAAAACTACGTGGAGTTCCCCCCTTACCTCCTGAAGTAGCCCAACGCTTGGGAAAAATACATGGTACTTACAGTCAGGGCTACCAAGTAGGAACTACTACCGAAGACTTGGAAGCAATTCTTCCTAAACTAAATGCAGTTTCAGCCGACTTGCTCGGATTTGCATTAGAGGGAGTAGGTACAGGTTTAGCACAACGAGATTTACTTGCACCTGCTGATTACAATCGAGTAGAAACTTTTGTTAAAGGCCCTGGGGCTGCTTATGAGAACTTTGTGTATGTAGGGTTAGGTTTGATGCTGGGCAGAAAAAAGTTGCCTATCGAACCCTACTTAAAATCACTTAGCCTGATCAGAAGTTGGTTAGTACTCGATGGCTATGGCTTTCAACATGGTTTCACCCATTGGCAAGATTATCTCCAAGGTCAAGCGATACCTAAGCCACTGACTGGCTATGCTTGTCAAGTTTTTGACCAAGGTATGGGGCGTAGCATCTGGTTTATTGACGGTACTGATGTCACTCGGATTCCCCAAACGATCGCTAATTTCCCACCAGAAAGACAAGCGAATCTGTGGGGGGGACTTGGTTATGCTTGTGCTTATGCTGGTGGTGTTGATCGGTCTACTTTGGAAGCTTTAAAAATAGCAGCAGGATCTTATGATTTGATTTTGGCTCAAGCAGCAGCTACAGCCGCCAAGTCACGTCAAATACTTGGGAATCCATCCATCTACACAGAATTGGCTTGTCAGGTTTTATGTGGAATAGAAGCAGAGGCTGCTGCTGAGACTATAGACAAAATATTAGACAGTTTCTCTACTAACACCACCACACCAGAGCAAGAAAACTGGCAACCTTACCGCATACATCTCATACATCAGAGCAGAGTTGCTTTGTTGGCTTGAAGATTGGGATCGGGAATCGGGAATTATAACTTAGCAGCCAACCCATCATCCATCTGTGTTTATCGCCTTGCACGATGGTCGATACTTTATCCCTTCATTGTCAGAGTCTGTCTTGAAAATAGATAAAAGTTAAAAAAAGTTTAAACAGGAGAATCAAAATGACACAAACAGAACAGACAGTAGAAAAAACCCAAAGGGATCAAATGGACCCTTGGCTTGCTTCATTATTGAAAGCCAGAGAGGTACGCGGAATTCAAGCCCTTGATCCTGCAACAAAGCAGCGATTTGTGAAGGTGCGACGGGCGGTATTGGGAATCAACGAGTTAGTTGCTAGTGGCGAAAAACCAGAAGTAATTTTAGCCAAATTGGAGACAATGGAGCCTGAGTTACTTGGATTTGCGCTAGAAGGAGTAGGGATGGCGCTGGCCAAGCAGGATATGTTTACACCTGGTGAACTAAACCGAGTAGAAGCTTTTGTTGCAGGCACGAGTATAACTTACCAAATAATGGTGTTTTTAGGGGTGGGTGCGCTGCTAGCAACCGATAAATTACCACTTGAGCCATTCATTACATCTTATTTAGAACCATTTAATCCTTTACGGGTGTGGGCGATCGCTGATGGTTATGGCTTTCAATCTGGTATGCTGCACTGGCAAGACTATCTCTATGGTCAACCAAGACCTGAATACTTCTCTGGCTATACTAGTCGCATTTTTGACCAAGGATTAGGGCGTAGTATTTGGTTAATAGATGCTGGTAATGTTACTCATATCCAACAAACAATTGCTACTTTTTCTCCTAGCAGACAGGCAGATTTGTGGTGTGGTATTGGCTATGTATGCAGTTCTGTTGGTGGTGTGCAACGCAAAACTCTAGAAGCGTTAGGAACCGCAGCCAAAGCTTATCTACCAGCACTAGCCAAAGGAGCAGCCTGTGCTGCTAAGTTCCGCAGAATGCTAGGCACACCAGCAGCCCATGTGGAATTGGCTCATACAATTCTATCTGAGCTAGTTGCTAATGCCGCAGATACTACAGACTTGATTCAAGAGAAATTACCGAATATTGGCACAACACCAGTTCAGTCTTTGTGGCAAAACTACCGAGCTTATCTTATCTGTAACTAAGGCGCTTGTAGTGAGTCCTGAAGCACTCACTACAAAACTTGAATCAGCAATTATAAACTTTTAAGCTAACAAGAGGATAGCAATGAATACAACTGCACAACAACTTGAATACGATGTTGTAATTATGGGTGCAGGATATGCAGGAGTCTGTCAAGCTCGTCATTTACTGCTCAAAATCCCTAATATCCGACTTGCGATCATTGATCCTCGTTCCCAAGATCCATCTCAAGTCAACCACAGACCAGGTGAATCAACCTTGGAAGCGGCGTCTATGTTTCTCTTTAGCGAGTTAGGTCTTCATGATTATCTACTGGAAGAGCATACCCATAAAGCAGGCCTTAACTGGCATTGGCCAAAAGATGTAGACAAAACAGAATCATTGGATGACTACTACAACATCTGGGTTAACCGACAACTAACAATTCCATCTTTTCATCTGAATCGCTTGAAGTTTGATCTAGATGTGCTTGAGATGAACAAGCAGATGGGAGCGCACTTCTATAATGGTCGTGTTGTTGATGTAGACTTAACTCCAGGAGATGAAGACAATACTGTTAAGGTTAAACTCCACAATGATTATATACATTTAAAAGCAAAACACCTAATAGATGCAGCAGGTCGCAAGTTTATCATTGGGCGTAAAACTGATAACCTCTTATTGCATCCCAAAGAATTACCTGTTCATATTAAGCCAAGTTCGGGATGGGTGTTAGTCAGAAATGTAGACCGCACTATTTTTGACAACAGTGTGTATTCTACAGAAAGCTTGGAAAGCCGTTACTATGCTACCAATCATTGGATGGGCAAAGGTCACTGGTTATGGATGATTCCCGTTGACAGCCAATCAAAAGAGTTATCAGTGGGACTGCTTCATCATCCAGACATAATTCCATCTGAATTGGTTAACACCAAAGAAAAGTTTTATGCTTTTATCAAAGCTAACCATAATCTAGTTTACAAAGTCCTCCAGAGTGGCGAACACGTTGAGTTTAATTACTGGCCGAGGATCGCTCATACAAGTAAAAAGCTGTTTTCCCGTGACAATTGGTATGTCATAGGGGATGCAGCCAGCAACTTTGATGCGCTATATAGTACTGGAACAACAATGTCTTGTATAGCGATCGAGTCTGTAACTGAGATTATTCGTGCCAAGCTGGCAAATGAACAAGATGCTGAAAAGAAACGCGAGGCTTACCATCACTTTAATCTTGCCCTTGCTCGCTTTATGAACCTTGCTGTTAGCAGTCAAGAAAAGCAAGTTGGTAACGCCAGTATCATGAGTTGGCGACTCTACGGTAACTATATGGTATGGTTTAACACATTACTACCAATATATGTTGGTAAGTGGCACTTAGACTTACTGTTTTCTCGTCTGGCTCTGATATTTTTCAAACTTAATGGTAGTTTCTGGGTGGATACTTACAAACAGCTGAGTTATTTGGCTGAACGGGGGACAAATATTGGATTTATGGATCAGCTGCGAGCCGATCAGTTAATCGGAGGTTATCATCCAGATAAATTTTTTGATAACTTTCTGGAGAATGCAAAATTAGAGCCTAGCAAACTTAATGTTTTTGCAGGACTTAGAGCCTACTGTTTCTATATAGTAGTTTGGTTTGTTATGTGGCAATGGAAAGGATTCGGTCCTATTGGCTTGCTTAGACCCCGCAACATTTTCCAAATTGTGCGTCTGCTATTGACAGGGGTAGTAATGGCGATCGCAGAATTGACTCACAAACTTAAGCTGCTTGGTCAGCCCACAAATAGTATTGTTGCTAAAACACGTGAAGAGTTCAAGAGTTATCGCTATCAATCCAGGCTACAAAACTGGGTTGGTAGTAGTGAGCTTTAGAATCACTTAACTAATCTGCGTTGTTTAAAGTGATACCAAATTGGTATAGACAGGTATTGACATCAACTCAGGAGAGGATTGTCAACTTCACACAATAGAAAGCGGTGTTGTCAACACAGGTGCAATATTTCTAAAAAGTTTGCAATTGCAAGGAATTTATGTCGGTTCACGGGAAATGTTTGAGGAAATGAACCGCGCGATCGCCTTGCATAAAATGCGACCGATAGTACGCCTTGAACTGAAGTTCAACCCTCATAGCCCAAGTCTGTTAAAACGGACTCAAATGTATATCCAGTAAGCTTTGAGCCTTTGAAATTTATTTCTTAGCGGACGAAAAAGTAGCTGCAAGATTTGGGATATGAAGCAAGCGGCGCGCACTTCGGTAAAGTTTGTATTCGTTTTTAAGAGGAGGAAGTTCAAACACACTGCAAAAATCCTCGATTTTTTCACTGCAAGTATGCAACTTGCTCAATTCAAAACACTCTACTTGAACAATTCAGGAGAAATGTATGGAAGCTGTTGATGTAAAAGTTTCAGATGAGCGCGTGCAAACCCTTAACTATACAGTTACACGGGTGGTTGTATCTTCAGACAAGCCATTTGATGAGGTCATCAATGCGATTGAATCTATAGTTGGCGATGGAAAATATAGCGTCTTTGAAGAACTTGTTGCTGCAAAAGCTCCCTTTGAACAAGTCAAAGCTGTCCTGGAATCAATGTTAGGCTCAAGTGGTTTCATGAAAATGGCCATGTTTGATTTAGGTGCGCTTTTATCATTGATGGGTAAACCCAAGAATGTCAAACTTTATCTGCTAGGTAATCCCCTGATTGCAAACCAAATGATTGAACAAAATCCTGCGGTTGGTCTTTACGTACCACCCAGATTACTTGTTTATGACGATTATGATGGTAAGACTCATATTGCTTATGACAAGCCATCATCAATGTTGTCTCAATTCGACAACGGATTTATCTTAAAAGTTTCCCAAATGCTTGATCAACGCTTCCAAGAAGCAGCAACTGCTATTGCTTAAAACTTGGATTATTAACTCTTTTGATTTGAAAGCTGTCAGACCGCTCAAACCTCAATCTCAACTCCGATATTTGTAAGCGATCGCCATTGCTAGAAGCTATCTAAATAAGGTTGAAAGAGATAGCGATCGCTTTTCTTAAAATAAAATTTATTTCTTGGAAATCCATAAGTGCAGTTTTTTTGCATAAAAACCCAGAGGGGCGCGGAGTGAACGCAGATTTTTTCATAGTTAGATCTGATCATCTTTTATTAAGTGATAAGGATAATTCTCAATGTTTATCAACGCTAAAAACTTAATTTTCCAGAGGCAAATTAAATCAATTATCGCACCTACTTTTGGTATCACAATGCTATTGGTTATATGGCATTTACTTAGCCTCCATCCTGACACGTCCCTACCTTCTCCCTTTCAAGTTATAACTAATACTTGGGGTTTAATTATCGATCCCTTTTTTAACAAAGGAGGCAATAACAAAGGATTTTTTTGGCTGATCCTTGCTAGTCTTGAACGAGTTATTTTTGGCTATTCTCTAGCAGCATTTGTAGGAATTTCTATTGGTTTTATCATCAGTTTGAATAGGTTTATCAGAGAAGCGATCGACCCCATCATTCAATTGTTGCGTCCAGTTGCGCCTTTGGCTTGGCTACCTCTTGCTCAGGCTATCTTCCTGAAACCAGATCCCTCAGCAATCTTTGTAATTTTTATTACGGCAATTTGGCCAATTATCCTCAATACTGCCTTGGGTGTACAACTCATTCCTAGAGATTACAGCAATGTCTCCAAAATTTTAGGACTCACAGTTTTTGAGAATTTTTTCAAAATTCTATTACCTGCCACACTTCCCTATATTTTTACAGGATTAAGGATTGCGCTTGGCTTGTCTTGGTTAGCTGTGGTTGCAGCTGAGATGCTGCTGGCTTACGACGGAATAGGCTTTTTCATCATAGATGCTTACAACAACTCAAACATTAGTGAACTCATCTTGGCAATTATTTACTTAGGCGGAGTTGGTTTATTTCTAGACAAGATCATGGCTTATCTATCATTCAAATTAACTCCACAAGAGTAAGCTTTCAAGACAGAACATATAAGGAGAATAAACTATGTCTAGTTATGTTGAAATTAGAGGGATAGAAAAGGAATTTAAACTATCCGACGGTAGCAAAAATCTTGTCCTCAAAAACATAGATTTAAATATCAGACCAGGAGAATTTGTTTCCTTGATTGGTCATTCAGGTTGTGGCAAGTCTACCTTACTCAATATTGTGGCTGGATTAGATAAACCAACCCAAGGCTATGTACAAGTTGATGGTCAGCTAGTACGTAAACCTGGTTCGGATCGCATGATGGTCTTTCAGAACTATTCCCTCTTACCTTGGTTAACGACTTGGGAAAATGTAGCCTTAGCTGTCAATAAGGTAATGCGCCACAAATCGAAAAAAGAACGCCATCAGTTGATTGCTCATAACTTGGAAATGGTGGGGCTAAAAGATGCCATTCGCAAGAAACCAACACAACTTTCTGGGGGGATGAAACAACGAGTGGCGCTGGCACGTGCCTTAGCTATTAAACCCAAGCTGCTATTGTTGGATGAACCATTTGGAGCTTTAGATGCACTCACCCGTAGTAATCTGCAAGCTGAGTTAATGTATATCTGTAATACAAACAATATCACTGCCATGATGGTGACTCATGATGTGGATGAAGCCCTATTACTCTCTAACCGCGTCGTGATGTTGAAAAATGGCCCCGGTGCAACCATTGATCAAGTCTTGGAAGTATCCTTTCCTCATCCTCGATACCCAACGGAAATTATGGATAGTACCAAATATCATGGACTCCGCCATGAACTCATGCAGTTCTTACATAAACAACAGCAAGTCAAGTATATAGAAAGCCAAATTGTCAAAATTTTGCCCGACGCTGTTTAGTATGTCATGTTCGTAGTTAGGACTTTAGTCCTTAAAATTGAGCGATAAAAACTTTGATGAGTAAACCAATTTCGAGACTCATTCCTCATTTCTCCTCCTCTGCGTTCTCTGCGTCCTCTGCGGTTTTTTATTTAATTCATCAAGCAAATCAAGTAGATAGATTGCAGTTTTTATTCACTTTCAACAGGTGAATTGATATGACAAAATTTTCCAGACGCAAATTTTTAGTAACAACAAGTGCAGCAGCTCTGCTGACTCAAACCATAAGCCATCGTGCTACCTCTGGCTCCACTTTTACCCAGCTGAATTCAGGCGTATATGCTGGTTACAGCAATAGTCCTGAAGTCACAAAAGCCACTCTGGGCTTCATCCCTGTGACCAGTGGTTGTCCTTTAATCATTGCCAAAGCTAAAGGCTTTTTTGCTAAGTATGGTATGCCTGATGTCCAGGTTCTTAAGCAGCCTTCTTGGGCTGTGATGCGTGACAAATTGATGTTAGGTTCAGGTGATGGTGGCTTGGATGGCTCTCATTTACTCTTTCCTATGGCATATCTGATTGCTACAGGAGAGATTAGCTATGGTCGTAAAATCCCCATGTATATCTTGGCTCGCCTAAATGTGAATGGGCAGGGGATTTCACTTGCCAATGCTTATAAAAATTTAAACCTGGGTTTAGACGGCTTTACTCTTAAATCAGTTTTGGCTCAGAAGGCTTTACATGGAGAAATTTCCCGCTTTGCTATTCCCTATCGACGGATAACAGGGGATTTTTTCATGCGCTGGTGGTTAGCTTACGCTGGTATTGACCCAGAACGAGATGTATCCCTGACCGTAGTACCACCACCGCAAATGGTAGCGAATATGCGGGGTGGTACGATGGAAGGCTTTTGTGTGGTCGATCCTTGGCATCATCGTTTAATCAAACAGAAACTTGGATACTCAGCTGTAACTAGCGGCGAGTTGTGGAACAATCACCCGGAAAAAGCACTTGCAATGCGTGGTGATTGGGTAGATAAGCATCCCAAGGCGGCTAAAGCACTTCTAGCAGCAGTCTTAGAAGCTCAAATGTGGTGTGACAAAGCAGAAAATAAGGAGGAAATGTTTGAGATTCTGTCACAGCGACAGTGGATGGGAATAAAAAGTGATTTACTGCGCGATCGCTTGTTAGGCAAATTTGATTATGGAAATGGGCGTGTAGTAGAAAACAGTCCTCATGCAATTAAATTCTGGCGTGAGAATGCTTCTTATCCTTACAAAAGTCATGACTTATGGTTTTTAATTGAAGATATGCGCTGGGGATATCGCTCACCAGAATTTGAAACCAAACCTTTAATTGAGGCTGTAAATCGCGAAGATTTGTGGCGGGAAGCAGCAAAATTCATCGGTCAGGAAAAGGCAATTCCACCCAGTACATCACGAGGTGTAGAGAAATTTTTTAATGGTTTAGAATTTGATCCTGAGAATCCTCAAGCCTACTTAAATGCTCCTACGATCAGAAAAGTTTAATTCTTCGCTACACAACATTATTTAAAACGGAACATGGAATAGGGAACATACCTGAAACCCTTACCAATAACTAATGACATAGACGCTTTAGCGGCTTCAAGGGAGAGTAGGACAAATGACAACCCCAACTAGTTAGCTTTATTTGTGCCAACTTACTTTAAGGACAGTGACAAAATGAGGCATAGGAACATTATAGGAGGATATCTATCTAGCTTATTTGATCGCCAGTTGATGCCAACTGCCTTTAAAGTAGCGCTATTCATAGGATCTCTTCTATTCACGATCAATCATGGTTGGGCATTGTTAACTGATCAGATGACAGCCGAACGTTGGATTTCTGGAACTTTAACTTACATTGTTCCTTATATGGTCAGTATTCATGGTCAATACATTGGTAGAAAAGAACGTATTGCCAAAAATAGGAAATAGTAATCAATAGAGAAATTACCAGCGTTCAATATTTGCTGGTAACAGTGAAATCATAAAAATTTATCCAATGCAAACTGAGTAAAAATGGATAATTCTATACAAAAACAGGTGAAAAAGTGGTGTCAAGAAAACGGTTGGACAGATTTATTTGTTCAAAAAGAACGATTCTATGCTTTTCCTCCTAGTGCTGTAATCCCTTTACCAATTCCAACAGAAGTCATGGGAAAAATCACAAGAGATGTACATAGAAGAAATATATTATTTTTAATTATTTTGTTTACTCAAATTGTGATTATTCTCAATACAATTTTTGATTTGCCGTTCTGGTTAGCCTTGCTGGTAGTAATATTATTAGGCATCTTTATGCTCCTTGATGAATTATGGAGTTGGTTGTGCGTTTATAAAGAATAAATATTGTATGTATTCGGGAGTTTTGTTGTCAAAAATTATGATTTCTATATTTTGTATGGAGCTAATTTGACAATATTTTTTTCTCAAGGTAACAGATCACCAAAAAAGGAATTGGGGGTTTGAATGTCTCTATTTGATTGGTTTGAAAATCGAAGGAAATCTGGCTCTCTGAGTTGGGAACGCCAAGAGCGTGATATTTCTGATGGATTATGGAGTAAATGTAGTGCTTGTGAAATTTTAGTTTATACCAAAGAGTTACGAGCTAATCAGATGGTCTGTCAAGAGTGTGGACATCATGAGCAAGTATATAGCGATGAGCGCATCCTGCAATTGATTGATGCTAAAACCTGGATACCCTTGGATGAGGAACTATACCCATCTGATCCACTACAATTTTATGATCGTAAAGCCTACAGCGATCGTCTAGCAGAAACTCAAAAAAAGACTGGTTTAGTGGATGCTGTGCAAACTGGTCTTGGTCAAATAGAAGGTTTACCAGTAGCCCTTGGTGTCATGGACTTCCGATTCATGGGTGGTAGCATGGGTTCTGTAGTTGGAGAAAAGCTGACTCGTCTGATTGAAAGAGCAACCTCCAAACAATATCCTGTAATTATTGTCTGTACCTCTGGTGGCGCGAGGATGCAAGAAGGAATGTTAAGTCTGATGCAGATGGCAAAAATTTCAGGCGCTTTAGAATACCATCGCGCAGCTGGTCTGCTTTACATTCCGATTCTGACTCATCCAACTACAGGCGGTGTCACAGCTAGTTTTGCGATGTTGGGTGACATCATCATTGCAGAACCAAAGGCGACGATTGGCTTTGCTGGTCGTCGAGTCATTGAGCAAACACTGCGGGAGAAGTTACCTAATGATTTTCAGACTGCTGAGGATCTCTTACATCACGGTTTTGTTGATATTATCATTCCCCGCACCGAACTTAAGAAGAATCTGGCGCAGTTAATTTCTTTGCATCAACCTGTTTCAACTACACATTCTATGGTGCAGTGGGAAGCAATGGCTTTAAGCTCCACTTAGTCTCAATTAAACCAAGGTATTCACAGGTATTCACAATATTAAATTAATTGCAAACTATGGTAACTACTGAGCGCAAACCACTACTTTTAGACTTTGAAAAGCCTTTAGTTGACTTGGAGTTTCGCATCGACAAGATTCGTGAACTTGCAAAAGAAAATGGTGTGGATATTGGCGAGCAGATTTGCCAATTAGAAACACAGGCTATGCAACTACGTCAGGGAATTTTCAGTAATCTTTCACCGTCCCAAAAACTGCAAATTGCTCGCCATCCTCGTCGTCCTAGTACTCTTGATTACATTAAAGCAATTAGTGATACATGGATAGAACTACATGGCGATCGCGGTGGTTCAGATGATCCGGCTTTAGTTGGAGGTATAGCAAAGCTAGCTGGAAGACCTGTAGTGATGTTGGGACATCAAAAGGGTCGAGATACAAAAGATAATGTTGCTCGTAATTTCGGTATGGCTGCGCCGGGGGGCTATCGTAAGGCGATGAGATTGATGGAACACGCCAATCGATTTGGAATGCCAATTTTAACTTTTATTGATACGCCAGGTGCTTGGGCTGGTGTGCAAGCAGAACATCAAGGTCAAGGAGAAGCGATCGCATACAATTTGCGGGAAATGTTTAGATTAGATGTTCCCATTATCTGCACAGTTATTGGCGAGGGTGGTTCTGGTGGTGCATTAGGTATTGGTGTAGGCGATCGTCTATTGATGTTTGAACATGCTGTTTATACTGTTGCTACCCCTGAAGCTTGTGCTGCTATTCTTTGGAAAGATGTGAGCAAAGCACCCCAAGCTGCAATTGCTCTGAAAATTACTGCACAAGACCTGAAAAGTTTAGGAATTCTCAACCAAATTTTGCTAGAACCTCCGAGTGGCGCTCACTGTGATCCCCTGGAAGCAGCGAAAATTCTCAAGCAGGGACTATTGCAAAATTTAGAGGAATTAACTCAAATGACTAGTCAACAGCGTCGCCAAATACGTTATCAAAAATTCCGCCAAATTGGTGTTTGGAATGTGTAAACATAACTCACATTTGGTAATGGGTAATAGGTAATGGGTAATAGGCCAATGACCAGTTAACCATTACCGTGAAATCAAGAGCGTTGTCTTCGGAGGACGAGCTTAAATTTATCTTGGCTACAACTTATTGATAGGAAGATCAATAATGAAATACCTGACACCAATTAAGCCCAGTCACAAAGATGATTTATTAAATAGAACCTATGTTCAAATCCAGCAAGAGGCACTGACAATTCCTACCTTTGTCATGCATTCTGTTTCTCCAACATTATTTGCAGGTAATTGGTCTTTATTTCGCGAGGTTTTCTTAGTAGATAATCAAGTTAATCGCGAAGTGAAGGAAGCAATCAATCTTGCGGTTTCT
The DNA here is from genome assembly GCF_000317225.1 of Fischerella thermalis PCC 7521. GTDB lineage: Bacteria > Cyanobacteriota > Cyanobacteriia > Cyanobacteriales > Nostocaceae > Fischerella > Fischerella thermalis. The sequence goes on from NZ_AJLL01000016.1 coordinate 39,044, forward strand.
AAAATTAACACTTGTCCTTATTGCGTTGATGCTCATAGTATCATGTTATCAGGTCTGAGGCATGATAAAGTTGCAATTGCAATTGTGAAAAACGATCTCAACGCCATTGCAGATCCCAAATTCAGAAGCATCGTTGAATGGGCATTATCTTCTAATCAACCGAACCATCAACTTCAACTAAATCCACCTTTTAATAATATAGAAGCACCAGAAATTATTGGTGCAGCCTTGAATTTTCATTATACTAATCGGTTAGTAAATATCTTTCTGAATAAAGCATTTATTCCACTGCCATTTGGTAAGGGAATTGCTAATTGGGTAGTTCGCAAAGTCATGATCAAAACTGGGCTAGTGGGTACATCAAGAAACGCTGGTAAATCTCTGGTATTGCTACCAGAAGCTAACCTTCCTGATGATTTTCAATGGGCAGCATCAAACCCATTTATTGCCCAAGCGTTATCGAGATATGCAGTAGTTATTGAGGAAAGTATTCGCAATTTTGTCTCGCCGGATGTTCAGAGTTTTGTTGAGCAGAACATTAGTAACTGGGATGGACAAGACAAAGGAATCAGTAGACAGTGGGTTGAGACTTTAACAGAAGGATTAGATTTGCAATCGAAAGCGATCGCAAAATTAGCCCTACTGACAGCCTTCAGTTCCTTTCAGGTGGATAAAACAGTGATTGATGAATTCAAGACTTACTTTTCCTTAGATGAGCAATTGCTAGCAGTTGTGGCGTGGGCAAGTTTCTCCACTGCACGCGCGATCGCAAGCTGGACAAGATTACCAACAAAATCAGGGTAAATTAAATATATACTACTTTATATAACTTGTTGCAGATACAGTCGTGAGCGATCAGCGTTTCAATGAAGCAGAAGGCTCTAGAAAGAACTACGCTCATGTCACAAGAACGAAAAATAGAGGAAAATTTACTCTCCCAAGCGGCGGAGAACACCCTGTCTCATCAGTTGGATCAAGCAGAAAAAATAGATGTAGATGTGCAAACAGATTTGCTCAAAATTGTTCAAGGGCAAGCAGATACTGTTTCTTTGGCTGGAGAAGGGCTAGAAGTACAAGAGGTTCGCATACAAGAAATCCAGGTACAAACAGATCAAATTTCCATCAATCCTCTCAGTGCTATTTTTGGTCAAATTGAACTTGAACAGCCTGTAAATACTAAAGCTCGTGTAGTCCTAAAAGAGGCGGATGTCAACCACGCTTTGACTTCAGACTTTGTTCGTAGCAAACTCAGACCCTTTAATTTAAATGTCGATGGTAAAACTGTAAAGTTGCAATCACAAAAAATCCAACTTTCTTTACCTGGTGATGGCAAAATTCAAATTGATGGGATAGTGCGGATACAAGAACAAGCTCATACTAGCCAAGTCGGCTTTCGGTCAATGTTTAGCCCACGTACTCTCAACAAACCTATACTCATGGAAAGTTTCAACTGTACTCAAGGAGAGGGCATTTCCTTAAATATTGTTGTGGCACTCATGAATAAGATTAAAGAATTAGTCGACTTGCCATATTTAGAATTTGATGATACACGGTTTCGTATCATTAATCTCGAAGTGCAAAAAGGCAGCTTAGTATTTTTGATAGAAGCGAAAATGAAGCAAATACCTACACTTTAGGGTGATTTCAGCTGAACAATCGGATTGCTAATAAAACCCCCTACTATCAAGTTAAGACAATAATAGGGGAGTTTGAAAGACCATAAGTGCATTTTACTATTCTTAATTGTTTAGATCAGATATTGTCTTCTACCTTTTGACACAAACCTTGCCCTGAAAATTCTTATCCCTTCTAACTTGAAAATAGCGATTGGGGATCGGGGATTTGGGATTAACTCAACAGCAAACCCATAATCCATCTGTGTGCATCTGTGTTCATCTGTGTTCGTTCTTTCATTGGGGTGTAGGAGAAAAAACCCTTTTATCTTTGGCGGTGAAACTTGTTTTATTTGGACTATCTTCTGTCCTCTAACTTGAAAGCAACCTCACCCCGTCCTATCGGACACCCCTCTCCTTGCTAAGGAGAGGGATTAGAGGTAGAGGGGTGAGGTTTTTCATGGCAAAGCTCGTGAAACTTGTTTCATCAGGACTGCCTTATTTTATTAGCTATTCAGATGCGATCGCTTAAAACTTGCTAACTGCCCATTTGGGCAAAATAATGATCCAAAATTACATGTTAGAAATTGGATAGGAGTGCCAACTAGATGAACAATGAATGCACAGGAATCCAATTCAGGGACAATGCCACAGAAACGACTGATGCAGCGCAGAGATTGGTCATGGCCATTTTGGCCTGCTGTACCACTATATCCCTACGGTAAGCGTCGCACATGCTGCTGTGAAATTGTTGAAGACACGATCTGGACATTCGATCAGCTGCACGGCATTCTCTACACTATCGTTCCAATTCGGATGAGTGTAGTTAAACTCGAAACTGGTGGTCTTCTAGTCTATGCACCTATTGCTCCCACCAGAGAGTGTATCCGCATGATGAATGAATTAGTAGCAAGTTATGGTGATGTTAAATACATTATTCTGCCCACCAGTTCTGGCTTAGAACACAAAGTCTTTGTTGGCCCTTTTGCTCGATGCTTTCCCCAAGCGCAAGTATTCATTGCTCCCCACCAGTGGAGTTTTCCGTTCAACTTGCCGTTAAGTTGGCTAGGCTTTCCTGCAAAACGCACTTACATACTTCCAGAAAACTCCAGCCTAGCTCCGATGAGCAGTGAATTTGACTATGCAATCTTGGATATAGATTTGGGACGGGGGTCTTTTGCAGAAGTTGCTTTCTTCCACAAGCGATCGCACACTCTACTACTAACTGATTCTATAGTGTCTGTGCCAGAAGAACCACCTGCAATTTTTCAATTAGACCCCTACCCCTTACTTTTTCACGCCAGAGACAACGCCTTAGAAGCGATTGCAGATAACGAAGCCAACCGCCGTAAGGGATGGCAACGCATTTCCTTGTTTGCCATCTATTTCCGTCCTAGTACACTAGAGACAATCGGATTAGGGCAGGCATTTCAGGATGCTCTCAAAGCACCAGATCGTTCCAGAAAAACCTACTTTGGCGTGTTTCCATTTCGATGGCGAGAAAATTGGCAGCAATCATTTGCAGCGCTACGAAATCAGGGGCGTCCATTTGTAGCACCGATTTTGCAAACTCTGATTTTTCCTCAAGACCCTACACAAGTACTCAACTGGGCTGATCAGATTGCTAGTTGGGATTTTCAGCAAATTATTTCCTGTCACTTTGACTCGCCAATTCAAACCAGTCCCGAGCAATTTCGGCAAGCATTCGCCTTTCTGGAGCAAAAATCCTCTGTGAGTCAAAACTCATTCACCAGCGAAAACCACACTATTATAGCAGAAGATGCTAAATTTATCAAGGAACTAGAAGCAAATTTGATCAAATGGGGTATCGCCACACCTCCAAAAGAGTTTTTTGAAAAAACTAACACCAACAAATAACATAAACACATCTAGAAAACCTATCTGCATCCATCGGTGTTTATCGGTGTGCATCGGTGTTCGCCTTCCAAAACATAATTTTAGTCACAGCCTGCTACTTAACTATTTCCGCTTTCTCCACCGAGTTATCTCCAACTCCCAAAGTTAACCGCAGAGGAGCTTTTGACGGATATGCTTTGACAACCTGACGATAAACTGCGTAGTTTGTGGGTAAAGTCTTCTGTTGAGAACCTAGCGTATACGTCAGCCTGTACTCCACAGCTTTCAATATTTCGGGTGTACTTGCTTGTTCTTGAGGTTTTTGCCGTTGTTCCACTTCCGACACTGAAGGTCGCGGTGGTAGAGTCGGCCACCATAAACCCCTGTCATCAGGGCCGATGACTGTTCCAGGGGGCTTGATCCCATTGCGATTTAGCAAAGAAGTTGTGGCAAAGGTTTCAAAACGTGGTGATGGTTCATTGGTGAGATCGTATGCATATTTAACTTGCCATGTGTAAGTAGTTAGGGCTGTAGCTTCATACTGATCTGTCACAAGAGTACTGCAACTGGTAAGTGTGAATGCTGTTAATACAGCCACTGTCGAGAGCAAAAATCTTTCGTGGAATGAGCGATCGCTCTTTTGTTGTATTGTCATGTTCTCATTATGGCTTTGGTTAACTTCTGCTGTGTCCAAGGGTATGGCGTTGAGTGCTTTTGTTTATTTGCAATCTTCACAAAATCCTCAAATAATTTCGATAAGTTGAAATTAGAGTCCAAGTGTTGATATTTGGGTTAAACACTGGCTAATTAACATCGGGGAGCTTTGTTATGGATACTAATACTCTTGTTAAGTATGATATTGAAGTTATTAGAGAAGAAGCACGTGAACTTGTGAAAAAAGGATTAATTCGTCGTGACGAGCCAATTTATGCTTTGTGTAGATATATTCCTGGGCGTGATTGGGTTTGCGTGGAACTTGAACTAGAAAAAAACGAATTTTTGCTGCGGGATAAGATTATAGACCTCTTAGGTCGTGAAGATTGGAACGAAGACTGATGCAATTGCGATCGCCATTGCTCTGTTTGCGGACGAAGCGATTGTCAAAAACAACCTTGCTCAAGCTCATGAAGTTTTTATTCCAAGTATTGCCATTGGCGAGTCATGTTACAGTGCAAGAAAATCGGGGCGAATGGTCGCAAATTTAGCGATCGCCTCTGCATAAGCCCAGAACAGCATTGAAACAACTAGAATTATTGCGTTATCATTAAAACTTCAAAATTCGCATCCTCACAAGTTCCTCAAATTATCCTCCTATAACCATAGGTGTGAGACTCAAGAGGAAGTGCAAAAATCAAACCAAACCCCTTGAGTAGCAGTAGCGAAAATGCATTTAAGGAAATTTTTCCCATGCTGGAAACATTTGTTACTCAACAGAAACTAAGCCAGAACGTCAAACAACAAGCGTTAGTGCTACCGCTAGATGCAGTAGGAATTGCAGATATCCCGCTTGTGGGTGGTAAAAACGCTTCACTGGGAGAAATGATTCAGCAACTTCAAAGCAAAGGGGTAAAAGTTCCCACAGGATTTGCAACTACTGCCTATGCGTATCGTTTCTTTATCCAAGGGGCAGGTTTAGAAACGAAATTGCGGCAAATCTTTGCTGATTTAGATGTAGAAGATGTCAATAACCTGCGTCAATGTGGCAAACAAGCACGGACTTTGATGCTACAAACTCCGTTTCCTGAGGAATTGGAAAAGGCGATCGCCCAAGCATACGAAGACCTCTGCAACCAGTACGGTGCTGATACCGATGTCGCAGTTCGCTCTAGTGCGACTGCGGAAGATTTACCTGATGCTAGCTTTGCTGGGCAGCAAGAAACCTACTTAAATGTCCACGGACTGCCAGCTGTACTGCAAGCCTGCCACAAATGCTTTGCATCCATTTTTACCGACCGTGCCATTTCCTACCGTCAAATCAAAGGCTTCGACCACTTCAATATAGCCCTTTCGGTAGGCGTACAAAAAATGGTGCGTGCGGACTTAGCTGCATCCGGCGTCATGTTCTCTATTGATACCGAGACAGGATTTAAAGACGCAGCATTAATTACCGCCGCCTATGGCTTGGGTGAAAACGTTGTTCAGGGTGCAGTCAACCCTGATGAATATTTAGTATTTAAACCAACCCTTAAACAAGGATACCGCCCAATTCTAGAAAAACGCCTGGGAACAAAAGAAATTAAGATGGTGTATGACTTGGGCGGTTCTAAAATGACCAAAAATATACCTGTTGCAGCTAGCGATCGCGCTGCTTTTGCCCTCAACGATGACGAAATTCTCCAACTAGCACATTGGGCGTGTTTAATTGAAGAACACTACTCCCAAGTGCGTGGTGTTTATACACCGATGGATATCGAATGGGCAAAAGACGGTATCACCAACGAATTATTTATTGTCCAAGCACGTCCAGAAACTGTCCAGTCGCAGAAAATTAAAAACGTTCTCCACATCTACCAACTCCAAGAAAAAGGAGAAGTCCTAGTCACAGGGCGCAGCGTCGGTGAGATGATCGGACAAGGCAAAGCACGAGTAATTCTCGATGTGCATCGTCTGGGCGAATTCCAACCAGGCGAAGTGTTAGTAACAAACCGCACCGATCCTGACTGGGAACCAATTATGAAAAAAGCCAGTGCTATTGTCACTAACTCTGGCGGACGCACCTGTCATGCAGCAATTATTGCCAGAGAAATGGGAATCCCGGCAATTGTTGGCTGTGGTAACGCCACAAAGATAATTAAAGCTGGACAAGAAATTACGGTTTCCTGCGCTGAAGGTGAAACCGGAAAAGTCTACAAAGGTTTGTTAGCTTACGAAGTCCAAGAAATACCATTAGAAAAATTGCCCCGCACTCGTACTCAAATTATGATGAACGTGGGCAACCCAGAAGAAGCATTTGGCTACAGCGCCATCCCGAATGATGGCGTCGGTTTGGCAAGAATGGAATTTATCATAGCTAATCATATCAAAGCCCATCCTCTAGCATTAATTCACTTTGATGAATTAGAGGATGAACTAGCCAAATACAAAATTGCTGAGTTAACCGCCGAATACGCAGACAAACCACAATTCTTTGTTGATAAACTCGCCCAAGGTATCGGTGCGATCGCAGCCGCATTTTATCCCAAACCTGTGATTGTTCGCCTCAGTGATTTCAAAAGCAACGAATACGCTAACCTTTTAGGTGGCAAACAATTTGAACCGAAAGAAGAAAACCCGATGATTGGTTGGCGGGGGGCTTCGCGTTATTATGACGAACGCTACCGAGAAGGATTTGCCTTAGAATGTCGGGCGATGAAGCAAGTACGCGAGCAAATGGGTTTAACGAACGTTATTTTAATGATCCCATTTTGCCGCACTCCTGCTGAAGGTCGCCGCGTACTTGCAGAGATGGCGAAACACGGATTGGTACGTGGAGAAAACGGTTTGCAAGTATATGTGATGTGTGAGTTACCAAGTAACGTCCAACTTGCAGACGAGTTTTGTCAAGTGTTTGACGGATTCTCAATTGGTTCTAATGATTTAACGCAATTGACTTTAGGACTTGATAGGGATTCAGAGTTGGTAGCACATTTATTTGACGAACGCAACGAAGCTGTGAAACGAATGATTGCTAAGGCAATATCTACAGTTAAACAACATGGTCGCAAAATCGGCATTTGTGGTCAAGCACCGAGTGACTACCCGGAATTTGCTCGGTTTTTGGTAGAAGAGGGGATTGATTCGATTAGTCTCAACCCTGATTCTGTACTGAAGACTTTGTTAGAAATTGCGGCTACGGAAAATACATGTTCTTAGAGTCGTAGACGCGCAAGCGGCTTCCGTAAGGTACACCGTGCAAGGCGATGAACACCGATGTAGACATACACAGATAGATTATCGGTGTGTATCTGTGTTCATCGGTGTTCGTTAACCTTTAACCCCCAACTGTCACGAAGGAGTCAACAATGCAAAAGACTATGCAATTGGGAAGCGATCGCGCTTATGATATTTTACGTTCTGAGCATCAACCTTTAGATGCAATTTTTGCTCCCAAAAGCATCGCTGTGATTGGTGCTAGCCAACGTGAAGGTAGTGTGGGTAGGACTGTTCTCTGGAATCTGATCAGCCATCCATTTGGGGGAACGGTATTTCCAGTCAACCCCAAACACCACAGTGTACTTGGTATTAAAACGTACCCAAATATTGCTGCTGTGCCAGAACCAGTGGATTTGGCGATTGTGATTACACCTGCATCTACGGTTCCTGGTGTAATTGGTGAATGTGTCGATGCAGGAGTCAAGGGAGCGATCGTGCTTTCGGCTGGGTTCAAGGAAATTGGCACTACTGGGGCAGAATTAGAACAGCAAGTACTCCAGCAAGTGCGCCGAGGCAAAATGCGGCTGATTGGTCCGAATTGCTTGGGAGTGATGAATCCCCATACTGGGTTAAATGCAACTTTTGCCCACGGTATGGCTTTGCCTGGTAAGGTTGGTTTTATCAGTCAAAGTGGGGCATTGTGTACGGCAATTTTGGACTGGAGTTTTCGGGAAAATGTCGGCTTTAGTGCCTTTATTTCCATTGGTTCCATGCTGGATGTGGGTTGGGGCGATTTGATTTACTATCTCGGTGATGATCCGCATACTGAAAGCATTGTTATTTACATGGAATCGATAGGAGATGCCCGGTCATTTCTCTCTGCGGCGCGGGAAGTTGCCCTGACAAAACCTATTATTGTAATTAAAGCCGGACGAACAGCAGCCGCAGCCAAAGCTGCTGCTTCCCACACAGGCGCATTGGCAGGTAGCGATGCGGTGTTTGATGCTGCATTACGACGATGTGGAGTTTTACGGGTTAAGAGTATCTCTGAATTGTTTGATATGGCGGAGGTGCTAGCGAAGCAACCACGTCCTAAAGGGCCAAGACTGACTATTGTTACGAATGCAGGCGGACCGGGAGTGTTGGCAACTGATGCTTTAATTACTGATGGAGGTGAATTAGCAGAATTATCCCCAGAAACCTACGCAGCGCTGAACGAGTTGTTGCCCCCACAATGGAGTCACAATAATCCCATTGACATACTTGGGGATGCTGACCCTATGCGCTATGCCAAAGCCTTGGAAATTGTTGCTAAAGATCCTAATAGTGATGGACTGTTGGTGATTCTTACGCCCCAGGCAATGACTGACCCGACGCAATCTGCGTATAAAGTAAAATCATTAGCGCGTATAGGTAAGCCCATACTAGCGAGTTGGATGGGAGATGCAGACGTGGAAGCAGGGGCGGAAATTCTCAACCAAGCATCGATTCCCACATTCCCTTTTCCCGATACCGCAGCCCATGTATTCAACTATATGTGGCGTTACAATTATAACCTGCGTGCCTTGTATGAAACGCCTGTGCTTCCTGAGGGGGTAGATACTAGCGATCGCACTATTGCCAAAACTATTATCCAAACAGCGCGTGAAACTGGCAGAACTTTACTTACGGAAGTGGAATCAAAACAAATTCTTGCTGCTTACGGTATTCCGACGGTAACAACGCAGGTAGCAACAAGTGCAGCAGAAGCTGTGCGGCTAGCAGAGGAAATTGGTTATCCTGTGGTTTTGAAAGTATATTCCAAAACCATCACTCATAAAACTGATGTGGATGGGGTGCATTTGAATTTACGCGATGCTAAGGCGGTACGTGAGGCGTATGATGCGATCGCCTTATCTGTCAGCACCAAAGTCGGAGCAAATCATTTTGCTGGTGTCACTGTCCAGCCTATGGTAAACCTGAAAAACAGCTACGAATTAATTCTTGGTAGTAGCATTGACTCTCAATTTGGCCCAGTTTTACTGTTTGGCACAGGTGGACAGTTAGTGGAAGTGTTTCAAGATCGAGCCTTGGGACTGCCACCACTCAATACTACCTTGGCACGGCGGATGATGGAACAAACCCGAATTTACAAAGCACTACAGGGAGTGAGAGGTAGAAAAGCTGTTAATTTGGAGGCTTTAGAACAACTTTTGGTACGCTTTAGCCAAGTTGTCGTGGAACAACGCTTGATTAAAGAAATTGATATTAATCCACTTTTAGTAAAAGCAGAAGGAATCGCTGAAAACTCCCTTGTGGCACTTGATGCGCGGATTGTTCTTCATGATTTAGATATTACTGAAGCACAGTTACCAAAACTGGCAATTCGTCCTTATCCGACACAGTACGTTTCCTCTTGGACAACGCGCAATGGGATGCAAGTAACTATTCGTCCGATTCGCCCAGAGGACGAACCTTTGATGATTAAGTTACATCATACTTTATCTGAAGAAAGCGTTTTTTTCCGGTACTTTCACTTGATCAAACTTAGTCAACGTATTGCTCACGAGAGGCTGACGCGTCTGTGTTTTATTGATTATGACCGAGAAATGGCGTTGGTGGTAGATTATGAAAATCCAGAAACCGGAGAACATGAAGTTTTAGCTGTTGGTAGGTTAAGTAAGTTGCATGGTACTAGTGAAGCGGAGTTTGCAATCTTGGTTAGCGATCGCTATCAATGTCAAGGTTTGGGAACTGAGTTACTCAAAAGGTTGCTGGAAGTAGGGCGTGATGAACAGTTAAGGTTGATTAGTGCTGAAATTTTGACTGAAAATTCTGCTATGCAAAGAGTTTGTGAGAAGTTGGGTTTTCGTATTTATCCGACTGTTGATGCTTCGGTGGTAAGGGCGGAAATTAAAGTTGCAGGTGAAAGGTAAGGTTAGGAGTAATGAACCGCAGAGAACGCAGAGGACGCAGAGGAAGGAGAGTTTGAGAGGAATTTGGTGGAATTGCTGGGAATTTCTCTGGAATTGGGGGTGTTGTTAGAGTTGGGGATAATACTGAAGTGTTGGATTCGGAATGTGCAAGTCCTCCACCTCGATCTGAAGGCTGTTGACGGGAATTACGTAGAGTTACGGTATTTTGTTGATAATCCAAATCAGTATGCAAGGCGATCGCTGGCTGCAATCCCTACTGGATAGGTATCGGTGGGAGGGGGTGAGGTTACTTGCAAGTCCAGCCGACACAATTAAAGCTAGCTGAATATGAGAGACAGTATCCCAAATTTTCTAAAAAATCGGGGATCTGGACTTTGCGAGAGAGTTGATATAACCTCACAACTTCCTCAAATTGTTGATTTATAAGGATAGGTGTAGAACTCAGGAGCAACAAGACAGCCCCAGATTTAAAGAATCTACGGTGTACACCCAAATGAGCTAATTACCCCAAATCCTTCAAAATTAGTAGCGTGTCAAGACTAAAATGTTGCAATAAATCTCTTCTTCTTTCTCTGTGTCCTCTGCGCCTCTGCGGTTTATTAATGCACTATTTTAAGGCAGTCACGCCCCTACCAAATGAAAATGAACTTTATTTTTGTAAGCCGATGAATTAACAAAACGGGTCGACGTTTTAACAAAACAGACCGATGCAAAAACTATAGCGGACATCTGACAACGTACTTATACCGCATAAATACTTAAAAGAATTAGAAAAATGGACTCTCAAACAGTCAATAGAAAAGATCAGTATACAAAAAGTACACCCAAACAGCATCCTAGCGGTGATAAACGTTTCAAAATACTTGATGCTACGATGAAGCGCCATCAATATCAACAGGATGCACTCATAGAAGTTTTGCACAAAGCACAAGAACTTTTTGGCTATTTAGAAAATGACTTGTTATATTACATTGCCCACAACCTCAAACTACCACCCAGCCGTGTTTATGGTGTCGCAACTTTTTATCATCTTTTCTCCTTAGCACCGAAAGGCGTGCATAGTTGTGTGGTGTGTACGGGTACAGCTTGTTACGTTAAAGGTGCAGCCAATTTACTAGCAACTGTAGAAAAGTGTGCCAAAATTCATGCTGGCGAAACAACCCCAGATGGTAAACTTTCCCTGCTCACAGCCAGATGTTTGGGTGCTTGTGGAATTGCACCTGCTGTTGTGTTTGATGGTACTGTATGTGGACACCAAACACCGGAGTTAGTGACCGAAAAAATAGAAGGATGGCTCAAACATGGATCTGACTGAATTACAGGAAATTGCTGAGAAAGAACGCGCCAACTTCAAGCCTATTCGCATTCGTTGTTGTATGGCGGCTGGTTGTCTGTCTTCTGGTTCTGTTGCAGTCAAAGAAAGTTTGGAAAAGGTAACAGAAGAAACAGGCTTGGCAGATAAAGTAGAAGTTTGTAGTGTTGGTTGTATGGGTTTGTGTTGTCAAGGCCCTTTGGTAGAAGTAGACAATGTAGAGGCGCAAGGCTTGGTAACTCGAATATATGAAAAAGTGACTTCAGAAAATGCTCCCTCAATTATCGCTGGGTTAGATGGTGGTGAAGTCAAGGTACAAACAGGAGATTTACAGCAGCCATTTTTTACCAAGCAATTCCCGATTGTGCTGGAAAATAGCGGCAAAGTTGACCCAGAACGGATTGAGTCTTACATTGCTGCTGATGGCTATCAGGCACTTTACCACGTGTTGCGAGAAATGACACCAGCTGAGGTGGTGGATGAAATTACTCGTAGTGGGTTGCGGGGACGGGGTGGTGCAGGTTATCCCACAGGTGTGAAATGGGCGACTGTAGCCAAAGCCAAGGGCGATCGCAAGTTTGTGATCTGCAACGCCGACGAAGGCGATCCCGGCGCATTTATGGATCGCAGTGTGTTAGAAAGCGATCCTCATCGAGTTTTAGAAGGAATGGCGATCGCTGCCTATGCGATCAGTGCTAACCAAGGTTACATTTATATCCGTGCCGAATATCCCATTGCGATCAATAGGCTGCAAATTGCCATTCGCCAAGCCCAACGCCTCGGTTTATTAGGAAGTAAGATTTTTGACTCTCCCTTTGATTTTAAAATAGATATTCGCATTGGGGCAGGAGCCTATGTTTGTGGCGAAGAAACCGCGTTAATGGCATCAATTGAAGGTAAACGCGGTACACCTCGTCCCCGTCCGCCTTACCCAGCAGAAAGTGGTTTGTGGGGATTTCCAACTTTAATTAACAACGTCGAAACCTTTGCCAACGTCCCTTGGATTATTCGCAAAGGTGCAGACGTATTCGCCAGCATTGGTACAGAAAAAAGCAAAGGTACAAAAGTTTTTGCCCTAGCTGGCAAAATCAAAAACACAGGCTTGATAGAAGTGCCCATGGGAACCACCCTGCGGCAAATTGTCGAAGAAATGGGTGGTGGTGTCCCAGATGGCGGTACAGCCAAAGCAGTGCAAACAGGCGGTCCTTCTGGAGGCTGTATCCCCGCCGTAGCTTTTGATACTCCCGTCGATTACGAATCTTTGGCTCAACTTGGTTCCATCATGGGTTCCGGCGGCATGATCGTCATGGACGAAACTACCAACATGGTGGATGTCGCCCGTTTCTTTATGGAATTCTGCATGGATGAGTCCTGCGGTAAGTGTATTCCCTGCCGTGTCGGCACAGTCCAACTGTATCAATTGTTAACCAAGATCCGCGAAGGCAAAGCATCCCTTGCTGACTTAGAACTGCTAGAAGAACTGTGCGACATGGTGAAGCATACCAGCTTGTGCGGCTTAGGACAGTCAGCACCAAATCCAGTGTTTAGCACCTTACATTATTTCCGGGATGAATATTTAGCAAACTTGAGCAATGACACTTAACCTGAATTACAACTATGGCAAAAATCTTATTTTTAAAGTCGAACACAGATGAACACAAATGCACACCGATAAACCATCCGTGTGCATCCGTGTGCATCGGTGTTCGTTAACCAAAATTATACCGAACATCCAAAGTATCACAATGACAGTCAAAACATTAACAATCAATCAGCAACTAATCAGCGCCCGCGAAGAAGAAACCATTCTTCAAGCCGCACAGGAAGCAGGAATTCACATTCCGACCTTGTGTCACCTGCAAGGAGTTACAGATGTTGGCGCTTGTCGGCTTTGTTTAGTAGAAATTGCTGGTAGTAATAAACTTCAACCTGCTTGTGTGACAAAAGTTGCTGAAGGTATGGAAATCCAAACAAACAGCGATCGCCTGCAAAAATATCGTCGCATGATTATAGAAATGCTATTTGCAGAAGGCAATCATATCTGTTCAGTCTGCGTAGCTAATGGTAATTGCGAATTGCAAGATTTGGCAATTGAGATGAGTATGGATCATGTGCGGTTAGAATATCAATTTCCTAATCGCAAAGTCGACATTTCTCATGATCGCTTTGGCATCGATCACAACCGTTGTGTTCTTTGCACTCGTTGTGTACGTGTTTGTGACGAGATTGAAGGAGCGCACACTTGGGATATGGCGGGTAGGGGGACAAACTCCCATGTGATCACTGATTTAAATCAGCCTTGGGGAACTTCCCAGACTTGTACTTCCTGCGGTAAATGCGTTAATGCCTGTCCCACAGGTGCAATTTTTTACCAAGGTTCTAGCGTCGGTGAAATGCAACGCGATCGCACCAAACTTGATTTTCTAATTACAGCACGGGAGAAACAGCAATGGCTTGTTTAGATCACCTTCGTGTCTTTGTGTCTTAGTGGTGAAAAAATCATTTTATTAACCACCAAGACGCAAAGACACCAAGAAAAATATACGCTGCATTTTAAATCTCTATCTATAATTATAAAAACAAGAAAATGGCTCGTTTAAAATTAGCGACGGTTTGGCTGGGCGGTTGTTCTGGCTGTCACATGTCTTTTTTGGATTTGGACGAATGGCTGATTGATTTGGCTGGACAAGTGGATTTAGTTTACAGTCCCTTTGCTGATGTTAAGGAATATCCCGAAGGTGTAGATGTGGTGTTAGTTGAGGGTGCAGTTGCCAATGAAGAGCATCTGGAAATGATTCAGATAGTCAGAGAGCGATCGCAAATTCTTGTCTCTTTTGGTGACTGTGCTGTTACTGGCAATGTTACTGCTTTACGCAATCCTTTAGGAAGTGTAGAACCTGTCTTGCAACGCTGTTACATTGAAGCTGCGGATATTCACGCTCAAATTCCCCATGAGCCTGGTATTGTACCGCAGTTACTAGATCGAGTTACACCCGTTCATGCAGTTGTATCAGTTGATGTTTACTTACCTGGATGTCCACCTTCAGCCACTCGGATTAAAGCAGTATTAGAGCCACTGTTACGGGGAGAAACACCACAATTAGAAGGACGCGAATTCCTCAAATTTGGTTAAATTTTTTACTCTTTGCCTTTTGCGAAGAGTAAAAAATTCAGAACTGTCTTGAAAATAGGGAACTCTTAACGGGAAACTATTAACAGGGATCGGGGATTAACCTAACAGCAAACCCATAATCTATCTGTGTACCCTGCACCGAAGCCGCGCCCAAGCACGGCTACATCTGTGTGCATCTGTGTTCGTTCTATTTCTTATGCCCTTGTTGTGGGCGATCACCCCTGAGAGTCTGAGTTTCAAAAAGGAATTGGAGAGCAATTATGAAGGTTAATTATCAAGAAAAAATCATTGCTCTATGGATAACCTTTTTACTGGGAACACTGTTTCACACTCAACTCGGTTTGATGCCACTTTTTCACGGTTTACCCGTTGCTGAATCTCAAAAAGCCACAACAATAAATGAGATTTCTGGAATTATGTGGTTAATGTTGGGATTTTTTGTAATATCAATGCTGGCAATTATTGCCACCACTTTTTTTGATGCAAAACGTTATCGAGTTATTCATTTTGGCTTAACTGTGTTTTATAGCATTATGAATTTACTTCACGTTATTTTGGATTTATTTGTTCAGCCAATTCTCTGGTATCAAATTACTTTAATGGTGTTTTTGTTCCTGCTTGGTTTGTTATTAAATATAGTTGCTTTTCGGTGGATGAAGCTGCCACCTTATAAGGGTGGCAAAGGACAAGAAATGCTCGCAAATTCTCACTCGTAACTACGGCATAAAAGTAAATCCCTGCCATGCTCTACTCACGGAGCCGCTACTATTCCAGGACTTACGCGCGAGATACCCGACTTTTTTAAAAAGTCGGTATCTGACCCTTCGCAACGCTTAAGAAATTATATATAGGATTCCTATTTGATTTTTGCGAAGCTAGGTACACCTTGAAAAGTCTTCTTTCCTATTGCCAGAGTGCCTATTGCTTGCCTCTACGAGTAAATTCATTAATCAAATTGGATTACTATAGTTGAGTACTAGTCTTTCTAACTCAACCCTAACAACCTCGCCCCTTGATAAAACAGCGTACTCACAACCCACGCCCAGATCAATCCATAGGTAACTGATAGAAACGTAAACTGAATACTTTTAGACTCGCTGCGGATAGTAGCAACTGTTGCCAAACAAGGGGTGTAAAGCAGACAAAAAAGCATGAAACTGTAAGCTTGAATTGGTGAAATTGTCTGAGCAAGAGTTGCTTGTACGGCATTAGGATCGGTGAGATTGTAAATGGTTGCTAGAGAACCAACCAAAATTTCTTTGGCAATGAACCCAAAGAGCAAAGCAACAGTTAACTCTTTGGGTATGCCCGCCAGATTCAAAATAGGGGCGAAAAACTCTCCAATGCGAGTAGCGTAGCTCACATTCTCGTTGCCTGGTAAATGGGTTAGCAACCAGACGCTTAAAACACCGATCACAATCAATCCACCAGCTCGTTGCAAGAATGCTTTCACCGCATCCCAACCTGTAACCATGCCCACCAAAAGCGGGGTGATAACTAGCATTCCAATTGGGTTTGCTGTGCCTTGAGGTAGATTGCTCAACAACCAAACACCAGCCACCCCTGCCGTAATAAATCCTGTTGCCCGTTGTAGAAAGTGCTTCAATTCACCCCATCCCCGTAGAAAGATTTGCTGGAGTGTGGGAAAGCGATAGGGAGGTAGTTCTATCACAAATGGTTCCCGATTTTGAAACTGCCTTTTCATTAGTAATCCAGTTAGCAGCGCCACCAGGAAACTAAATAGGTAAAGTGAGAACAGCACTAATGGCCCCCAAGTGCGATCAAACAGGGCATCGATGATAAACACAAACACTGTTAACCGTGCCGAACACAGGGCAAAGGGAATGATGAGAATTGTTAGCAAGCGTAATGCCCGCGATCGCATTACTCGTGTTCCCATAATTGCTGGGATGTTACACCCAAACCCCATAATCAGCAACACGAAACTGCGCCCATCCATGCCAAAGCGATACATCAACGAATCCATTATGTATGCTGCTCTGGAGAAGTAACCACTGTCTTCCACAATTGCCATCATGAAGAAAAATGTGATGACTAAGGGAATAAAGGATGCTACTGTCGCTAATCCACCATAAATTCCATCTACCAGAAAGCCCCGCCAAAACTCCGATAAGTTGACTGTCACTGGAGCAATGACTACTTCCTGCAACCATCCTGTGATCGCATCAGCAACATCCTGTAATGGCAATCCCACCAGCCAAACAAATTCAAACATCAAGTAAATCGACAGGAAAAATAACGGTAGTCCGATCACCGGATGCAGCAACACTGCATCTAGGCGTTCTGTCACCGTCTTTAACAAGCGCGAGGGCATTTCCACCGTGTCTTCTAGGATTTCCCGGATTTGCAATTCTGATATTGAGCGGTGGGCTTCAATCTGGTGCTTCAATTCTGTGGGGGCAATGGGAACTCGTGCTTCTGCTAATTCCTGGGTGATTTTACGGATGGCGATCGCATAGCCACTACCATATTTGGCACTCACCAGTACCACGGGCATTTCTAATTTATCTGCTAGTTTGTGTTCATCTATTGTGATACCAAAATGTTTGGCTTCATCTGCCATGTTGAGAATTACCACAGCTGGCATTCCTAAAGCTTTAACTTGCAAAGGTAGACGAATTTGGCGATCAATCTGAGCAGCATTGAGAATTACTAGCACCAAATCCACAGGGTAGGTTTCAAAAAAGCTTTGCACGACTCGCTCATCTTCAGAGTAGCCTTCTAAGTCGTAGATCCCTGGCAGATCGACAAACTCCACTTTCCGTCCGTCTAGTTCAACTTCTGCCTCTAACAAGTCAACTGTCACACCAGGCCAATTGCCTACAAAGGCTCCCGCTCCTGTAATCCGATTAAACAACGTGGATTTACCTACATTTGGCATTCCCATGACAGCAACCCGCTTAACTCCAGGCTGCAATGTCAGCGAGGCGATTCCGGAACTGGAATCATGACAATGTGCCATTTAACACCCCTTTGTTTCAGTTCTGTACGTTCACAACAATTCCATCAGCTTCATGTCGCCGCATTGCCACTTCTGTTGTCAATCCCACTCGCACGTGTAGCGGTCCATTTAACCAGGCTTTGCGAAGTACCTTTACTTGCTGCCCAATTTTGAAGCCCATTGCTTCTAATCGTCTCAGCAACCCAGGTTCATCCACTTCTATTGAGGCGATGGTAGCTGTTTTACCTGGTTTTAGCGCCGATAATTTCACACTCATGGCACTCCTTGATGTTCACAAAAAAATTAATGGTGAGATGTTTCATCAGCAACACTAAGCTAACAGTAGCACTCAAGATTAATGCTATTAAGAGTTAATAGCAATACAGTAATTACAAATTCACGTGTAATATGAATTAAAACTAGGGCAAAAATCTTGTTTTTGAAATCGTAGACGCGTTCATAGGCTTAAGGCAGGGTACAGATGTAGACGCGCTTTGTGCTGCTACTTTCGGAAGCCGCTTCCTGTCTTTACCTGAGAATTATTCTTAATATAGTTGATTTCAAATGCAAAAAAGCTAAATTTTTTGTTAAAAAATATATTTACTGAATACATGCAAAACCGAAAATACTCTGAGAAAAATGTCAATAAATGCTTCTATCTTTAAAAATAATTGCATTAGATAGAAATTAATTACTAACACTATTAAATAGATTTATATTCACCAAAGGCTGGCAGAAAGCACCCTAACCATAGCTGGGGTGGAGGGACTGATACGCCATCAAATAGCGAAAGGAAATCATGATGACGATCGCTACCAAGTCAGAAACAGCTAAGCAAGCAACGCTTCAAAATCCAGAAATTGCTGCTGGAATCTATTACCATGTTGTGCATAAAATTCCAGGACGGGTGAGATTTCGGGTTCCCTTGCTAGCTCATAATCCCGATTATGCTGAAAACTTACAAAAATTGCTGGAATCAGATAGCCGAGTACTTAAAGTACGACTAAATCGGCACGCAGCTTCTATAGCTATTAGTTATCAATTTTCTCATCACAGGAGCGATCACTCCTGTGGGGATAACCAAGGTTCCCGTGAAAGCTGGACGACTACTTCCTCACCGCTATGCGATCACTTAATGCCTGCGTATCTAGGACACTTGATTCAACAGGCAAAACAAAATAAAATTGCCAACTCAACAGTCAAAGCAGAGAAAACACAAACTAATCAGGTAAAATTACCTGCATTTGCTGCTATTTTGGCTCTACTAGGTCTAAGGTTGCCAATCCCGAGAGCAATTATCGCTGCAACTGTGGCATTTGCCGCTTTACCCATCGCTAAGCGTGCTTATGCCAGCATCACCAAAGAACGGAAATTAAATATAGATTGCCTGGATTTAATAGCGATCGCCTTAACTTCTGCCCAAGGCAATTTACTCACGCCAGCTTTGGTTATGACACTGCATGAAATTGGCGATACGATCCGCGATCGCACAGCACGAGTATCCCATGATCGGGCTGCGGATTTACTCGAAGCTTTAGGACATTATGCTTGGGTAGAACAGCCAAATGGTCAGAAAAAACACATTCGAGCCACAGAAGTTAAGCCTGGAGATATAGTCATAGTCTATCCGGGTGAGCAAATTCCCGTAGATGGTCAAATCCTACATGGTAAAGCTTTGATCGACCAACAAAAACTGACTGGCGAATCTATACCAGTTGTGCGTCAGCCAGGACAATCGGTTTATGCCTCAACCTTAGTTCGTGAAGGGGAAATTTATATTCTTACCGAACGTGTAGGCATTGCTACCCGTGCTGGAGCCAACATCGATTTAGTGCAACAAGCTCCTGTTCACGATACCAGAATGGGAAATTACGCCGCCACCATTGCTGACAAAGCAATAATACCTACACTGGTTTTTGCTAGCATTGTCTTAGCTGCAACCCGTAACCCAGCAAGAGCCGCATCCATTCTAACTCTCGACTTTGTTACCGGCATTCGCGTTGCTTTACCCACAACCTTCTTAGCAGCATTACATCATGCCACCAGACACGGAGTTCTCATCCGTAGTGGACATGCTTTAGAAAAATTGGCACAGGTAGATACTCTAGTCTTTGATAAGACAGGCACCTTAACCAAAGGAGATATCGAAGTTTTGCAGGTGGAAACAGTGGTAGGAAGAATCTCTACCCACAGACTGTTAGAACTAGCAGCCGCCGCCGAGCAACGCCTGACTCACCCCGTAGCTGAAGCAGTCGTACGCTATGCCAAAAAACAAGGTATGGAAATTTTGCCACGTCAGGAATGGAAATATGAAATTGGTTTAGGTGTACAAGCTAAAATTGATGGTCAACAGGTTGTAGTGGGAAGCGATCGCTTTTTACATCAGTGTGGCATTCCCCTCGACTGTCTTTATGAACCACATCTGTGCAACCAAGCTGATTGTCCTTACCACCTAAATTGCCGCATTTCTGCCCATGATTCTTTGCTATATGTTGGAGTTGATGGTGAATTTCAAGGAGTAATTTATTACACAGATCCACTCCGTCCCGAAAGTGCGGCAGTTATCCGAGAACTACAAACTGCATACGGTATGTCCATTCACCTGTTAACAGGAGATAGCCAGCAAAGAGCGATCGCAGTTGCCCACAAACTTGGCATTCCTCTATCAAGAGTCCACGCCGAGGCCTTTCCAGAACAAAAAGCCGAAATTATCCGGCAGCTCCACACATCAGGCAAAACCGTAGCATTTACGGGTGATGGCTTAAATGATTCAGTTGCTTTTTCTTATGCTGATGTTTCCATCTCCTTCGGTGGTGGTTCTGAGGTGGCAAGGGAAACAGCTGATGTTGTCCTGATGGATAATAACTTAACCAGTTTTGTAGAAGCAATTGCGATCGCCCGCCAAACCAAAGCAGTGATTCAGCAAAATATCGGTTTAGCAGTAATTCCCAACCTAGCAGCTTTAGGACTAGCAACAACAGTGGGATTACACCCATTAGCAGCTACAGTTGTTCACAATGGTTCCGCAATTGCTGCTGGATTAAACGGTTTGCGTCCTCTGATGCACCAAGATCCACAAGAAAGAGTAGAAGCGATCGCTTCTGGCACAACAGAAAATTTCAACCAAGGTTAAACCAATTCAAAATTCACGCATTAAGAAATTCAAATTGCATCTAGCAGTTTGCCATAAAGATTTTGACAGGTTAATGGGCAATACAGTTGTTGCTAGTACTCTTAGTGTCTTAGTGTCTTGGTGGTTTCAAGATGACTTTTACTTGTTTGCTGATGAGTGGTGGGAAACGTATTGCGCGATCGCAGTTATCAAAGTTGGATGACGTGAAATTTGGATCAACCAAGCAGAACAATTACTCCCCCTAGTCTCCTTGCGAAAATCATCCTCTTTTCTCCGGTTTTGAACCGCTTTTACCGGAGATATATTAGCAGGACTTGCCCAAGGACTCTGGTAAATGCTTCGCAAATATTTTCGTACAATCCTCCTAGCATGGCGACAGCTAATTAAACAGAAGACTCGTTTGGCAGTAGCGGTAGTAGGTATTGCCTTTGCAAACATTATGATCTGTACTCAAATAGGGTTTGAAGCTTCACTGTTTGATAGTTCCACAGCACCACAAAGAAGCTTAGATACAGATTTGGTGATGGTAAGTTCCCATTTTAAAAGTGTATATTCACTCAAAAATTTTTCTCGGGAGCGATTGTATCAAGCGCTAGGATTTAAAGGAGTAGACTCGGTAAGTCCGCTTTATATGGGTTATGGAAAATGGAGAAATCCCCAAACACGCCGTTTGCTAACTATTTTAGTGTTTGGTACAGACCCGAGAACCATTGCATTTAAATTTCCTGAAGTTGAGCAAAACCGCAGTCAGTTGCAAAAACTGAACACAGTGTTATTTGACCAAGGTTCTTTACCAGAATTTGGCCCCATCGCCACTTTATTGCAACAACAAACAATCGTAGAAACTGAACTAAATGATATCAACGTCCGGATTGCAGGTTTGTTTACCTTGGGTGCATCATTTGGCGCATATGGAAATGTAATTACCAGCGACTCAACTTTTCTGCACTTATTCCCCAATCATCATCCACAGCAGATTCAGATTGGTTTAATTAAGTTACAAGCCGATGCACATCCACAACAAGTTGCCCAAAGTTTAGGAAATGATTTACCTGAAGATGTGATGATTCTCACTAATGAGAGTTTTGCACAGGCAGAAAAAGCCTATTGGGCAAAAACAACCCCCATAGGTTTTGTGTTTGGTTTGGGCGTGATTGTTTCTTTTATTGTTGGAATTGTGATTGTTTATCAGATTATTTATGCTGACATTGCCGATCACTTACCACAATACGCTATGCTCAAGGCAATAGGGTATAGCGATCGCTATTTAATAGTAGTACTGATTCAAGAAGCTTTACTCCTAGCAGTATTAGGTTACATACCAGGATTTATTGTTTCCTTGGGACTTTATCAGCTAGCAGCTACTGCTACCATGCTGCCCATTTTTATGACTATCGAGCGGGGCTTCACTGTATTTGTTTTAACAGTGACAATGTGCTTGATTTCTGCATTCACCACAATCCGAAAATTAAATTCTGCTGATCCTGCTGATGTATTTTAATAGTTAGTGGTTAGTGGTATTGGTTAGTGGTTAGTGGTTGTTGGACATGGGAAAATCATCAGTATCTTGCTTACCCATTCCCAATTACCCATTACCCATTACCAATTACCCATTACCAATTACCCATTCCCAATTACCCATTCCCAATTACCCATTCCCAATTACCCATTCCCAATTACCCATTACCTAACTACAATTTTTGAGATGTGACTTTTCTAGAGGATATAGCATGACTATTTGGTTGAACGAGCAAATTGATCCATCTGGCTTGGTTTATGCCTGTATAGCCTGCTGCAATGAGTCCCAAGCTAAAGAGTGTCATGAGTCTTTTAAGAAAAACTTGACTGAAACACAAAAAATCGCAGGTTGGGTAGCACAATTACGAACAGTTGATTCCTGGGATGAAGTTCCAGTCAATGCTTTAAAACTAAATTAATTGGTTTGTTTTTTGTTGTTTGTTAGTTGTTGTTTGGTAGTGTCACAACCAACGATTAACAACCAACAACCAACTACTTAGGTTAAGAAAATCTAACCACAAGATTAAGAAATAATAAATAATTAATAATAGCTGCAAATTCACCTATTCTTTTATTTATATTTGATGGTATTTCTGAAGCATTGAGAGTTATCATCTATACAAAGGAAAAATTAAAAAACTTGAAAAAAACAAAATAAAATAAGTGAACTATCCAACGCTTAACACTTTTGTTGCAGGCTATCCTATTAATTTGGTTGGCGCAAGCGGACAAGCAGTTGAGATTTCAATTCATTCTCCGAGTCAGTACATTTGTGCCAATTGCGAACGGATATTACCTGATTGGAAACATCAACTTTTCTTGTGGGTGGTGATTGTTTTACAAAAATCTAGTTACGCAATGATGGAAAGTACGCCAGAAATTGAGGGGGAAAAAGAAAAGTTACGAGAAAAATTTATGAGGTTTGGCTTTGATGTAGCTTTTAATCTGCGCGATCGCGGTTATTTGACAGACCTCATAGATCCCCGCACAGGCTATCCTTTGCTTTCTCGTCCGGGGATAGTTCCTCACGACGATACAGCAGTTGTGAAAGCTTTACTCAATTATCCAGTTATAGAAAATAGATGCCGTGTACTAGTCCATCCTGAGTGGGGTATGGCAGTTTATCCTAGTATTTTACTTTCAGCAGCCCCTCCAATCGTCATCGAAGAGGCAATCAAAAGTATAGCCCCATTGCATGGTTGGCAAGACATGGATTAAAGGTCACTGTACAACAAATAAAAAAGCCGCAAAACATAATGTTCTACGGCTTTTAGTGTGGTGTGAGGAGCTTAACTAGGTTCTATCATAACGATAATTTACCAATTCCAACACACTCGTAACAGTTTTTGTAACAAGATTTTTGTAATTAGTTAGTTAGTTAGTGGTTGGTTGTTGATGGTTGGTTGTTAATTATTTTTTCACACTCCAGCCTACGGGAAGCCGCGCAAAGCGCATCTACACACCTACCAACGGATCTACACCAAAGCACCACCACAGCTAGAACCACACCCAGCAGTGCAACCATAACAATAAGCCGCAGTTTGGATCTCATCGATCAAATCTAAGCTACCAGCTGCTAGCAACTTAGCGATCGTCAGATTTTCACCCTCACGAGTTTTTGCAGGTAAATTCATCATCTGGTTGAAGTCGCAATCATACACATTACCGAGATAATCAACAGAAAGTTGATCACGACACATCAAATTTTCTACAGTCTTAGGATTAAAATTTGATTCTAAAAACTGTAAGTAAGGTGCATATAATTTCTTGTGTTCCAAATGTAATTTAGTTCTGCCTACTGGTAAGTTCGTAATAGTGAAGAGATTATTAAATACAATACCAAAATGCTCTTGTAAGAACACCTTGTAATCTTGTTCTAACTTGGCTTGATCTGGAGTCAAGGAAAATTTTTCACTAAAAGCTAGTTGGGGATTATAAACTAAATCTAAAATTAAATTTTGTTGTTTCCCATAACCAACTTGATTTAACCATTGTAGTGCTTTAATAGAATCATCATACACACCAGCACCACGCATTTTATCAACATTATCTGCTAAATAGCAGGGTAAAGATGCCACAACTCTCACTTGGTGCTGAGCAAAATATTCTGGTAAATCACCAAATCCATCTTCAAAATAAATAGTTAAATTCGACCGAACTATAACCTCTTTCTTTGCTAATTTTGCTGCTTCCACTAAGTATTTAAATCCGTAATTCATTTCTGGCGCACCACCAGTCAAATCAACAATTTTAATCTGCGGAAATGCACAAATTATTTCAATTAACTGTTCACAAATTTCTGGAGAAAGTTCTTCTATACGTTTTGGTCCTGCTTCTACATGGCAATGAGTACAAGCAAGATTACAACGCTTTCCTAAGTTAACTTGTAAAACAGTAATGTGTTGCTTAGTTAAAGGTGAATTAAGTTTGTGTTTGAAAGGTGTTACAGATGTTTGAATCATAATTCAATAAATATTATCGTGGCAATAATTAGACCTAGCTAGAAAATAGGTGTGGGTGTAGGAGGAGACAAAATTTAATGTTTGTTTGTGTACCAACGTTCATGAATAGCTATCTTGAAAATAGGTATTGGGGTGTAACCTAACAGCAAACCCATAATCCATCTGTGTTAATCAGTGTGCATCTGTGTTCGATTTTCAAGAAAATTTAAAGACTAAAGGGAAAAGAATTTTTCAATCCCTTTAACCCTTTCCCCCAACTTCCATAAAAATCTATTGGACAGGTTATTATTCAACAGCAACCACCACCATCATAATGCCATGTGGAATCAGTAATAATTATTTCATCTGGCATATAAGCAGCAAGTTTAGCGGCAGTTTTATCACATACTGCTGCTGGCAGACCACGTTGTAAAATATGACCTGCACCATCATCAAAAAATGGTTCTGAACCTGCATAAATTGCTGTTTTACCAGTAAAAATACAAGCTCCATCTTCTGGAATAGGTACTTTGAAAGATACAGAGTCAAGACTTTCTAAAAGTAATGGTTCCGATAGATTATAAGTTTGGCAATCTAACAAACGATAAGGGCGACGGGTACGAATTTCTACTTGACCAAAACCAGCCTTGATAATGCGCTGAATATATTCTTCATAGGTAAGTGCGCCAGATAAACACATAGCCCGTAGGCGTTCATCTTGTTGTAAATGTGGTGGAATCGGACGAGTAGCAATAGGATCACTCATCTGTAAACGTCCACCTGATTTTAATACCCGATATGCTTCTTGCAAGGCGCGGGTTAAATCTTCTGGTTCAAAAATATTAAAAAGGCAATTTTGGGCTACGACATCTACAGAAGCATCATCAACAGGTAAGTTAAAAGCATCCCCAGCACGAATGTCTACAAAGCTAGGATCAAACCAGGGGTTTTCTTTTGCGGCAATTTCCAGGTTACGTGTAGCAGCTTGGCGCATCTCTGCAACCGGATCGACAGCAATCACAGCGCCTGCACGACGGGAAAAATAGGCAAATTGTAAAGCTTCTAAGCCTCCGCCAACACCAACATACAGTACTGTAGGCTGATTAGCTAGTTCTCCTAGATGAACAGTTGTTCCACAGCCATAATTCATTTCCTGCATCGGTTGAGGAATTTTTAATCCAGGTAGTTGTAGAGGTGTACTTTGCACACAACAAAGTCCTACTTCTGGTGTTTGGGCAACTTGACTGTAAAATTGTGCTGCTGTTTCAAGATAAGTCATTGCGTTCGGTGGTGTGAAGTGATAAGCGTCTAGAATCAGCTTTGTGATCCTAATATATTTGAAACTCTGTTTGATGAGTTTTTGCTGAGAAATTCTAGCTTGGTGGAACAGTTTTGCTTAAATTTCTGTCATAGATTGTTGGTCTGTTAATTTTATTTTGATGCGATTTAATGAGTTCGTAGTCAGCACTTTAGTGCTTGAATGAATTAGGGTTAAAAGCCTAACTACAAACTTACATTTAGCAACACTTTTAATACTTGAATCTTTTTTTACTGAGTGTTTTGTGTAAATGCTACAATCCTCCTAAACGAAAGTTGGGATACTTCAATGCCAGTTGCAGCTAAATCAATCAAGTTTGGTACAGACGGCTGGCGCGGCGTGATTGGCGATGATTTCACGTTTGAACGTCTAGCCCTTGTCGCACCAGTTGCCGCAAAAGTACTATTCAATACCTACGGGGAAAAAACCGACAACCGCACAATTGTAGTTGGTTACGATCGCCGTTTTATGGCGGAAGACTTCGCCCAGAAAGCTGCTAATGTTGTCTGTGCAGCCGGGTTTGATGTCTTGTTTAGCGAAACCTTTGCACCAACCCCAGCTTATAGTTGGGCTGCAAAGCAGCACAATGCTTTGGGGGCGTTAGTGATCACTGCTAGTCACAATCCGGGGCAGTATTTAGGATTAAAAGTTAAAAGTGCTTTCGGTGGTTCTGTACCGCCAGAAGTAACTAAAGAAATAGAAGCGCTTTTAGAACAGGAAGTACCAGTTGCCTCAACTCCAGGTAAAATTAAAAGGTTTAATCCTTGGGAAAGCTATTGTCAAGAGTTAGAAAGTAAAGTTGATACAGTCAAAATTCGTGAAACCATAGCCTCTGGAAAGCTAACGGTATTTGCTGATGTCATGCATGGGGCTGCGGCTGGTGGACTTGCAAGACTACTAGGTGATGCAGTCAAGGAAATTAATAGCGATCGCGATCCCACTTTTGAAGGTGGTGCGCCAGAACCTTTACCTAAATACCTTTCCCGTTTGTTCGGGGTAATGAAAACACACCGAGAACACAACCCTACAGGTTTAACGGTAGCGTTGGTTTTTGATGGTGATTGCGATCGCGTTGCCGCAGTAGACGGTACAGGGAATTTTTTGAGTTCGCAAATTCTCATCCCGATCTTAATCGATCACTTGACCCGACGGCGCGGTTTTACAGGAGAAATAGTTAAAACCGTAAGTGGTTCTGACTTAATTCCCCGTGTAGCAGCACTACACAAATTGTCAGTGTTTGAAACACCTGTTGGTTATAAGTACATTGCTGACAGGATGCTAGCAGCCCCAGTGTTACTGGGCGGGGAAGAGTCGGGGGGTATTGGTTACGGTAGCCATATTCCCGAACGCGATGCACTGTTATCAGCATTGTATGTACTCGAAGCGATCGTGGAATCTGGATTAGATTTAAGTGATTATTATAGTCACTTACAACAACAAACAGGCTTTAGTTCTGCATACGATCGCATTGATTTACCCCTAGCAAGTATGGAAGTGCGGGGTCGCCTTTTGGAACAATTACAAACAGAACCATTAAAAGAAATTGCTGGCAAAGCAGTAACAGATTGCCAAACAATAGATGGTTATAAATACCGCCTTGCTGATGGTAGTTGGTTGATGATTCGTTTTAGCGGTACAGAACCAGTTTTACGCCTCTACTGCGAAGCCTCCACACTCGAACAAGTGCATCAAACTTTGGCTTGGGCAAAACAATGGGCAGAATGAATGCTGAAGGCTGAAAATTTCATAATTCATAATTCATAATTTATGAAATTACTCGTAGTAGCTACAGGGAACCCAGGTAAATTGCGGGAAATGCAAGCTTACCTATCTGATTCTGGTTGGGAATTAAAACTCAAACCAGAAGATTTGGAAATTGAGGAAACGGGCGATACCTTTGCTGCTAATGCTTGTCTCAAAGCATCACTGGTCGCCAAAGCAACGGGGAATTGGGCGATCGCAGATGATTCTGGTTTAGAAGTAGATGTCCTCA
The DNA here is from genome assembly GCF_000317225.1 of Fischerella thermalis PCC 7521. Classification (GTDB taxonomy): domain Bacteria; phylum Cyanobacteriota; class Cyanobacteriia; order Cyanobacteriales; family Nostocaceae; genus Fischerella; species Fischerella thermalis. Next base: position 67,091 of record NZ_AJLL01000016.1, read on the forward strand.
ATGGTGTACCAGGGGTGTATTCTGCCCGTTACGGCAAAACCGATGCTGAACGCATTACCAGACTTTTAAAGGAATTGGGTGATGAGGTGCAGCGCCAAGCCCAATTTGTCTGTGTAGTAGCGATCGCTCGTCCTGATGGTGCGATCGTTCTACAATCAGAAGGTATTTGTCGTGGTGAAATTCTCTACAGCCCGCGTGGTGATGGTGGTTTCGGCTATGACCCAGTTTTTTACGTCCCCGAAATGCAAATGACTTTTGCTGAGATGACGCCAGAGTTGAAGCGCAGTATTAGTCATCGTGGCAAGGCTTTTGCCAGCCTACTCCAAAAGTTGCCTGATTTGGAAGGTTAGTTGTTAGGTGTTAGTTGTTTGTTGTTTACTCCAAGCAACAACCAACAACCAACCACCAACAAAAATTAAACTGCTTCTGTATTCTTTTCCCCAGTTCTGATCCGTACAACTTGTTCGACTGGCGAGATAAATATTTTACCATCGCCAATTTCTCCTGTCCGGGCAGCAGAGATAATTTTATCTACAACCATATCTACCTGGTTATCTTCCACAACAATTTCTAGTTTGAGTTTTTGCAAAAACTCCACCGTATACTCGGAACCGCGATAGCGTTCTGTTTGTCCTTTTTGTCGCCCAAATCCCCGGACTTCAGAAACGGTCATGCCCACTATACCAGCATTGACCAAAGCAATCTTCACTTCATCAAGCTTAAATGGACGAATAATAGCTTCTACTTTCTTCATTCTTTATCTCCTGCTTTTGAGTAGCTTCTATATATATAACCAGATCCTTTGTCCAAAGCTTTAACTGATAACGCAACCCATAATTGTAAAAAAGTGTTAACACATACAAAATAATAAGTGCATTACCGAAGTAACCGTAAAAAAGGAAGTGGGAATTGTGGTGGTTCTATCTTAATTTATCACTGTTTTGTAGCTTAGGTAACAGAAATATTTTCGTGCTTGCTATAGCTAAAATGGATTTGAGTTAACGGCTTTGATGTTCCAAGAAAGGACGCACAACCAAATAGCCAGCACCAAAACCCAAAATTATAATTAGCACGATCGCAAAGAAGAACCACCAACCATTCATTCTTTCTGGTTCTGATTCGCTAGTTGAGTAGGTTATAACCTCCTGTTCTTCTATAAGCACTGGTTCTGGCATAGAGCCATGGAATTCCATTTCTGTATAGACAACAGCTGGACGTGGATGAGGATGCTGTGGTTGCGGTTGTGGTTTTTTCGCTGGAGGTTTACTAGTATGATTTACCTTCTGCCTACTTGAGGAAGTTGCTACGTGTTTACTACCTCCTGTGGGAGTCCCTACAAATTCTCTACTTTGAGCAAATTTTTGTGGTTCCTCTGTTGTCTTTTGCTTGCTATCTACTGATGGATTTGTTACCCCTGCGTCTGCCACCTGAGTCTGGGGAAAATACTGAGGTTTAGACTGACTAGAGGTATCAAGTAAATTTTGTAAATGTAGAACAGACTGGACTGCTTTAGCAATCTCTTGACGTAAAAGTTGATTTTCTTGAACTATTTGCTGGTTTTGGGCGGTAAGGGCGTTGATTTTTGCCTGTGCGGCTTGTAACTCTGCTGCCAAATCTCGATATACAGATAAGGGTACAGAGGGTGAGTAATTTTGAGTAGTCGTACTGGGCCTATGGCCGTAAAAAGAGCCGTTAGCTGTTTGCATTTTTAGATTAGAGGCTAATAATGATACAAACTAAGCCCAAGAATAATAGAAAAATTCCCTGAGGGCAAAGATTTTATATTTAACTTATGTTACGTGGTCGCTAAAATCGTTTGCCATGTGCTAGTCAGGCACATTGGCTGGATTAAATTTATTTTGTACAGTTAAGCATACATTTTTACCCGCAGCCAGTGGTTTTTACCAAAATTCTCAGCGGGCGTGTAAGATATGTCTTTTACCTAGTTGCGATCGCTCTTTTGAGCTTGCGATCGCTCTTTTCGCTTCTGCTTTGTACTTTCTCCCTTGAACTCCCCATTCGCAGATGGACACAGATCAGCTAACTCGCAAGCTGCACATGCAGGATTACGGGCTTTACAAACAGCACGACCATGATAAATCAAGCGAATTGACCAATTTTCCCAGTCTGGTTGGGGCAAAAGGCGCATTAAATCTTGTTCAATATGGATGGGTTCTGTATGTTCAGTCAAACCTAAACGTTGGCTGAGACGTTTAACATGAGTATCAACGGTTACACCTGCATTAATACCAAAGGCGTGAGCAAGGACTACATTTGCTGTCTTACGTGCCACCCCTGGAAGCAGCAATAGTTGCTGCATATCCTTTGGTACTTCACCACTAAACTCATTCACAATCATGCGACAGGCGGCTTGAATATTCTTTGCCTTATTACGATAAAATCCCGTAGAACGTACTAAATTTTCTAACTCAGTCAACTCAGCATTAGCCAAACTAGGCGCATCGGGAAAACGACTAAATAGTGCTGGTGTGACCAAATTTACCCGTTCATCTGTACACTGGGCGGAGAGAATCGTTGCTACGAGTAGTTGAACTGGTGTGGAATAGTTTAAAGAGCAAGTCGCATTTGGATAAAGACGCTTGAGGCGGACTAATATTTCTAGCGCTCGCTGCTTTTGAGATGACCATTTACGAGTGTTGCTCACTGTGCATGAAAATTAGGGATCGGGGATTATCTTATCAGCAAACTCATGATCCATTGGTGTCCATCAGCTTGCACTGTGGTAGATTTTTCATGCTCTCATTGTGGGCGATCGCAGCTGGTGTTTTATTACTGATTTGTAAAGGCAAAGGGTCGCCCGCAGTTTACTTGCGGGCTTGGGGGCGGGTCAATTACTGGAATAATTTTTGCACCCACTCTAGTTGGGAAGTTTCTTTGACAATCAGAAAAATACCTAATCCCAGAAGTAGCATTAAACCAGTTTGCATTACACCTTCTTGAACACGAGAAGGTAAAGGTTTTCCGCGTAACCCTTCAATGAGTAAGAAAGCTAGTTGTCCTCCATCCAAGGCTGGTAAAGGCAGAATATTGATAATTGCTAGGTTGATGCTAATTAAGGCTCCAAAATAAAACAGACTGCCTGTATCATTTTGAGCAATGCTAGCACCAATTTCCACGATTTTAACGGGTCCTGCTACTTGACCAGCTGTTTCACCAAAGTTGGTAATTAATTGTTTAAAACCTTGAAATGTCATTGTCAGAATGCGCTGAAATTCAGCAGCACCAAGGTTAAAAGCTTCTATTATGTTTGCACGACGCCGCACAATCTGACCGTTGGGAGCAAGTCCGACGCCAATACTACCCCCAGCTGGTTTTGCTTCAGGAGTAACATTTAAAGACAGCCTTTGGTCACCACGAGCAATTTCTAGTTGAATTGGTTTACCTGCATTCGTTTTAATTATTTCTCTTAAACCCTCTATCTCTTGCAGTGATGTGCCAAACTCTTTGTTATTAGCAGCTAATATGACGTCTCCTGGTTTGATACCAGCTTGCACAGCTACATTACTAACCTCTGGGGCTAATTGTTTAATTAAAACTCCTGGTAGAGTTGCTTGTGAAACACCGACTAAGTTAACCTGCGCCACAAGCAGAAAATAGGCAAAAATTAAGTTTGCTATCACTCCTGCGCTGATGACGATCGCCCGATCTAAAATTGGACGGTTACGCAGCAGGTTTGGGTCATTGGGTGGAATGTCACTATCTGGATCATCATCAGGAAAACCAACAAAACCACCCAACGGAAACGCCCGGATGGCGTATTCGGTTTCCGGACCTTGGTATTTCCAAAGAATTGGCCCAAAGCCCAAAGAAAAGCGGTTAACATGAATTCCTTGAGACCTTGCTGCAATGAAATGTCCTAGTTCGTGTACCAGGATTAGAACAGCCAAGACTGCGATCGCCGCTAAAACTGACATAGAGAAATTTTTTGAACTTACTTAGCTATACTTTTCTCTATTCTAGAATGAGTACCAGTCTTGCATTGGTCTGCAACACAGCATATTTTCAGGGTTTTTCGCTAATTCCTGGGGGAGAGTGATGAATTGGCAACTCCTCGAAAGTAGTATATTTCTCAGGTTTGACCTGTCTCTAGGCAAAAAAGTAGGGTAATTTTTTTTGAGTTTGGCACATAAAAGAGGCAAACAAAAAAGGCGATCGCACTCATCCTCAGCAAATATAGCGGTTCTCAGTTACGTGAATTACAAAACCTCACCCCGCCCTATCGGGAACCCCTCTCCTTAGTAAGGAGA
>NZ_AJLL01000017.1 GCF_000317225.1 Fischerella thermalis PCC 7521
AGAGGGGCTGGGGGTGAGGTAAAAATATATTGCATCCAATTGAAAATCGATATAAATTCTCTCTTAAAATCCTCAGTCGTCTTACTGAGAGGATTTATTTTATTAATACGCGCCTACTTGCTTGCGTTAGTCTCTCATGTCCAAATTAAATATCAGCGATTTGCTGCCAAAATTACTCCAGGTATTGCTCAGTGCTGGTTTGCTGGCTTTTTTAGTTAACCAATTACCCCAGATAAATTTACCTTTGTGGGTGGAGGCAAGTGCATATAAGAACGGAATCGTTCATTTCGGTTAAGGATGTTGTGGGAAGAATGACGATTGGGGGGAAACGCTGGGTGCGCTGGAAGGGATGCTTCCTCTTCTCTCATTTAAAAACTTGTAGGCTCTAACACATAAGCGATACGGCCTTTTGTAAAAATTGTATAAAAAAGATATTTCTACGAAAGCATAGGTATTTCAGCCTTTTTCATACCTGGCACTGTGACGAGGAATAATGATCAAACAACTTGGCAGCAATTTTGAGGTCATAGCAATTAGCCATAACAAACTTTTCTGCGATTGCTTGAACTATCGCTATCGCTAAGGGTTTAAACCCTTAGCTAATAGCGCAAGTCGTCTGAAGACGACTCAAATAAATCAAAAAGTCTGCTTAAGCAGACTTTCACTATAAGACTGCGATTTCAATCGCAGGCTTCTGTTTTTTCGATGAGTCTTTGATTCTCGTCGATGAGTCTTTGATTCTCGTTGATGAGTCTTTATATTCTCACCAACGAGTTTTTTATTCTCACCAACGAGTCTTTTATTCTCACGCACGAGTCTTTCATACTCGCTGACGAGTTTTTGAACCTCATTAATGAGTTTTGAATACTCGCTGACGAGTCTTTGAACTTCACCAATGAGTAAATTAGGTGCGTAACAATAATCTAATTACTGACTACTGAATTAATTAGCTTCGTAACCCACCATGATTTACGGTGGGTTATGCTGTCGCTAACACACCCTACCAAGCACGAACCAAAAATTACAAAACTTCCCGTCCCAAATAGGGCTGTAGGACTTCCGGTATCTTCACCGTCCCATCCTCTTGTTGATAATTTTCCAAAATAGCCGCCATAGTTCGTCCCACAGCTAACCCAGAACCGTTAAGGGTATGAACTAACTGTGTTCCCTTCTTACCAGCTTCCTTAAAGCGAATATCAGCCCTTCGGGCTTGGTAATCGAGAAAATTAGAACAACTGGAAATTTCCCGGTATTTACCAGAAGAAGGAAGCCAAACTTCTAAATCATAGGTTTTGGCAGAATGGAATCCTAAATCCCCAGTGCATAAATTAATGACTCGATAAGGCAACTTTAACGCTTGTAGAATAGCCTCGGCATCGCCGACTAATTTTTCTAACTCATCAAAGGAAGTGCTAGGATGCACAAATTTCACCAATTCTACTTTATTAAATTGATGCAAGCGAATTAATCCCCGCATATCCCGTCCGTAACTCCCAGCCTCGCGCCGAAAACAGGGAGTGTAAGCACAGTGATAAATCGGCAAATCTTCAGCAGGGATAATTTCACCACGATAGAGGTTGGTTACTGGTACTTCTGCGGTGGGAATAAGCCACAAATCATCATCAGCACATTTGAAGCTTTCTTCCGCAAACTTGGGCAATTGACCGGTAGCTGTCAGCGAAGCACTATTAACTAAGAATGGAGGAATGACTTCTAGATAACCTGCTGCTGTTTGGCGATCGAGCATAAAAGAAATTAATGCCCTCTCTAGTGCTGCACCAGCCCCAATTAACGTCACAAAGCGACTTTGGGCAACTTTCACAGCCCGTTCGACGTTGAGAATACCCAATTTTTCGCCAATTTCCCAGTGAGGCAAAATATTCGCATTGTGTGGAATGTACTCATCACCCCAGCGCCGTACTTCCACGTTTTCTTCTTCATTTTTGCCTATGGGTGTAGAGTCACTAGGCAAATTAGGAAGTGCAAGTACCAGTTCTTGAATTTTGGCTATGATTTCTTTTTCTTGGGGTTCCAGTTCGCTTAAGGTGGCTTTCAGAGAGTTACCTTCATCCCGCAAGGTTTGAATTTCTGGGTCTTGAGGATTTATACCAGATTTAATCTTTTGCCCAACTAGCTTACCAATTTCGTTACTACGTGCCTGGAGTTGACTACGTTTGACCTCCAATTCACGTTGTTGTTTATTTAAATCTACTATCGGCTGAATATCATAGTTACCGCCACGAGTATTCAACCTTTCTTGTACGAATTGCGGATTTTCCCGTATTTGCTTAATATCCAGCACAGATTTTTCTCAGTTTCTAGTATTAGAAGGCATGAGGCAAAAGGCAGAAGAAAGGAGCATTTATTCTTAGCTGTTTACTCTTGACTTTTGACTAATGCCAAAATTTTGCCCCAGCTTTATCGCCAGGGCTATCACACTGCAATTTATTTTAGGCATTTCCAAGGTTATTTTCCAAATATTTATGATGTTTATCTGACCAATAGTCTGAATATTTGATTATTGCGATCGCTTTTTTATCACTTAGTTATAGAAATTATTATAGTTATTTAAGATTGTCCTTCTTGTTGGTTTTCTCTAGCCTGGCTGAAACGCTCTTCTGGAGTACCAGCAGGGGAAGGTAGCCAGTATGCCAGCACAGTGCTTAAACCAGTCCAATAAAGTGTCTGATTTTCTTTAGTTTTATCGTTGACCAGCTGGAAAGTACAAAGACCAATCATCACTGTACTGAAAAGGAACTGTATTCCGAATCTCCAAGTTTGTAATTCTCTCATCGTGTTAGACCTCCAAGCACCTTTATCACTTTATTTACTCAATTCGTATCACTCGTTAGTTAGATTTTGATGTCAGAAACATGTATTAGTCTCCACTCTCCAGAAGGATGATTCCGGAAAAGAGTCATTTGTTATTTGTTGGTGGTTCGTTGTTGGTTGGTAGTTAGTGGTTAGTGGTTAGTAGTTGGTAGTTGATGGTTGTTGATAATTTCCAATGCCCAATTCCCACCCCTCACACTCCCCCATTACCCCTAATCCCCACCTAACGCGTAATACGATTAAGTAGCCAAATTGACCCTACAAGTCCGGCAAAGTGAGCAGAGACTGTATTGGTATTTGCTTGCACTACAAGCATATCTAGACCACTGATGATGCGGTTGGGGTCAAATAATTGTGTAGTAATTGCTTGGGGAGATATAGACCTTGCTACCAGAGTACCAACAATCGCCTGCGCTCCTAACAGAGTCAACAACATTCCGACTAAATTCACTAATAGCCCAAACCGTAAGACTTGGACTGTTTCTAATTTGCTAGGGTGATTGTTAGGATTAGAAGATAATAGTTGTCTACCAATCCGGGTATAACGGAAAGCTAAATATACACCCACACCCAGGGTAACTAGTCCACAAATCGCCAGGAATATACCAAACCCACTGCCTGGGTTATTACTAGGGCTACCAGGTCTTTGGCTGAAAATACCAAATAGTAGCACAATAATTGTAGAAACTACACCTAGTACTAGCTGAATCCAAAAGCTAATCCAACCAACGAGGCGAAAGGTTTTAGCAATTTCCTGACGGCGAGAAGAAGATGATTGGGAGTCCACTGACATACTGATCACCTATGTGCTGGGGGGGCTTGATAGATTAACTATGACACTTAATACCATTTTGGATTTTAGATTTTGGATTGGTAAATTTTGACTGGATAAGCTTTGGTGTTATCCATCATTCCCAATCATTTTCCCAATGGGTACAACAATAGTCTTTAAGTATTCCAAGTCTAAAAATTCAGTAGACTATGCTGGCTTGAATGTGTCAAGAGGTGCAGGGATTAGATAGATAAATGTTAGCTTATGCTTTGTATTTTAAAGATTTACACTGGTGCGATCGCTGTAAAAAAAGTGTTTATTAAGTTTTACAGAAAAATTTGCAATTTACCTTTAAAATTGCTAAGGCAACAATTTATGCTTAAACAGTCCTCACACGCTCGGCATCACTAAACACAAAGACAATGGTCAAACTGTTGTCTGTTTGCTCCTCACCACACTGCCTAGAGCTTGGGGCAGGAGTGCATTTTTTGCACCTCTAAAGCTGGCGCATTGATAAGGTGCTGTCACTGGAATTTATTTCCGGTGCATGAAGTGCCATTCCCACAATTAAAAACTTGGGTTAATGATTTTATTGTGTGCGCTTGCCAATCCAGCCTAAGTAGCGTTATATACTTACCCAGATAGGGAGTAGCACTATATACTCACAAAAGGGATTGTAGGCTCGACCCTTGGGCATTGTTTTAGCCATTCTTCACTAACCATGAAACTTGAGGATATATATCAATTCTTTGAGAATCCTCCGCCAACTTACCTTTGTCAAGAACTAGCAGTTTGTTATATCTTGTACGTTTTATTACAAGGGGAGTCTTACGGAACCGAGTTAATCCAACGCTTAGAAACTGAATACCCCACCTATCGTCTTTCGGACACCGTACTTTACAGTGCGATTAAGTTTCTCGAAGACTACAAAGCCATTACAGGGTATTGGAAAAAACTCGAAGGACGCGGACGTCCCCGGCGGATGTACCAAGTTTCTTCAGAGTGGATTCCACAAGCACAGGATTTAGCACGTCTTTGGCAACAGTACATTAATGGGAGGACAAATTAACGAATAATTGATAATGAATAAGTCCCCTCCAATCAAGCAGTAAAAACTCACTATATGGATACCGCAATTCTGCCATCCACGTTGTTGCTCACTTTTCTTTTATCGGTCGGATTATTTTTCTTTGTTCGTGCCTCTACTAAAGACCGTACTGAAGTTGCACAACTGGTATCTGAGCAAGACGAAGCTACTTTCATGTCTCAATTAAGGGAGTATTTCCGAGCTAGGTCTTACCGAGTGGCAGCGGTAGACCCAGAACAAAACCAAGTTATGTTTGAAGGCAATGTTCGTCCCAGTTGGTTTTTAGCAGTATTTTTGACTATGCTAAGTGCTACTGGTATTCTTTGTCTATCACTGGTTTTGTCACAGCTTTTCCCTAACCTAAGTAGTTTTTTTATCGGGATGGTATTGCTATCTCCTCTCAGTGGGATTTTCTACTGGAAAAAAGCCGGAAAGCTTGAGAAGGTGTCGCTGAAGGTGGAACAAACCCAGAGCGAATCACCATCCTCAAGTCGAATTACTGTAACCGCCCATCGAGATGAACTGATTGAGTTAAAAAGGGTATTAAAGCTAAAGTCTGCTGAATAGCCACCAAGATACGATCACCAATGATTTCTTGATAGTACAAGCCGCCTGATTGATCTGCGGAATCAATCCAAAATGGTTTTACTATCTTCAAATCACTATCACTAAATGCAGATTTGTCGGAAATGGAAACAAAAAATACAACTAATGTCGATCAAAGACTATTCTCCACAAGAATTAAAATTCCTGTGGAGAGTAGGTTATATTTTGTTTGACAAAGCGGCTTGGCAAATTGTACAAAGACTAATTGGTGGTTTGCCTTCCACCAGAGAACTTGCTCCTAAGCACGTCGTTCATATGATACGAACTCTTTGCTGAGGGAGGAGTCGCTACATTCGCGTTTTTTGTACATCTTTGTCATCCAAACCTCATCCTGCAAACACAATGGTTTGGCAGGATTTGATTAATCTTATCCAGACCGCTAAATTTGACTGGCAAATTAGCTGAAAACTAAAAAAAATTAAATTTTTATATATCTTTAGCATTTTGCCAGTTAATAATTGTCAGAAGCCACAATCACTACCTAACTAAATCGCCTTAGATGTTTCAGCGACTTACCAATGCCATCGGTTCTGGGACAGCAGAAGGTTCTAAGGTTCTCAGACTGGGGAATAGAAAATGATTCTCTTCTACATACTGAGCGCCAAATAGCCCCTTTTCAGCCCAAAAGTATCTATCTGTTGTATGTTCGTTACGCTTTACGAGCAGCAAAGCGGGTGGCAAGATCCCTTCAGCTTGAATAAATTTTCTGGCTGCTGTCACAGGTTTATCTTCGCCGCTTTCAATGCTATATTGGGGCACATGCTCTAAGATACGCCGTCCTTCTTGCCGACGACGGCTCTTCCGCTTTCGTCTCCTTGCCAACCTTTTTTCCTCCTCTTCAAAGCTACAGATTGTAGTTATAGCTACAAAATCCGTCGTCATTATAAAAGTTCTAGTTCAAAAGATCAACAGTTTTTAAACTTTTGATACAAGAAAGATAATTTCTCTTAACGTAGATAAATAAGTTTGGTAAGTATTATGAACAGGGTTGGTGGTTGTTTGTTAGTAGTTAGTGGTTAGTGGTTGGTGTAGAGACGCGAGGAACATCACCTCTGTACATTAGTAGTTAGGGGTTGGTAGTTGGTTATTTCTAAAGCCCCATACTTCATACCTTCTGCCCTCTGCCTTCTGCCCTCTGCCTTCTGCCTTCTGCCTTCTGCCTTCTGCCCTCTGCCTTCTGCCTTCGGATTAATGCATTAGTTGCAAAATATAGTTAAGCTTTGTTACATATAGAACTCACACTTTTTCCTTATTTTGTCCCAATTCTGAGCAAGATCTGAAAAATGCTAATGTCTGCCAGTTCGGAATTTATTGCTCTGTGCCGAGAGCAAATGGCGTTACTAGTCCAAGGGCTGGGAGCGTCTTTGAGTGTTGTATATTTAACACAAGAATTGGTAGAGGCTCCAACAAATGAAGCGAAATTGATTCCATTGGTGGTTTATCCAGAAGCAGCAGTTGGAGGTCAAAGTACAAATGCTCTGGCACTACCAACACTAAATCAAAAGTTATTGACAGCAGCAAAAGATTTTCCTGTCCCATCAAAAGATTCTAAGACAGAAGATAGAACTTTAGAGGATTCAGCAGAAGAATCTCTTTTAAGCGGCGACAAAATCGTTTTACCTCTAGTCTATGAAGATGTCATGATGGGGCTACTGGTGACAGCCAGAGAAGATAGAGCATGGAATGAGCAAGAGCGGAGTCGTATAGAAAGTATAGCTCGAACACTGGCAATAGCCTGTATTTTAGACCAGCGACGCACATGGTTAGAAGTACAGTTGCATCAACAACAAATTCTGCAAGAGAAACAGCAGGATTTGCTAGATAACCTGTTACATCAATTTCGTAATCCTCTGACAGCATTGCGAACCTTTGGCAAGTTGCTTCTGAAGCGACTACGACCGGGAGATCCGAATAGAGAAGTAGCAGAAAGCATTGTGCGGGAAAGCGATCGCCTGCAAGAATTGTTGAAGAAATTTGACGAAGTGATTGATTTGGGTGTAGAAAATTTAGCACCTTTGAAACTACCAGAACAAGAAGAAATATTTGTAGAAGCAACTGTAGAAAAAGAACATAAACCGCCATTATTGCTACCAGGAACAGGCGAAAAAGAAGCAGATTGCTATATTACTGATATCTTGCAACCCTTGTTAATTTCAGCGCAAGCAATAGCTCAAGAACGTAACCTACAACTGACTGCAAATATTCCATCTAATTTACCATTAGTACGCGCTAACCGTAAGGCATTAACAGAAGTGTTTAGCAACATCATCGATAATGCTTTGAAATACACTCCTGCGGGTGGCAAGGTATTAATAGAAGCCGGACAACAAAAAGACAATCTCCAAGGAGTTGCGATCACAGACACAGGTCCTGGCATTCCGCCCGAAGATTTAGCACATCTGGGTGAAAGGCATTACCGGGGTGTACAAGCTCAAACTGAAATTCCTGGTACAGGGTTAGGAATAGCTATTGCTAAACAACTGATAGAACAAATGCACGGAGAAATTGAAGTCAAAAGTCCTGCTTTAAATCTAGCTATTACATCACCTCAAACACCAGGAACTACTTTTATTGTGTGGTTGCCAATTGCTAATAGTTAATGGTTAGTGGATAGTGGTTAGTGGTACACAATCAACAACTAACAACCACCAACCAACAACTATCTATCTGAGTGAAACTTGGAAATTTTGACCAATGGTCATTTGCAGGTCAGTATCTGGGTCAATGGCAATCAGATCAACACTATTTCTACCGAAGAATAGACCAATTAAAGCACCGATACCAGCACCGCCCAACACTTCTTCTGTGGCAATGGCGCGATCGCCTGTAACCGCAGATACAGCAGCAGCTGCACCTGCACCTAAAACAGTATTCTTCAAAATTGCACTAGTACTAATACCTTTTTTGACAGTTTCGGTTTTGGTAATTACTTCAGAAGCAGCGTTGATTTGATACTCTTGACCATTAGTTAAAAGTAATCTTTCTGCCACAAATTGAGAACCACCTTTAGCTGGTTTCAGTTGACCAACTACTTGGCTGTTAGCAGGTATAACTACTGTTCCTGCATCTGTTACCACATTTTGTGAAACAGTCAGTGTTAAAGGTGCTGTTTCATCCTTGGTGACGAGAATTTTTTCTGCTTTATCGTACTTCACAGGAATAACAGTTCCTTGGGGAATAGTCACAGCTACAGGTGGATTTTGTGGATTCTGTTGATTAACAGCGACAATGTAGGGGGAATTAATCGCTGCAACCTGACCAGTACTAACCAAAGCTTGATAGATAAAAGCTGCTACTTGGGCGCGTGTGGCAGTTTGTTGTGGCTGTAGGAATCTCAGACTTGGATAATTGACGACAATTTGCTTTTGAGTCGCAGCAGCTATCGGTGTACGGGCGTAACTAGAGATGCTATTACCATCACTATAAAATTGCAGAATGCTGTCTATATTACCGCTAGCAGTATAGTCAAGACCATTGGCGAGCGAAACTAAAACTTGCTCACGGGGAATATTTTGACCAGGCTCGAACCGATTTCCTGGATATCCTGACAAAAAACCAGTAGTATATGCTTGCTGAATAGCACTGTATGCCCAGTAGTTTCTGGAAACATCAACAAAATTCACAGCCTGCCGTTCTGATGATTTTTGAAAAGCTTTGTTGAGCATAGCAGCAAATTGAGCGCGGGTAACTGGTTCTTCTGGACGGAAGCTACCATCAGGGAAGCCAGCGATGACACCCCTTTGTGCTAATTCTTGAATAAATTGTCCTGCCCAATAGTTAGAAGAAACATCAGAAAAACTAGTTTGGGCGAAGGAAGGTGCAGCTGTTACTAAAGGCGCGATCGCACCTGCTGTAATACCTAATGCCATGAAAGCAGCACATCCCGATTGCCAACGGAATTGAGTAAACATTTATTTTTTCCTCTCTAAATTTTTGTTTTTTCTATTACTTAATAAGATTATTTGTGTAGCAAAATGTTCCTTAAATCTTCGTGTTTAGTAATAGAAATAAATTGTTTTTTAGTAAAAATACTACTGTTTGGCTAATAAACATTCAGCCAAATTATCATTTTTACCTTTAGTTTTTATAGACGCAAACTTGCAAAAATAGTTTCGCTCAAATCCCAAAATTTTCCGTATGTATGCAAAACAGCAGTATTTAAAAGCTCCTAACCTGTTTCAGTGTTAGCCAATGTATAGGTTCTACATCTCCAGACCACCAGAGTGAGGTTATCATTGACTTGATAACTCACCTGAGTCGCACCTCGCCCTGAGCAAGGCTTGAACTGAAGTTCAACCCTCATAGCCCAAGTCCATTAAAAAGGACTCAAATGTATAATCTAAAATCTACAACTGGTCATACTTTGCGTATAATATAATACTATTTCACCTTAATCGCAATACATTTCAATTCTGTAGAGACATGCCGTGGCAGGTCTGGTACAACACAAATATGTTTTACGTTTAAATTATATTGGTATAACCAATATATGCTTCTTCTTCATAAATCAGAGAGGGGTTTCCACACAGGAAACCCCTCAAAGTAGGGTCATCAGTTTTGAGAATGATGAAAGTCACAATTTAATTTCTGTTCATCTTAGAAGCGGGATACTACCAAATTAGAGTTGAGAGTGACATCCAAATCTTGTTGTGGGTTAATGACAACAACTTCTACTTCTCTTCTGCGTAGTAAAGTACTTGCTAAAGCACCAACAGCACCACCAGCTACGGGTTCTAGGACTTCAACTTTTTTGTTACCTGTAAGCAGAGAAATAACAGTAGCAGCACCTGCACCGAGAGCTGCATCTGTTAATATCGTGGTAGTCTTAGCTCCTTTCTTGATTGTTTCCTTTCTGGTAACCACTCGAGAACTTGCATCAATAGGCTGTCTTCTACCATCGCTAAAAACTAATTCTTGTGCTACAAACTGAGAACCTTTTACACCATTTATGGTTCTTGGTTGTAATTGTCCTTTAATTTTAGTTCCCGCAGGAATTAGAACATTGCGATTTCCGTCTACTACGTTCTGTGCAACTTCTAAGGTTACAGATGTGGTTTCGTCAGGAGTAACAACAATTCTATCTTTATCGAAAGTAACAGGAATTGTGACTCCAGGAGGAATTGAAACTGTCCTTGATTGACTAATTGGTTGATTTGGTCTAGTAAAAATTGCTGGTTGTTGTGCAGTTGCAACAGGAGCAAACAAAGGCACTATGGCGCTGGTTGACATTACCATTGCCATGAATGCTGTTGTTCCAGATTTCCAATAAAGCAAGCGATTCATAAATAGTCCTTCTTTAGCCTTAGTAGAGTAAATGACGTGATATTATTGACTATTGTTTCTGAGTTATGTTTAACCTCTCTACCGATGTATACTAATGGTAGAAGTTCTATGCTGAAAGTTACGTTATCTAGTTTTATTCCACATCATTTTATTAAGAAAATATGCTAGCTGCTTTCAAATATTCTTCTAGTGTTATGAACTCCAGAGGTAGTAATGGAAGCATCTGGGAAGGTAGTGAAGTCAATAAATATCTCCGCAATAAATACACCTGTGCTAAATGAATACTTGGTATCGCTTTTGAACACGGAAAATGACGAATTAACTTAGTTGAATTTACACAGATACAATCGCTCTCTGTAAATTCAGCGTAGATCAGGATTTAGGGTTTTTGGTCATGTGTATTTGAGCACAAAACAACTTGTTTGTGGGCCACCATGATATTTCGTATAGGATGAATACTCTGACAGACAAGAGCGATCGCTTGGTTCCAAATAAATAAAAATGATAATCAAACAAGTAATTATTAGGCAAGCAAGGTTCGCCTAACACCTATTGCTGTTTATTGGTACGGCTTGTTTTGACGACAGTAGCTAAGACGACAGAAGTTTTTCTAAGGTTTCAGTAAGTAGTTGATAAAAACAGTTATCAGTTATCAGGTAATTCGCTATGCGTTTACTGTTCACTGACTTAAATAAAATCACCCGATTGGGTGATTCCCTTGGATGAAGGCGATCGCCGTCTAAATTTAGACAATATAGATAAATGAGTGGAAAACTTGCTCTCAAGTTTTCCCAGTGTAGCGCCAAGTTTACATCAATGCGTGAGTTTATCCGGAAGCCTGTTATTAGAGTTTGTAGTTAAATGTGTTCCTAAAGAAGAGATATACACTAAAAGCGAAATCTCAAATCCAAAAAAAATTGCAATAACTTTGCATAAAACTCAAGAAACCAACTGTATATATAGGAAAAGGTTCAAAAAGCCAACTCAATCAATATACAAATTCTAAATTCTAAGGAAAACAATTATGACTAGCTTTACTCAAATCCAAACAAGAGGTGACTTATTATCTCCTGTGCGTGAATGGTTAGACTCTATTGATGTTCATAACGCTAAATTAGCTCATTTTCTATGTAAACTCATTCCTGCCCAATGTCCTTTTGAGCGTGATGTTGTAGTATTTGGTCGCAAGCTTTTCCACATCCCACCAATGTGTAAACTCAATCCTCTGTATGAAGAAGTTGTCGGTTTACGTTTCAAAGCTCTTTGCTATTTAGCAGATGAATGTGGTGAAGATATTACAGCCTATTGCTAATCATTTATGGTTAAGAGTAATGACAAACTGACTGTTTTATAACTTAACTATGGTTAATTAAAACTCTTCACCATTAGCTTTGGCAACTTATTTATGACAAGCACGCTCCCATTGAAATCCAGAGGTTTTTGCTCGTAAGAAACGCTAAATTAGTGTGGGCAAAACCTCTGGATAAAATAAAAGTTTTCAATAATATCAAAGTTGCAATCTATATAGAGAACTTTCCATCGCGATCGCTTCATACATAATTCTGCGTTGGATTCATCTATATCACTGAACACCGATCAGTAACTGTAGAAAGTGGATTTTCGCCCCGTGTCTGCACTTAAGTCACGGGCGACATTTTGACTGTCTAGAGCTAGGGAAGAAAAGCTAACTAAGTATTACAGCGTTAAAATATGGTTATTTTGCAACAGGATGTTTTAGAATGGTAGTTGTTTTTACTGTAATTTTTAGCACTAGCTAACCGACAATGAAACCTGTTGCAGATACTACTGATTTTCCATCGCATACGCAAGAACGGACGCCAGTGATTCTCACTTCTGAGCTGCGAAAAGTTTACCGCACTGGCTTTTTTTTGAATCAAAAAGTCGTATCCCTCAAATGCTGTTCTTTAACTGTTTACAAAGGAGAAACCTTTGGGCTACTGGGGCAAAATGGTGCTGGCAAAACAACATTGTTAAAATTATTACTAAGTATTATACGTCCTACCTCTGGACGGGGATTACTTTTAGGTAAACCACTGGGCGATCGCACAGTCAAAGAACGTATTGGTTACTTACCAGAAAATCCCTATTTTTATGACTATCTTACGGGTTGGGAATTTATTCAGCTAGCAGCCGGATTATTCCAAATTCCTGCAAAGGTGCAACACCAACGTATTCCTCAATTGCTAGAATTAGTCGGTTTATCGCAAGCTGATGCTCGTCACAAGCAAATGCGTCGCTACTCTAAAGGTATGCTACAGCGTGTAGGTATGGCACAGGCGCTAATTAACGATCCAGAAGTGGTGTTTTTAGATGAACCTATGTCTGGGTTAGATCCGGTAGGACGGTTACAGATGCGGGAAATAATCCTATCACTGAAAGCCGCAGGCAAAACAATTTTTTTCAATAGTCATATTTTAAGTGAAGTAGAACAAATTTGCGATCGCATTGCTATTCTTGCTCAAGGTGAATTAATTTGTTCTGGTTCTCTTAATGAACTCTTGGGAACATACAACACATACCATGTCAAAGGTCAAGGTGGCGATTGGGAAATTTTGCAAAAATGGGTTCCTAATCTGGAATTTGTACCTGATGGTTATTGGCAAGGTGACTTGCAAGGTGACACCTATGATTTTTTTGCAAGTCTGAATCTCATGGGTGGGCAAATAATTAGTATGAATTTGTCACGTTTATCTTTAGAAGAGTTTTTTATGCAACAGATTCAAAAGTATAAACAATAAGAGGATTTTTATTGGTCATTGGTCATTAGTGATTGATCACTATATTCAGAAATAAACTAATAACAACCAACAACCAACTAAATACATTGTAATTATTGCCACAATTATTTGTATAATTCTAGAGTATTTTTAAAAGCCGCTTGAAATTAGCTTCATTAAAAATTCAAATTGCACATACAATCTCTTTTCTGAAGAATACGGTTTTTTCAGAAAATAATATTATTAGGGAACCCGAATATTTAAGTATAGTCAACGATAAACTGATAAGACAGTGCTTTACTCATGGTATTTCAGGTAAATATGCTTAACACAAGTTTGTGGAAACTTTTTAGTCAACCAGTGGCAGGGTTGCTGTTTTTCACCCTAGCGTTGACAAACTTCTTACCTGCGGTCATGGCTCAAACACAGACACCCACTGTGAAACAGTGCTTAGACCAAGAATTGGCTGACAGTAGAAATACACAAGCTTCGTATACAGGTTATACATTAGGTGGTGGCGATCGCATCCGTGTAAATGTCTTTGAAGTTGAAGAATATACTGGGGAATACACCATTCCTCCTGGTGGAGCAATCAATTTAGCTCTTATTGGCACTGTCCCTGTTCAAGGTCTTTCAACAGAGCAAGCTGCTAACGTAATTGAGTGTGCTTACAGAACTTATTTGAAGCGTCCCATCATCTCAGTGAATTTGTTATCGCCTCGCCCCATTAATGTGACCGTAGCTGGAGAGGTATCACGACCAGGAGCTTATAGTCTCAGCTTATCAGGAGGTGCAGGTCAAGATCCTGGTGTGCAATATCCAACCGTGATGTCGGCACTGACAACGGCTCAAGGGGTAACACAAGCCGCAGACATCACCCAAGTACAACTACGGCGCAGGTTGGGATACGGTCCAGAACAAGTCATTACCCTCGATTTAAAGAAATACATCCAAACAGGCACTTTACCACAAGACGTTACTCTGCGGGATGGCGATACTATTTTTGTACCAACAGCAACTGGCTTGAATTTAGCAGATGCACGCAACTTATCTGCCGCTAGCTTTGCTGCTGATATCACCCAACCTCGTTCAGTAGTAGTGACTGGTGAAGTTAACCGTCCAGGTACATACCTTGTCACTCAAGGACAAGCAGAGGGTGCAGGTACTGGAACTACAACAGGAACTAATGCGCCAGCTATTTCTGGTCAACCTACTGTATCACGAGCAATTCAACTTGCTGGCGGGATCACACCACAAGCTAATATTCGCGATATAGTTATTCGCCGACCCACAAGAACTGGCACAGAGCAACAAATTAGGGTCAATTTCTGGCAATTACTGCAAAGTGGTGATATCAATCAAGACATCGTTGTCCAAGATGGTGATACTATTGTTATCCCCACTGCTACAGAAGTCAATCCAGCAGAAGCTACGCAACTAGCAAACACTACTCTGTCTCCGTCACGCATTCAAGTTGGTGTGGTAGGGGAAGTCAAAAATCCAGGAAGAGTTGAAGTTCTGCCCAATAGTACATTGAATCAAGCTGTGCTGGCAGCAGGTGGATTTAATGATGCTAGAGCCAGAAGTTCCACCGTTGATTTGATTCGTCTCAATCCTGATGGTTCTGTCACCAAGCGTAGAGTGAAAATTAATTTCTCCGCAGGAATTAACGAGAAAACCAACCCCATACTTCGCAATAATGATGTTATAGTTGTTAACCGTTCTAATGCAGCTCTAACTGGTGATTCTATAGGCGCTATCTTTAATCCAATAGGTACTGTCTTAGGTATTATTAGATCTGTACTCACCGGGTTTTAACAGTAAACAGTTATCAGTAAACAGTTATCAGTTTTATTGCTGGGTCTAAATCCCATATCAATTTCTGGAAAGTTTTGCTAGCAGATCACATTTCCTTACCATACCCCTATAACTGATAACTGTTGGCTGATACGAAACTGTTTGTAGACTGATAATGTCATTAAGTCATATGAGTTACCAATAACTAGTGACTAGTATGCAATTTCAGCTTAGCAGACAGCGACGTTATGTATCCTGGAGACAGTCATTACTGTGTAGCCTGACTTTAGCTTTAAGTTGGGGTGCAGCCATGCCTGCAACTCTAGGGGCAGAAACAGTTACTATTCGCTTAGGGCCATTTCAACAGTCAGTAGCGATCGCGGATTTAGAAAAATTTGCCAAAACCGGAGATTTACCAGATAATCTGCAACTATTTTCATCTATACTGACACCTCAAATTAGAGAATTACTCACAAAGCGTCTGGAAATAGATCCAGCTGTTGCTGACAAATTCGTTGCACAATTAAAACAAAACCCAGTAGGCAAACAATTTATCTCATCGTTGACGGCTGTAATACCAGGTAGTAGCGCCGAAAGTCTGCAAGCAACCCTCAATTTAGCACTACGGCAAGTCAATGGTCTGAGTGCGCTGGGTTTTTTACGAGCCTACCCGCAAGAAAATGTAACAGTAGACGCATCTCAGGCAATCTCTGTGGCACTGGAATTAAACCCCGGCTACTGGCAAAGCCAAATTTTTGGAGCAGTATTATCACGTGAATTAAGTGTTAAAAATAGTACACCGATAACAACAAACTTCGATCCTGCTGCTCCTGGGAAACAAACAGTCCAGCAACAAACATTCATCCTACAAGACCGACAACGGAATCGTACTATACCTGTAGATATTTATTGGAGTAATGGCGATCGCCAAAATCCAATGGTTGTAATTTCTCACGGGTTTGGGGCAAATCGTAGATTTTTGAGGTATTTGGCGCGTCATCTTGCTTCTTACGGTATCACGGTCGCCGCAATTGAACATCCAGGTAGCAACGTCACAGCTATTAGTAGAAACTCAAATCAACCCAATCTTCAGAAGTTACTACCAGAGACTGAATTTATTGACAGACCCAAAGATATTAGCTTCACACTCAATGAACTGGCGAAACTGGATAACCAACCGGGACAACTGCAAGGAAAACTAAATACAGATAAGGTTACTGTGATCGGACATTCTTTAGGTGGTTATACAGCCTTAGCTTTGCTAGGAGCAGAGGTTGACTTGCCACAATTGCGGCAATTCTGCAAAGATTCTTTAAGTTTTGGCCAAGCTCCCGGTGACTGGTTGCAATGTGCAGCAGCTTCTCTACCAGAACGAAAACTGCGGCTTAAAGATGAAAGAGTAAAAAGTGCGATCGCTCTTAATCCTCTGGTTGGCAATCTCTTTGGTAAAAACGGGTTAGCTCCAGTCAAACAACCAGTTCTAATTTTAACTGGAACCGAAGATACTCTGACTCCCGCACTCAAGCATCAAATCACACCCTTTAGCCAATTAGGAGGCGAAAAATATTTACTTTGTGCTGTTGGTGGTACGCACTTAAGTATTAGCGACCCTACATATCAGGCTAGTGATGCTACTACCATTGTCAGAGAACGGCGGGGTGAAGAAACTAAAGCCTTACGTCAGTTGCTGCAAGGTGTGAGCTTGGCGTTTGTCAAACAACAGACACCAGAAGCCAAAACCTATCAACCATTTCTGACACCAGCTTACGCTCAATCTCTCTCTAGATCACAACTGCCGTTAAGTCTTGTTTCAGAATTACCAGCAAATCTTAAACCGTGGCTCAAGCTGGTGGGTCAGTAAAAGGGGAAAACCAGATGCTGAGGAGTGGGGGGAGTGTGAAAAATATAAAAAGTCTTTTCTCCTCATACCCCTCATAACCCTCGCACTCTCCCTACCCTTCCTCTCCAGCATGATAGGAACTGCGAACTAGAGGACCGGAACGGACGTGGCTAAAGCCCATTTCTTTGGCGATCGCACCCAATTTATCAAATTCTGCTGGTGTCCAGTATTTTTGCACTGGTAAATGTTCTAATGAAGGACGCATATACTGACCAATTGTCAGGCGATCGCATTTGACTTTACGGAGATCTGCCATAGTTTCGATGACTTCTTCCACAGTTTCTCCATGTCCCAACATCAAACCAGATTTAGTGGGGATGGTGGGATCGATTTCTTTAACAATTTGTAAAACTAAAAGCGAGCGATCATACTTTGCACCTCGGCGTACAGGTCCGGTTAACCGTCTTACTGTCTCGATATTATGGTTATAACAAGCTGGTTTGGCGTTAGCGATCGCAGCTATACGTTGCCGTTCACCGTAAAAATCCGGAGTCAACACCTCAATTTGAGTCTCTGGGTTCAGTTGGCGAATCACCTCCATTGTCTTTACAAACCAACCAGCACCCTGATCGGATAAATCATCACGGGCTACGGAAGTCAGCACCACATAACGTAATCCCAACATTTGTACAGCTTCTGCCACCTTTTTGGGTTCTTCTGGGTCTAAAGGCATAGGTGCATGTCCTTTATCTACTTGACAAAAAGCACAAGATCTAGTGCAAGTCGGTCCCATGAGTAAAAAAGTCGCAGTTTTTTGGGCGTAACACTCTCCTCGATTCGGACAACGTCCTTCTTCACAAATCGTGTGAATCTGGCGCTGCTTGATAATACGTTGTACCGTCGAGAGTTCACTAGCTTTGCCAATAGGGCGACGCAACCACGTTGGCATAGCAGCAATTTCAGACTTATTGTTTCTTTCAGCCTTCATCCTTCATCCTTCATCCTTCTTTATCACCATGACATAAATTACAGTCAATCAAAGCCGAGGTTAGTTAAAACACTTTCATATATCAAAGTTTCTCCAGGAAAATACTATCCCCCAATCAAGATAAATATTGGGTATAGTGGGAGAATTCAACAGCCGTAAGGCAGCAAAAACCGTATCAAAACCTAAAGTTTCTGTTAGAGCGAGCAGTCGTGGCAAGTAACAAAGTTCTAGTTATCGATGACACTACAGTTGTCCGGGTAAAAGTACGAGAAATGTTGCCTCCGGGCAACTTTGATGTATTAGAAGCAAAAGACGGCGTAGAAGGACTTAATCTAATCCGTCAGGAAAAATTCAGCCTAATAATGTTGGATTTCCTGTTGCCAAAAATGAGCGGCTGGGAAGTATTTCAGCAGATCCAATCCCAACCAGAACTCAGGAAAATTCCCCTAGTGATCATGTCTGGTCGCAAGGAAGAGGTTACAGAGAAAATTGCAGAACCTTTTGAAAATTTTGAATTTCTTAGTAAACCTTTTGATCAAAAGCAACTCATTGGCGCAATTAAGTCAGCCATGACAAAAGCTAAACAGCCACGCCAAGAACCTGCACCAGTGGCCGCATCTAGTACTGAGAACAATGCTACAACAACTCCTGATGCAGGCATTCCTTCCTCAGCTAATGAGATTCAAGCATTGAATGAAAAAATAGTCAAAATGCAAACAGAAATAGATGCCTTGAAGAAACAATTAGCTCAGGTTGTCACCTTTATAAAACAGAAAATCAAGTAGTATCAATTCAAATTTTATGCTCACAACTAGAGCTACTAGCCTGCTGAAGCAGGCTTTTTTGTTTGAATAATTATTAATTTATATTACTTCTTTATATAGTCTATTTATAAGTTTACTTATAGCGCTTAGAGGTGATTCGTAAAGAAAATCTAAAGAGCTTTTGAGTGAGCTGGACTAGATTTTAATCTAGATCAGGTTGAATAGTTGTAGAAAAGATGAGTAGTTTACCTGAGATTGCCAATCCCCAAAGGAAACCCTATGCTAGCGATCTGAGTGATGCAGAGTGGGAAGTATTGAAACCACTTCTACCCGCACCTAAAGGGTTTGGTCATCCTGTAGAAGTGGATTTTCGTGAGATTCTCAATGCCATCTTTTACGTACAACGTACAGGATGCCAATGGGAAATGTTACCTCATGACCTCCCACCCTACACCACTGTGTATGGCTACTTTCAGAAATGGCAACGTAAAGGCATCTGGCAACAGATACACGATCAAGTGCGCCAAAAACTACGAAGGGAATTAGGTAGAGATGAGCATTCCACCGTTGCCATCGCTGACTCTCAGTCGGTGAAGACAACGGAAAAAAAGGGGAGGTCTACGGTTTCGATGGTGGCAAAAAGGTTAAAGGGCGTAAGCGCCATATAGTTGTAGACTCGCAAGGATTATTGATTGGTGTTGTTGTGACTGAAGCAAATGCCCCAGAACGATTGGGAGCGATAATTGTATTGGATGAAGCAAAGGAAAAGTTGTCCCGATTAGAAGTTATTTGGGTAGACCAGGGTTACTCTGGTAAAAACTTTGCCAATGCAGTTCAGCAAGTCTGTGGTGAACAGGTGAGAGTGGAAGTAATTGAACGAACCTCTTATCGTTTGCATGAAGTACAGCTTTATCAGTGTGCATCTGTGTTCATCCGTGTTCGTTTTTTCCTCTACCGTACCCAACTGCAAACCGCTATTTATATTATACAAAACATACATAATTCTCTGAAATTAGATGATAGCAGTAATCGACCAGTGGGAATACTAAATTTATGGACACCATAATTAGACTTGGTTAGAAAAATGTTAGTACCATTAGATAAAATTATTCCCCTTCCTGGCTATCACATTACTGAGCAAATTTACTTGGGTAGTAGAACTAGTGTTTATCGGGGTATCAGAGAGCAAGACCAACAACCTGTAATCATCAAATTGATGCGGAATGAATACCCTAGCCTCAATGAATTAGCTCAATTTCGCAATCAGTATACAATTAGCAAAAAACTTGATTTTCCAGGTATAGTTAAAACTTATAGTTTAGAAAATTATCGCAATGGTTATGCCATAGTCATGGAAGACTTTGGTGGCATTTCACTTCAACAATGGCTAAGCAAAAAAAGCACAGCAATTCCCAAATCTGAAGAAATCAATAAATTTGAATTATCCATTACTGACTTTTTTGATATTAGTATTCAAATTGTTTCTATCCTTGATCAACTGCACCGTCAACGCGTCATTCATAAAGATATCAAACCCGCCAATATTTTGATCAAACCCACTACAAAAGAAATCAAAATAATTGACTTCAGCATCGCTTCCCTTCTACCAAGAGAAATTCAATGTCTCACTAATCCTAATGTTTTAGAAGGTACACTATCCTACATTTCCCCAGAACAAACTGGGCGAATGAATCGGGGAATTGACTACCGCACTGATTTTTATTCCCTCGGTGTCACCTTCTTTGAACTCCTCACAGGACATTTACCCTTCACCGCTACTGATTCAATGGAGTTAGTCTACTCTCACATTGCCAAGGAAGCACCAAAAGCCAACCAAGTTAATCCTAAAATTCCGCCAATCTTGTCTGATATCATCAGCAAGCTAATGGCAAAAAATGCTGAAGATCGCTATCAGAGTGCTTTGGGTTTAAAGCACGACTTAGAGATATGCAAACAACAGTTACAAGAGACTGGCAAGATCGATACATTTGAGTTAGCAACTCGGGATATCTCAGACCGTTTTCTTATTCCCGAAAAACTCTATGGTCGTCAACGGGAAGTAGAAACTTTACTCACCGCTTTTGAACGTCTTGCTAATCCCCTTACAAATGAATTAAGGGGAACCGAAATGATATTGGTTGTTGGTGATCCTGGCGTCGGGAAAACTGCTGTAGTTAACGAAGTTCACAAACCCATCGCCCGTCACCACAGCTACTTCATTAGAGGAAAATTTGACCAATTTCAACGCGATATTCCCTTTGCTGGCTGGGTAGAAGCTTTTCGCGATTTAATCAGGCAATTATTATTAGAATCTAATGCTGAAATTCAACTATGGAAAGCCAAAATTTTGGCGGCTTTGGGCGAGCAAGCTCAAGTCATTATTAATGTCATTCCTCAACTGGAAAAAATAATTGGTAAGCAACCTCCTGTTGATGAACTATCTGGCAATGCAGCCGAAAATAGATTTAATTTATTATTTCAAAGACTTATCCAGGTTTTTACTAGTAAAGAGCATCCTTTGGTAATATTTTTGGATGATTTACAATGGGCAGATGCTGCTTCTCTAAAATTCATTCAATCACTCACAACTTCCAGGCAGTCTCCTCTATTGTATTCTACTAAATCAGAGGATACACGAGAGTATAAGGCAGAAGAAATAGGTAGTAATCAAGGAAGTATATTACTAATAGGTGCATATAGAGATAATGAAGTTTCTAGAACACATCCACTTTATTTAACACTCAATGAAATTGAAAAAAATAGAGGTATCATTAATACCATCACACTCAAACCATTAAATCAGAATGATTTGAATCGCTTGATTGCTGACACTCTTCATTGCTCGGAAGCCCTTGCTATTCCTCTAACTCAAATGGTGTTTGCCAAAACTAAAGGTAATCCATTTTTTACCAATCAGTTTCTTAAGTCTCTGCACGCAGAGCAACTAATTAAATTTCATTTTGATGTTGGTTATTGGCAATATAATCTGTCAGAAATTATAACGTTGTCCCTTACAGACGACGTTGTCAAGTTTATGGCTATGCAACTAGAAAAGTTGCCGAAATATACCCAAGAAGTCCTGAAATTAGCAGCATGTATTGGCAATCAGTTTGATCTAAAAACACTATCAATTGTTTATGAAAAGAATGCGATAGATACAGCTTCAGATTTGTGGACAGCTTTACACGAAGGATTAGTTATACCTGAAACTGATGATTACAAGTTATTTATTGGAGAAAGTAATCAGGCGTTGATAAGATGTAATGAGAAGCAATCGATTGAATTACCAATTACCAATAATCAATTACCAAAATATAAATTTGTCCATGATCGAGTCCAACAAGCGGCTTATTCATTAATTCCTGAAGATAACAAAAAATCAATTCATCTCAAAATAGGCAAGCAGTTATTGAAAAAAATCCCAATTCAAGATTGGGAAGAAAATATATTTTCTCTCGTCAATCAGTTCAATATTGCAGTAGATTTAATTACTAATCCAGTAGAAATCGACGAGATCGCTAATATGAATTTAATCGCTGGATGTAGAGCTTTAGCATCAACCGCTTATGCAACAGCAATGAAGTATTTAACTACTGGTATCGAACTCTTAAAAGATGATAGTTGGAAGAGAAAATATGAACTGATCCTATCTTTGTATGAAACAGCAGCAGAGGTAGCATACCTACTTGGTGATTTTGAGCAGACAGAACAACTTGTCCAGATAGTTTTAGCAAAAGCTAAAACATTACTAGAAAAAGTAAAAGTTTATGAAGTAATGATTAAAGCTTATGGAGCACAGAACCAAGCAGTAAAAGCAGTCAAAACTGCGCTTATAGTTCTCAAACAGCTAGGAGTAGAATTTCCTGAGAATCCTACCCAGTCTGATGTACAGCTAGCAATGGCAGAAATAACTTCAAATTTAAATGGCAGACCTATTGAAGACTTAGTTGACCTGCCAGAAATGAAGGAAGCTAAACCATTAGCAGTTATGCGCATTTTATCAACTGTAAGTAGCTACGCCTATCTATCTGCTCCTGAATTGTATCCACTAATTTGCTTTCGACAAATTCATTTATCTCTGAAATACGGCAATACCTTATTTTCTGCGTGTGTATACGTTAATTACGGTTTATTTTTGTGTGGGGTAATAGGAGATATTGAATCTGGCTATCAGTTTGGTAAATTAGGTACAAATTTGCTGACTAAGTTCAATGCTAAAGAAGTCAAAGCCAAGACTATAGGGTCATTTAATATCATTATCAGGCATTGGAAAGAACATGCTAGCAAAATATTAAAACCTATACTGGAAGCTTACTTCGTTGGACTAGAAACTGGAGATTTAGAATACAGTGCTTATGCTTTAAATGCTTATTGCTACTATTCATATTTTATAGGTAAAGAACTGACAGAGCTAAAACAGGAGATCGCAAACTACAGCAAGGCTATAGCTGAAATCAACCAAAAAATAGTATTTCATTGGAATGAAATTTATCACCAGAGTGTTTTGAATTTATTAGAGAGTGGGGAGAATACCTATCATTTAAGCGGTGAATCATATGATGAGGAAAATATGTTACCTATTCACCTGCAAAATAATGATGTCATGGGACTTTTGTTTCTATTTTTCAATAAACTATATCTTTGTTATTTATTTCAAGAATTTCATCAAGGTATAGAAAATGCTAACATGGCGGAAAAATATTTACAGGGTGGAATAGGACAGTTAGTTTTTCCTCTTTTTCATTTTTATGATTCATTGGTGCGACTAGCAGTATATTCACAAGTACCCATTTCTGAACAACATTCCATCCTTGATAGAATACAAGCTAATCAGAACAAAATGCAGAAATGGGGCCATCATGCTCCAATGAATTATCTGCACAAATATTATTTAGTAGAAGCAGAAAGGTATCGAGTTTTAGGTCAATATTTGGAAGCGATTGACTCTTATGATCGTGCCATTGCTCTTGCCAAAGAATACGAATATATAAATGAAGAAGCTCTCGCTAATGAACTTGCCGCTAGATTTTATTTAGAATGGGGCAAACATAAGATAGCCCAAACTTATCTTACTGATGCATATTATTGTTATTTGCGCTGGGGAGCAAAAGCCAAAGTTGACGATTTGGCAAAACGCTATTCCCAATTACTTGCTCCTATTCTCCAGCAAGGTAAACTAAGTCCATATACCAGTGAAAAAATTACTCTTTCTCATCACGCCACTTTATCTACACAAAACAGTCACCAAACTTTAATTAGCTCTTGCACAAGTGTATCTAATTCTTTAGATTTAACTACTGTAATTAGAGCCTCACAAGCACTGTCTGGAGAAATTGAACTGGAGCAGTTATTATCTACTTTAATGAAAGTAGTCATGGAAAACGCAGGAGCCTCCAAATGCGCTTTAATGCTGAGTTCAGGTGATGATTTGGACTTAACTATTACTGCTATGAGTTCCAACTCTAATTTAGCATCTACTTACACAGAATTCCCTAACATTAGCCTTTCTTGTAGCTATGATTTGCCAGTTAATTTGATTAATTATGTCAAACGTACGAAAGAAATATTTGTTGTTGATGATGCCAAATTAGAAGATTTTATCGCCAATGATCGCTATATCCTGCGTGAGCGACCCAAAAGTCTGTTATGTATTCCGATTATTAATCAGGGGAAACTCCTTGGTATATTGTATCTAGAAAATAATCTGACAACAGGAGCGTTTACACGCGATCGCCTAGAACTTCTGCAAGTAATTACGACCCAAGCAGCAATCTCTCTTGAGAATGCTATCCTCTACAAAGATTTGGCACAAGCGAAAGAACGCTTGGAGGAATATAGTCATACTTTAGAAGAGAAAGTTGAACGCAGAACACAGGAACTTAACGAGAATAATCAGCGCTTAAAACAAGCAATAGTGAATTTGCAAAACGCCCAAACGCAACTGATTCAAAGTGAAAAAATGTCTAGTTTAGGGCAAATGGTAGCCGGAATTGCCCATGAAATCAATAACCCCATCAACTTTATTCATGGGAACATTACTCATGCACAAGAATATGTGCAAGATTTATTAGAGTTGATTGCTATTTATCAACATGAATTACCCAATCCCTCTGCTCAAGTTGCAGAGAAGTCTGAAGAAATAGATCTAGATTTCTTAGTGCAAGACCTACCTAAAGTTTTGGATTCTATGAATGTAGGAACGTCGCGTATCCGCAATATTGTTTTGGGTTTACGCAACTTCTCCCGCTTAGATGAAGCTGACATGAAGCCTGTAGATATTCATGAAGGCATCGACAATACTTTGATGATCTTACAACACAAGCTGAAAGCAAATAATGATCGTCCTGAGATACAAGTCATCAAAGAATATGGAGAATTGCCAGAGTTGACTTGTTATGCTGGTCAGTTAAATCAGGTGTTTATGAATATTTTGTCTAATGCGATCGATGCGCTCGACGAAGGAAATAGAAATAACCACCAGTCCCCAGCCCCTAAAATTCGGATTATTACTGAGTTAGCAAATAAAAATACTGTCAAAATTTGTATTGCCGATAATGGCCCTGGTATCAACACTGAAATACAACAAAAAATCTTTGACCCATTTTTTACTACAAAACCAGTTGGAAGCGGGACAGGTTTAGGATTATCGATTAGCTATCAAATTGTTGTAGACAAACATAAGGGTAAGCTAATCTGCGATTCTAAACCAGGACAAGGGACTGAATTTGTGATAGAGATTCCAATACAACAGTGAATAAGTATCAAACAGCAGTATAAGTGTAGTCAAATTCAGGCTCTTGCTGCTTACGCCTTTTTGTAATTACCATCTTGACTCCATTACCAGGTCCAAGCACAACACCTCGACGCTGAAGTCTCTCAGGTTGCTTTTCCACTAATGCAAGTTGATAGTGCGACAAAATTGTTGTCAATACTAGCTTCATTTGAAACATTGCCAAAGCCTGACCAATACAGCTACGGGCACCACCACCGAATGGTATAAATTCATAGGGGGAAAATTGCCGTTCAAGAAAACGCTCTGGCTTAAATTGTTGAGGCTGTGGGTATATATCCTCACGTCGATGAGTTAAATAAATCGAAGGAATTACTACAGTCCCAGGCTCTAATTGATGTCCAAGTAATTCCACTGTGTCACGTACCATTCTGGGTGGTGTAAATGGTACAGCAGGAGTAATTCGCAAGGTTTCATTACAAATAGCACTCAAGTAAGGAAGATGGAAAATTCTCATAGGGTCTGGAGAATTTCCAAGAGTATCAAGTTCTTTTTTGAGTTTCTCATGAACTTCCGGTAAGTGATGAATCCAATACAACCCCCAAGCCATTGATGTTGCTGTTGTCTCATGTCCAGCAAATACCAGAGTCATTAACTCATCACGCAGCTCCTGATCGGTCATCGATTGGCCGTTTTCATCACAGGCAGACATTAACAATGAGAGTATATCGATGCGTTCAGGATCTTCTTGGTTACGACGTTCAGCTATTTCAGCATATATCAATTCATCCAATTGTTGTCGTTGGCACAGAAATTTTCCCCATGGACTCCAAGCTCCTATATCTTTTTGTAGGAAAGAAAAAAGGAAGAAGCTAGACGTTAAAGGGGATCGAAAAATATCTAAAAGTAATGGCATCAGATATTGTATTTTTTGGCAACGCTCTCCCTCATTCAAGCCAAAAACAACCTTTAAGATGACTTGTAGGGAAATCTTCTGCATTACAGCGTGAGCCAAGAATGGCTGATTTTGTGGTACTTCACTCAATATTTGTTCGGTTATATTACAGATTAGCTGACCATAGGCTCGCATCCGCTCTCCATGAAAAGAGGGCATTAAGAGTTGTCGCCGATGTTTGTGTCTGTCGCCGTCTAGCGACAATAATGATTTCTCCCCCAGCAAAGGTTGCATGAGCCTGTTTAATTTACCAGCAGCAGTAAACTTCTTTCTATCATTCGTAAAAATTTCTTGTATTGCTTGAGGATGAGTGATGAATACCACAGTGTCTCCAAAACCAACTATTTGAGCAGTGAAAATATCAGAATATTGCTGAGCTGCTCTCTCAAAATATGTCACAGGATCAATAGCCCAATGGAGTTTTTGAAGAAAAGAGGGAATTGCAAGACGATTGGGTAATTGCATATAAATTTTTATCCAGAAATAAATTATACAATTACTCATGCATTAGCATGATATCCAGAGTAATTGTTGCTCATAAGTGGACTGTTATTCTTTAAGCATTAACCAGCTTCACATCTTCTTCTAGTGCTAGCTTTTCTGTGACTTCATAGCGACCAGAATGGGAATACCAGTGAAAATGACTAGCTATCCAGGCATGAATTCCTGATATATATTTAGCTAATTCAGCATCTAACTCTTGTCCAAGACATGGAAGAGTTGATTCTAGCTCTATCATCCTTTGTACTTCTTGATCGTGCATTTCTGAAACCTGTGTAATTGCATGTTTCAGAGAAATTTTTTTGTGATTCTTGAGTAACAGTACTAAATTGTGCGGATCGCCAATTCTAAGCTCCTTGGGTATAGAGTAGATATCGTTGCACCAGCAAATAATATTGTTTGACATCATTTTTAATTTTTTCAAAATGATGTTTTCTCGCAATAAATAGGGAATCTCCAAATGGTTACAAAATTCTATTAATTCAAATAAAGGCCCCATTCCTCCAGTTAACCTACGTAGAATAATATAGGTTTCAATATCCGGTAAAATGCCATTGGCGCGATTGTGAGCTTCTTGAACACACCCATCTAGAAATTCACTAAGGGCGCAAACAAAGAAATGGAACCATCTAGGATTTCCGATTTGAAGTGTCCGATGTCGTAAGTTATTTAAAGCATGACTATAGGGTGTATCTTGATTTGTGATTTCTGCACCACTTAAGATTTCAAAAAATCTATTATGTAATTTTGTGATTAATTCGGGTTTATTTTTAAAATCCGAAGTATCATAATAATCATCCAAAAATATCATCCAAGTTAACCAGTCATTAGCCACCTTAAGTTCTTCTAAGTCACAGTAAGGATATGAACCTGCTATTAGTAAAAATATTTTTGACTTACAGAAATACTGGTAATATGATTCATCAATTAAAAGGTTGTATTTAAGCACCCATTCAAGAGCATGTTTTTCTAAAACGTCGGCATAATTGTTAATTTGATATGGAAACGGGCAGTATAATTCAGGTAAGGTAAATTCATTCATAAAAGCTTTGCAATTCAAGTAAACAGCAAATCAACTTAACCCCATAAGTCAAAATTCGTATCGAATTAAAGAAAATATTGATATTGGTAGGATTTACTTTGTGACTAAATATCTGTAGCAAACTTATTTGATTTAAAAGATAATAAGTTGAAGCCTTTAGCGATGACTCAAAACTCATTCTTAGGGTTACAAAGGGCAACTGTATCTGCAATCAGCTGCACTATATGTTTTTGAAGGCATTTGCACACATATTCTCTAAGTCAAATTAGATGATTATTTAGTTGCAGTATAAATCCACATAGTGTACTCTTTATTACGATACACAATCTAAATAAAGCTGATAGTATAACTAAGCTTTATCTGGGGTCGATAATTATATTTTTAGACATAAAAAAGATAAACCAAGCAATAAATAGGGATGAACTTATTTACATCCTTATTTTCGGAAAGACCAGGTTTTAGACATTATGTTAGCTATATAAACAACTAAACAGTATTAAAATCAATTTTTGGGAAAATTGCCTACACTGCCTGCATTGTTTTACTATATTTTTGTCTTAAAACCATTGATAAATATAATGTTTAATTTTTTATTAAAAAGCTATCCGTAATTACCTAGAATTATTAATCTTAATTAAAACAAAAAGATACAATGTTATTAATATCACATTTGATCTTTATTAAGATGCTTATTACTTGCTAATAAAAGTATATTTTGTGGTTGGTATTTTTCATGCTAGTTATCGGTTAAATTAAAATTTATGAGTATAAAAATCTGTAGAAATTAAGTAAAAAAAATAACTTTTTTTGTTAGGTAATTTTATGGCGTGTTAATATTTGATGACATTGTTTAATATTTTTACAAATAGACGTTTAGTTTGATTAACAACCAGTAGAGCAAGTTACTAGTAAAGTGCAGCGTAAAAAAAATAACCATTTATTTACGAGGATATAAATCAGTAAACTTAGTAATTATTAATTTTCGTATAGGAGCACTAGTTAACACACGTGTAACTTATCTAACAAAATTTCAAAAAATACTGAAATCGGTAGATGACAATATAGGCATCCTTGCAAAAGTAATAAATATATCTATTTATATAGATATAATCCTATGAGGTTATTGACAAAAACTTAGTGTTATGAAGTTAGTCATAAATATGTTAATTCCCTCTTCTTAGCCACTATACAAAATGCTAAAATTAACTTTCATGCTAGGGGTGCCTGCATCCAGGCTGAGATTATACCCTTTGCACCTGAATCCGGGTAATACCGGCGCAGGGAAGCTGTTTATTGAGGAAAGCAAATATGCGGACAGAATGGGTCGCCAAGCGAAGAGGCGAGAGCAATGTGAGTCAAATGCACTATGCTCGTCAGGGTGTGATCACTGAAGAAATGCACTACGTCGCTAGGCGGGAAAACCTCCCTGTTGAGCTAATCAGAGATGAGGTAGCGCGGGGACGGATGATTATTCCTGCAAATATCAATCACACTAACTTAGAGCCAATGTGTATTGGCATTGCATCTAAGTGTAAAGTGAATGCTAACATTGGTGCTTCTCCTAACTCTTCTGATATCAACGAAGAACTGGCAAAACTAAAACTGGCGGTAAAATATGGGGCTGATACCGTCATGGATTTATCTACTGGCGGTGGTAACTTGGATGAAATCCGCACCGCCATTATTCAAGCTTCACCTGTTCCCATTGGCACAGTGCCAGTTTATCAAGCTTTAGAAAGCGTACATGGCAGGATTGAAAATCTTACTGCTGACGATTTTCTGCATGTAATTGAGAAACACGCCCAGCAAGGGGTAGATTACATGACTATCCACGCTGGGATTTTAATTGAACACTTGCCTTTGGTCAGAAACCGACTGACTGGCATTGTCTCTCGTGGTGGTGGCATCTTGGCAAAATGGATGCTGAACCATCACAAACAAAACCCACTTTACACCCACTTTCGAGATATCATTGAGATTTTTAAGAAATATGATGTCTCATTTAGCTTAGGTGACTCACTTCGTCCTGGTTGTACTCATGATGCTTCTGATGAAGCTCAATTAGCAGAACTGAAGACCCTTGGGCAATTGACTCGTAAAGCTTGGGAACACGACGTACAAGTGATGGTTGAAGGCCCTGGACACGTGCCGATGGATCAAATAGAGTTTAATGTTAAAAAGCAGATGGAAGAGTGTTCAGAAGCACCTTTCTATGTACTAGGACCGCTAGTAACAGACATTGCTCCTGGTTACGACCACATCACCTCCGCTATTGGTGCTGCAATGGCTGGTTGGTACGGTACTGCAATGTTGTGTTATGTTACACCTAAAGAACATTTGGGTCTGCCAAATTCTGAAGATGTACGCAACGGATTGATTGCTTACAAGATTGCAGCCCATGCAGCAGATATCGCTAGGCATCGCCCTGGCGCTAGAGACAGAGACGATGAACTCTCCCGGGCTCGTTACAACTTCGACTGGAATCGCCAGTTTGAATTAGCACTCGACCCTGATAGAGCTAGGGAATACCATGATGAAACTTTGCCAGCAGATATTTACAAAACTGCTGAGTTTTGCTCTATGTGTGGACCCAAGTTCTGTCCAATGCAGACAAAGGTGGATGCAGATGCATTGACCGAACTGGAGAAGTTTTTGGCCAAGGATAAGGAAGTTGTAGCACAGGGTTAGTCAGTGTTCCCAGTAGCCCTCAGACTAGCAGTCTGGGGCTAAACAAACAAAGCCCACCTAGATGCGCATTCTGAGTGTATATATCCATGTTTTTTACAAGGTAAATTATAATACTGGCAGCGCAGACAGAAACCAATTGTTATTACCTCGTGAAAAACAACGAAATCTTGTCAAAATTTTTGATAAGCCTTGAGAGAGGGGAATTTAAATCAATTATTCTGCATCTGAAACTATACTTGGCGTCGAGTTGGCTGTGAGTTAGCACCACTACATAGCAGTTAGTCTACCCAGCAAACCTTAATTTGATTGATAATGCTGGGTTTAATAAAATTTACTAACTGCGATCGCCTAACTAATTCCTCAATTCCCGATATCTTTTCTGAATATCCTCAATTGTAAATACTGCCTGAAAATTTAAGCCTACCGATTTGTAATATTCTGCTCCACCCTGCTGGCGGTCTACTAGAGAAATTACTTGATTAGCTGTATAATCTGCTGCTCTAAGGCGTTCAACTGCTTTCATCGCTGATTGTCCTGTGGTGACAACATCTTCCAAAACCACTATATTTGCACCTGCTGGTAAATTTGGCCCTTCTATATACGCCTTTGTTCCGTGACCTTTAGCTTCTTTGCGAATAATTAACGCTGGTATTAGGCGGTGTTCATAGGCAGAAACCACACTCACCGCACTCACAATCGGATCTGCACCCAATGTCAAACCAGCTACTGCTTGAGTGTCTGGTGGTAGTAGCGATAAGAGAATACGACCGATTGCTAAAGCACCTTGCGGGTGGAGTGTAACTTGTTTGCCATTGATGTAATAAGAGCTAGGTTGTCCGGAGGAGAGGACAAAATCACCCTCTTGATATGCGAGTTGACAAAATAAATCCAGTAATTTGTTACGTAGGGTCGGCAGATCAGCATTAACTGCCCAAATGTCAGTATGGATAGGAGTTTGAGCTTGGTAGGTCATTACAAAAGAATAAAATTTGTGCTAAACCAATGGTTGAACTTCTCAGTAACGAGAGGTAAAAAACATAACCACAAAATATGTTAGTAGTTGGTGGTTGGTGGTTGGTTGTTAACCACTAACTACTAACTAACAACTACCAACAGTCACTACTAGAAGTTCTGACAATAAGGATAAGTTAAGATTCGCACAAACACAGAGGAGCGATAAAAATGGCTTTAAAATTCAGAGTTTTGGGTGGGTTGTTGGTGCTGTTTAGTACCGCGATCGCTATTCCGGCTTTAGCCCAAGATAAGGCACAAACATTAAGTGATGACTATGTGACACCAAATGAAGCTTTTGAACGGGCTTATTTTAAACATGCTCCTAATTTCTTCGGTAGTATCACTAGTCAAAGTGACATAAACGATATTTTCGGACCTGGTTCATTTTCTCGAAATACTTTTCCGGAAAATCAAATTGCTAGGGATAGTGAGTTGGTTCACATTCTCTATCAAGATGTTCTCTACCAGCAGGTTAGTAATGATCCTTATCTTCGTACTCCCGATTTACCCAATCCTTACAACACTTCCCTGTTAATGTCTCCAGGCTTGAATGCTAACAAGCTTAAGATTGGTACTGAGTTTCGGTTTGAGCAAATGCCCCCTCGCTAAATATTAAAAGGGAATAGGGAAAAGGGAACAGGGAACGAAGTTTTTCTTGGTTAACTGTTCCCTGTCCGTAGACTCGGTAATGACCAATTATTCCTCCCAGGGTACAAAAAAGCGGATAAATCCTGGCAATCAATTGAACATTAGGTTAAATCCAGGGTGCAGGAGTTGAACCTGCCTAAGGCGAATTATGAGTTCGCTGCCTCAACCGCTCGGCCAACCCTGGTCGTTGTCTGATAAATTATAGCACAATTTTATTAATTGCGTGCGATCGCAACTTGCTTATTAGGTTTTAACACTACACAATTTGATAGTGCTATAGTGCAGACTAATATTAATTAAGTTCTCTTAGAAATCAGAGTTTAAAACAAACCAATATTTTTCTGCCATAGCCTATCAGCAATGAAACTAAATTCTACTGTAGTTTTAACTTTAACTTTGTTAGCCCTGATGTTGGGAGCTGGTTCTGTAAGTGCTTTTTTAGGATTTGACATTGGTAGTAAAGCACTCAAAGGCGTAACATCACCTGATTCTCGTCCCACCAGCAAGTTTGCCAGCGCTAAGACGGGTAACTCTCAACATGGAGGACTAATGCTTTTAAAAGAGGAAGAAATTCTTAAAACTGTTAAGGCAAGAATAGAGGGTAAAAGCAAAGCTCCTAAATCAGAGCAAGAAGAAGAAGAGGAAACTGAGACTGTTAGCAACAAACAGAAGTTAGAGGAAAAGCCCCAAGAACAAGTGGAAGAAAAACCCCAACCAGGATTTCCTGTTTCTGCTGAAAGTGAAGGCGTAAATCTTTCGGTACAGTCTGCCCGCTATTCTGGCGGTGCATTGCAACTGCGGGTAAAAATGCAGAACAAAGGTAAAAATTCCGTACGCTTCCTCTATAGTTTTTTAGATGTCTCGGATGATAAAGGACGAACCCTGAGTGCCAGTACAGATGGTTTACCATCAGAATTGCCTAATAACAGCCCTACATATACTGGTACTATTAGCATTCCTACAGCTTTACTTGATGATGTCAAAAGCATTTCACTTTCTCTAACAGATTATCCAGCTCAACAACTAAAGTTGGAAGTATCGGATATTCCTGTAGGAAGGTAATAGGTAATGGGTAATAGGTAATAGGTAATAATAAGAAAAAACAACTAATTACCCATTATCAATCACCTATTACCAAATGGGGTGTGCATTTTACACGGGCTTTGGTAGTGATAGGGTTTCCTAGCTTGAATTGGACTGATGTAGGGCTGCGATTGTTATCAGTGCTGCTACTGATTGCCATAAATGCTTTTTTTGTCACGGCAGAATTTTCGATGGTAACAGTACGGCGATCGCGTATTCATCAGTTAGTAGAAGCTGGTGACATACAAGCACTAGCCGTTGAAGTTCTACAGCGTAGCATAGACCGATTGTTGTCTACAACTCAGTTGGGGATTACTCTGTCAAGTTTGGCGCTGGGGTGGATTGGAGAAAGCACAATTGTTGTTCTAGTCAAATCATGGCTACAATCGTGGCCTCTTCCTGGAGGAATAAATATAGCGATCGCTCATTCTTTATCAATCCCGATTGCCTTTTTTTTCATTGCTTACTTGCAAATTGTTTTAGGAGAACTTTGTCCCAAATCAGTGGCTATGCTGTATTCAGAACAGCTGGCAAGATTTTTAGGTCCTTCTGTTAAAGCAATTGTCCGGTTTTTTAATCCTTTTATTTGGATTCTTAACCAATCAACTCGCTATTTGTTACGACTGTTTGGCATCGAATATACAGGTCAAAGTTGGAGACCACCTGTTACACCTGAAGAATTACAATTAATTATCTCTACAGAACGTGAATCTACTGGATTAGAAGCTGGGGAACGAGAACTACTGAAAAATGTTTTTGAGTTTGGGGAAGTAACAGCACAAGCAGTCATGGTTCCCCGCAATAATATAGTAGCGCTGCCTCAAGATGCCACCTTGCAGACTTTTCTGGAACAAATGGCAGCCACTGGTTACTCTTGTTTCCCAATTATCGGAGAATCTTTAGAAGACATTCGTGGTATTGTTTACTTCCACGACTTAGCAAAACCCCTAGTTGCAGGCAAGTTAGTTTTAGAAACACCAATTAAACCGTTAATCCGCCCAGTAAGATTTGTACCAGAACACACTCCCTTAAGTGAATTATTACCAATGATGCAGCAAGAAAAGTTGGGCATGGTAATAGTAGTAGATGAATTTGGCGGTACAGTTGGACTAGTAACAATTCAAGATGTAATTGCCCAAATTATTGGTGATATCGGTGTTGCGGAAAATGAAGATGAATTGCTGATTGAGTTTGTTGATGATCAAACATTCTTAGTACAAGCGCAAATAAATTTAGAAGAGTTGAACGATGTCTTGCATCTTAATTTGCCTTTGCGAAGAGAATACCAAACACTTGCAGGTTTTATCCTATATCAATTGCAGAAAATTCCTGCCTTAGGTGAAACTTTACGTTACCAAAATTTAGAATTAACTGTTACGTCACTCGAAGGGCCCCGTTTGCACCAAATTCAGGTAAGAAGATTAGTTGAGTAAGGGTGTAAGAATTATATTTTTTCTTTCTAGACTCTATACTCCTACACCTTATTTTTGGGAATAAACTAGTGGATCTTTAAGTCCTAGTTCCGCAAAAGCAGCAAGACGCAACTGACAAGCATCACAGACACCGCACGCAACATCATCACCAGCATAGCAAGACCAAGTCAGTTCCCAAGGAACTCCCAATTTATTACCTAATTGAATAATTTCAGTTTTTTTTAGGTGAAGTAGAGGTGCAACAATGTTAATGGTCTTGCCTTCGCGTCCTTGTTTTGTTCCTAAACGAAAGACTTCCTGCATTGCTTGGATATAATCAGGGCGGCAATCAGGATACCCAGAGTAATCTAGAGCGTTAATACCGATGTAGACACGTTCGGCGGTAATAGTTTCGGCATAGGCAAGGGCAAAGCTCAAAAAGATAGTATTCCGTGCTGGTACGTAGGTAACAGGAATATTTTGCGACATCTCCTCCAAGGAACGCATTTGGGGTAAATCAATAGTGTCGTCTGTAAGTGCCGAACCGCCCCACTGCCGTAAGTCAAAGGTTACTATTTGATTTTGGACTACGCCTGCTGTTTTTGCGATCGCTAATGCTGAGCGCAACTCTCGTTTATGCCGTTGCTGGTAGTCAAAGGAAATAGTGTAACACTCGCAACCATCTGCTAGTGCTTGGTAGAGAACAGTAGAAGAGTCTAATCCACCAGACAATAAAATAACGGCTTTCATATTCACGCTTGGATGTAGAGATATAAGGTATGGGGATGTAGGCGAGAGTATAGGAATGAGTGTAGGGGCATAGATAAAATTGATTTCTCTTACACTCCTACACCTTTACCCTCTTAAACCCATCTCTGGTTAATAAACAAGAATAATTGCTGATCTTAATGCAGACCCGTGCTATTCCAATAAAGCCTTTTGAAATCAAAACTTCTCTGTAGTTGGTAATTTAACTCACAAAAAAGTTATTTATTTTTACTGGGAATAATTGGATAATTATACCGCTAATTAATTTATTAAATTTAACCAACTAAGTAACTAACTAAGTATATGTGGTTATCATACTTGCTTTTTCGGGTCAAAAATAACACCAATTTTCTTAGTTTGCTAAGTTTAAAAACAAACATCAAACTCTACTGAGTATATAAAACAGACCCAGATGGTGGGAACTCATAACAAACTTTGAAATTCTTCATAAACAGAACCTCTATGTTACCATCTGGATGGTTTTAGACGACTAATCAGTGGCAGTTCAAGTATCAAAGCCAACGATTGTAGCGTCTCTAAATTGGTGGTTGAGGAGAGAATGAGAGTGCAAGATAGCAGCATGTCAGCAGGAGAACAAAACGGACACGGACACCGTACCCAGCCCTACCCGATCCGCATAGGCGTGATCGGGGTGGGTAACATGGGTCAACATCATGCCCGTATCCTGAGTTCCATGAAAGACGTTGAACTGGTTGGTGTTGCAGATATAAACGTCGAACGAGGCTTAGAAACCGCCAGTAGATACAAGGTGCGTTTTTTTGAGGATTACTGCGATCTGCTGCCCCATGTGGAAGCGGTCTGCATTGCTGTTCCCACGCGCCTACATTACGCTGTGGGAATTTCTTGCCTATTGGCAGGAATTCACGTTTTGGTAGAAAAACCGATCGCAGCCAGTATTTCTGAGGCAGAATCTCTAGTCAATGCCGCAGCCGAATCTGGTTGTATTCTGCAAGTAGGTCACATTGAACGCTTTAGTCCAGCCTTTCAGGAATTGAGCAAAGTGTTGAAGACTGAGGAAGTGTTGGCGTTAGAAGCCCATCGCATGAGTCCCTACTCAAATCGTGCCAACGACGTCTCAGTTGTTCTGGATTTAATGATCCATGATATTGACTTACTGTTGGAATTAGCCGCCTCACCAGTGGTGAAATTAACGGCTAGTGGTAATCGTACCTTAGACTCTGGTTATTTAGATTATGTGACTGCAACTTTAGGATTTGCTAATGGCATTGTTGCCACCTTAACTGCCAGCAAAGTCACTCACCGCAAAATCCGCAGTATAGTCGCCCATTGTAAAACTTCATATACAGAGGCAGATTTTCTCAAGAATGAAATTTTGATTCATCGTCATACCATAGCTAACTCTATGACAGACTATCGGCAAGTGCTTTACAAGCAAGATGGTGTGATTGAAAAAGTTTATACTAGCAATACTGATAAATTGGGGGCAGAGTTGGAACATTTTGTCAACTGCGTGCGTGGTGGTAATCAACCTTCAGTTGGTGGCGAACAAGCTCTCAAAGCTTTAAGATTGGCAAGTCTAATTGAGCAGATGGCTTTGGAAGAAAGAGTTTGGAACCCATTAGATTGGGAATCTGAATCGAGAGTGCAATCTTTGACACCCACTGTTTAAGCAGAGTGGGAGAGTGAAACATCAGGAGAGGGGGAGAAGTAAGAAATTACTCTTTCCCTCTCCTTTAACCTATGTAAATAGTTGATGGTTGATGGTTGGTTGTTGTTTGGAAAACCCAGCAACAACCAACAAACAACAACCAACAAACAACATTTAACAATCTTAGGAATTGACTCAATGACAGAGTGGATCAAAACTACTATCGAATCTATGGGCTATGTAGGAATTGCCCTATTGATGTTCCTTGAAAACCTCTTTCCCCCTATTCCTTCAGAATTGATCATGCCCTTAGCAGGATACACAGCAAATTTACCAGATACAAAGCTCAGTGTTGCTGGTGTATTTTTAGCTGGACTGTTCGGCTCCGTGCTAGGCGCACTCATCTGGTACTATCCTGGTAAATTTCTCGGGGAAAGCCGCTTAAAAGTTTGGGCTGATAGATATGGTAAGTGGATAACCGTAACTAGTAAAGATATTACCAAGTCCAAACATTGGTTTGACAAGCAAGGTAACAAAGCTGTACTGCTTGGACGCCTAGTACCCGGAATTCGTACTTTGATTTCCGTACCCGCAGGACTCAGCAATATGCCTTTGCCATCTTTTATTTTTTATACAACTGTGGGTAGCGCTGTTTGGGTAGGTTTGCTAACATACTCAGGATATATATTGGGTAGTCAATATGAACTTGTGGACAAGTACCTTGCTCCTGTATCAAAAATTGTGCTTGCGGTTATACTTTTAGCATTTCTTGTCTTGGTATTAAAGCGGACGCACAAACGTAGGAGAAGATAAAAAACTTGCCCCCAATCACGATTCCCAAAAACAACTGTTTTGGTGTAAAAAGTAGCGCTATAAATGACAAAGCGCTGCAAATGGTTTGCTATTTGACTTTATCTCAGCATAGCCTTGGCAAATTAACTCACACTAAGTTATTAAGTAATTCTTGGCAGGTTTTCAATTAAATGTTGACCTTACCAATAATTTCTGATACACGCATTTTTGTAAGATGAGCATGGTAACTTTTTCAAGGTAAGTAAGTATTAGGAGCTTTCATGACAGACCAACCTTCCGCAGCCACCCCGATGAATGCCGCTGCCATACCAATGAACAGAGTATCGGCATCTACTCCGATCAATGCTACTCCTACACCAACAGCTAGTAGCAGCACTGGTAAAAAGATTCTTAGTGTTGACTTAGGTAGAACCTCCACAAAAGCTTGTGTGAGTCGCGAACCAGCAAATGTAATATTCGTCTCTGCCAACGTTAAAGAAATGTCGATGGAACAAGTGCGGGGAGGCGTTTTTGAAGCCCGTGCAACAGATCCTTTGATGGATTTGTGGTTGGAGTATCAAGGTAGTGGATATGCTGTCGGTCAACTAGCTGCCGATTTTGGTGCTAATTTGGGTGTAGGTCAATCTAAAGTAGAAGATGCACTTGTAAAAACTTTGGCTTGTGCTGGTTACTTCAAGCTCAAAGATGATATTTCTGTTGTGTTGGGTTTGCCTTACCTTTCTCAAGAACAATTTGAAAAGGAAAAAGCCCAGCTAATCAGCCAATTGAGTGGCCCTCACACAATGAAGTTTCGCGGTGAAGATGTATCGCTAAACATCACTAAGGTTTGGGTAATGCCAGAAGGCTATGGTAGTCTTTTGTGGTGCGAAGCCCAACCGAAGAAAACCGCAGCAATGCCAGATTTTACTAAAGTATCAGTGGCGATTGTTGATATTGGACATCAAACCATCGATTGCTTGATGGTAGATAACTTCCGCTTTGCCCGAGGTGCTTCTAAGAGTGAAGACTTTGGTATGAGTAAGTTTTATGAACTAGTAGCCGCCGAAATTGAAGGGGCTGATAGTCAATCTTTGGCTTTAATTGCTGCTGTTAACCGTCCCA
Organism: Fischerella thermalis PCC 7521; assembly: GCF_000317225.1. Taxonomy (GTDB): domain Bacteria; phylum Cyanobacteriota; class Cyanobacteriia; order Cyanobacteriales; family Nostocaceae; genus Fischerella; species Fischerella thermalis. The sequence continues at coordinate 39,093 of NZ_AJLL01000017.1, forward strand.
AAGGCGATCGCTACTACCGTCCCAGAGGTGTAGGCAAACCCGCCAACCTAGATGATTTTCTGCCCAACTTGATAGAAATGTTTTCGCGTGAAATTTGCAGTCGTGTGTTAGCATGGCTACCAGAGCGCGTCACTGATGTGATTCTCACTGGTGGCGGTGGGGAGTTCTTCTGGGAAGACGTTCAACGTCTGTTGAAAGAAGCAAAAATTAATGCCCACTTAGCATCACCATCTCGACAAGCTAACGCTCTAGGGCAGTTCATTTATGCAGAGGCACAACTATCCGCCAATCGCTCTTCTAGGGCTTAAAAATAATGTTCCAATGGTCAAAAAAGGTGGTTAAATCGGTTACGTTCAACCCAGGGGTGGCTGACGAGAGTTTGTTAGCGCTTATTGAAAGCCAATTGGAGAAAGATCCCAACAAGACTTTCAGCGACCTTTGTAAAGAGGCCCTGTGGCAAGCTTTGTGCGTGCCGGAATCAGTAAGACCAAGCCCACCGCCTACTCCCCAACCAGTACCGACACAAGGAGTAGAACTGCAAATATCTGAACTACAAAGGCAACTAGCTGACCTTGAGGAACGTTTTTTTGCTAAAGAATCTAATCGATTGGAGATGATGGAACGCCACTTGACACAACTCAGTCAACAAGTGGCACAGCTGGCAATTATGGTTCATCAGACACCAGCCATACAGTCACCGACACCATCGACAGCAGTATCAGAGGTTGTAAATCATACTGTTACAACTACTTATACTGCCACACCTCCTCAAGATGTTGATCCTGTAATTAGCCGCCTGAGTCAGTATCTGGATGATTTCTAGGAACCCCAGGGTGTGATATTATTGTGCCATTTTTGACCTCCTTAGTAGTATCTTCTATTAAGGAGGTTTAATATTTTAGATAGTGCTAGGCATGGCGAATTAGGGATAAGGGAGACAAAGAAGACAAGGGTGATAGGGAGACAACCAACAACCAACAACCAACAATCAACAATTACCAAGTTTGATAAGCTGGGTTGTAGATTGGCTATTATTCAATACTATCCAAGGTGTACGTTATGCTGTTACGATCGCTCACGCTTATATTCTTTTCCTGTTTACTTGGATTGTTATCCTGGGTGTACAGTCCTACTGCCATAGCACTGACACAAATTAGACTCTTTGACATAACTTATAAAGAGTGTCCACCAGAAATAGCAAAAGGAGCGGTTACTAGTGGTACTACAATGGCAGCTAACTGTTTTCTAGTCATAGGGAAAGCTGAAAATCCAACTTATAAAACAGTTTACGATGCAGATATTTTTGGACGCATCTATGATGCAAATAATGATCCAGTCATGCAAAATCGTACCCGCCTTGGCTCCATACCTGAAGTACCGCCAGGTATCAGTGATTTTGAATTAAGAATTTCCGTAGCAGCAAATCAACCCACTCCTCTCAAGCTTAAGCAATTTAAAGCAGCTGGGTTCGGCGCTCAAGTTCGGAAGTAATCAACAAGACAACCCATAAAATCGGCTTCAACTAAAAGCTGAGAAACTTTTGAGAATAAGTTCCCGTAGGTAATTTATAATAAGGATTCTCCCTCTATATTTTTTATTGGAAAGGGTATTGACAATAATTGGATAACACAGAAATAAGCTTGAGTTTTGACCTTTATTATCTACCTGTTATAAAAAAATCAGCAACAAACTTGCTAATATAAGGTGTTTTTTTACCTTTGCCTTTAAAGGGTCATGGGTAACTAAAAATATTATGAAGAAATAAGTTAAATGTGAAATGCATATCACCAAGCACAATCTCTAAGAAAGCAGTTGTCCGGAAGCTAGATGGCGAATTCTTACGTGGTGGGATCTTGGCGAGAGCATAAGCATAGTTGCAAGAAAGAACAAAACAAATTATTCAGTGTTAGAGATAACGTAAGAGGCAAATGCTTTGTCGGCATACCTTGCGTTTTGTTGCATAGTGTGGATTTGGCGCTTGTCTTGTTTAAGTGCATAACTATTAGCTGTGTTCCAAGTCTTGTTTAAAGCGC
>NZ_AJLL01000018.1 GCF_000317225.1 Fischerella thermalis PCC 7521
AAAGTTTGCGATCGCTTTAACTGCCTCAACAGGATCACCTACTGGAACAGCAGTAAATGCCAAAACGGCAAAAAAAGAGGAAGGTGTAGGAAAAAAGAAAAATAGCTGCTATAGTAGTCGAGTGCTGTGAAGCATCAGGCACCCTCAAGCAAGCAAGTCAAAAAAGCAGAAAATAAAAATTTCTGAGAATAGTTGACAAAAGCAAAGAGGCTTGCTAATCTAGATAAAGTGTCAAGCAAACGCAAGACCTCCGAACCTTGAAAAGTCAATAGTTTGAAAGCCATAGTTTAGATTAATCCTCGTCAAAAACATTTGCTTTGGGTTAACAAACCCAGACATATTCTTAATAACAAAGAAAACACAAGGATTACGGAAAGTAATTTCCGGAGCCAAAAACTCGTCATCGTTC
>NZ_AJLL01000020.1 GCF_000317225.1 Fischerella thermalis PCC 7521
ATATGAATCCATCATTCATAATTTTGATATCCCAGGTCGGTCGCAGGATTGAGATATGGCTTTCAAACTATGAAATGGTTCGGATTGTGGGCTATTAGCTCAGGTGGTTAGAGCGCACCCCTGATAAGGGTGAGGTCCCTGGTTCGAGTCCAGGATGGCCCACCTGAGGAAATGTTGAAGGATGAATGATAAATGATGAATGAAAAAACTTTCAAAATTTAGAATTCATAGTTCATAATTTCTTGAGGGGGTTTAGCTCAGTTGGTAGAGCGCCTGCTTTGCAAGCAGGATGTCAGGAGTTCGAGTCTCCTAACCTCCACCTGTAATGACACTTATGAAGCAATCAAAATTTGTTAACTTCCACCTTTGTGGGAGTGTGAGATTAGGAATTGTGGATGTTGTGTCAAGCGTGCTAAGGTCAAAAACCAGGCTCAAGCCTAGCATCTGAATGAAAATATTCA
>NZ_AJLL01000021.1 GCF_000317225.1 Fischerella thermalis PCC 7521
AAACAGACAATTAGATTAGATGAATTAGCACAGAAGCTCCTCACCAGAGGATTTTAAAGAAATTCAACTAAGTTTGGATAAACCGAAAACACTATGGGTAGTAACTAAAGAAGTAGAGATATCACCTCTAGGAGGAAAGAGAAGTATCAAATCGTTATGAATGCTTCTACTTTTTCAGAGTCCACTGATATCGATTATTTTATCACCAATGTTTCCTCCTCAATTGTCACCCCTGAATGGATCGTTAATACCTACTCTCAAAGAAATTGGGTAGAAGTTTTTTACCGAGAAGCCAAGGGGTGGCTAGGACTAAGAGAATACCAAGTCCGAGATCAAAGGAGTCTATTGAGACATTTTATTTTGGTTTTTTGTGCCTATACTTTTATTCTTTGGCATCAGCGAACAGGGGGGTTAAGACGAAGATGGGCTAACAAATCTTTGGACACCTTTACTGATGCAAAAGCCGCCTTTAGAACGGCTATGTCTTTTCGTTTTTTTGATTGGCTGACCCTTCATCGTGACGTATTTGCCGCTTATAAAGCTAGTTTGGGCTTCATTTGGGCTTAATTTTTGTCTAAGTCCCG
>NZ_AJLL01000022.1 GCF_000317225.1 Fischerella thermalis PCC 7521
CTCTATTTTTTAGTAGCTTAAAGCTGCTTGCAGTAACGACTTTAAGCAACAATGGGTTAGGCAATATTGACTTTACGGAAGGATTGTTGTGAATTTTCAGTCGGTAATAGAGGTTTTGCATAAGTTTTGGAGCAGTCGCGGATGTTTGATTGCCCAACCATACGATATAGAGAAGGGAGCAGGAACCAAAAACCCCCATACATTTCTAAGAGCCTTAGGACCAGAACCTTGGGCTGTAGCCTATGTTGAACCTTGTCGTCGTCCTACTGATGGGCGCTACGGCGAAAATCCAAATCGATTTCAACACTATTATCAGTACCAAGTACTGATTAAACCTTCGCCTGATAATATCCAAGACATTTATTTAGACTCTTTGAGGGCTTTGGGTATCCGTCCGGAAGACCACGATATCAGGTTTGTGGAAGATAACTGGGAAGATGCAACTGTAGGTGCTTGGGGTACTGGTTGGGAAGTTTGGCTAGATGGAATGGAAATTACCCAGTTTACCTACTTTCAACAGTGTGGGGGTATTGATTGTCGTCCAGTCTCGATTGAGATTACCTATGGTTTGGAACGTTTAGCAATGTATCTCCAGGGAGTGGAGGCTATGGTTAAAATCCACTGGACAGACAACATTACCTATGGTGATGTTCACCTTCAAGGCGAGATAGAACAGTGTGTTTATAATTTTGAAGCCTCTAATCCTGAGATGCTACTGACTTTATTTAATATGTATGAGCAGGAGGCACAGCAACTAACAGAAAAAGGATTGGTTTTACCTAGCTTGGATTATGTAATGAAGTGTTCACACACATTCAACTTGCTGGATGCGAGAGGGGTCATTTCAGTTACCGAACGAACTCGCTACATTGGTAGAATTCGACATTTGGCACGCAAGGTGGCACAACTGTATGTAGAACAGCGAGAAAAACTAGGTTTTCCACTGTTAAATAAGACAGGTGGTTAAATAGGCATCTAACAGAGATTAAATAGCTCAGTGGCAAATGTAATTAAGTTATAACTTACGCATATATTCCCCTAATCTTATACCAAAGAGGTGATGTGAGGGGAAACTGGGAAAACTAAGTGATGGTGTGAGATTAAGATGGTCAACCTTACTGAGATTTTAGAACCGATCGCAGCTTGGTTCCGTTCTTTGGGAGTTCCCGAACCGATTGTACATTGGGGACATCCGGCGATGATGGGTATTGTCATTTTTGTTATGGGCAGCTTTGTGGGGTTCAGTGGCTGGCGGGGACGACTTGCTGAAGATAAAGAAGTAGCCTCGAAAAGTCGCAGTGATCATCGCAAACTTGCACCGTGGATGTTTTTGTTTATGGCGTTGGGTTACACCGGAGGAGTGTTATCCCTGGTGATGCAACATCAGCCAATTTTTCAAAGTCCTCACTTTTGGACTGGTTCAATTTTGCTGTTATTGCTGGGGATCAATGGTGCAATTTCTTTAAGTAAATTTGGTGGTAATAATCCTGGTTTACGCGCTCTTCATGCGTACTTGGGTAGTAGTGCGCTTTGTTTAATGCTTGTTCATGCCTTACTAGGATTACATTTAGGTATATCTTTGTAATCTAAATTAAGTTAAGGCGATCGCAATCGAGTATTACAAGTCCACATCAGTGGACTTTTTTACATCTATACTTAGTTTCATCTTTGTAATGCGTGGGGCCCTAACTTTTACAAAAGTCTCATGATTCAGACCAGTGGTGTAATTATTTGTCTAGCCTATATTCTTGGGTTGTTGTTTACAGCAATTCCTTGGGGCGGAGTTTGGATGCTGCTTTTAGGTATAGTAGGAGCAGTTTTTTTGCAAAGACGACGCCTACACTTACAGAAAATTTTGTCAAAAACTAAGACAGCACCACAGTTGTCTAATATTCCCCACGCCAGAGTATGGTTAATTGCTGGGGTAGTTGGCTTATTGGCGACTTTATATTTTCCACTTCGGGTTCCCCAAGTAGGGGAAAACGATATTAGTAAATTTGTTCCGCCAGAAAGTAGTAATCAAGAACAACTTTTGATTGTTCGGGGTGAGATAATCAGTACACCACGCCTCACTCGTAGTCAAAGAGGACAGTTTTGGTTAGAAGCAAACAAGCTAGATGAAGTTAAAAACGATAAAGGCCCAGTAGGTTTAGGTAAAGGTGTAACGGGTAAATTGTATGTAACAGTACCAATACTTCAGGCTACCGGATTGTATCCTGGTCAGGAAGTAGCAATTACTGGAATTTTATATAAACCCAAACCGCCATCCAATCCAGGCGCTTTTGATTTTCAGAAATATCTCCAACAGGAAGGAGCGTTTGCTGGTTTAGTGGGACGATTAGTAAATGTGTTGGATGAAGAACAACCTCAATGGGGATGGTGGCAAGTTAGAGAACGCATTGTGCGATCGCAAGTAAAATTATTGGGTGTTCCAGCAGGACCGCTTGTGAGTGCAATGGTGTTAGGTAGCAAGGCTGTTGATTTACCTTACAATACACGTGATACTTTTGTTCAAGCTGGTTTAGCTCACGCCTTAGCAGCATCTGGGTTTCAAACTTCGTTGCTTTTGGGTGTAATCCTGGGCTTAGCAAAAGGCTTTAAAAAATCAACGCAAATTACTCTGGGTAGTTTAGCTTTAATTCTATTCTTATGTTTAACAGGTTTCCAGCCTGCGGTATTAAGAGCTGTAATTATGGGATTTGCAGCTTTAATTGCTTTGGGATTAAAACGCAAAGTCAAACAATTGGGATCATTACTAGTTGCGGCAACTATATTATTGTTATTTAATCCTTTATGGATTTGGGATTTAGGATTTCAGTTAAGTTTTTTAGCAACACTGGGGTTAATAGTTACAGTCCCGGCTTTGACTGAACGTTTGCAATGGCTACCGCCTGCGATCGCTTCTTTAATTGCTGTTCCCCTAGCTGCGATGATTTGGACTTTACCACTCCAACTTTTTGTTTTTGGAGTTGTACCAACTTACAGTCTGCTATTAAATATCATTAGCACGCCTTTAATTTCAGTAATTAGTATAGGTGGAATTATTAGTGCAGTAGTTGCCTTAATTATTCCCGATGCTGGGAGTACTTTAGCTGGATTATTAAACTACCCTAGTGATTGGTTAATTAAATTAGTAGAATTTTTTAGTAGTCTCCCAGGAAATTCTTACGCTGTCGGTAAAATTGGCATTTGGCAACTACTTACTGTTTATGCACTTATTATCTTGGTTTGGGTAACAACTTGGTGGCAAAAAAGATGGTGGTTTGCCAGTTTTATTGCTTTTGGTTTGGTATTGATTCCGGTTTGGTATTCTGCTAGTACATTATTTCGGATTACAGTTTTAGCAGCTGATGATCAGCCCGTGATCATAGTGCAGAACCAAGGTAAAGTGACACTTATTAATAGTGGATATGAAGGAACAGGACGCTTTACAATATTACCATTTCTACAACAACAGGGAGTCAATCAAATTGACTGGGCGATCGCTTCAGATTTTCAACACAATGGCAATAGTAATAGTTGGTTAGAAGTAATGCAAGCTCTACCAATCAAATTTTTCTATGATTATGCCCCCTCACAAGAAAATTTTCTCATCAGTCAGGTAATTCAACAGTCAGTACAAAAGCAGAAGGGAGTTTACCAAGCTTTACCAGTAGGTCAAACACTCACTACTGATATCATCGTGGCTCAATTAATTAATCAAGAATCACCCATTTTACAAATGCAAATTCAAGGTCAGTCTTGGTTATTAGTAGGCAATATTAAATCTACAGAAATATATCAATTAATTCAAACAGGAGGACTACCTCGTCCACAAGTTTTATGGTGTTCCGGTGAATCCTTAAAAGAACTAGTGAAAGCTCTGCAACCACAAGTAGCGATCGCCACTAACGCTAATCTTGATCAAAAAGCTTTGTCAGAAATTAATCAAGGTAAAACAAAACTATACTTTACAGGAAAAGATGGGGCAATTCAATGGACTCCTCAAAGAGAATTTGAGCCATTTATCCAGACGACAGAAAATAAAACTTCTGTATTGTGAAGTTTAGGAATTATGGAGATCAATTCTCTACTTAAAGTTAAAAATACAATTAATTTTATTAAAAACACCCTGGTTCAAACTAAAGCTTTGATAGAAATCTGAAAAGACTTATCAAGTCCTCTATTTTTTTTGGGTGTAAATAAATCAATTTATGCACTTTAATAAAACAAATCACCCCACCCGCTTAGTAGTATTCTGCCTTAGTCAGGAGGATTGCAGAGGGATTTTATCTATGTGTTGTATTTTTGCAAATTTGGTATTAAGATAATATAGTGCTATAATAGAAAAGGCGTAGCTATAATTACGCTATAAATTAATGAATAATTTTTGGAGAGGTGTCCGAGTGGTTGATGGTGACGCACTCGAAATGCGTTTAGGAGAAATCCTACGGGGGTTCGAATCCCCCCCTCTCCGTTTTACCAACTTTAACTTACCAACAATTTGATTGCGTTCCTGATTAACATTTGCGCTCTGAAGATATCTTTCATTTTTCCTGGTAATACCGCCAAGTCTCGTTCCATCTTGAGTAATGCTCGTTGACTATCCGTAGCTTCCCAAATTAAATCTAAGACTTGAGTAAGCTTTTCATATGCTTCTTTTCCTGGATGGTGTAATCCTATACCATCTCGCATTTGATCAATAGCTTTGTATGGGAAGCGTGCGAGAGCATTTATCCATACTTCTTTTATTTTGAATTTCCAATAATGGGAGTTATACCAAAATCCCGTGCGATCGCTTGCAAGTCTTCCAACGATAGCTTTTCAATTTGCTCTCTTGATAACATAATGATTGTCTATCTTTAAGTAGGTGGATGTTGGTGTTGTCAGCTTTGGCGAGTCAGCAACTACAAACCATAATCATTTGATATATATACATATCAAAGAAATATATTTTTACTTTTATTAATAAATGCCCAATCCTAAAGGTAATCCAAAAAATTTACAACCATTAAGCACAGATAGAGAACAAGCTTTAACTAAAACATTAACTATCAGGGTAGATGAGACAACATACCAGGAAGTAAAAAGTAAAGATAATCCTGCTGAATTTTGTAGAGAAGCGATTAGAGAAAAATTGGATAGAGAGAAAAAAGAAAATTCCTAAATGTAATTAGTTAGTTTTGTTGGCTGCGGTGGGGGAATAATGCTACTTGGGAGTTGAGAAAAAGTAGGAGAGGAATTTTAAGGGAAGAAGCGCGATCGCACAACTGAAGTGGAACATAAAGAAAGAAACCTTTGCAGCTAAGTTGCAAGAGATGGAAATTGAAGTAGTGTTAAGGGTATTATTTAAAATTACCGGAATAGGACATGAGGCTATTAGACTTCGAGGTGAGCTAGACAATTTCTTCAAATGGTTAATACAGAAAGTCCAATCTCAACCTATTGACCAAGCTGTAAAAGATAATATTGGCAGGAACATTAAAATTGTTAATTATCATGACAAAGATATAGTAGTCTTTTGTATAAAAGCAGGGAAGAGTCCCGTCATGTATGACAACAGATACTATCAGCGAATTAGTTCAAACGTTGAAGAAGTCAAACCCGCAGGCTATCTAGAATTTTTTCCGCAGGTTTACATGAGCTTTTAAGAGGAAATATAAAGTGATTAACAAGTATTAAGTTTGGGTAACTCTATTGTGTGGGAAGTTGTAAAACTCCCACCATTCCCCCAGCAACGATAAAATCACTAAGGAATCACCTATCCTGCCTTAGTACCGATGAAAGCCGATCGCCTACAAACTTCCGAAACCACTTCACCCAAATTCCAACTTCCCGAACTCCTCGCCCCAGCTGGTAATTGGGAATGTGCCAAAGCTGCTGTCGAAAATGGTGCAGATGCAATTTATTTCGGTTTGGATCGGTTCAACGCCAGAATGCGGGCGGAAAACTTTACTGAGGCGGACTTGCCAGAATTAATGGAGTACCTGCACAGTCGTGGTGTTAAAGGTTATGTCACCCTCAACACGCTGATCTTTCCCCAAGAACTGAGAGAAGCACAACAATATATTCGCTCGATTATTGCAGCTGGTGTGGATGCGGTAATTGTGCAAGATATCGGTATTTGTCGTCTCATTCGTCACCTCTCACCTGATTTTCCGATTCATGCTTCCACTCAAATGACCATCACGAGTACTGCTGGTGTGGAATTTGCGGAATCGCTGGGGTGTAATTTAGTTGTGCTTGCCCGTGAATGTTCTCTCCACGAAATCAATAAAATTCAAAGCCAACTAGCATACAGAGGCAGTTCGCTACCTTTAGAAGTGTTTGTTCACGGCGCGTTGTGTGTTGCTTATTCCGGGCAATGTTTAACAAGCGAAGCACTAGGAGGACGTTCTGCTAACCGGGGTGAATGCGCCCAAGCTTGCCGGATGCCTTATGAGTTAATTGCTGATGGGGAAGTGGTGAATTTAGGAGATAGAAAATACCTCCTCAGTCCCCAAGATTTAGCAGGGTTAGAGGTTTTGCCTGATTTGGTGAAGTCCGGTGTAGCTTGTCTCAAGATTGAAGGGCGGTTGAAGTCTCCAGAGTATGTTGCAAATGTGACTCGTGTTTATCGGCAAGCGTTGGATCGGGTGATGGAAGAAAGGCAGAAGGCAGAGGGCAGAGGGCAGAAGGAAGCGCTTCATAATAGGGAAAAGGTTAAAGGGGCAGGGGTAAAGGAAAATATCCTTTCCGTGTCTTCTGAGGAACGGTACAATTTGGAGATGGCTTTTTCGCGGGGAATTTATACTGGGTGGTTCCGTGGAATTAACAATCAAGAATTGGTTCATGCCCGCTTTGGGAAAAAGCGAGGAGTTTACCTGGGACAAGTAATCCGCATTAATAATGAAAAGGTGATCCTCAGGCTAGAAGCACCAGTAAAACCAGGCGATGGTGTTGTGTTTGACTGCGGACATCCAGAAGCTAAGGAAGAAGGCGGACGCATCTATGCAGTAGAACAAAAAGGAAAAGAAACCATCTTAACCTTCGGACGACGGGATTTGAATTGGCGGCGACTGCATGTAGGCGATAAGGTTTGGAAAACCAGTGATCCGGAACTTGATAAGCAATTGCGGCAGAGTTTTGCCGGCGACATACCACAGTATCAGCGTCCGATTAAGATTGAGGTATACGGAGAAGTTGGACAAAATTTAGTGGCGATCGCACGTGATGAACTCGGTCATGTCGTTGAGGTAGAATCTTCTACACCACTAGTCGCAGCCCACAAAAAACCTCTGACTCCAGAACGTTTACAAGAACAATTCGGTCGTCTCGGTAATACTCCTTTCCGTTTGGGTGAATTGACAACTAACCTCACTGGAGAATTGATGCTACCCGTGAGTGAGTTAAATCGAATGCGACGAGAAATAGTCACCCAATTAGATAACCTGCGAAGAAAACCCAAGCGTTGGCAACTAAATCCCAATGCTTCCCTTTGTGACCTACTCCCCTCTCTATCACCCCACCATCCCACAACTCCATCTCTCATCGTACTAGTACGTAATCTTCAGCAACTACAAGCAGCACTCACAGCAGGCGTTGATACTATCTACTGCGAATTTGAAGATCCCCGTAAGTATCGCCAGGCGGTGGAGATGGTACGCCAACAGAGAAGATGGGGAGAAAATTTCACCCCACCACCCTATCTCAAAAGCGACTCTCCCACTCCTACGATCTGGGTTGCACCACCCCGAATTACTAAGCCTGGAGAAAATTGGATTTTACAGCAAGTGCGTTCGTGTAAAGCTGATGGCTACTTGGTACGGAATTATGACCATCTAGAATTCTTTGCTGATGAACGTTGCATTGGAGATTTTTCTCTCAACGTTGCTAATCCTCTCACAGCAGACTTATTTAAAAACCATTTTCATTTAGAACGCCTTACTGCTTCCTACGATTTGAATATAAACCAACTGGAAGACCTACTTAAAAGTAGTCCCCCTGATTGGTTTGAGGTGACTATTCATCAACATATGCCGATGTTTCATATGGAACATTGTGTATTTTGTGCTTTTTTATCTAGCGGTACAGACTTCCGTAATTGCGGGCGACCGTGTGAAAAGCATGAAGTGAAATTACGCGTAGACGCAAAGGGGCTGGTCGACAGACATCGCATTGGTGCAGAACACATTCTTCATGCTGATGCTGGTTGTCGAAATACAGTATTTAATGGTACAGCGCAAACAGGGGCAGAGTATGTACAACCTTTAATAGAGTTGGGCTTACGTCACTTCCGGATTGAATTTGTCAATGAGTCTCCTGAGTATGTCACTCAAACCATACACCAGTACCAACAATTACTGGAAGGCAAAATCACAGGTTCCCAACTTTGGCGCGAGTTGAAGTTGCAAAATCAGCTAGGTGTAACCCGTGGTTCGGTAATTCATTAGGTTGTTTCACTTAGTATTCCTAAACACAAATAATTGAAAATTTCTTTGGATAAGTGGCTTAATTTGGAAATTTCAGCAAGTTCCTAAGGAATGGTTTTTTATTTGCATTTAAAAATCAATAACGAATTTAGTTATTAAGTTATGTTATTGTTTTTGAAATATAAAAGAAAAATCATTCTAGGGTATGATGCCAAACTCGTTCAAGCTGACTCTCAACCTGGAAGCAGAGTTTTTTTTCCAGCAAGGACTTCGACGCAATAGGGTTCAAGAATTTGAAGTGGCGATCGCCAATCTCGATACAGCACTCAGGTGTAAGCCAGATTATCCAGAAGCTTGGTTCCAAAAGGGTTTTGCGTTGGGTTCGTTGGGTCGTCACGAAGACGCGATCGCTTGTTTTGACGAAATGCTGAAATTACGCAGCAATGATAGTTGGGTTTGGCATAACCGAGCTATTGCTTTAGGGAAGCTAGAACGACATCAAGAAGCACTCGACAACTTTGATCGTGCCATCGAGTTTAACCCCAATGCTGCCACTATTTGGCATAATCGCGGATTGACTTTGTGTGACTTACAGCAGTACCAACAAGCAATAGTCAGCTTTAACCAATGTTTGAAGTTACAACCAGATGCCTATTGGGCTTGGAACAACAAAGGTAATGCTCAAAGAGAACTCAGGCGTTACGAAGAAGCTCTCAACAGTTATGATCGCGCCATTGAATTCCATGTTGATAACGTCATGGCTTGGTTTAACAGAGGCGTAACATTGAATGAATGGAAACATTATCAAAAAGCAATCAAGAGCTTTGATCGTACGTTATCTATTCAGCCTAATTACTATAAAGCTTGGTTAAACAAAGGTATAGCGTGGGAACATATAGAAAATTACGATGAGGCGATCGCTAGCTACAATCAAGCTGCAAAATTGCAACCAAACGACCCTGTGATTTGGTACAACACAGCTCGTTGTTATGCCCAAAAGCATAATATCCCAGTTGCAGTTGCCAACCTAGAACAAGCAATTAGCCTTTGTCCAGAATATTTAGAAACCATCAAAAGTCACTCAGATTTTGACAAAATTAGTTCTGATCAACGCTTTCAAGCTTTGTTTCAAAGTCCTTAGTGGAAAAATTTTGAACCACTAAGACTCCAAGACACGAAGTGGTGTATGAAATCTACGTTTATAGTCTCTGTGTTGGCATCTGTTTACCTCGGTTGGTTTCGCCGAGGTTTTTTGTTGCTGTTATGTAAGCATCTAACTCTCGCTTCATTAGTTGCAATTTATAGTCATTATGACTATTTTGTTAAAAATGGCAACACTCTGCGTCCCTCAGTGCTTTCCTCAGCTACCTGGTGCGTTTTAATAAAATTACAAACTTATGCAACTTTGTACTTAGTGACGCTCAAGTAAATAATTTTATATGTTGAAATGAGCAACAATCAACAGATTTTATGCGCCAGCTTGCTCTGATTTTAGGAACCTGCTTAACTACAATTTCTTGCTTAATTACCCAACCCTTACTAGCAGAAAGTCCATCAATTCCCTCTCCTTCTGATGCCCCTTTAGAATTAGATTTGTTGACTAATCCTAGAGGCTCTATCATTACAGCTAATATCATTGACCAAGGAAAGTTGAGTGTTCCAAGTTTATGGTGGATTAAAGAAATTTCTGAAAACAAACTTCTAGATAACTGGATAGCTTATCCATTCAAAAATCAGCAAACCGCGCGAGTAGATGTGATTGTGAATCAACAAATATGGAGTTTATTAGATTATCTGGAGCGATACGATTTTGTCAATAATTTGGGAGATATTGCTAGAAGTTATGGCTATAACATTCGGGTTTTTAATTATCAAAAGGAAAGTTTAGCAAGCTATACATGCAATTTTGATACAAATCCATTATCTTGTAAGATAAAAATCAATTCTCAAAACAACTTTGGTTTAGGAAATTCTTTGTAGGAAAGTTGGTTTTTGGTTGTTGATTTTTGGTTTTTGTTTAGAATAATCATTGACAATGAATTACTAACTACTGTAAATTACAGCGTTTGTACGAAGATATTTAAACTTAGAAAATGTACTTACACAAATTACACTCTGCGAAAAGCCGCTTATGCATCTACGCCCATACCCACTAACTAATGTAGAGACGCGCTGTTTGAAGCGTCTCTACAACCAACTACTAACTAGATTTTGATTTTGGCAAAAATTGATTTATATTGAGCAGCTACAGCAAGAGGCAAAGGTTGCAAAAATTCACTTTTCCCTAAAATTTCATCGTTATTTAGTAAGAAATTACGTATTTGTTCTTGAATATTAGAAGCTCGAATATTTGTAGGAATCGGTGAATTTGTTTTAGTGAGTATAAAAATTTGCTCAGCAATGTTTGGTTGCCAACAAAAATCAATCCATTTGTAAGCTAAGTTTGCTTGGTTAATACCCATAGGTTTTACCCAAACATCTGCCCACAATGCTGTTCCTGAGAGAGGAGTGACTACAGCAAGTTGCGGATAGCGGGTTACTACCGGCAATACATCATCTGACCAACCAACCGCTAGCCAAGTATCACCAATAATCAGTGGCTCTAAATATCTTGTAGAATCGTAAAACTTTACTTGTTGATTTAAAGCACGTAGTTCTGCTTCTAAACCGGGAATTGCATCTAGATTTTCTGTATTATAAGATTTTCCCAACTTCTTTAAGACCAAACCAATGACCTCTCGAGGGTGGTTCAGCAAAGAAATGCGATCGCGTAGTTCAGTTCGCCACAAATCACTCCAGTCTGTTGGTGTCCACCCCAATTGTTGAAATTTATCACGACGATAAACTATCACTGTACTACCCCAGCGATAGGGAGCTGCCCACACTTTTCCTTGGGTATCCAAAAAACCTTGTTCGTTGCGTGTCACTAATTCTCGCCAACGTTGTGGTAATACAGCCCACTGTTTTAGCTGTTCTACTTCTAGTGGTTGAATCAGTTTCTTTTCTATTGATGTTTTGAGCCAGTAATCTCCTAATGTCACTAGGTCAGCAATATTAGGTTTTTGTGATGAGCCAAAAGGTAGATTAAACCTCAATCCCTTCTGATGATTAGCTTGAGGCTGATTGTACCAACTTTGTAATTCTTCAAATAAGCTTTGTAACTGCTCTACAGGGGCAAAATTTAAATTTACTTCCTTTTCCAAATTACGGCGGAATTGATCAACCACTTGTCCAGGAATTGAACCTTTTAATAACTGAACGCTCAAGCTAGTTTGTTTGTTACCACCACACCCAAGCAACATCTGCGCCAGAGCAAATGTCGTAGCACCTTGTAAAAACGACCGTCTGTACATTACGATTTAGAATTTGCGATTTTGATTAGATAATTTTATTAATTGTTTCAACCTCAGCTATCCTAGCTGGTTAGACAATTTGTCAAGTTTTGATCATACATCTTACTTATTTCTTGCTTTGATGCTGGCGAAAGCTAGTCTAATCAAACTAAATAGCTATTTTTTGGCTAAAACTCCTCGATATTCATCTTTCTCAATAAATAATTTTAGTTGCATTCTTAAATATATTGAGATTTATTGCTAAATGAGTACTTAAATATTTTATTTAAAAAAATAATATTGAAGCTTAAAAAATTCATAAGTATGTTTAACGTTGCCGCTATATTGAATACCATAGAGAAAAATAAGTGAATGAGCATACTAAATGGAGCCATTACAGAAGCAGATGCTATCTCTAAGTTCTAAGTTAGATTCCTTATATCAAGTAATAGAACAGCTTGATAATAAGGTATCTCAAGCTTTGTCACTTTGTCGCTTAGATGTCAAAGACGAGGATAGAGAGAATGTTCTAGAAAATAGCAATTCTAGTCGCTTTCATTTTAAAGGGCATATCAGCTTTAATCCAGAAATGGAACATAAGGATGTGATAGCAGACGAAATTTATTCAGACTCGAATCTTCAGGGAGGAGATAAGCACATTGCACCAGAAATTCAAATTCAAAGACTGACAGCCCAATTAACAGCAGCATATAATCGAATTGCTGCTTTAGAAGAGCAATTATTACTAAAGAGAATTCATTAATTTTAGTTATTGGTCAATAGTCATTTATCATTAACTTTGAATAAATGACATAAAGACTAATTACTATTGATTTAGAGCATTCGCTCAATTTGAGTTTCAATTGCTGATAAAAGCTGATTTTGCTGCCAGTTTTGATATAAATGAGCGGCAATTACCGCACCCCCAGCCCCCATACCCTCTTTGACAAATCCTTGCTCATAAGCTTGGAGTTGGGGATAACGAGAGTTAGAAAAAGTTAATTCAGTAGCGAGTAAAGGGACAGGACTACCACTACAGTTAATCAGTTGAGCTAATTCGACAGTACTACCTGTGGGATCTTCGGCTACCCAGCGAGTTGTACCCACTACTACTTGTTGCGATCGCCAAGGTAACGCATAAGTCATAGCGATCGCTCTCATGAGTGCGTATACTGCTAGCATTTGTGTTCCCCCAGCCAGTAAAACACCACAACTGCGACTTAGGGCGATCGCCATTGCTGCCGTACTTATTTGCATCGGATCGCCAACTGCGGCAACTAGTTGGAGGGGATCTACATGGGATGGGGAGATGGGGAGATGGGGAGATGGGGTGGATTCTCTGAACCTTCCCAACGCCTTACCTCCCCATCTTTCCTTCATCTTCTCAAGTCCCGCCTGTACCACTGCCAATTTTTGTGTGTGGTTACAAACAGGGTGGCTACTGTTGACTTTTCCAGCTGCGTTTATTCCCAAACCAAGTAAAATAGCCAAAGCCGTTGTCGTTCCACCGACTACACACTCACCCAAAACCACATAACTTCCTTGAACTTTGGCAGCTAAGCGTTCACCCCAAAGTAGTCCTACTTCCAATAAATGCTCTACTGTTGCTGGTTTCAAAGCATTACCGTGACTTAAACATTTAGCGGCTGCACCACCCAAATCAATAACTGGGATATTGGGAAAGTAGGGCAAACCAGCATTAAAGAAATAAACTGGAATGTGCAACGCCTCTACCACAGCCCGAGAAATTAATACGGGTGATGCTCCAGCACTCAAAGGTGGCAAAGGATACTTAGGCTTGTGTTCTGCACCGTAGTAAAGAAATTCAGCATCAGCAACGGCTGTGAATTTGCGATCCTCACTCGTGCGACCAGCTGCGGAAATTCCTGGGATTAAACCAGTTTCGGTAAAACCTAATACATAGGCAAATAAAGGTGGACAGCCACGATATTGGGCAATCCATTCCTTACCCTGCTCTATTTCGGTATAAATGCGAATCATAAAGTTTAGTTGTTAGTTGTTAGTTGTTAGTTGGTAGGTACAAACAACCAACTAACAACCAGTACTAACTATTATTCATAATCCATTAGAACTTGTACCCAGCGAGGAGGACGAGGGATGGGATTACCAAGGCGATCAAGTAATAGCCAGGCTGCTATATGGACGATAAATAGGTACAAAAAATTGTTGAATATAATTAACGCGATCGCTCCCGAATTAATCAACGATGTACTGGGGGATGCCAAAATTCCCAGCCTCAAGAAGATCCACTCCACAATTTCTGTAACTTGGTTAATAACATAGACCCAAAGGTCTTCCCCTGATAACAAAGACAGCAACCACAACCGAAAAAACACCCCTAAAGTACCCAACACAGCACCCAAGCTGATAGAAACAATCCAGGGAACACGGCGATACCAAGCAGCCCCTAAAAGTACGCCCATAAAGGCAAAGGGCATGACAAACAACAAGCTGCGGATTGGCCCCATTAATACCGACAACAGCAACCCAGAAGTTACAGCCCCCATCCATGCGGCTCTTTTGCCCCAACGTAGATAGACCAGAGCGATCGGCACTGGAAAAAATATCCGCAGTAATGGTCCTAAAGGAAAATAAAAATTAATAAACCAAATCAAGCTAGCAGTACTTGCTAAAAACGCCGTTTCCATCATCCGCAAAGGCGCATCTAGCTTTAATTGTGGTTGTCTTAAATTATTTTGTTGATCTACGGGTTTTTCTGTCATTAGTAATTAGTCCTTGGTCAATTGTCAATGGTTAATAGTTTGTTGCTAATTACTAATTGTTTACTGCGATTAACCATTAGCCATTCACAACTAACTTCACACAATCATTTTTTCTAAGGCTGACAAATCTGGGATACAAATTAGTTCCTGATCTCGTTTGATTAAACCTTTCTTTTCTAACTTCGTTAATACTCTGGTTACAGTTTCCCGCGCCAATCCACTTAAACTACTCAATTCCCGGTGGGGTAAATTAGGAATTTCGGTTCCTGTTTGCCCTTTTTTCCCCTGCCCCTCTGCTAAAAACAATAATGTATCTGCTACGCGAGACTGGCTGTCAGATTCCCGCAACCGTAAACGCCGATTTACTTGCCGTAGGCGTCGTGCCATTAATTGCGCTAACCTTACTCCTGCTAAAGGTTCTGTTTGAAGTAACTTCAGAAAATCTTGGGCAGGCATACTACCAATCACGGTTCCAGTTAGAGTAATTACATCTGTAGAACGAGGCACTTCATCTAGTGCAGCCATTTCACCAAATAATTCCCCCTTGCCGAGAATATTCAGCGTTACTTCTTTACCTTCAAGATTGTAGGTGCGAATTTTTACCCATCCCTCGATGATAAAATAAACAGAGCCTCCCCAGTCATTTTCCAGCAAAATCACCTGATTAGCTGGGTGAGTGCGAGTAACAAGATGAGTTAAAGCTACCTCGACAACAGTTTCAGGCAACCCTTGAAAAAAAGGAGCCGAATAAATCCACGGATTGACGGGTGTTTGCACGCTATATCGCTCTTCCATTACGACATCTTATTGATCATTGATCAACACTGCAATCTACACAATAGACTGCATACAAAAAGTCAGTTATTTTCTCTTTTCCTGCTTCTGCAAGAAGTTTAATACACAAAAGCATGATTTTGAGCCTTAGCTTTTTCAACACAAGACTATCCAAGATCAACAATACTCAAGCTACTTAATTTTTGCTAGCTTAAATTTTTTGGTAAATATGTCTAAGACTCAAAGTCCTGTCTTGAAGCTAGAACCCCAGGGGTAATAGCCCACAACGAGGAGATAAAAATCTCTTCCCCAATACCTGACCGATCCTTGTAAAGACTCGCCTGATGCGTAACATAATGGCAGTAGTTATAACAAAGTAAAGTATTCGCGTACCACCAGACGTGACGTACAGTTCTAGTTAAGGTGAATCAACGTGACTTTCCGCACAACCGAAATTCAAACACTAATCGCAGACATTGACAGTTTACTTTCCAACAAGCGCCTTTCCCGGTTTCTGGCCAGCGAGAAGGAACAGCCAAGACAGATATTAGAAAGAATTCGTAACTTTCTAGTGAACTGTGCGGAAACAGAGGAGAGCATCACCCCCAAGGAGGAACAGCCAAAACCACAGTCATCACCTTTATTAACAAAATTTATTAATCAAAATAATTACTCTTTGGGGTCACAACCAAATCAACCCAGCCAACAAGCAGGTAGTGAGGCAGATATACTATCGTCCTTATTGACACCATTGCAAGCAGAGTTACAAACACTTTTGCAAGAACGAGCAAATCTTGTTCAGGAAATAAAAGAATTAGAGCAAAGGCGGCTACAAAACTTTTCTTTAGCACAGCAGTTGGCAAATCAAGAACAGCTCATAGCAAATTTTTTGCAGGTGCTGACCAATCGTCTTGGGGGTAATCTCCAACCCAAAATGCCAACAAATATTCTCAATTCAACACCACAAACACCACTAGCGCTAGGGGAAGCTAGTTCTGCCAAGACGACGAACACAGACAATACAGAACAACTTGCTTTTGCTACTTCACCTATATTAGAGCCACAGGAGCAGTTGGAGCGATTAACACGTCTTGCTAGTGAATTAGATCAAAAATTACTTGCACTCGATGGAACTGTTAATGTTGTCTTTGAAGCTTTACAACGTAATATTCACACATATCATGAGTCTCTTTCCCAAGCGCTAGCAAGGATGTATAGCCAAGGCTTGCAAGGAGAACAGTTATTTGGCAACTTGATTAATAATTTGGCACAACAGGCACAACTACAATTTGCTTCTAAAGAACCATTTACTATTGATATTCAAAAACAAACACTAGCTAATGACTCAAGAACTTTACAATCCAGCAATAAAATTGAACAATTCAAAACTGATGCTCAAACAGCAGAACTTGATACAGAACTTGACCAGCTTAATCAGGATACGCCAAAATCTCCAGGCACTGCTAATGAGTTCACAATTGATCAATTACACCAAGATAATTCTGTATCAATTAGCGACGAAGTAGACCAATTATACGCTAGTTTGTTTGGGGTTGATAATTTAGCTACAACCAACTCGGAATTTTCTTCCCAAGATACAAATTTTAACGTCTTAGATTCAATTGAAAATTTACCCGGAGAAGAAATAGCAACTAATCAAGAAAAATCAGAGTTCATAGTTTCAGATTTCACAGAATTATTATCTGTGGATGAGGTAAAATTTGCAGATCAAGAAGAAGCAGATACGTTTATCCAAGAAATCTTGTTTGAAGTTGCAGACCCCACGGAATTACCTGTAGATCAACAAGCAACAATCAATCAAGATGAAGAATCAATTCTCCAGGAAGTTCTGTTTGAAGTTGCAGACCCCACAGAATCACCTGTAGATGAACAAGCAACAATCAATCAAGATGAAGAATCAATTCTCCAGGAAGTTCTGTTTGAAGTTGCAGACTCTACAGAATTATCTACAGAGGAACAAGCAACCACGAATCAAGAAGAATTAGATTTAATTCTCCAAGAAGTGCTTTTGGAATTTGCAGACCCGACGGAAGAATTACCTGTAGACGCTGCTGCTTCCGAGAGTGTGAGTATTATTGATACTTTATCTGCACCGACAATTAATCAAACACAACCAGATCAGCATTCTATTCCTACATCTGATCCTTGGTTTGACGAGCCAGATGCAGGGCTTTTAGAAAGTGGAAATATTCAAGTAGAAGATACACAAAAAGCTACTACTGAAAAGATTAGACAGCAATTATTAGAATTATGGGAAAAAATCACCTTTACGGAAGCAGATAGTGAAACTCCCTCTTTAGCAGTTGAAGAACCAACGACTGATAAAATTACGAGTCTGAATAATTTGTTATTTGATACAAGCAATGCTCAGCAGCCTTTAGCAGTAACTTCCTTTGACGAATCTGTAAGCACGACAAAATCAGAGCTAACTCCAACAGAAGTAAACAGTGGCGATCGCAGTTTAAATGATTCTTCAGATAACTATATTCCGGCTTCACCAAAAGAAAATTTATTAATACAAGCAGAAAACCAGAATGCAGCTATCACAGAAATTGAATTAGATGCAGAACAATTGCTGCAATTAGATCAGGATTTAGCTAACTTTGGTGAACAAACTAATCCTCAATTACAACCTCATACTGATTTAGAAATTCCAGACTCTGCTCATAACGCTCAATTAGCTGAAACGGAAAAAAAAGAATCTACAACAGTTTCTTCAGAACAGATTTTGCCTGGATATTCTAACTTTGTAGACGATACGGAAATTAGAGCCAATATAGGAGACTATGTTTGGTATCTGGGAATTGATATAGGGACAACGGGAATTTCTGCAACTTTATTAAATCGTTCCACAAACGAGGTTTATCCTCTCTATTGGTCAACGGAAAATCCAGCAGAAACTGTATCTCAAACACGAACATTCCGTTTACCCGCAGAAGTTTATTTACCACCTGCACAGGAACAAGATACTACAAACTCACATCTTTTTTCCGCGCAGTTAAAACCTTATTTAAAAATAGCCCTTCCCTATAAAAATGAGCAGCAAAAATGGGAGCCAGCATTACAATTTAATGAAGTTGCTACAGTTCCTCTGGTTTGGGTTGTACGATCGCTCTCCAAATTGCTGTTAACCCTAAAATTAGACCGCAGTAGCACTACTTTAGGTTTAACTGCGGCGGGAGTTGGTTTACACCAACAAATCTTCCACAGCGCCATCAACAATTTGGCTGGCGTGATCTGTACCTGTCCGTCTGACTGGTCAGAACAATATCGCTTTAATATCCGTGAAGCTTTGCTACTAAGCAAAATTATTCAGCATCCCCAACAAGTATTTTTTGTTGAAGAAGCGATCGCTAGTTTACTTTCTGAACTTGATGGCGCTAATGGTGAAATTATTCAATTCGGTAATAGCCAAGAATCTCATTGTGCCAAAACTAGTGAGCATCCTTTAGTTGGTAATACCCTTGTGATGAATATCGGTGCAGCAGCAACAGAAATGGCACTAGTTGATTTACCAGAAAGTCTGGAAGAATTAACTCACAGCGATTTTATGCTGCACAATTTTGCTTACGCTGGTAAGGGAATTGAGCAAGATATTATTTGTCAGTTGCTACTACCAACTAAATGGCGCAAACCACGTAATTCTTCCCAGGAGGGCAACAACACTACTATTACCAGTAGTCCCTTGCAATGGCAACCAATGATTGCTGGTATAGAGCAGATGAGTTTTGCGAGTTTGGGGTTGGAAGAATTAAAATTACCAAGACCAGGAGAACCTGACACGAGCGATCGCATTAAGTTACAGCAACGCCTAGAAAGTTCTGTTTTGGGTAAAGCTATTTTGGACGCAGCAGTAGCCCTCAAGTTAATTTTACAACATCAAGAATCCTTTACTTTGGAATTGGCAGACCAATGCTGGGTCTTGCAAAGGCGAGATTTAGAGAGCCAGGTATTTGTGCCATTTGTGCGGCGGCTTAACCGTGAACTCAACAAATTATTAGTAGCAAAAGGCATACCTACAGAAGCAATCAATCAAGCAATCTTGACTGGCGGGACATCTAGTTTAGCTGCTGTTTCTCGTTGGTTACGACAAAAACTCCCCAACGCAAAAATCATTCAGGATTTGTATTTGAATGAGAATGGTACTCCTAGTTGCAGTCGTGTAGCCTACGGCTTAGCTATGCTTCCTTTGCATCCCCAAGTTTTAGAAGTACCTAGACAACAGTACACTGACTATTTCCTGTTTACGGAATTGCTGCGACTCATACCAGATCGAGCCTTATCTTTTAATGAAATAATTCAGTTATTTGAGGGGCGTGGTATCAACACCCGTAGTTGTCAACAACGGCTGTTAGCATTCTTGGAAGGTGAACTACCTCCGGGTTTGCTCCCCAGCAATGTGGACTTTTCCTGGCTGAGTCTCACTTCCCGAGAAAATTTTGATTATAAAGCGATCGCTAATGCGCCTTTATTTGAAAAACAAGGAAGTCTCACATATCGCCCCAATCCCTCGCAATTACAATCTCTACGTCGTCATCTTGATGCCATCAAGGCTAGTACTCAACAATCACTAGAGGAACCCTATACTGTAAATTTCGTGATCAGCTTTTCTTCACAAAGTGTTCTCTGAATGCTTGTATCTCGGTAAGTACTCTAATTTAATGGTATGGTTTCATTGCAGACACTCAGGCTTGATAAGAAACTAAGCGAGAGAGTTTTCTCGCTTGGTTGAATTTTTGGGTGTGATGCTTTTTCTGTTTTCTTACAGTGTTCCCCGTTCCCTTTTAAGTTTTAGAAATCGACCACCGATGCACACAGATAAACACAGATGAACATCAATGGACATTGATAGATTATTTGTTGGGATTATAATCCATAATTCAATTTATCCTTTCACGCCGCTACCAGTTTCTGTCGGTACGATGTAGCGTTGTAGAAAGACAAATAATATCATTACTGGCAGAATGGAAATTACTGAGCCAGCAGCTACTAAGCGCCAATCGAGAGAAAAAGTACCTGCTAGTTTTGCTACGCCTAAAGGTAGGGTGTACAAGCTTTCATCTTGAATCACAATCAAAGGCCACAAAAAGTCACTCCAAGAACCAATAAAAACGAAAATTGCTAGAGTGACTAGTGCAGGACGAACTGCTGGTAACATTACATGCCACCATATACCTAACTCTGAACAGCCATCCATACGTGCTGCTTCTTCCATCTCTTTTGGCACACTCATAAAAGCTTGTCGTAATAGAAAAATACCAAAGGCAGAAGCTAGGCTAGGAAAAATAATGCCTAAATAAGTGTTTCTTAAACCCAACTGGACTGTCAAAATATATAGGGGGATCATCACAATTTGAAATGGAATCATAATTGTGGAAATAATTGCGATAAAAATCCAGTCTCTACCTGGAAATGAGAGTCTAGCTAAAGGATAAGCAGCCAAAGCGCAAAACAGTAAATTTAATCCCACAGTTAGCACAGCAACCAAGGTACTGTTGAATAAGTATTGTCCAAAAGGATTAGATTGCCAGACACTGACAAAGTTCTCAAAAGTTGGTTGACTTGGAAATAATTGTGGTGGTGACTGAAAGATATTTTCAGTTTGAGATTTGAGTGCAGTACTTACAAGCCAAAATAAGGGGAAAAGTGTCACTATTGCGATCGCAATTAGTATAGTATACGTCCCTATGTTTTTTACTTGTGAGTTGCGACTAGAAAAACTCATATTATTGATTGCGAATGAAGTTCACCGATATTTGATCTTATTCAAATTTTATTCACAACAGGCAATTAGACCCAGTACGCAAATTAAACCTGTTGATAGAGTCATAGCAGCTGATGTTGGATAGAAAATGAAGTGGTAGTTTCTATGACTATGTATTTTATGTCAGTCAGTACGATTGAGGTTGTTGTAACCCAAGCTGCGATCACATCACCTAGCATTAGGGAGTAAATATAAAGCAAAAACATGCTTTTATGCTTGGACGTGAGTAAAAACTCCCAGAATCCATTACAAAAATTTATGAGGAATTTTATTAATAAAAGTTAAAAAATATAGTCAAAAGAAAAATACCAGTCGTTACACCGAAAAAATCCGCAACCGCACTTTGCTTTGCTTTTACCTAACTTCTGTAATAATTTTTAGTTGGGTTGTAAGACTCTAAGCCAGAAAATTTCAAAACAAAGATGTATAATCGCATACCACTTTTCTGTGAACTTCCGCAGTAAGTAGGAAGACATTAGACACTGATTAATTATATTTATAAAAAAATAGAAAAAATGGTTTCTCTTGCAGATTTTACTTGAAGTCAAAAGGGAAGGGAGGCGCGGGGATAAGAGGACAAGGCAGACAAGGGAGACAAGGGAGATACAACTAATCCTCAATCCCCAATGTCCAATCCCTGCTCCCCGACCTGAATTTATCAAAAAGCGTGTAGCGAGGAGATAAAAAAAATGCGAGCTTGGTTGTCCAAATTCATCCAGCGCAAACGTCGTCGGTTTTGCGCATCTTTGGTGCGAACATATCGCGAGATAAGTTCTGCTTCTGTTGATGAACTCTGGCAAAAGCTAGTTAACTTGGCAGATGTCTCCTGGCATCCATTGCTTAAGAGTACCAATGTTCCTTATGGGTTAGTACCCAAACCAGGGCTTATTTACAAAGCGGTGACACGGTTATCACCCATTCCCATACATATTTTTGTAGAACGTGTCAATCCTAGAGAATTATTAAGCATCAGAGTACTAGCAATTCCTGGTGTTGAAGAACGGGTCAGTTACAAAATAGAGTCTACAGTTTGTGGTACTTATTTGTCGTATTCTGTAACATTACGTGGTTGGTTATCACCATTGATTTGGTTATTCTCTCGCCCTTATACCGATCGCGTTGCCAAAGCTTTGATTGAGGCAGTAGAAAAGGGCACACTACCAACAGTTCCAGGGAAGAGAAAATCTCTTAACGACAGTTGTTTTGATTTTTAGAATTTGGTTAGTGGTTAGTGGATAGTGGTTAGTGGTTGATGACTAATAACAATTACCAGTCACCCATTACCAATTACCCATTACCTACTAACTACCAACACTTTCAAATTAAGATGCAAGTAGATAATCATTGCAGTTTGTTAAAAATGATTGCGGCAGTAAGCGTGAAATAAATTTATGAACGATGTTCTCGATTCTCAGTCAGTCTTAGAAGTGTTGCGACCAGTTCAAGATCCAGAACTTCGCAAAAGCCTGGTAGAAATGAATATGATTCGTAACGTCAAAATAGATGCAGGCAAGGTCAGTTTTACTTTGGTATTGACTACACCTGCCTGTCCGTTACGTGAATTCATCGTAGAAGACTGTCAAAAAGCAGTCAAAAAGCTGCCAGGAGTTACAGATGTATTTGTAGAAGTCACAGCGGAAACTCCTCAGCAAAAAAGTTTACCCGATCGCACTGGTGTGACTGGGGTCAAGAATATTATCGCTATATCCAGTGGGAAAGGTGGCGTCGGTAAAAGTACAGTGGCTGTGAATGTAGCAGTTGCTCTAGCACAGGCAGGAGCCAAGGTAGGTTTACTGGATGCCGATATTTATGGCCCCAATGATCCAACTATGCTTGGTCTAGCTGATGCTCAGATTGTAGTACGTACCTCTGATCAAGGGGAAATACTCGAGCCAGCTTTTAATCATGGAGTCAAACTAGTGTCAATGGGCTTTTTGATTGACCGCGACCAGCCCGTAATTTGGCGTGGGCCAATGCTGAATGGCGTGATTCGTCAGTTTCTCTATCAAGTGCAATGGGGAGAACTGGACTATTTACTCGTGGATATGCCACCAGGAACAGGAGATGCTCAGTTAACATTGACACAAGCAGTCCCAATGGCAGGGGCAGTAATTGTAACAACACCACAAACCGTTGCTTTGTTAGATTCTCGCAAAGGTTTGCGCATGTTTCAACAGATGAATGTACCTGTTTTGGGTATTGTAGAAAACATGAGTTATTTCATTCCTCCAGATATGCCAGAAAAGCAGTATGACATATTTGGTTCTGGTGGTGGCTCTAAAACAGCAGCAGAATTGGGAGTACCCTTATTAGGATGTATACCTCTAGAAATCTCTACTCGCATTGGTGGTGACAACGGTGTACCAACAGTAGTAGCCGATCCAGATTCAGCGAGTGCCAAAGCATTCAAAGCGATCGCTCAGACAATCGCAGCCAAAGTATCAATTGCTGCTCTAACGTAAAAAATGGAAAACATAAGAAAATGTAATTTTTGTCTGGGTAGAAAACTACGGGTCGGAATACAGATTTTTAGTACTCAGTAAATTTAAAATCTAAAAACTAAAGTCTATAGTCGCCCAATGTTGTTAAAAAGGTCACGTTCTTCACTTTTACAAATTCGCTGGAAATATTGGTTTAAGCCTTGGCAGCAAATGGACTGGTTGTTGTTGTCTTTGCCAGTCGGCTTGACAATATTCGGCGGCATTATGATCCGTAGTACCGAATTGAATCAAGGACTCACTGATTGGTGGTGGCACTGGTTAATTGGTGGGATTGGTTGTGTAATTGCTTTATTGCTGGCCCGTCTACGTTATGAAAATCTGCTGCAATGGCACTGGATTACTTATACACTCACCAATATCAGTCTCACTGCTGTAATGATAGTTGGTCACAGTGCCAAAGGCGCCCAGCGATGGGTGAATATCTTTGGTTTCAATGTCCAACCGTCAGAATTTGCCAAAATCGGGGTAATTATCACCCTAGCGGCGTTATTACATAAACGTACTGCTGCCAACCTGGATAATGTATTCCGCGCTTTGGCAATTACTGCTATTCCTTGGGGATTAGTATTTATACAGCCAGATTTAGCAACATCACTTGTGTTTGGTGCGATCGTCTTAGGGATGTTGTACTGGGCAAACGCTAACCCAGGCTGGCTGATATTAATGATTTCTCCCATTATTGCCGCAATTTTGTTCAGCATATCTTGGCCCTTTACGATCGCTTTTTCAGAAGATCTCAAATTTGGACTATTGGGACTAATTTGGTCAGTAGCAATGGGCATTGTGGGTTGGCGCACCCTCCCTTGGCGGCGATTTTATCTGAGTGCGATCGGCGCATGGGGTTTGAACATGTTTGGTGGTGAATTAGGGCTATTCGCCTGGAACCACGTATTGAAGGACTATCAAAAAGATCGACTCACTTCATTTATTAACCCCAATGCTGATCCCCTTGGTGCTGCTTATCACCAAATCCAATCTCGTATTGCCATCGGTGCAGGAGAATGGTGGGGATGGGGCCTTTTTAAAGGGCCTATGACGCAACTGAATTTTGTCCCTGAACAGCATACAGATTTTATTTTCTCTGCCGTAGGTGAAGAATTTGGTTTCATTGGCTGTTTGGTAGTGTTGGCAGTCTTCTGCTTAATTTGTCTGCGCTTGTTACACGTCGCCCAAACTGCTAAAGACAACTTTGGCTCTTTGTTGGCTATTGGGGTTTTGTCTATGATCGTTTTTCAGATGATAGTCAATATTGGCATGAACGTTGGTTTAGCACCAGTGGCAGGAATTCCCCTCCCTTGGATGAGTTACGGGCGTTCAGCAATGTTGAAAAACTTCATTGCTTTAGGGATAGTCGAGTCAGTGGCGAATTTTCGTCAAAGGCAGAAGTATTAGTTAGTTGTTTGTTGTTTGGAACAATCAACAACCCACAACCAACTATCAACTACTAACCAATCACCAATCACAAGTATTAAGCTAATAACAGGAAACAAGCGAGGATAAAAACCATGATCCTGCCTGGAGCAACTGTTCGTGTCAAGAATCCAGCAGACACCTACTATCGATATGAAGGACTTGTACAGAGAGTCAGTGATGGCAAGGTTGCTGTACTGTTTGAAGGTGGTAACTGGGATAAACTAGTTACCTTTCGTCTCTCTGAATTAGAAGCTGTAGAAACAACCGCCGGACGTAAAAAAGCAAAATAGTCAAAAGTCCAGAGTCAATGGTCAATAGTCCACAACTTTTCGACCATTGACAATTGACCATTGACAATTGACCATTGACCACTATGCGCCTTCCCCTGCCACAATTTAATCGAGGCGATCGCCATCCTAACCATTTTGCAGAGGTGGTCGCAACCAGTACATGCGAGTTTTTAGCGCAGTGTTTGGAACCGGAAGACTTAAGTTTTCCCCCCATGCCTCCCTTTGGTAGCTGGGTTTGTTCTGTGGATGAAGAGTCGGGCAACCAGATTTATGCTGTGGTATATTATGCCACAACTATGCCGATAGATTCTGTACATAGACCAGTGGCTTTGGGATTATCGTTGCAGGAATTGCGGGAGGAACAACCCCAAATTTTTGCTATGCTCAAAACAGAATTTCGTGCTGCGATCGTGGGTTTTGCAGTCACATCAAATGAACGGAATTCTAGTAGTAATTTGTATCAATATTTACCACCACGTCCACCACAAATTCATCAACCAGTTTATAGATGCGAACCAGAAGCAATCATTAAATTTACAGAACAACTAGATTTTTTGCGGACTCTACTTACTGTAAATGGTGCGCCAGTAGATTCTTTAACCGCAGCAGCTATTCGGGAAGTGTATTGGTTACGCAAAGCTGACCGACAATGGTTAGTTCAAGCTGGACGTACTCTCAGCGTGCTGCTGAAAGATGACTATGATCGCCTACGGTTTATTTTGAATCAAATCAACCCATAGGTAGTTTTCCAATCATTAGCTTAGTTAAGCATAGTAGAATTTTTATATTTGTCTTCTGAGTAGATTTTGATCAGTGATCAGTTATCACTCTATTGTTATAAGTACAGTAAAAAGCATTTGTTTATATCTGAATTCTTATCTCCAGGGGCTTACAACCTTTTTGATAAATCTAAATCTTTGATAACTGATAACTGTTCGTTGTCTCACCATCACCCCTGCTAGTCCTACCTATGGAACTAATGTTACACGTTCTTGCTGTTGAACCTACTGCCCAAGTTCTCGCTAAAGAACCCATTATTCCTTTTGCTATTCTGCTAGTAGTCATCTTAGTGGTCCCAATCATCTTTGAGCGACTACGACTACCTGGTTTAGTTGGTTTGGTGTTATCAGGGATATTACTAGGTCGTCATGGCTGGAATGTATTTCCCACTGAAACACCAACCATGAGTTTGCTCTCAGACATTGGGTTAGTTTACTTGATGTTTGTAGCGGGTTTAGAAATTGACTTAGAAGAGTTTCGCCGCAAAAAGATTCCTGCTTTTGGCTTTGGCAGCTTAACCTTCAGTTTACCTTTGGTAGTAGGAGTGTTCCTCAGTCGGAGTTTTGGGTATGAATGGAATGCTGCTATATTCATTGGCTCGATTGTGGCATCCCACACCCTTTTAGCATATCCTCTGATTAATCGCTTAGGAGTCACAAGCAACGCAGCAGTCAGGACAACGATTGGGGCGACAGTGATTACTAACTTAGGTGCATTACTGGTATTAGCTTTATGTTTAGTTGCAAACAGCGATAATTTGAGCTTTTGGCAAGTTCTTCCTTTTTTTAACTCGTTGATTGTCTACACAATCGTTGTTTTAATTGGCTGCAATTGGATAGGTAAAGAATTCTTTCGTCGTGCAGGAGATGACGAAGGAAATCAGTTTTTGTTTGTCTTATTATCTGTTTTTCTTGTTGCTTTAGTAGCTCAATTTCTCGAGATAGAAAAAATTGTCGCTGCTTTTTTAGCTGGTTTGGCAGTAAATGAAGCTGTTGGCGAAGGGCCAGTCAAAGAAAAGGTTGTTTTTGTTGGCAGTATACTATTTATTCCTATTTTCTTTGTTCACCTGGGCTTACGCATTGATTTGCCTACTTTTTTTAGTAGTTTGATCACACTTCAGTTCACAATTTTATTGGTGGTGAGTTTATTTGCTAGTAAATTTATTGCTGCTTTCGCGGCAAAATTACTTTACCACTACAACTTGCAGGAAACGTTAACTATGTGGTCGCTGTCATTACCTCAAGTGGGTGTGACATTAGCCGCAGCTTTAGTAGGGTATGAAAATGGCTTACTCTCACCAATATTATTAAACAGCGTCGTTGTCTTGATGTTGGTGAGTTCAATTGTAGGCTCATTCATGACTAGTCGGTTTGCTGTTGGTCTAACTGCTTCAGTTATCAAAGAACTACCATTTACTAATCAAACTCACATCGATGCTGGAAAAACAGACAGCAGCCCTTCCACTATAGTTGTGCCAGTTTATAATCCTCAAACACAGCAATATTTGATTGAAATGGCGGCTTTATTGGCACGTCAGGCAAAAAATGCGAGGATTATACCATTAGCTATTGCTACGGCTGTGGCCCATATGGATGCTCCCCAGTTAGAAACGTCTATAGAACGTGGTGAACGTTTACTGCTAAAAGCTACAGCCTTAAGTAGAGTCTTGGGTGTGGAAGCACAACCACTACTGCGAATTGATGATGCTTTTGCTCAAGGAATTAGCAGGGCAGCACGTGAACAAAAAGCTGATTTAATTTTGATGGGTTGGGGTAAGCGAACTGGGTTAAGGGCACGTTTGTTTGGGAATGTAATTGATAGTGTTCTATGGTCTTCCCATTGTCCAGTGGCTGTAACTCGTTTGCTGGAATCACCGAGAAAAATTCAGCGGATTTTAGTTCCGGTAGAAAATTTTATGGCACCAGCATTGCAACCTATACAATTTGCACAAATTCTTGCAGAAGCAAATCAAGCACAGGTAACTGTGTTGAGTGTCTGTGAACGCCGTACTAGTTCCAGTAAAATTGCATCCAGGCGATCGCAGCTTTCTCAAATAGTATCAAATGTATCTTCAGCTCATCCACCAGAAATTCAAATTATCGCCCATGAAAATGTTGCTCAAGCAATTTTACAGGCTGCACGATTATATGATTTAGTTGTCCTACCTTTTGTACGTAATCGTACTAGTCCGGGTGGGTTAGCAATTAGTGATGTGACAACTTATTTAGCTAGACAATTAACCTGTTCTATTGTCATGCTGGGAGAACCACAGCGTACTGAAAAATCAGTAACTGTACCAGTCGGTGTTCCTAGCCCTATCCCTGTAACTTAAAATATTTTGCTCCCTTCTGGGCTTCAAAGGCAGAACCTATACAGGAATGAACCAAAAGCTTACTTTAATTGAACCACCAAGACGCCAAGACGCCAAGGGTTCGTACTTTAAGAGAAATAGTATTATTGAAGATTGTGATTAGTAATACTTAAATAAACTAAGTAAATTTGTATCGAGATCACCTTCAAGGTGTGATTTTGCGCAGTGCAACCACTTGTTTATTCCATTAATTTTTATGGTGGTTGATAAGTTTGTAGTTAAGACTTTAGCCCTATCCTCCAAAGGTGCTTGAACGCTCACTACCTAGCACTAAATACTGTGCAGTCGAGTTTTGATATTCATATGGTTATTAACGCCAATACATACATTTTGCGGCTCTTACCTACACCAAGTACCACAGAACAGCTGCCCTACTTTAAAAATCTTTATCTTCTTGAAGATTTCATGAAATATTATCAGTGGCTTCGGTATTCTTGAAAGATGTTTGATAACTTTGCATAAAGAATTGTTTAGCATTTGAATAAAATAAATACTCACGTACAAAAATTTTTACCAAAAATATTTCTGTGAGTACTACAGCTTGTGCTGTATTTTTATTCCCATTATGGGTACTCTAAGCACAAGCGCGATCGCGACTAATAATATCGTAACTACCTAGAAGACTATGAGAATTTTGGTGACGGGCGGTGCTGGGTTTATTGGCTCACATTTAATTGACCGATTAATAAATGAGGGACACGAAGTCATTTGTTTAGATAACTTTTATACAGGTCATAAGCGCAATATCCTCAAGTGGATGGATCATCCGTATTTTGAATTGATCCGTCATGATATCACTGAACCAATTCGGTTAGAGGTAGATCAAATCTACCATTTAGCTTGTCCAGCCTCCCCAGTGCATTACCAATACAACCCCGTCAAAACCGTGAAAACCAACGTTATGGGTACGTTGAATATGTTGGGGTTAGCAAAGCGGGTGAAAGCACGCTTTTTGTTGGCTTCCACCAGTGAAGTTTACGGCGATCCAGAAGTTCATCCCCAAAACGAAGAATATAGGGGTAGTGTTAATCCCATCGGGCTACGTTCATGTTACGACGAAGGCAAGCGTATTGCTGAAACTCTAGCATTTGACTATTACAGACAAAACAAAGTTGATGTTAGGGTTGCTCGCATCTTTAACACTTACGGTCCTCGAATGTTAGAAAACGATGGTCGGGTAGTAAGTAATTTTGTCGTTCAAGCTTTGCGGGGTATTCCTTTAACGGTGTACGGAGATGGTTCACAAACACGTAGTTTTTGTTACGTATCAGACCTAGTAGAAGGACTGATGCGGCTTATGAATAATGAGTACACAGGGCCAGTTAATTTAGGAAATCCTGACGAATACACAATCCTAGAATTGGCTCAGGCTGTGCAAAATCTCGTCAATCCTGATTCACAAATTAAATTTGAGCCACTACCCGCTGATGACCCGCGCCGCCGTCGCCCCGATATTACTCGAGCGAAGACTTGGTTAAATTGGGAACCTACCGTTCCGCTGCAAGAGGGGTTAAAACTGACTGTAGAAGATTTCCGCGAACGTATAAAAAATGGTCAATAGTGATTGGTTGTTTGTTGATAGTTGATTGTTGGTTGGAACAACTAAACAAATAAAACAAACAATGAAGGGAAACTTCTTTTTGAACATTTAACCCCAAACTAAAGCGAGGAATTAAGTAAAATGCGTGTTTGTGTAATTGGTACTGGTTACGTTGGTTTGGTTACAGGCGCTTGCTTGGCTCACATTGGTCATGATGTAATTTGTGTAGATAACAACGAAGAAAAAGTTAAGTTAATGAAGTCTGGGCAATCACCTATTTTTGAACCTGGGCTTTCAGAAATCATGCAAAGTGCCATCAGTGCTGGTAAAATCCAGTTTACGACCGATCTTGGTGCAGGAGTCAATCACGGAGAAATTCTGTTTATTGCTGTAGGGACACCACCCTTACCGACTGGCGAAAGTGATACTCGTTATGTGGAAGCTGTGGCTCGTGGTATTGGCACTCACCTTAATGGTGGCTATAAAGTAATTGTCAACAAATCTACTGTACCGATTGGTTCTGGTGACTGGGTAAGAATGATTGTTTTGGATGGTATTGCTGAACGGCAAAAAACACTCGTACCTGCTGGCGGGGTGCGTGATGATGAACAGTTACCAGAAATTACAGCCCAGTTTGATGTCGTCAGTAACCCAGAATTTTTGCGGGAAGGTTCAGCAGTTTATGATACTTTTAACCCAGATCGCATTGTTCTAGGTGGCAATAGCTCCAAAGCGATCGCGATGATGGAACAATTATATGCTCCAATTGTGGAGCGTAAATATGCTGAGGATCAATCTTTACCTCCAGTACCAGTGTTGGTAACAGATTTGAGTTCAGCAGAAATGATTAAATATGCTGCTAATGCCTTCTTAGCAACCAAGATAAGTTTTATTAACGAAGTTGCTAACATTTGCGATCGCGTCGGTGCTGATGTTACCCAAGTCGCCAAAGGTATCGGTTTAGACTCCCGGATTGGGAATAAATTCTTGAATGCTGGTATTGGCTGGGGTGGTTCCTGCTTCCCCAAAGATGTTGCAGCCCTGATTCACACCGCCGATGACTACGGCTACGAAGCCCAGTTACTCAAAGCCGCCGTCAGCGTCAACGAACGTCAGCGCTTGATTGCTGTGGAAAAACTCCAACAAGCCCTGAAAATTCTCAAAGGTAAAACTGTGGGACTACTCGGTCTTACCTTTAAACCTGATACCGATGACATGCGCGACGCCCCTGCACTCAACTTAATTGAGCAGCTTAATAGACTAGGAGCAAAAGTCAAAGCATATGACCCCATTGTTTCCCAGTCTGGTTTGCGTGATGGTCTTACTGGTGTGTTAGTTGAAACCGATCCACAAAGACTAGCTGATGGTTGCGATGCTTTAGTGATTGTAACCGAATGGCAGCAGTTCAAAACTCTTGACTACGCTCAGATGGCAAAATTAATGAACCACCCCGTCATGATTGACGGTCGTAACTTCCTCGACCCAGAAATGATGCTGAGGGCTGGCTTCCAATATATTGGTGTAGGTCGATAAACAGTCTTTCCAAGACTTTTTGTTGCGTGTCTTTGGAAAAAATAAATATTCTTTCAACACTCCCATCTCTTTCACCGAGGTGGGAGTTTTAATTTTGGTGCAAGATATTTGACTGCAGCTTTCATAATCATGTCCAGCAAAAATCTCCTGAAATTATAGTCAGGAAATTATCAATCTTTGGCAATTACTATGTCTGTAGATTTAATTACAGCATATGCTTCTCCTCCGACAGCCAATTCTAATTCTTCGCTTGAGACTTTCGTGATCACAGAGGTGAGCTGGACTTTGTGAACAATCTCTAGTGTGACTTCACTGTTGACTGGCCCATTCACAATTTTAGTAACAACTCCTTTAAGAACATTTCGGGAACTTACTTTTAATGGTTTCTTTTGAGTAGTAACTTCTGCTGAGTTAGTGCTAGCATCTTCTTCTTTGGGCATAGTTGGTAATGAAGCTAGAGAAACTGAAGACACTGGAGACTCTTTGTTCAAACTGCGTACAAATTCCCGTAGAACCTCTGTCTTTGTGCGTTGAGATTGCTGACAAAACTCCTCCAGCATTTTTCGTTCCTCCTCAGAGGTTTGAAATGTAATCCATCCTTGTTCTTTTCTTGGCATAACCTTACCAAATCAGTTGGTATTTTGTTGGTAATTTTGGTAGTATCCTACCAACCGTTGATTTTATAAAAAATCTCTCAAGCTGTTGTCCTATCAAAGGAAAAGCTTTTTGATTTTAATTTTCGCAGCATTTATTAATTTACTGCTGGCAATTTGTTTGCGATCATTTACTCTGTTCACATTATTAGCATAATCAAACACCAACTTAACTTGTCTGTGCTGGCTTCTCAATCTTGGTAAGTGAAAAAAGATGAGCCAGAATACCGTCAGTCTTTATACTTATCGTCAGTACCAATTCCGTTAAAATTCGGGATCTCCACCTCTCCCAATTCCCGATCAGCAATCTCTAATCCCCAATCCCTAATCCTCAATCCTATTACATTGTTTAAAGTTATGTAGCCTTTTGATTACGACAGCTAAGCCACTGCGGTAAACTAAGCCTTGATATATGATTCTTTCGCGGAGAAGAACACCTCATTTAGGAGTTTTTTAATGTCTCATACCGTAAAAATCTACGATACCTGCATTGGCTGCACCCAGTGTGTCCGCGCTTGCCCAACAGATGTGTTGGAGATGGTTCCTTGGGATGGCTGTAGAGCTGGTCAAATAGCTTCTTCCCCCCGTACAGAAGATTGTGTGGGTTGCAAGCGCTGTGAAACTGCTTGTCCCACCGACTTCTTGAGCATCCGGGTTTATCTAGGAGCTGAAACAACTCGCAGTATGGGTCTGGCTTACTAAAAGCCAGAAAAAGCCCACACCATACCTGATTGTGTCAGGTCGGTGTGGGAGCAGTCACTTTATTAATTAGCAAACTTTTTTAAAAGATAGGGTAGACATTAGGCTTCTTATAGAGGTTTAATGCCTACCCTATAAATTTATCGTTTTTTTATAAAACTTAAAAAATCTTAGTATTTAATCAATAGTCATTGGGGATTGGGTGGAGCAAATTTTGGGAAAGGCGATCGCATCTTATTTGATGTGTGCCTACGGTCGTGGGGAACGGTGAGTTTCCCAATCTCCGATCCCCTGACTTAGCATCTATACTGGAATTTAATCATCCTGAAAATTGTAGTGGTGTGAGTAATGTGCGGTATCGTCGGTTATGTAGGGACTCAAGCGGCGACAGAAATTCTCTTATCTGGGCTGGAAAAACTGGAGTATCGAGGTTACGATTCAGCGGGAGTTGCTACGATTTGGGAAGGAGAAGTTAATTGCGTCCGAGCTAAAGGCAAACTATCTAACCTACGTTCCAAGTTAGAACATTTACAAACTCCTGCCCAAATTGGCATTGGTCATACTCGCTGGGCTACTCACGGCAAACCAGAAGAGTATAATGCTCATCCGCATATGGATACAGCAATGCGCGTGGCAGTGGTACAAAATGGCATTGTGGAAAACTACCGCGAACTACGCGAACAACTCAAAAACCAAGGACATCAGTTTCGCTCAGATACAGATACAGAAGTTATACCCCACCTAATCGCTCAATTTCTCAAAGAAGAAATGGCCCTAGGACAGATTAATTCTGATTCTCTGTTCTTGGAGGCTGTGCGAAAAGCTGTTAACGAATTACAAGGTGCGTTTGCGATCGCGATCATCAGTGCTGACTACCCCGATGAATTAATTGTCGTTCGTCAACAGGCTCCCATAGTCATTGGTTTTGGGCAAGGAGAGTTTTTCTGCGCCTCCGATACTCCCGCGATTATTTCTCATACCAAGGCGGTGCTACCCCTGGAAAATGGCGAACTGGCCCGTCTCACTCCTTTGGGCGTAGAAATTTATAACTTTGCTGGTCAAAGGTTGAAAAAACACCCCCGTCTACTCAGCTTGAATCCGATGATGGTGGAAAAACAAGGATTCAAGCACTTCATGCTCAAGGAAATCTATGAGCAACCAGGAGTAGTGCGGGCAACTTTAGAAGCATACTTTAACACTGATTGGCATCCAGAAAACAGTAGCAGTTCTCCAATCAATATTGGTTTACCAAGTGAACTATACGCAGATATAGAACAAATTCAAATTGTAGCTTGTGGTACTAGTTGGCACGCTGCTTTAGTCGGTAAATACTTACTCGAACAACTAGCACAAATTCCCACTCAGGTACAGTATGCCTCTGAATTTCGCTATGCTCCCTCACCCTTGACACCTAATACTTTAACTATTGGCGTTACTCAATCAGGTGAAACTGCTGATACACTAGCAGCCTTGGCAATGGAACAGGAACGCCGCCAAGGTCGAGAACCAAAGTATCAAGCACGACTTTTAGGTATTACCAATCGTCCCGAAAGTAGCTTGGGGCATATGGTTCCCCATATTATTAATACCCTTGCTGGTATTGAAATTGGAGTAGCAGCCACCAAAACTTTTATTGCGCAATTGATGGCGTTTTACGCTTTAGCCTTGGATTTGGCTTATAGTCGCCAAACGCTTCCCTATGAAAGCTTAGAAGATATCCTCAAAGGATTGCGGCAAATTCCCAAAGAAATAGAAGCAACTTTGGAAAGTCAGGAAAAATTAACCGAACAATTAGCCCATGAATTTGCTGAAACCACAGATTTTATCTTTTTGGGTAGGGGAATAAATTTCCCCATTGCTTTGGAAGGAGCATTGAAATTAAAAGAAATCAGCTACATTCATGCTGAAGGATACCCAGCTGGAGAAATGAAGCATGGTCCCATTGCTTTACTAGATGCAAAAGTGCCAGTAGTAGCGATCGCTATGCCTGGTAGTGTCTATGAAAAAGTAATCTCCAACGCCCAAGAAGCAAAAGCCCGTGATTCTCGCTTAATTGGTGTTACCCCCGTCAAAGATGGAGAAGCAGGAGAAATTTTTAACGATTTAATTCCTGTCTCTTTTGTAGATGAATTACTTTCTCCCATCCTGACGGTAATTCCCTTGCAATTACTGGCTTATCATATCGCCGCCCGGCGTGGTTTGGATGTTGATCAGCCTCGTAATCTTGCTAAGAGTGTGACCGTAGAATAGTATGAAATTATACTGATATACAATTGTGGAAAGATAATATAGTTGTAAAATTTATCCTGTAGGTGCATATGCAAACATCTACAGGAGTTTTTCTAGCTAGAAAAAAGCAAGATTGCACACAAGCCAAATATGAGCGTTACTGTAAGGAAGGTCTCAACGGAACCGTATTGCTTTATCTTTCCATTATTCTTGTTTATCGAGCAGTGATTACTCGTGTGAATAGAAGAATTGTCTATGACTAATACAGTCTGATTTTTTAACGTTTCACAAAATTTATCAATACAAGCTATGACAAAGTGGATTCAGTTGAAAAATTATATCAAAGCTCGAACAGTATTAAACATCTTCATCTGATGAAAAAGAATGTAGAGACGCGCCATGAAAAGAATGTATAGACACGCTGTTTGAAGCGTCTCTACAAGAATTTTGGATAACGCATAATTAATGTCTATTATTTAGACCTGTTTAAAAATCAGGAAATGGCTGTACAATCTGCATAATAATGTAATCTATATAAAGATGAGAACAGTGTGCAACAAGCACTGGAAATTACAAATATGCGATCATTAGCAGAGCAAAAATTAGATACTTTGTCTGGTGTAAAACGACAGCAAGCCTGGATTGCAATAGCGCTGACGCAAGATACAAATATTTTGCTTTTGGATGAGCCGACTACTTTTTTGGATTAGGCGCACCAGATAGAAATTTTAGATTTTAGGTAACTACAAACAACAAACAGTCGTGACAACAACATCAAAACCTCCTAGAGTATCTAACAAGCGTAGGAATTCAGCCCATCCTTTACATCGCTTGCTAGACTATGGAAGCCAATATCGCCAACAAATTTGGCAAGCAACAACATTTTCTATCATCAATACGATTTTAGACTTAGCGCCACCATGGTTGATTGGGACTGCGGTAGATATTCTCGTAAAGCAGCAAGATTCTGTACTTGGCAAGTTGGGAATTCAAGATATATTTTGGCAATTTTTGTTCCTGTCATTTCTGACTGTCATTATTTGGATATTCGAGTCACTTTCTCAGTACGCCTATGATCGACTTTGGCGGAATTTAGCACAAAATATTCAGCATCGTTTACGCTTAGATGCCTACAATCATGTACAAGAATTAGATTCAGCTTACTTTGAAGAAAGCAGCACAGGCGGTTTGATGTCAATTTTGAATGATGATATCAACCAACTAGAAGACTTTTTGAATTTTGGAGCGCATGAAATTATCAGCATTAGCACATCAATCATCATTTTAATTGGTGGTGCTTTCTTGATTTTGCCTCCCTTCATTAGCCTAGCAGCAATGTTACCAATGCCATTTATTGTTTGGGGTTCCTTTAATTATCAAAAGCGTCTGGAAGATCGTTATGCTGAGGTACGAGAAAAGGTAAGTTTTCTCAACTCACGACTAGCAAATAATCTCACTGGTATTAACACAATTAAGAGTTTCACTGCTGAAGAATATGAAAGTGCTAGATTGGCAGGAGAAAGTGAAGCATATAGAAGAAGTAATATCAAAGCAATTAAACTTTCTGCTGCATATATTCCTTTAATCAGAATGCTAGTTTTATTAGGGTTCACAGCCTTACTATTTTGGGGAGGTATGGCAACATATGCTGGTGTGATATCTATTGGTAACTACAGTGTTTTACTAGTTTTAGTACAGAGATTATTGTGGCCCTTAGTAGAACTAGGAGAAATCTTTGACAAATATCAAAGATCAATGGCTTCTACCAATCGTGTCATGGATTTATTAGATACTCCCATAAATATTATTAGGGGAGATATATCTTTACCAATTGATAAAGTACGTGGTGAAATTGAGTTCAAGGAAGTCACTTTTGCCTATAAAAATAGAGAACCAGTCATTAAAAAACTATCCTTACATATTCCAGCAGGAAAAACGATTGCCATTGTTGGTTCTACAGGTTCCGGAAAAAGTACTTTAGTTAAATTAATATTGCGATTTTATGACATTTCTTCTGGAACTATTACTATTGATGGAATTGATATTCAACAATTAAATTTACGTGACTTGCGTCGTAGTATCGGCTTGGTAAGTCAGGATGTATTCTTATTTCATGGAACCGTTGCAGAAAATATCGCCTACGGAACTTTTGACGCTACCCATGAACAAATAATTGCAGCTGCAAAAATCACCGAAGCTCATGATTTTATTATGCAACTCCCTCAAGGTTATGAGACAATAGTTGGAGAACGAGGTCAAAAATTATCTGGAGGACAACGCCAAAGAATTGCTATAGCCCGGGCTGTTTTAAAAAATCCCCCTGTATTAATTTTAGATGAAGCTACATCTGCGGTGGATAACGAAACGGAAGCTGCCATTCAGCGTTCTTTGGAACGGATCACTTTGAACAGGACGACGATCGCGATCGCCCATCGTCTTTCTACTATCCGTAATGCTGATTGCATTTATGTGATGGAATATGGGCAATTTATAGAGTCAGGAACTCATGAAGAATTGTTGGATAAGAATGGGGTTTATGCTAGTTTGTGGCGAGTGCAGTCGGGTGTGAGTTAACAGTCAATAATGATTGAATCCCAGCAATAAATGTGAATTAGGGAAAATATCTAGCCAGGAATAAATTAACCAAAATAGTAAGAGTGATTGGATAATTAGGCGTTGCTGAATCAAAATATGAATCAAGCGATCGCAATAATTCAGAGGAGTAAGGGGCATCTTGAGTGTGACTGAACCATACTTAAGATAATATTTCTAAACATGCGCGCTTGGTTTGTTGCAAGTAACCTTTTGGAAGCATCAATAAACTGACGACCACATTTCACACAAATGTAATCTTGTTTACCTCTTTGTTTTCCGTTTTTGCGAATGTGGGTTGATGCACACCTTGGACATTCCATAGCGATCCCACTAATTCATATTTCTATGAACTTCATCATCACTGACTTCTTCTATTGCACCCACAGTTGCACATCCGGCATGGTTGACAAGTACATCAATGCGTCCAAACTTGGCGATCGCCTTTTTCGGCGTTGCTGAATCAAGATATGAATTTACAATTCACGGGTATGACCAGACGTAGACCAGACGTTGTAGAGACGTAGCATTGCTACGTCTCTACAACGATTTGGTATCGAACTACAAAAATGTATGCACACATAATTCATGACCAAATTCAGCAACGCCCCTAATCATGCGTGGGAAATAGTGTTGGGGTACGACCAAGAAAAAATCATGAGCGATCGCGCTGCTAAAGCTGTTGTACAAGCCATAAGTCAAGCAGAGGAAACTGCTCGTTAACTTTACCTTTGCAAAACTTTAATACTTTCAATCTAATTACTGCAAGTAGGTAAAGCATATGCCTTACCTACAACTACCCTATTGCACATACTCTCATACACCAATGCAAGACATAATTTTTTTGTCCAGAAGAATCTAACTTCTACTCTAATTGCTTAGAAAATTTTGCTCTCATAAATTGTAAAAAATCTGAATGTATTGTTGAATTTGGCTTTCAATTGGCGCACGTTTAATTTCTCCCTCACAATAACCTCTTCCCTAAGCATGAATCGCCATTGCTTTTCTTCCCAGAGTAGAACGCGAAAGAAGAGCAAAAGAATAATCTTTTTTCCTCTTTCTTTTTGCCCTTAGGGCCTTTGCGGTTTTTTATTTACACAGTTTGTAGAATTGTCCCTACTTGGGAAGAAGCCCGAAGTTTGATTTTGGTGCATCGATAAGGTGTGCGAGATGGTCAACCCTCTGAGGGTGTCAGTTACTATCTGATTTGACTCAAAGTCACGACAGCCAATAGCATCTTCTGTACAAGCCATGATTGGATTGACTGTGCATTTTAGGCGATGATCATTGGTGAAATAAGCACAACCACTACAAGGTACTTGATGTAGTTTCTTAACATGCTTAATTCCTTTCTTCATGGAAATCAAGATACTACAGAAACCCGAAATCAAAATTGTCCAAGCACATAAACCAAAAAACAACTTACTCAGCAGCATAAATCATCCTCTAAATTTCCCAAAAAATAGCCCGCAGCTAACAGCTGTAAAGCGCAGGCATGAATCTTATTGAGCTAGTGTTGGTGTCAAAATCCGAGAATTGAGAAAATAAAAATTATGAGTTTTTAGTTCTTAATTAACACCTCAAACTGAGCAAATATTTGTGTAAATTCAATTCGTTATTCTTGTTTGCTAATTCCTAATTCAATTGACGGTAACGCCAATAATGCCAGAAATAACCTGCAAGTGCTAATATTCCCAAAAAACACTGAATTGTTGCTAGAACATCACGCTCATCACCGTAAAACTCTTTAGGATAAACAGTTTCGTTATATCCAACAAATACAGCAGATATAAAACCCATCAAAGCTAAACCTAGCAAACTATAAGACAGAATTTCCTCACCATTGTCTATTGGTAAAAATTTTCTTACCCAAGTAAATGGTGGTACAAGAATATGCCACACACCACCAAATATTAAAATTAAACCAATCCAAATATGACCACCTACAACGTCTTCTAAGTTATCAACACTTGCCATTCCCAATAAAGTCCAATTACCATCTTTTAGTCCCACCAAATAACTAAATATTTTGACTGGGTCTAAATTCGGGTTACTAATCAAACGCACATCTCCTAAATGGGTATCATAAACTCCTCCAAAAAACATGGCTTTTAGAACTAATAAGAATGCACCAAAACCCAAAACAATCAGGTGATGTCCTAAGATTAAACCCAGTTTTTGCGAGTCATTCCACTCATAGTGAAATTTGGCAACTTGTCCGCCGCTACTGTATAAAATTTGTGGGCCGCGAAAAACATGAAACAAACCACCTGCCCCCAAGACAGCAGATGCAATCAAATGTAAAATGCCAATCACAAAATAAGGATAAGTATTGATGACTTCACCCCCAGCACCTACGCCCCATCCTAAAGTTGCTAAGTGGGGTAACAAAGTCATTCTCTGCTCATACATTGGTATGTCGGGAACAAAGCGCGTTACTTCTGAGATGGTAATTGCTCCTGCCCAAAACATAATTAAACCTGCATGAGCCACATGAGCTCCTAATAGCTGACCAGACAAATCTATTAAACGAGCATTGCCAATTAACCAAGATGAGTTTGTATTAGCTGCAAAGGTTTTATCAGTCGATATTGCCACTGTTCAACACCTTTTGAATATGGATTTTACAAGTTTTAATTTGAGATCTCATACCCAAAAAAAACAGGTATAGCCCCTTTGGGGTGGGAGAAAGAAACGCCCGTTGTCCATTCCCTGTTCTCTTCTAAAGTCATATCTTGCACCTATTTTTTTGAGCGCCAAGAAATAAATTTCAAGAGCTTTTAGCCGAAGTCTACTAAAGTAGACTCATCTTATTGCTCAGTCATCTTCAGATGACTTTTGCTATTAGCCTAGAACTTTAGTTCTAGGCGTACTTAGAATTAAGATGCAAGATATGTGTACAAGCTT
Organism: Fischerella thermalis PCC 7521; assembly: GCF_000317225.1. GTDB lineage: Bacteria > Cyanobacteriota > Cyanobacteriia > Cyanobacteriales > Nostocaceae > Fischerella > Fischerella thermalis. Next base: position 40,534 of record NZ_AJLL01000022.1, read on the forward strand.
TACGAGCTTGTTTCAATTGCACTCAATGCTCTTTCAACTCGTTTGAAGTCAAAACCAATAGCTCGTAGTGCGTGCCACAAGTGACCTTGCAGGAAAAAGAAAGCTAGGAAGAAATGAGTGTTTGCTAACCATGCTCTGGAAGTGTAATTTCCATAAGGTAACTGAATAGTGTCAGCAAAATAGGGACAAACACCAAACTTGATCTCTAACGCAGAGCCGTAAAATTCCACAGGATAAGCTAGGGTGTTAACTGCACAAAAGTAAGCTGCAACAAAACCTGCTAAGGCAATACCACCCAAAGAATAAGAAAGAATTGCTTCACCAGAGAAAATGAGTAGTTTCTTAGCCCAAGGTAGAGGCTTGACAAGAATGTGCCAAACGCCGCCAGCAATCAAAAGTAAGCCAACGTAGATATGTCCACCAACTACGTCTTCTAGATTGTCGACACTAGCAAAGTGAGTTTGATAGCCAAAGATGACGAATGGGTTGAGAGTAGGTTCAGTAACTACCCGGACATCATGAATTGTGGTGTCATACAGTCCACCCCAGAACATGGCTTTTGCTACTAACAGCAAAGCGCCAGCACCTAAGAAAAGTAGATGATGTCCCAAAATAAAGCCAAGTTTATTGGGGTCATCCCATTCAAAATGAAATTTACGCGCACGACCTGTTGCATCTTTTAGGTTCTCAGGACCCTTAAGAGTATGAAAAATCGCACCTGCACCCAAAACTGCTGATGAAATGATATGCAAGGCTCCAATGACAAAATAGGGATAAGTATCGACAACTTGACCACCTGCTCCCACACCAAAACCTAAGGTAGCTAAGTGAGGCAATAATATTAGTCCTTGCTCACCCATTGGTATATCTGGTTGATAGCGTGAAAGTTCAAACCAGGTAAAAGCCCCCGCCCAGAGAGTTGTTAAGGCTGCTTGTGCAACGTGAGCGCCAATAAATAAGCCAGAAAGATTGGCAAAACGAGCGTTACCTGCCCACCAATCATATTTGACTTTGGGATTATCGTAAGTTTGCATTGCCTAGCTGTTTACTCCTTATTGCTAGTAATAATCAAAAACTATTTGCCCTAGTCTAAGGAAACACTTGCTTGTAAAGGTATTTACAAGCAAGCTATTTACTTGTTTGCTTGGACGTTGAGAGGAAAGAAACACAATTGAACCGTGGAAGATTCTGCCTAACTATACAAAAACAAACTCAATCCATAAGCAGATTTTGCAAATGGAATTGTACCCTGCTGAATCTGTTGAGCGTAATGAGCAACAGTCCATGATTTAGAATTAAGTTTATTGAGAATTAGTATTAACAAGCAAGAGTATTTACAAAATGTAATAATTACCAGATTACTGAAAGTCCAAAATCTATATCTTTTCAAATAGGTGAAAACGTCTGTCCTGGGAACGTTTGCTTGATTTATCTGAGATATTGCACTGTAGAGCGATCTTAAAGAGATAGATTAATATTAGAAGTAAAATTTACTCTGCATAATTATGCTACCAAGTCCGGCTAATTACTTACGATATGATTCTGATGCAGTTGGGCATTGGGAATTGATTTTTCCCATTACCCATTATTAATTACCAATTACCGGCTTTCACAGATATGATAAGTCTTCAAACGCACAACTATAGTGAACAACAAGATCCCCGACTTCTTAAAGAAGTCGGGGATATGGCTCTCTCATTTTCACTTTTGCAGATAGGATTGCTGTAGATAAACAACTAAACTCGATTTAGTGGGGGGATTCAGATCCCCACTAATTGCCTTCTAACTCCTGTTTTATTCAATTATCTTAGATGCAGTCGATGAAACGACTTAAGCAGCAACAGGTTCCAACAATTGGATGTTAGAAAAGATAAACTCTTGAACAGAGGGTTGGTTCTTGGTATCGGTGCTGATAAAACGGCGATTCAGAATAAAGTAATTACCAACCTTTTCGTATTGATCTTCAAATTCACTCCTACCACCTTTTTGTTCGCCTGTTTGTGGGTCATGGTATACAGAGTCGTAAGTGTGAGAGAGGTAGCCTTCTCCAGTGTCATGCACGCTAAAGGTGTTAATTGTGACAACAACACCGTGGATATGACGATGAACAAGGCTGACTATGTTATTGCGGACTTTGTATTTATCGCCTGCGGACTTACCACCAACGATAATTTCAACAGCGCCTGTCTCATCGGTATCACCGTAGCTAAAAGTATTGGCTCCGTGGGTTTCTTCAAAGCTACGACGGATACGATGAACAGCTATTTCCCAAGCTTGATGATTAATCGCCTGCTTGGCTTGTTCATCTTCTACTTCAAACACTTCTGCTTTGAGATTGGCGTTAACTCGAATTTTGCCTGTAAATACCTGCTCATCTTGTTTGTAGGTTATATCTGCGGTGTATCCAGGGAAATTATGATCCCAAGTGTAACGGTTCTCGTAGGCAGCGCGGAAGAGTTCTTGAGCAGATACTTGTGTTGCAGTCATTGGTTTCTCGTATATTTGTTAGTTTATGTTAGTTTTTTAGCTTTGCTAGTATTAGCTAGCATAGAAGTAATTCTAAAGCCCGCCTAGTCCCCAAGTGGGTACACTCTATGGTTAGTTCTCTCCACAGTCTCTTTGATGCGATCGCCAAAGCTAATAACGAACAAGAACTACGACTCGCTGTGACGAACACAGTCGGGGAGCATTTTCGTGTGGAACGTTGGGGTCTATATCTCTGTGATGACCTATCTACAGCAGAAAACGTTGAGGTACAAAAGATTCCGGAAGTCTGTTTAGAAGGAAATCCGGTTGGACGTTATGTGGTTGAACGTCATGCACCCGCCCATGAAGAACTTATTTTAGCCCCTGGAGACTGGCAAGATATTTGCCCACGCCACGATCACGCCCACGTCATGAGTGGACCGATTGTTTGTGATGGTCGTCTGGTAGGAACGCTCAACCTCGCCCGCGCTGAGGGTCATCCTCCTTTTGACGCCAACGATTTAGCTGATTTGAGTGCTTTGTGTTTACATTTGTCAGCCAAGCTTGCAACATTGAGGGCGAAACCAAAAACCTTCAATTCCCCCTTAGTTGGTCGCCTGACACCACGAGAGTTAGAAATTGCTGAGTTGGTAGCCCAGGGGTTAACCAATGGGGAAATTGGGGAAAAGCTTTTTATTACCCAAAATTCGGTGAAGCAAGCGTTGAAAAGAATGTTTCGCAAGCTGGGTGTTTCCGCAAGGGCGGAAATGGTGGCGAAGTTGCAGGATGTGATTTTATAGTAATTATCCCGGTGATAAGAAATCACATTCTTACACCAAGACGTGATCGCTATTATTTCTGTATTTTTTGTGTTAAAAAATTACGCTTCTTGATCCAGTACTACCCACATTCCGCAGGTAAGTGAAGAGATTGATGGTTGACTTTCTGTGAGATATGCCATACAAAGTATAATCTTTTTTTAACCTCTAAGTATGATTTTCCTTAATCTGTATCATGTTTTCTAGTTTCTAGAGATATTTCACCAAAAGTATTTACTGAATTTAGAGGTTGTATGACCAGGGGTAACCACGTTATCTTCATTCACCCAGATGGAACTAGTCCATCTCACTACGCATTTGCACGGTTTGTAGATCTAGGTCCAGATGGTCGGTTGAATTGGGATAATCTTGACTATGCTGGTGTCTATTTGGGTCATATGAAAGACCAGCTTGGCGGAACTTCTAATGCTGGTGCTGTCACTCATGCTACTGGCGCTAAGGTTTACGCAGAATCTTTTGGCTTAAATGAAGATGGCTCACCAATCAGTTCACTTTCTGGTAACACTGGTAAAACCATAGTACAGGAAGCGATCGCAGCTCAAAAAGTAACCGCCTTAATTCAGTCCGGTGCTATTTATGAGCCGGGTACAGCGGCTTTTGTAGCTCAGGTAGGTGAACTTGAAGTTGATGGTAGAAGGATTCCACCCCGTCAACAAACTGCTGAGATTGCTAAGCAGGTAATTTTATCAGGTGTAGACTTTATTCTGGGTGGTGGCGAACTCAACCTTTTACCTGTAGGTACAGACGGCTTCCATGCAACAGCAGAAGAACTGAATGCTCTAAGTACCAGTCCTATTCAACGCCCCACAGAAAACCTCATTGAACTAGCTAAGAGCAAGGGCTACACTGTTGTTTACACAGAGGAACAACTGCGTGATTTGCTCGACCCATCTAAGTATCCCACTCCACCAACCAAGGTTCTGGGTGTTTTTGCTCCGGTTCATACCTTCAATGATCGTCCAGAGGAAGTTTTAGCAGAACGAGGACTACCTCTATACGTAGAAACAGCACCGACAATCGCAGAAATGCTGGAAGTCACCCAGCAATTGATGGAAAAACACCCCAACTTTGACAATGGTTCCATCGCCATTGTCGAAGAGGAAGGAACTGATAACTTTGGTAATAACAACAATGCTTCTGGTACGTTAGAAGCTTTGCGGCGTAGCGACGCTGCCATCGGTATAGCGCAGAATTTTCTCCAGAAGTACAATAATACCTTGATACTGACCGCTGCTGATAGTGACGCAGGTGGTTTACAAGTACGCGATCCACTGAATGCCGACAGACCAGTAGGTAACATCAACAATAACCCTACCACAGAACCACGTCCAGTTCCTCTGGACGGTATCACTGGCGCCAACACTTTACCCTTTGTCAGTGCGCCAGACGCAGACGGCGATGTCTTTAATTTCGGTATTGGTTGGGCAGGTACACCAGACTTTAGCGGTTCGATTGTTGCGAAAGCAGAAGGTCTCAATGCCCACAAACTGCCTGCTACAGTAGATAATACTGGTATCTACGAGTTGATGTATGAAACTCTATTTGATACCGAACTGGAATCCCGCAACCCAGCACCAAAACTAGCACCAAAAGCTACCAAAAATACCGGCAATGTCATCTTTATTCACCCTGATGGAACTAGTCCTTCCCACTACATGGCATTGCGAAATATTGACAAAGGTCCAGATGGCAGACTCAACTGGGATAGAATGTCCCATGCGGGTGTGTACTTAGGACACATGGAAGACCAGTTAACTGGTACATCCAATGCTGGTGCTGTCACCCACGCCAACGGCGTGAAGGTATTCGGAGAATCTTTTGGTTTAAATGAAGACCAATCTCGTATTACCCCAGCTTCTGGTAAAACTGGTTACACGATACTAGAAGAGGCGATCGCTGCTGGAAAAGCTACTGCCTTGATTCAATCTGGGCACCTAGCCGAGCCGGGTACTGCTGCTTTTGTTGCAGAAACTACCAACCGCTTTGGTGACAATGTTCGAGCTAGGGATAAGTACGCTGAAATCATCGAACAGGTTATCCGCTCCGGTACCAATGTCATCATGGGTGGTGGAGAATTATACATGTTGCCAGTGGGTACTACTGGATTCCATGTCACCGCTAAAATTGATGCTTCTGAAACCCGTCCCGAACGCCGCCCAAAAATCAACTTAATTGAACTAGCCAAATCCTTGGGCTACACAGTTGTTTACACAGAGGAACAGCTCAACCAGGTAGTCAATAGTCCAAATCCTCCCGAGAAACTCTTGGGTGTGTTTGCCGCTATTCATACCTACGACGACCAAACAGAAGAAGAACTGGGATTAAACACCCCTGACCCCTCACCACTGTACGTTTCCACAGCACCGACAGTCGCTGAGATGCTGGATGCTGCTTTAAAGATTATCTCTAAAGATCCAGATGGTTTCTTCGCCGTGGTCGAAGAAGAGGGAACAGATAATTTTGGTAACAATAACAACGCTGCTGGTACAATCGAAGCAGTACGGAGAGCAGATGCTGCTATTGGCGTAGCGATGAACTACGTTGATAATCAAGACCCCAACACCTTAGTAATCACGGCTGCTGACAGTGATGCTGGTGGTTTACAAGTGTTTCAATATACGCCATACAGCCGTCCTAGTGGTAATATCACCAGTGAACCAGAGCTAGCAGATAGCGAGCCTAGCGTACCTTTCATCAACGTAAATCCCACAACTAGTAACACCACTCGCAACTTCTTGGATGGTGAAAAAGGTAGCACAGCTAGCCTTGAATACCCCTGGATTCCTTTCTCTGCTCAAGACAGCATAGATGGGCCGATGGGCAACTTTGGCATAGCATGGGTTGGTACTCCCGATTTCCCCGGTAGTATTGTTTCCAAAGCCTATGGCATGAATTCAGATAAACTTCCCAGTACTCTGGACAACACAGAAATCTACGCTCTCATGTATGAGACACTATTTGGTGTTGCACCAGAAGTAGCTGCTGCTCAGCGAGAAACTCAACTCATATCTGGAACCCCTGGAGATGATTTCCTTTTTGCAGGTGCTCCTGATAGTCAGTTTGATGGAATCAATGACATTGTTTTCTTGGGTAGTGGTAACGACGAAGTTGATTTACGATTAGTAGTTTCTCCCATTGCTGGTAACAATCGTATAGATTTGGGTAGCGGCGATGATGTCATTTTTCTCAACAAGAATGATCGCGTTTTTGGCGGTAGTGGTGATGACATCTTTGATGCAGCTTATGGACAAGGTGGTAATCGTATTTCTGGTGGTGCTGGCGATGATATTTTCTTCCTTGGTAGTGGCGATCGCATCTTGGGTGACCATGGTAATGATCAATTCTATGTCCAATCCGGTGGTGATAACCAAATTAGCGGAGGTGAAGGCCAAGATCAATTTTGGATTGTCAGCAATGAACTGCCCCAAAGTGCTAACACAATTCTTGATTTTGAGATAGGTCGTGATGTCATTGGTATTCTTGGCAGTACTGGCTTAGGCATTAGTGCTGATACTCTATCGCTGAATGTATTGAATGGTAACACTGAAATTGCTTTCGGCAATCACACTCTGGCTATTCTCAATGGTGTTACAGGTATAGATACTAACACTAGCTTTGTTTTTGCTTGATAGTTATTACCTTATTAGTTAACAGTGATTAGTTATCGATCACTGTTAGCTAATCTACCTCAGTACGTGTTGAACTGAAGTTCAACCCTCATAGCCCAAGTCCGTTAAAACGGACTCAAATGTATATCCAATAGGCTTTAGCTTATTTGAGGTCAATACTCTGGGGCTTTTAGATTAGACTAAGTTTCAAAAAGCAACTATCGGGACTTAGGCAAAAAAAGAGGTTAAAAAGGCTAAGAAACAGAATATGGTAACAATACATCATTCCTATTAGAACTAGAAAAGCGAAAATTAAAGTATTTAGGAGGAGTAGCCAAAAATCGAAAGGTCACAATTAGTGAGCCAGAAAATAATCAACAAACGATTTAGCCCACAAGCAATCAAGATGACCACGTTTAGCTGTAGCATTTTTTATCTTAATGTTTTTTCAACTTAGCACAAAGCGATCGCATCCTCACATTAAAATGCGATTGGTGCAATTTTTGGCGTCGCTGAATCAAAATATGAATTTACAATTTACGGGTGTGACCAGACGTAGCATTGCGTACAGACGTAGAGACGTAGAGACGTAGCATTGCGTACAGACGTAGAGACGTAGCATTGCGTACAGACGTAGAGACGTAGCATTGCGTACAGACGTAGAGACGTAGCATTGCTACGTCTCTACAAAATGTAGACAAACACAATTCATGACCAGATTCAGCAACGCCCAATTTTTAATCCCCATTAGGGGGATGTTTGCAGTAGACGGCGGTGCAAGACAAACAACTAAATTGAACTTGAGGTAAAAGTTTTGTATCTAGAATTGCTGGAGTAGATCACCCGAAGTCTGCTGTTAGATAAGTGCTTACTAAAGTAAATACGATACAATTCACGACTGATGCTTATTCCATCCATCTGAAACTTCACCAACCCCATACTCTCTAATTGATGAGCAATCATTGGTTCTAAATAAATACTGGGTTCTGAACTGACTAAGGCTGCAAAAGCTTCTAGCAAGTTAGGATTTTCTTGCAGCATTACCAGTAGTCGCCGCAAATGAGTGCGATAAATTCCTGCTTCTGTAGCTGCTTGTTGCAACAGTTGCGATAATGAAATTTCTTGACGGCAAAGGTGGTAAAGAGCAATCCGCACCAAAGCTGGATGTCCACCAACCATTGCCATCAATTGTTCAGTTTCCTTGCTCTGCTGCCAATTGAGTCCATGACGTTTTGCCAATTCCTCAATTTGTGAGTGAGTAAACTCAGGTAACTGTAGTGGTAACCCTACGTTGCATAGAGATTGACACAGATTTAGGGGTATGTAAAATTCTGTAGAGTAGGTCATAACGAGCCGTAGTTTTTGCCATGTCTCCTCTTGTTGGGCTTCTTCATGCCACGAACGCAACAAAGGGATAAATTCTTGAGCTAATTCAGAGTATTCAAAAACTCGGTTTAGTTCGTTTAAAGCCAAAACCACGGGAGTATCAACAGACTCCATCAGATAGTTTTTGAAGTATAAGCTACAGCTTACCTTGCTACCAGTTTCTTGATCCCAGTATTCATCTAGTTTGGGTTCTAATTTCAGTTGCACAGAGACACTTTTACACAACCATCGCAAGAATCTATCAAGGTTGCTGAGAATGGCGACATCAACTTGATTGAAATCTAAACTCACAATTCGATAACCCAAAGCTTTGGAGCGTGCCAAAATCCTGAACATGAGGGAGGTTTTCCCCATTTCTTTAGGAGCTTTGATGCGAATCACGCATCCCGGTTGCGTAATTTCTCGATAAGCCAGTTCTTCAATTGGAGGACGAGGAATGTAATATATCGAATCTAGGGGTACAGGACCACTAGGATATTTCAGGACATTAGCCAGAGATTGGTAACTACTACAATCTTTTGTTGAATTTTGTATTTGTCGCCCTTCTATTTCAACCACATGATGCTGACTAGAATAAATATTTACCTCTTCTTGATGATCATAGTCAAGTGATCTATAAAATTCACCACTTTTATCTGAACAAGTGTAATCTTCTTTTCTTAACTCAAGATTAAAGGCACTGAAGCAAAATTTCAAAGTCCGCTGATCTAGCCCAGTAGTAAGAGACCATAGGCGACTAATAGTTTTTGTAGATACTTTCATCCGCTCACTGAGTTCTTCTTGAGTAAAACGTTCTCCATTGTTTTCTTGTACTTCTGCCAACTCAATCGCAGCTTGTAAACGCTTCAACCCTATGGCAGTTAAGATGACACCGCGAATACGTTTTGTTTTTTGGTTTTCCATATATCTGTAGATAGATGCGTATCTACTTAAATTGATATAATTGGCTAGATTAATTTATTTTATTCATTTTATGTACATGCTCATTCTAACTTCAACTCCTCTGTTTAGAGAAACTTAAAGTTAAACAATTAATAATCTTAGATCTGATTCAAAATATTAACTTCTCAGTCTACAAACTTCCTTATGATATTCATTTATATCTGATTCATTTCAGATACTCAAATATATCATCTAGGGGAAAATAACATTTGATATTGAGGTAATTAATTAATAATATTTTTATTTTAAAAAATAAAAACCTGTAACTCCAGAATAATAAATATACCAAACAAATAGATATATTTATTATTAAAAATTTTATGGTTTTATGCAGTTTTGCTCATTGAATTATCTTTAATTATTTGCTCCGATATGATATGACAAATTTATTGGTATTTTTATATATTTATCATAATAAAGCCTTATGGTTTATTATCTGTGTAACTACATGGTTGCAACCATATATTTGCTTGATATTAACAACCAAAGCAGATTGTCGCTCGACGAAACTCCCAGATATAGAACATTCATTTTTATCTTTAGTTGTAGTTTGCTTAAGTTTTTTATTGATTCAAAAAAATGTGTAAGTATCTAACTATCTTTTTTCCTTTGCTATAGAGCTTTTTGGCTTGAATTGTATATGAGATTACTAACAAAAATAACTCTGTAGATAGATTCACGCTCGCAGGATTTTTTAGATAAATTCTTAAGGAGTTTTTATGATTGGTTGTAAGTGAAGGTTAGTCCTTCATGAAAATTCTATTAGTCGAAGACGATCTATCTATAGGTGAATTTCTCTCAACCACACTGATTGCCTATCGATATACCGTCGATCTTGCCACAGACGGTCAACTTGGATTGGAATTAGCTATCCAAGGAGAGTACGCCGTCATCGTGCTGGATGTTATGCTTCCTAAACTCGATGGATTGAGTATATGTCGTAAGTTACGTGAGCAGAGATGCCAAACCCCAATCCTCATGCTAACAGCAAAAGACTCAGACGAGGATGTTGTTGTCGGTCTAGATATGGGAGCAGACGATTATGTAACAAAGCCCTGCGAACCTTCTCAGCTGATAGCGCGAATTCGTGCTTTGTTGCGTCGTCAAGCAACTGCAATGTCTTCTTCAGTTCTGCAATGGGGAAAATTGTGTCTCGATCCAAACTTGATTCAAGTAACTTATCAGCAACAACTCATTACCCTTAGCCCCAAGGAATACAGTTTACTAGAGCTTTTTTTACGGTATCCTCAACGCATCTTTAGCCGTAGCGCCATTATTGATCACCTGTGGTCAATTGATGAATCACCTACAGATGCTGCGGTGACGAACTTGATTAAAGACCTGCGGCGTAAACTGAAAGCAGCGGGGATGATGGAGGAGCTAATTGAGACAGTGTATCGGTTGGGATACCGATTAAAGGTTGCACCAAACGGAGACATACAAGAGAAACAAGATCAAGCAGAACCGGAAGATGAGAAACAGACTGATCTAGAGCCAGAGGGCTTGGGTCTGATTGAGGAGGTAGCAAAGGATTTTCAGGCTTCATTGGCAGAAAGAATTGAAGTTTTGGAAAAAGCCGTGCGATCGCTCCAGGTTGGCAATTTTGACTCTGCACAACGAGAACATGTCATCGACGAAGCACATCGATTAGCAGGTGGTTTAGGGACGTTTGGATATGCTAAAGGCTCAGAGTTAGCGCGAGCCATTGAACATCTATTGACAGAGAAATCTGAATTTGGCAAGCAAGAATTGAACCAATTTCTGCAACTGCTAGCACAGTTGCAACAAGAAATCGATCAGTCACCAGTCTCTGGTATGATCTCCCAGCCACAAACCGGGATCATGCCTTTAGTATTGGTGATTGACGATGACCATCTTTTCTGTGAGTCACTACGACAAGCCGCACCCATGCGAGGACTGCAAATCGAGATTGCTGACAAGTCAACTCCACTGCATCAAATCACCAACAATCCTCCTAGTGTGATTTTAGTCAGTTTTGATCGTAATTCCATGGCGGCGAGGTTAACTTTACTGGAAAAGTTGAAAGTACATTTTCCGGCAATTCCAGTACTTACCCTAGCCGAGGAAGATCGTTTAGACACTCGAATTACCGTTGCTCGTTTGGGAATGGGTCGTTATCTTGTCAAACCCACCACCACAGATGAGGTATTTGAGGCGATCGCCAAAATTTTGCCATCACCCACTATCCCCAATGCCAAAGTGATGATTGTTGATGATGACCCGGTGCAACTGAAAGCCTTAAAAGCTCTGTTGCAACCTTGGGGAGTTCAGGTGACATGTGTTGGCAATCCGCAACAGTTTTGGCAAGTGTTAATCTCTACCGAACCAGATTTGCTGCTGTTAGATTTGGAAATGCCCAAATTTAATGGATTTGAACTGTGTCGGGTTGTGCGGCAAGACTCAAAATACGCAGATTTGCCCGTACTCGTTGTCACTGCTCATACTAGTACTAGCTCTATTCAGCAAGTGTTTGCAGCCGGAGCAGATGAATTCATTGCTAAGCCTATCGTTGGACCAGAACTAGTGACTCGTGTACTGAGCCGGATTAAACGAACTCGAATGCAACAACAACTGCTGCGCTGCCAGCAACAGCAATTGCAAGTATCTCCAAAAGAAACAAAAATTGATTTATTAACTCAAGTGGCAAGTCGTCACTATTTGGCTGAATTCCTGGAGCAGCAATGGCAACGCCTCATCCACAAACGAAGTTGGCTTTGTTTAATTATCTGTGATATCGATCATTTTCAGGCTTATAATTATCACTACAGCTATCAAACTGGGAATACTTGTTTGCAACAAGTAGCCCGGACGATTTGCCAATGCATTGACCCTAGCCGCGATTTAGTGGCCCGATCTGGTGCAGACGAATTTATGATTGTTTTGCCAGATACGTCTTTGGATAGTGCGTTGCAGGTCGTAGAGCGAATTCAGCAGGCGATCGCTACTCTGCAAATTTCCCATCCCTCCTTGACCAGAAATAGCCACATCACCTTAAGTTTCGGTATCACAGGTGCTATACCAACCCCAGAAAAATCTTATAGAAATTTGATTGCGACCGCCAATCAAGCACTTTATACTGCAAAGGCAAGAGGGTGTAATACCTACTGTTTGTATCCTTTGTAAATAAAATCAGCGTGTAATTCCCTAATTGACATGGCTATTCTAACTCAAATCCCCGCAACTCCCATTTCCCTTGTGTATCCAAGTGTAGGAGAACATGAGCAAATCCCCATCACACTTACTGGCTGAGGCAGAGAAAGCGCAAGTTCTGGGTAAATTTACTGAAGCAGAAGAATATTATGAACAAGCGATCGATACAGCAAAAGCAAATGGATCTCTGCAAACAGAAGCTTTAGCGTATGAATTAGCTGCGAAGTTTTATCTCGAGCGGGGTAGGTTGAGGTTTGCTCAGAATTACATAAAAGAGGCACACTACGCTTACACACGCTTAGATGCAAGGGCAAAAATAAAAGAGTTAGAAACACAATATCCCCAGTTACGATCTGAACTATCAGCAGCCGACAGCCACACTTCAACAGATTTAGAAGCTGTTATTAGAGCAAATCAGGCAATTGCGAGTGAAATTGAACTCGAGCGATCGCTCAGTGTCTTGATGAAAATTCTGATTGAGAATGCTCAAGCACAAACGGGTTATTTAATTTTGCCTTGCCAAACAGCATCAACAAGCACAGAAAAATGGGCGATCGCAGCCTCTGGCACAATAGATATTGCCACAAACGAGCAAATCATTGTATTGCAATCTCTGGCGATTGCTGATCACCTACCTGCATCGGTGATTGATTATGTGATCCAGACTTTAGAAAGTGTAGTTGTGGATGATGCTACCCGTGAGGGCAACTTTATTAATGATACTTATATTCAACAACACCAAACTAAATCAATATTGTGTGTGCCACTGCTTCATCAAGAAGAATTGCTCGGCATTGTATATCTGGAAAATAATATTACTAATGGGGTATTTACAAAAGAGCAATTAAAAGTAATAAAACTACTATCTGCCCAGGCAGCAATTTCACTTCACAATGCCAAACTGTACAACCAATTGCGTGAAAGTGAACAACAATTACGCACCAGAGAGCATCGACTAAATCAGATTCTTGAAGCGATGCCGATAGGAGTGACAGCACACAATACCAATGGTGAGTTCATTTACAGCAATCTCAAGGCACAGCAGTTACTGGGGATCACCGCTCCACTAGAAGTCACAACAGAGCAATTATTACAGGTTTTTCAAGTTTATCAAGCTGGAAGTGATCAGCTTTACCCCACTGACCAACTACCCATCGTGCGTGCTTTTGCAGGTGAATCCGTCAAAATTGATGATATGGAGTTGCGTCAAGCTGATAAAACTGTGCCTTTAGAAGTTTTGACAACTCCCATCTTTGATGAGACAGGCGCAGTCATTTATGCGATCACAGCTTTTACCGACATTACCGAACGCAAACAAGCACAGAAACTCTTAGCCAAATATAATCAAACTCTAGAAGCTCAAATTGCCGAACGCACAGAAAAACTACAGCAGCAGCACGAAATTTTGCAAACGCTGTTTGACCACATGCCTGTAATGTTGAAACTTCGGGATCAAACGGGTCAAACTGTATTAATTAACCGGGAATATGAGCGTGTTCTAGGTTGGTCTTTGAGGGAAATTCGCGAGAGTGATTTCTTAGCAGAGTGCTATCCTGATTTGGAACAACGTCAGCGGGTTGAGGAACATATCCAGGCGGCGACTGGAAAATGGCAGGATTTCAAAACCAGGTGTCGGGACGATCGCTACGTGGATACGACCTGGGCAAATATCCGACTGAGTAATGGCTGGACAGTCGGGATTGGCAAAGATATTAGCGATCGCAAGCAACTAGAAGCAGCGTTGCAAGCATCGAAAGCGAAACTCAAAGATATCCTCAACTCCGCCCAAGCTTCAATTGCCAGTTTTCGTGTTTACCCTGACGGCACTTGGGAGCCTGATTACCATTCTACAGGCTGTGAAACCGTTTTTGGCTATACTCCCCAAGAATTTACTCCGGCAGTTTGGTCATCACGGGTTCCTGCCGAAGATTTGGCAGCTATTATTGAACAGCGGTCAACAGCGATCCCCAAAGGAGAAGCGCTGACAGTAGAGTATCGTTTCTATCACAAAAATGGCTCTCTACGATGGATTACAGAGACCTTAACTTCTCGCTGGGATCAAGTCGGGGGTTGCTGGGTCGTGACAATGGTTGCAGTTGACATCACTGCTCATAAGCAAGCAGAGCAAGCATTACAGGAAGCTTACAGGAAATTAGAAGAATACAGCACTAACCAAGAAGCAGTAAATCAGGAGTTGCAACGCACTCTCGAGGATCTACAGGTACTTGAGGAAGAACGGCAAGAACAGAATCACCAGTTGCTGATTGAGCAACAGCGCTATAGAGATTTGTTTAACTTTGCCCCGGATGGATACTTAGTTACAGATGCACAAGGGAGAATTTTAGAAGCAAACCATGCGATCGCAACGCTACTTTCTGTAGAATCGGGATTTTTAACTGGCAAACTCTTAGTTAGTTTTATTCCAGCATCTGCTCGGCGAGCATTTCGTACGCAATTAAATCATTTATCCTCACTCCCAGATAAACAAACCTGGGAACTCAGCCTGCAACCCCGTCAGGGTGAGCCTTTTCCTGTTGAAATTACAGTTGCTCCTGTGCGTGATGCCCAAAAACTCATTGCTCTACGTTGGCTGATTCGAGATATTACTGAACGCAAACAAGCCGAAACAGCCCTGCGAGAAAGTGAGGAGCGATTTCGTGAAATTGCAGAAAATATTAACCAACTTTTCTTTGTCTGGTCTGCGGATTCTCAACAGTTTCTTTATATTAGTCCTGGGTATGAAAAGATTTACGGACTAACTTGTGAGAGCCTTTATCAAAATTCCAGATCCTGGCTAGAGGTGGTGCATCCAGATGATCGCCCATCAGTATTGCAGTCTCTCGATCAACAGTATCAAGGCAAACATGCTCAGCGAGAATATCGGATTATTAAATCGGATGGCACAATTCGCTGGATGTTTGCCGAAGTGTTTCCAATTTTTGATCAAACAGGAAACCTTTTACGCTACATCGGATTAACAGAAGATATCACTGAGCGTAAACGTGCTGAAGAAGCTTTGCGTCAACGGGAGCAAGAATTTCGGGCATTAGTGGAAAATGCCCCGGATGTGATTTCTCGAGTTGATCGAGAGTATCGCTTTTGCTATATCAATCCTCGTGTTGAACTAGAAACAGGCATTCCGCCAGCACAGTGGATTGGTAAGACTGAGTTAGAAATGGGTTTCCCCCAAACCATTGTCAACCCATGGCACGCAGCCTTAGAGCATGTGTTTGAGACCAAACAGGAGCAGATTTATGAAGCTGAGTTTCCCTGTCCTGAAGGAATAAGTTATTGGCTTTGTCGTCTGGTTCCGGAATTGGCTGAGGATGGTTCCGTTGCAACAGTTCTGAGCATTGCGCGAAATATCACTGACCGCAAACGGGCAGAGGAAGCGCTACGAGAAAGTGAACAGTTTTTACGCAGTATCTACGAAGGCATTGCTGCTGGGGTGTGTATCGTTGATGTGCTAGAAGATGGCAGCTTTCGCTATGTTGGCATTAACCCCGCCCACGAGCGTATGTCTGGACTTTTATCAGCAGAAGTTGCAGGCAAAACCCCCGAACAAGTGTTTTCACCAGAAGATGCACAGGCTGTGACTGCTCGTTATCGTGCCTGCATCATAGCTAGAGAACGAATCACTTATGAAGAGCGTCTAGTATTTAAAGGCAAAGAAACCTGGTGGATTACGAACCTGAGTCCGTTGCAAAACGAGAATGGGCAAATTTATCGTTTGATTGGCAGTTGCTTCAACATTACCAGGCGGAAAAAACTGGAGCAGTCTTTGCAATTACAAGCAGAACAGGAACGCCTACTCATCACCATTACTCAGCACATTCGTCAATCACTCGACCTGGAACAAATTTTGAGAACTACAGTAGTCGAAGTCCAGCGAACTCTCCAGACCGACCGCGTATTGATCTTCCGCTTAAATCAAGATGGTTCCGGACAGATAATCGAGGAAGCCGTGGTTCCAGAGTATCCCATGACATATCAAATGCGTTGGGTCGACGAATGTTTCCCTGATGACTGTTATGAGTACTATCGCCAAGGAAACCCTCGTATTTTACCAGATGTGGCCAAGGATGAGTGGGGGGCGTGTCTGGTTGAGTTTATGCAGCAAATTGGGGTGAAATCAAAAGTGGTTGCCCCCATTATCCAAACCTTGGAAGATTCTTCGACTAGGGTTTGGGGATTGCTCATAGTTCACGCCTGCTCCCACTACCGCCAGTGGCAAGCATCTGAGGCAGAGTTTTTACAGCAAATCAGCAACCAGTTAGCGATCGCCATTCATCAAGCAGATCTGTATTATCAGTTACAAATTGAATTAGCTGAACGCAAACAGATGCAATTAGTATTGCAGGAACGCCAAGCAATACTACGGGCGATCGGGGACAATCTGCCTAAAGGATTCATTTTCCAAATTGTTCATGTTCCAGATCAGGGAGTTTACTTCTCCTACATTAGTGCCGGAATTGAAGACCTAATTGGGCTGAAGCCAGAAGCAATAATCCAGGATGCTAATGTTCTCAGGAACTTAATTCATGAAGAAGACAAACCTGTCCGCCAAAAGTTAGGCCTGAAATCTCTCAAAACGCTGTGTATTTTTGAGATGCAGATGCGGTTTCGCAGCTTACGAGGAAACATTATCTGGTTAGATGTGCGCTCAACGCCCCGACGCTTGCGGGATGGTCGGACAGTTTGGGATGGCGTAGGTATAGACATCACCGATATCAAACAGGCTGAAGATGCATTGCGCCGTAGTGAAGCACATCTGGCAATGGCTCAAAAAGTTGCCCAAATCGGCAGTTGGGAATTTGATCTCCAAAGCCAGCAGATCAATTGGTCAGAAACAACGTTCCATCACTGGGGAATAGAAATAGATCAAGGGGAACCAAGCTTTGCTGAATTGCTCGTAAGGGTGCATCCTGAGGATCGAGAGATTCTAAAACAACATATTGAACGGGCAATTACCCAAGGTATTCCCTATGCCTTTGATCTACGAATTGTGTTGCCAGATGGTTCAATTCGTTACCTGGATTCCCGTGGAGAGCCGTTGGTGAACGCACAAGGACAGGTGATAAAACTGATTGGTACATCACTGGATATCACCGCTCGCAAGCAAGCCGAGGGGGCCCTACGCGAGAGTGAAGAGCGATTCCGTAAGGCCTTTAATGCTGCGCCCATCGGCATGGCATTAGTTTCACCACAGGGACAATTTCTCAAGGTGAATCATTCCCTGTGTGAAATTGCTGGATACACTGAAGCAGAAATGCTTACTCTCACGTTGAAGGATGTCATCCATACCGATGATCTCGAGGCTAGTTTAGAAGCTATGCAACAGATGTTGGCGAATGACATTCGTCTCTATCAAGTAGAGAAACGATCTCTGCACAAGCAAGGAGATGTGATCCATATTCTGTTGAATGTGTCGCTTGTCAAAGATCAACACAGACAACCGCTCTATTTTATTGTTCAAATTCAAGATATTAGCGATCGCTACAAAGTTGATCGCATGAAAAATGAATTTATTTCGATTGTGAGTCACGAACTCCGCACGCCGTTAACAGCTATTCGCGGTTCTTTGGGAATTTTAGAAACGGGTATCTTTGATCATGAACCCGAACAAGCGAAAGAAATGCTGCAAATAGCTTTTAATAACAGCGATCGCCTTGTGCGTTTGGTGAACGACATCCTCGATCTCGAACGACTAGAGTCTGGCAAAACCCAACTTGTAATGGAAACATGCGAAATCGCCGATCTGGTACAGCAAGCAATTGAGACAGTGCAGGCGATCGCCAAAGAAGCCCGGGTGGAAATTTCCGTCATGGTTGCAAATATGCAAATTTGGGCAGCCCCAGATGCGATCGTGCAAACATTGATCAATTTATTAAGTAATGCTATCAAGTTCTCACCTGTGGGTGGTACAGTTTGGATAAGTACCGAAGTATTAAATCAGGAGATGGAAAAATGGAAAGATAGGGAAATAGGGAGAAAGATTTCACCCCACCACCCCACCACCCCATCTCCCCACTTTCCTAATTCCCATATTCTCTTTGCCGTTAAAGATCAAGGACGTGGCATTCCTCCAGAAAAGCTCGAAAGCATTTTTGGACGCTTTCAGCAAGTTGATGCTTCTGATTCTCGTCAAAAAGGGGGAACTGGGCTAGGATTATCCATCTGCAAGAGTATTGTTGACCAACATGGTGGACGTATTTGGGTAGAGAGTTTACTAGGAGAAGGAAGTACGTTTTATTTCATCTTGCCGCTCAAGAGGGGGGAAGCATGATCAAACGCGTCTTAATTGTAGACGACGAAAAAGACATTCGTAGAGTAATTCAAGTCTCCCTGGAAAAATTTGCAGGCTGGAAAGCCTTCCTGGCTGAGTCAGGTGAGGAAGGATTACTCAAAGCAAAAACTGAACAACCCCTAGACGCTATTCTCCTAGATGTGTCAATGCCAGATATGGATGGATTTCAGGTTTATGATCGTCTTCGTTCGGATGTAACGACGCAATCCATTCCAGTTATACTGCTTACAGCTAAGGTGTTACCGAGCGATCGCCAACGCTTTGCCAAGATGCGAGTTGCTGGTGTGATCACCAAACCGTTTGACCCCATGACAGTTTGGAATCAGGTGAATGCAATTTTGGGCTGGTAGCTTGAGAAAGCAAAAGCAAATAATCATGCGATAATGATAATCAACTGGTTTTAGAAATTGCTTACAAGTGTCTTAGTTTTTGGCTTTATTCTTCTGTGTAAAGTAATTCAATCCTAGAAAGACCCAGTGACAGAGTTTAATCCATCTTCAAAATCCCCCTTTGGGTGCGCTCTTGAGCGGCCTAAAGTAAATTCAGTCATGTCTGGTAAGCTCATCTTACTCATCGATCACGAAGCTTCTGTCCGAGCGATTTTGCAAGTTTGCTTAAGTCGCCTTGGTGGCTGGGATGTGCTGTCAGTTTCCTCTCTCAGTCAAGGGCTGGAAGTTTTGATGCTTAAAGAAGCATTATTGATCAGAAGACCCGATGCTATTCTTCTAGATATGCCAATGCTCGCAACAGATGGTCTTGGGGTTATTCAAGAATTTAGAAACCATCCACTTATCCAACCAATTCCAATTGTTTTGATCACTGCAAAAGCCAGCTGGTTTTCACCTCAACAGCTTAAACAGATGAGAATTGTCGGGGCGATCGCCAAGCCTTTCAACCCAATTAAACTGCCCAAACAAATTACTGACATACTTAATTGGAAATCATAACTAAGTTAATACCAATTTTGGATTTTAGATTTTAGATTTTGGATTGGGAGTTTTTGTCAAAAAGCTATATTAGAAATCTCAAATAATCATAACTATGCTCCAAATTCTTTCTGTCCTCCTCATCAACTCTAGGCGATACAACATCTGCAAATCATAGATTCAAACATCAGGTATCATAATATTTGCTGTATATTTTTGTGATCATATTTGCTATAGATATCCTAAATAGACTGCCACAAAATTTCTGACAGGCTAAAGGATTTCGTATTAAGCAATGGGCGTGTTTAATATCAAGTCCGGCTAATTACTTACGATATGATTGGTCTTGTAGATAGCAAGTAATTGGTTTTTCCCATTACCCATTACCAATTACCAATTACCGGCCTCCACGAATATGATAAGTCTTCAAACGGACATGATATAAATGATGGTTAAAGCCCACCTACGGGAAGTTGCTCTTACGAGCGTCTACACTACAAACCTACCAAAATTAGTGTAGTCGACTACTAATAATAAACAACTTAAGTCAAATCTTAAAATGAAGATATTCACTAGTAAATATTGTGATAACAGGCAATAATTTATTGAGAAGCAAAATGCTATTGCTTAGCAAACTCTGAACCTAAAATTACTGTGAAGTAGAATTTATTGGACAAAATAACAGATTGACGTTATGACAAATTGGCGCTAGGATTAATGCTTTCATAAGGAAAACCCCAGTGGCACTGGGGCTGGCTTGAACGTTTCCTATGTCACTATAGTCACATAGTGGCTATTCCGAAACAGTGAATCTCACCCATAAAATTGGGTAAAAGTTAACCCCGGTCGCACCGGGGTTAACTCTGGACTGGCGCTGCAAATAGTTACGAACAGAGGATATAGCAGCATCTAGCAGCAAAAACATGAGGTGTATCAGATGTTTTTTTGTCATTTTCACACAAATTCTCAACACGAAAAAATGACAAGTCATGGCATATGGTTCATCCTTACTACTATATTTCCCAGGGATATGTGGCAATAGGCAGTCCTGCAACAGCCAATAGAAAAGCAAGCTCTTTAAGGTGTAGCTAGCTTCGCAACAATGAAATAGGAATCCAATATCTGGAGTAATCTCATCTGGTTCCTCGTCAAGGAGCGACAAGGAAGAAATTTTTCACAGAAAGTCGGCAGGCAAATTTGACTCCAATCAATTAGTGATATCAAATTTAAGAAAGATTGCGACAGATGTAAAATTCAAATTTTCTTCAATAGAGCTTTCGTAATCAAAAATCCACAATTGACAAGATTATCAAAATTTGATGCTAAACAATAGATGATAAAATCGAACTCTGTTGATTTATAATCATGAGTTATGTGATTGTAGTAAGCTTAAATTTGTTAGGTATGTTTTATTATTTATTTCTTATATATTCCTTATCACTGGCTTATTTTTACAAGCTAAAATAACACAGACAATACGCATAAATTATGAAACTTGTTCTCTAATATCTGTTAATGAAGGAGTTTCATGGAATAAAAATTTAAATTTGATAAATAACAGGAATTTACAAAATGATTGCGAAAGATGCTTTACAAAAGCTATATCCAGAGATTCTGTCAACATGTTTTGTGTTTTAGATTTGTAATTGTAGATTGTTTTCAATCCAAAATCTAAAATTGACAGACCCATCATTGAAAATTCTCTATACTAATCATTGTCCTGATTCATTAGTAATTTTTGTTTCGTTATTTAGCTTATATAGGTAAGGATATTTCCTGAATTATAAGGTTTTCATAAAAAATATGAGGGATAGAAGAAATAACTTGTTGCTTACAATATTATTCCTGCTCATACTATTGCTTTATTTACCATTTATCTGACTAAATAATTATAACCAAGCTTCAAATACACACCTTTCATAAGATCAAAATTTTGAAGTACCATGCCTTATCAACAAATGGTTGCCAGACCCATGTTAAAGGTTTTATCTATAAAAGCAAAGCATGATAAATCGCATATGCAATTTATCCATGCAAGCAAAGTAATTGTGGTGACGATCATTTTTGTTCCCGCTAGATTACATCATCAAACAAGCAAGCAACAATCACCTAAACAGTTACATTACCACCTTCGACAACGACAGCACCCTTGGGGTATAGAAAGCATCGGTCTGAATATCTCTTTAAAGCAATTGCACTAGCCAGAAAACCAACGGAGTGCAGAGATGAACATTTTGAAAACACAGTCATACAATAGGACAGATCTTATGGAAAATCCTATTAGCCTAATCATTGCTTGTTTTAGAGACCAAAAAGAAGCTGCTGAAGTACTTGAGGAGCTAAAGCTACTTAAAAAAGAAAAAACTATCGGCCTTTGGAATGCAGCAGTTATTACTAAGAATCAAAACGGTAAGCTGTCTCTGAAAGAGATAGCCCAAACAGTAGGAATTAAAAGTGATGCGGGTATTTGTGGCATTTTAGGTGCCATTATCGGCATTGTTGCAGGTGGGCCAATTGCAGGCATTGTGTTAGATACCGCACCCCGTGCTTTTAGTGGAAAAGTGATAAATTTGGGGTTTGACAACCGAGAACTTAGAGAAATTGGGGACTCTATGGTTCCTGGTAGTTCTGCCATTGTTGCCATTATTGAAAATAAGTGGGTTGAAGAACTGGTTTATACCCTGACAAAAGTAGGAACCGAAGTCATTCGTCAGCAGCCCAAGGATACAGTAGCCGACGCGATCGCTTTTGATGGTTGTTTTGAGGATACAAACAAAATAAGTACAAAAGTTGCTTTGTAAAAACTAGAACAACACCCAAATCTGTGTTGACCAGAGCGAGGTTCTTGGCAACTTTGCAAACCACGCTAACTTAAAAACGCCCAGGATCGTCATCCAGTGCTAACAAGAAGTTAATCAAATCTGTTTGCTTCTCACGACCCACATAGAATTCATGACCAGTACCATCGAGATTACTCCTCACCAAAGCAGGGTTAGCTTTGTTGGCTGCTATAACTTGAGTGCGAAGTTCCTCATCTAGCAAAGCGCGCAAGCTACTAGCAGGATCGGCGGGTATGCTTTGACTGAGAGTACCAGTCAATCCCAAGCCTGTGGGGTCAACTATATTAAAGCTGCCATCTGAGTTAACTTGCAAACTTCCAGCCCTGACCGCTGCGCCACCATCGTGCAAATATGGCGCGCTGAAGTAAAGACCACGTAAGGAAGTAGTTTTATAACCTCCCTCTGGCAATATGCCTGTGGGTAAAGTTGTCGAGTCAACAGAAATGCCTTCTGTTGGTACATCCAGGACTGTAGCATCAGCAGGTACAGGAACAGGTGTATCGAGGCTATATATTTTTGGTGGCACTAACAAATCATTATCATCTGGGTTGTTTGTGTCGGGACTGAAAACCAAACCGTTGTATGTAAACAAAGTGGGTTGTAAGTCTGGATAAGTACCCGTACCAGGTGCAGGGATTTGATCTTCTAACTCTGCTTGGATCACATCTGGTGCAACTTGCCGTAACCACTCTGAAGGTTTCACTGGTTGTCCTGGTGGTAAACGCAGGCGTGGATCGGCAGCATTCTGGAGAAATGTACCAATGTAGACTTCTGAGTCAATGCCAAGAGTTTTTTGACTTAGTTGGGCAGCTGCTAACAGGTTAATCTCTGAAGAGTGGACTGCATTGTTCACAGCGCTGAGTCCAGCAAAGGGGCCAACAGCAAACTGTCCATCAGCTAAATAAGGATGTGTCTGAAAAGTGAAGATACTGGGAATTTGAGTAGTATTGTCGATGCCATCTGGGGAACTCTCGAAGTGACCAAAAGGCACATCCAATACAGCATCGTCGAAGGCTTGCTCAAATTTATCAGGGTCGGGTAATGTGACTAATTCTTGCTAAGGTTGGCTGACTTGCCATCAACCAATTTGATAGCAGAATGCCAAAAAAACTAATGATGAAAACGAAGACTAAAAAGAAAATTCGGGCTTTAAATGCAAAAAGTCCCCTAAATACACTTTTTTTAGGGATTGTTTTTTTATTTTTCATAGTGATGCGCTTTTGATTTATGTAGTTAGGTAAAGTGTGCAAATACTGATATGCACATAAAATTGAGGCTTTTTATGACGGAATATCATACTTGTAAAATTCAGTATTTACTGAGCGATCAACAGATTTTGCAACTCAAATTAATATTGTGAAAATACTTGAAATATTCGCTGCTATCCTTACTAAGGCAAATATGTAGACACCTTCACACTACTAGGATGCTCATATCAAAATCAAACACATCTATAGCTATTAAACAAAATTAGTTGATCGCACCAGTAGTAAAAGTTAGTAGAAAATTGCTATGAGCTACACTGGGAGACTCAGGCGTTTGAGTCCGTTTTCACGGACTTGGGCTATGAGGGTTGAACTTGAGTTCAAGGCATACTCAGGGCGAGGTGCAACTCAGGTGAGTAGAGGTTTAATCATGTATTATTTTTTTATTATTTTTAATATTTCTTTAGATATGTTTATATTATGCCTAAAGTAAGAGGCAAATAACACCAAAGTAAGAGCAAATATAAAATAAAAACCGTTTTCTTTTGGAAGAGCCTAATTTTTGCAGTCTCTTCTTATAAAATGACACATTTAATAAATCTCTTGTTGTATGAGTTATTTGTTTCTGGAAGAAAATTTGAATAAAAAGCAAATTCTTGTTGTCGACGATGTCATCGATAATTCTTTGCTACTGGCAACAATCCTAGAGTCTGAAGGCTATCAAGTTGACATTGCATCTAGTGGATATACAGCAATTGCTAAAATTGAAGCCAATCCACCAAGCTTAGTATTGTTGGATTTAATGATGCCTGAATTAGATGGTTATGAGGTTGCCAAATGGATTCGACAAAACCAGCCTTCTGTTGCAATTGTGATCGTGACTGCCTATGACGAATTACCAACATTCGATCAGCAGCAATTACAGATAGATGGATTTCTTCACAAACCCATCAATATTGATGAATTATTGATGCAAGTGCAGGCTATTCTAGAAAAATAATGAAGGGGAAAATTACGATATAAAATATCTTACTAAAAATTAGTCAGATAGTTTCTGATTTAAGTTAAATAATGACTAATAATTATCTCAGTAACAAAAAGCTATTTTTTGATATTTGGGCATTAAGCTACGACTTATTTGGCCCAGTTTTGTTGACGATTTTTGCCAAAAAATAGGGATAAAATCAGTGAACAAATAAATTACATGACTTATATCATCTCAGACTAATTGCTTACGATATAAAGCTTGGGCATTGAGGAGCCAGTGCGGTGGACTCCTTTCCCGGCATAAAGGAGCCACTGCGCCCTTGGGGGTTCCAAGAGTTGTAGCACGTGGCGTCACCTGGCGTCATCAGACATGGGAAAATCATCAGTATTTTAATTACCAATTACCAATTACCCATTACCCATTACCGACCCCAACGCATAATATAAGTGTTCCAGTGGACATGATATTATTTATCTTGGTAATGCATGAATACCACAGGCACAATTCCCAGCTTTCTTCCTAACTCAGATAATTGAAACTTACGCCGAAGTGATCGCGGTAATTCTTCAAAAGAAATGGGTACAAAACCAAACCGGTGATAAAATTCAGCCAGACGCTGACCTAGACACTCCAGGTATAGCGGTTGAGTAGCAGCATGGATTAAATGCTGAGTCAGAACACTGCCCAAATTGCGATCGCGCCAATTTGGTTTAACCACTAAACTACCAAGTTCTTGTGCGCCGGAAAATTTACGTAGTTGTCCACAAGCGACTATTTGTTGATCATATTCAATTACCCAGAATTGTTGCCACTTTAATTGTGTAGGGTCAAGTTTAGCTGACAGCACCAACCACCGAATTGACCAGATGTCAGCTGGTGTTGCTTTGCGGAGAATACAATCACTTGGCAAAGATAAATCATCTTTTTTCATCAGAAAATTCGGCGCAAGTAAAAGCAAATTCGCGTTACACTTTTAATAATTAGTAATAAATTTTTTATTGCTCATCTTGGCTATACCAATTTTAAAAAGGATTGCGACCGATGAAATGACATCAATCCAAAATCTTGTTAGAGTATTAGCTAGCAATTCAAAGAGTGAACAAGTATGTAAAAAAAATAAATATTTAGTAGAAGTTACTGTTTGAAATTTACAGACTTATAAAAGTTTATATTAACCATTCCGTTGAGCGTTCCCCTAAATCTAAAGGAATACTGACAGCTTTTCCAAGTCGTGGACGTTCCCGTGTTCCTTGAATAAATTCTTGTACCTGTGCTGTTCCACCTAAGTAATTCAAATAGTTTGCAATACTATCCAAATGCTCTTGGTACTCAGCCTCACTTAAGGGAAAAGAAGCTTGTTCTAAATATTTCCACATGACTTGCAAAAATATTTTACCTTGAGTGCGGCGCAGTTGAACATCATAAGAGCGCCCCCACTTTTCTAGCAGCAGTTGACGTAATTCTTGTCCTGTCATGACCGTTCTCAATTATATTTTACATTTAGTTATGATGTTAAGTTCAGTTACTCAAGTATGATAAGAATATAAAGAAATGTAATGCTACAAGAAAAGATGCTAGAAATATCTTAAAAAGAAAAACTGGCGTCTTTGTGGGCATGGTCATCAAAACATAGGCATGAGTCTCTCGATAATTAGAACTCAAGTCAAAATTGTTTACAAAATACACCAAGAACGCATAAATTATGGCTCAATTTTCCGAATCAATGGACGTACCCGATATGGGGCGACGCCAGTTCATGAATCTTCTGACTTTTGGAACCGTGACCGGAGTTGCCGCAGGGGTATTATTTCCCGTTGTCAAGTATTTTATCCCGCCTGCTAGTGGTGGTGCTGGCGGTGGTACAACTGCCAAAGATGAATTAGGTAACGATGTCAGTGTCAGCAAGTTTCTAGAAAGCCATAATGTGGGCGATCGCGTTCTAGTGCAGGGACTAAAAGGCGACCCTACTTATATTGTGGTAGAAAGCAAAGAAGCAATTGGTGATTACGGAATTAATGCAGTTTGCACCCACTTGGGTTGTGTTGTACCTTGGAACGCTGCTGAGAACAAATTCAAGTGCCCCTGTCATGGTTCTCAATATGATGCAACTGGTAAAGTTGTCCGGGGACCTGCACCGCTATCTTTGGCTTTGTCTCACGCCTCTACACAAGAAGACAAAATTGTCCTCACTCCTTGGACAGAAACTGACTTCCGGACAGGCGAAGAACCTTGGTGGGTCTAAATTTCAGTACCAGCCACAGTAAACAGTTAATGAACAAGCAAACCTGATAACTGTTAACTCTGATAACAAATCTCCTGTATTATTTGACGTTGCTCCTAGAAACTAGTCCTTAAGAGATGAGAAAAGCCTTGACACCAGCGAGACTAACTCGTAGTGCTAGAGTAATTACCAAAACATTGCTCATTGCGATCGCTACTTTGACATTTTTCTTCACTAGCGATCTAGCCCTTCCTCAATCTGCCGCTGCTTATCCATTTTGGGCCCAGCAAACCTATCCCGAAACACCCCGCGAACCAACAGGACGGATTGTATGCGCTAACTGCCACCTAGCAGCTAAGCCAGCGGAAGTAGAAGTTCCCCAATCAGTTTTGCCTGACACAGTATTTAAAGCGGTAGTAAAAATTCCTTACGACACCAGCGTTCAACAAGTAGGTGCTGACGGTTCTAAAGTTGGTTTGAACGTCGGTGCTGTGTTAATGCTCCCAGAAGGCTTCAAGATTGCTCCCGAGGATCGCATTCCTGAAGAATTAAAACAAGAAGTAGGCGATGTTTACTTCCAGCCATATAAAGAGGGACAAGATAACGTCCTCCTTGTCGGACCCATCCCTGGCGAACAGTACCAAGAAATCGTCTTCCCAGTTCTTTCTCCTGATCCCGCCAGCGACAAGAACATTCACTTCGGTAAATATGCAGTTCACTTGGGTGCTAACCGGGGACGCGGACAAGTTTATCCCACTGGCGAAAAGAGCAACAATACTGTTTACACAGCTTCCGCTACTGGCACAATTACCAAAATTGCCAAAGAGGAAGATGAGTATGGTAGCGTTAAGTATCAAGTCAGCATTCAAACTGACTCTGGCGAAACAGTTGTCGACACAATTCCAGCTGGCCCTGAATTGATTGTCTCTGAAGGACAAGCAGTCAAAAATGGCGATGCTTTGACCAATAATCCTAACGTTGGTGGCTTTGGTCAAGATGACACAGAAATCGTACTGCAAGATCCCAACAGAGTTAAATGGATGATTGCATTTGTTTGCTTGGTAATGTTAGCTCAAATCATGCTGATTCTGAAGAAGAAGCAAGTTGAAAAAGTCCAAGCGGCTGAAATGAATTTCTAAATTTTGATTGCAATTATCATGTGTGGGACAGGCAATGTGCCTGTCTTTTTTTATGGGGTAACAATTGTCATGGCGATCGCATTGTAGCCAGCTAGCCTATTGATTTACACATATCACAACTCGCTGCACAGGCTGCTTGAGTGTGGAATACCCTATCTTTTTTTTCGGTATCCACACCATTACTTAATTTTCAAGTCTCTGTTACATTTATTTACATAAAGCAACAAAACTTAAATAAAGGGGCTAAAAATTTATGATGGCTATCTTGATTGGATTATTCGTTGTCGGTTGGGTAGCAGCTTCCTTACTGGGTTCTATGGCTTACTTCCTGGGAGAACAAAGAAAGCCTATCCACGAACGTAACTGGCGTTCTGAGTCTTTTGAAAAACTGGCTAAATCCATTACTGGTAAGGATATAGACTACAGCGATCGCACTCCTGCCTATGGGATGGATGCCTATGCCAGCAATGCACTTCCCAACTAAAGTACAGACATTGGGTTTGTTTCACAAAAAAGTGGTTTGTTTGAGAGTATGTAAATACCCCCAGTGAATAACTGGGGGTTTTGTTTTTGGCATCAAAGCTTCAACCGGCTAAAAACTTCTTCCAGTTAGCTTGAGCTAACTTTAGCTTTTAGCCCTAACTTTAGTTAACGGCTGATTTTTGAGCAGTCTCAACCGTTAATACCTGCGGTGGTGTTGCATCAGGTGGATAGAGAAAATCTACCTGGACTAATCTCTTGTCACCAGGCTTCATGTTCAACACTACTAAAGGTTCTCCAGCCTGACCGCGCTTTTGCACCAAATGCACAAACTGAGTTTGCTGTTTACCTTGATCATCTTTGTAGCCTAAGCGGACTGTTCCACGGAAAAACACTTGTTTTGCTGGTGTACTCAAAAAGCGTAACCCTGGTTTGACTAACTGGTCTTCTTTCAGGGGTGTCTGCATAGATATAGTTACTTTTTGTGGTGTCTGCGTGTTGTTAGACAACGGGAACTTCAGGCTGTATTGTATGCCGTAATTGCCATGAGCTAGATAGGCGGTGTCAGGATAACGTACTAGCATGGGTGCGCTTTGAATTTGACCAGTCCCCAAAGTTCCACCAGGGACAGTACTCAATGCATAAGAATAAGCTTGACCAGGCTGGGGAATAGTTAGATATTTAGATTTAGGACTATCTGTAATAAAAGCCCGCCAAAAAGAACCGTTTGCTACACCTGCAACACGTCCATAAATTATAGGTTTGTCACTTTTTTCTAAAGGAGTAGGAGTTTTGTCTCGCGGTCCGGCTAAATTAGCATTATTAAGTAAAATTTGCCATTCCTCTAAAGTCGGTGGGCGCTCGCTACCATCAGAGTTGGTTTTTGCAAACATTGCTAAACTAGCTGCGTAGACAGTACCACTACTATGCAGTCGCACCAAAGCAGATCGACCATTTAAAGGTGGGGTGAGTCCCTTGACAGGAATTGGTGCATTCAACAGCATCTGACTTTGTCCTGGCGGAATCACAATTTGGGCAGGAAATATCTTTTGGCGACGTCCACGTAAGACATCATTCATCACGCGATCGCCTGGCCCAGCAAAAACATTGCCCAAAAGATTTTTACTCAAGGATGGCAATTCCACAAAGGGTGCATCTGGCTGACTTAAATAAGTTGCCCCTTGAAACACATTAATCTTTACTGGTTGTTTACCTGGATTATGTAGGATTATGCCTAGATACAGCGATCGCAAGTCATTTGGGGTGGGTGCTTCCGCAACATGATGGGCAAAAATATCAAATCTTCCTTTAAAGGGATAGTTGAGATGTGCTGTTGGGACTTTCTTGTCTTCACCAGGAAAGGTAGAAAGGAGAATTCCTTCAGTCAGAACTTTTTCTGGACTATTGCTATTAAAGGTTGGTATTCGATCCAGTTTTCCTGGCAAAGGACGTACTTGTTGAGTTTGTACTACTTCTTCTGGTGGTGATGGTGGCAGAGGAATTGTTTGAGCGATGGGAAGAATTAGTAAGATTGGCAACATATACCTAGAGAAATTTTTCCACAAACAGACGCAAAAAATATTATCAAAGTGCCACTCTGTGAATAATTAATAAAAAATCAGCAACTATTGAGGAAGATTTTTCTTTAGTCAAAATAGAAACGTGGATAAAGATGCAAACTCTTAATTGGAAATGTCGGGGGTAATCTAGTACTGAATAATATAGAGCTGCAACAGGCAAATTTGCCGCAGTTATGGCTAATATCAATATTCTCTGTCTCTACCACCAATTGATCTAAATTCAACGTTGTATGCAACACAGTTTCACCAAAATTAGCATTGGACTCCACGCTTAATTGCCTCTGCTTTTCGGTCAGGCTACAGCAGTTCCTCCCATCGGGTCAGAGTTCTGCAATTTTTTCCAGTATTCGATTACCCACAAATTGCATATCCACAGGTAACAATCGCCAAGAAAGTTAAATCATGAGAGAACTAATGAAGTTTAGCCAGTTCAATCAATAAATCATCAGAGGAATTTGACTGTTGATCAGGTAGCCAAGTTTCAAAATAAATTAATAGCAACCTTCTCTTCATAAGGAATATTATTTAAAATAGAAATACCCTCCATAATAAATTGACAGGGAGCAAGTTAATGGCGGTTATAGCAGTCGTGGACTACGACATGGGAAATTTGCACTCAGTCTGTAAAGGTTTAGAAAAAGCTGGGGCAACTCCTAAAGTTACAGATTCTGCAAAGGAATTAGAAAAAGCAGATGCGATAGTATTACCGGGAGTAGGTGCATTTGACCCGGCAGTACAACATTTAAGATCGCGGAATTTAGAAGCACCCATCAAAGCAGCGATCGCATCTGGCAAACCCTTTTTAGGTATTTGTTTGGGATTGCAAATTTTGTTTGATTCCAGTGAAGAAGGCTGTGAACCAGGACTAGGAATTATCAAAGGAAAAGTACGCCGCTTCCGTCCAGAACCAGGGATTACTATTCCCCATATGGGTTGGAATCAACTCGAATTGACTCAACCAAAATGTCTTTTATGGGAATATTTAGCACCTCAACCTTGGGTATATTTTGTCCATTCTTATTATGTTGACCCCGCTGAACCAGAAGTCCGCGCTGCTAACGTCACTCACGGTAGTCAAACAGTGACAGCCGCTATTGCCCACGAAAACTTAATGGCTGTCCAGTTTCACCCCGAAAAATCTTCTAATATCGGATTGCAAATTCTGTCTAATTTTGTTGCCCAAGTCCGCGATCGCGAAGAAATTGCTGCTTAAAATCAAGTTAATTTTTGTAAATTTCTCTCATTATTTCACCTGTTTTATTCACTCCACCATCCACATCGAGAATGATGGAAAAATTCTGCTCAAAAGTGGTGGATAGTTATTTCATGCAACAGCAATTAGTTAATATTTTATGTGAACCACTTTTTGCGATGATAAAGTTAGAGCGAAAGTGAGTTTGTAATTTAAGTCTGCGTTAATTTCGACCCCAAGCTCATGGCTCTGAGAATTTACGGTAATCGCCCGTTAAAAACATTACCAGGTAAAGATACTAGACCTACAAGTGCGCGGGTGAGAGAAGCCATATTTAATATTTGGCAGGGAACAATAGAAGGATGTCGCTGGCTAGATTTGTGTGCCGGTACAGGTTCGATGGGTGCGGAAGCATTGTGTAGAGGAGCAAAAAGTGCGATCGCGATCGAACAATCCAGTCGTGCCTGTGCAATTATCCAACAAAACTGGCAACAAGTAGCCAAAGATGAACAGGAATGGAAAGTGCTACGCGGTGATGTAATGCAGTGGTTGCCAAAACTCGCTGGACAGCAGTTTGATCGAATTTACTTCGATCCGCCTTACGCTAGTCAAGTTTACCAGCCAGGATTAGAAGCGATCGCATCATACCAGTTATTAGATGCTGATGGGGAAATAGCAATAGAACACAGTCTTCAAAATCATACACCGCTCGTAATTCCCGGTTTAGAAATTTGTCGTCAAAAAATTTACGGAAACACGGCCATTACTTTCTACAGAACAACAGAAACAGAAGATTGATAAGAAGACGTGGGAGAACAAGGACACAGACAATTAAAAAATTTTAATTTTTGTTTTTAATTGTGTCTCCCCATCACCCCAACATCCTATTTCCCCAATAATTAACAGTTATCAGTTTCACAAGTGGGTATCATATACCTGATAACTATTCACTGTTCACTGAATTTAACCTCCCAACTGATTGGGACGTTTATATTGCTGGTAGGCTTTATAAAATAATCCAGCCAGAGTTACGAAGATGAGACCCAGAACAATGCCATCTAGTAGGGGTTCAACCACTTGAAATCTCCTTGTTGCAGTTGTTAAAGATTTATGTCCTTTTCCCAATCTTACCAAATTTGGCATCAATCCCATGTCTGATGATGGTTTTAGGCAACAACAGAACACAGAAAATATAGATTTGTGCTTGCAAACACAATCAAAGAAATTTTAAGCTATGTGTATGAAATGAAAAACATTTGTACACCTAATTTTGACAGCAAAAAAATTTGGATAACCAAATTACCCAACCTAAAATCATGATTCAGCGCATCGCTTTGATGGCTCTGGCAATTTTGCTAGTGCTTGTCTTGGGGATTTTTGCTGTTCGCATAGTCAGAGCTTCCGACCCCTATGTCAAGACAGTTTTATCCCTGACTGGCGATCCGATACAAGGACATGCCATCTTTCAAATCAACTGTGCTGGTTGTCATGGTTGGGAAGCAGATGGTCGTGTCGGTCCCAGTTTACAAGGAGTCTCCAAGCGCAAATCACCCTATGGTCTAATTCATCAAGTGATCAGTGGCGACACTCCTCCTATGCCAAAATTCCAGCCTAGTGCCAAAGAAATGGCAGACCTGCTTAGTTATTTGGAAACGCTGTAGTTTAGTTGGTGGTTGATGGTTGGTTGTTGCTGGTTTATGATTCCAAACAACAAACAACAAACAACTAACAACCAAGATCAATGACCATTGAAGTAGACTACCGCTTTCCTGCGAGTGTAGATCCCCATAAACAAGCCAAAATAATCGCCGTGGAGCAAACAGTCAGAACTTGGGATGCACGTTTTGCCCATAGAGAAGCAGCTTTGCGATCGCACTTAGCAGAAGTAGTCTCAGTCCAAACCGAAACCGAAACAGGTCACAGCCTTGCCACTATTCACTTTCCCAAAGCTTTGCCCCAGAAAGTTTGCCACCAGGTTCACTGCGTCGGTCTGTAAGTTTTCGGATAACCTCTAAGTGTGAATCAATCATAGACCACCACAACACCAACGCATCAGCC